>JBBSFI010000048.1:0-34075 GCA_038238905.1 Chthoniobacterales bacterium | reverse complement strand
GACAGGGGCGCCGGAAGCAGTGCTTGAGTTTCAGCTTCGGAGAGAGGAACCGCAAGCATCGAGGCAGGCGGAAGGGAGGCGGCCAACTGCGTCCTCCGCACGATAAGACACAGCGCATCTTCAAGCGAGAACACCCCGGAAAGGCACGCCGCGACGTATTCCCCCATGCTATGACCGACGATGGCCTGCGGCACGACTCCCAAATCGCTCCATAGAGACGCCAAAGCATATTCGACACTAAACAGGACAGGCTGCAGAAATAGCACATCGTTTAAGCGGCGCGTGTCGTCGTCCTCCAGCGCTTGCGCATTGCCGCCGAGCATCTTCTTCAGGTCGATCCCCCGGTCCCGAGGCGACTGCTTCCAATCGCGCGTCTTGGGATAGAGCACGTCCCGGATGTCGATTTCAAGATGCGGACGGAGGATTTCCGCGCAACGATCCAGTGCTTCACGGAAAGCGGGAAATTCGGGGTTAAGCTCGCGCCCCATCCCTAGGTATTGATCTCCGACGCCGGACAGTAAGAGGACGACCGGACGCCGTGCGCCGTCGCCAACGCAACCCACGGACTGGCGCTTGGGCTTTGCAAGGAGGCCGGAAACAAGCGAGGCAGAATCCGAGCCGACGACAAAGCGGCGATGCAACATGGCGCGCCGGCCAGTCTGCAAGGTGAACGCAGCATCGCGCAATTCCGTGGATGGATCAGCGTCCAGGTACTGACTCAACTGCCTTGCAGTCGCATCTAGAGCATCGTCAGTGCGCGCTGAAAGTACAAACAGTTGTGGCCCCTGCGCGGCTGGCGCCACCGGAATCGGCGGCGCCTCCTCCAGTACAAGGTGGGCATTCGTTCCACCCATGCCCGTGGCCATTACTCCAGCGCGGCGGGGGCCGGTCGAAGTCCATGGGGCAAGCTGCGTGTTGACGTAAAACGGTGTAGAGGGAAAATCGATCTCCGTGTTTGGACGCGAAAAGTTGAGGCTTGCTGGAATCTGCCGGTGTTTCAATGCAAGGGCAGTCTTAATCAAACCAGCCATCCCTGCCGCGGCATCGAGGTGCCCTACGTTGGTTTTCACGGAGCCGATGGCGCAGAACGCCGAGCGCTGCGTCGAAGCGCGAAACGCCTTCGAGAGCGCCCGAATTTCGATCGGATCGCCCACTGGCGTGCCAGAACCGTGCGCTTCGATGTAACTCAAACTATCCGCTTCGACATCCGCATTGGCGAGCGCTTCAACGACGGCATCCGCCTGGCTGTCCACACTCGGGGCTGTGTAGCCGGCTTTTGCGGAGCCGTCGTTGTTAACAGCCGAACCTTTGATCACCGCGTATATGGCGTCTCGACTGGCCACGGCGTCGCGGAGGCGCTTCAACACGACCACGCCCCCGCCGCTTCCAAAGACCGTGCCGTTTGCATCGCAATCGAAGGCGCGGACATGACCGTCCGGCGATACGACTCCGCCGGCATCCGCGAGATACCCGGCACGATGCGGGACGCGCACCGACACTGCGCCCACGACGGCGAGGTCGATCTCCTCGCATAACAAACTTTGGCGGGCGAGATGCACTGCGACGAGTGAGGTGGAGCAAGCCGTCTGCACGGTCATACTTGGGCCTTTAAGATTCAGCTTGTAAGAGATGCGAGTGCTGAGGAAGTCCTTGTCGTTATAGATCAGCGTCGGGATGTAATCGCCGGCAAAGTTTCGCTCCAACCCCGCGTGCATGAAGTAGGTATTCATCGCCGCGCCAGCGAAGACACCCGTGCGTCCCGGGAACCGCGCAGGATCGCAACCCGCATCCTCGAGAGCCTCGAATGCGAGTTCCAGCAGTATCCGATGCTGCGGATCCATAATTCGGGCCTCGCTTGGCGTGAATCCAAAGAACGCGGCGTCGAATGCGCCAGGGTCGTCGAGAACCGGCGCCGCCTTCACGTAATGAGCCGACGCCAGGTGTGCTTGGGACACGCCCGATCGCAATATTTCCTCATCGGAGAGCGATGTGATCGATTCGATCCCACTCGATAAGTTCCGCCAAAATTCCGCCGGATTCCGAGCGCCTGGAAAACGGCAGGAGAGACCGACTATTGCGATGTCCAAGCCGTCGTCCATTCAGGCCACCCTCCTTTCCGCGTTCGCTGCAGCGCCCCGCTTGTTTAGTATATCCGGTTCCGGCAGCGCCTTCCGGTCTGCCTTGCCTGTCGGAGTCAGGGGCAATTCGCCCATCTGAACGAAATGAGTAGGCGCCATGTACTCGGGCAAAGTCCTTTTCAGGTGGTCCTTTAGGAGCGCCCAATTCATTTCCACAGAAGAGACGATGTAAGCGACAATGAGGATGACGCTTTCGGAGTAACGTCTTACGGTGACGACGCAATCGGTCACGCCCGCAAATTCGCGAATGGAATTTTCAATTTCACCCAGCTCGATCCGGATGCCGCGTATCTTCACCTGGTCATCTTCGCGCCCTAGATATTCAACGTTTCCATCTGGCAGCCAGCGGGCGATATCTCCCGTCCGGTAAATGCGCTCGCCTGGACACAGCGGATTATCGGTAAATTTCTCTGCGGTGAGCAAAGCATTATGGAGGTAACCTCGCGCGAGGCCGACTCCCGCAATGCAAAGCTCGCCCGCTTCGCCGATCGGCGCCGCCTCGCCGTTTGCAATAACATATAGGCGCGTATTATGGATGGGACGCCCTATGGGAATTCGGTCGAAGCAACCATCGTTTGGACAGTCAAAGAAGGTTACGTCCACCGTCGCCTCAGTGGGGCCGTAAAGATTAGTCAACCTGGCAGCCGGGGCGTGAATGAATAGTCTGTTAAACTTGCGCACAAGCGCGGGCGACAAAGCCTCACCGCTCGCGAAAACGTGACGGAGCGACGCCAGCCCAACCAGCGTGGCGGCGTCCCGGCCGTCGAGATACTCGAAGAACGCATTGAGCATCGAGGGGACGAAATGGACTGCCGTAACTCGATGACGTCGAATCGCATCGATCAAAATCATCGGGATTTTCTCACCTCCCGGTCGAAGGATGGCAAGGCTCGCGCCTGTGATCGCCCACCAGAAAAGCTCCCAAACCGACACATCGAAATAGTACGGTGTCTTCTGAAGCAGAACGTCACCGCTGGCAATAGGGTATGCGCTTTGCATCCATTGCAACCGATTCACAACCGAGCGATGTTCGATCATTACGCCCTTGGGGCGACCCGTCGATCCGGAGGTGTAAATCACATACGCCAAATCACCGGGCTGGTTAAGATTGGAAGGATTCTCGTCCGAACCGCCATAGGAATCCGGGTTCTCGAGATCGATCCGAATTCCGTCGGATTCCACCGAGTCCATCGGTTTCCTTTGACCCAGGAGGATGCGAATACCCGCATCGTTCAATAGATAACCGATCCGAGCGGGCGGATTGTCCGGCGCAATGGGAAGGTAGGCAGCCCCCGCCTTGAGTATGCCGAGGAGGCCGATCATCATGGCGAGCGAACGCTCCACGATCAAGCCGACGATTTCTCCAGGACCAGCGCCTGCCGCGCGCAAGGAGTGCGCAAGCTGGTTGGCCTTCGAATTCAATTGCCCGTACGTGAGCGTCGACAGGCCGAATGTCTTGTCGTGATCGCAGATAAGCGCTACGGCTGAGCTATCGCGCAATACCTGCGTTTCAAACAGAGCATGCAGCGTGGTTTGATCGTCGAATGGGCAGCGCGTCCGATTGAACCGCGCGATCCGTCCCGAGTCGGATTCGTCCTTTGCAATGGCTTGTGTCTCTTCCATGCGCAGAAGGTCAAGTATCCGAGGGCTGAATGTTGCTTCGGGGGATCGAAGCGGAATCGATGAAAGAACGCCCGAGAAGCTCTTCGTGAATCTGCGTGGTTCCTTCGATAATTTCAAGAACCTTGGCGTCGCGGTAAAAGCGCGAGACAGGAGCGGCTTCGTGGCATCCCTCGGCTCCCCAGATCTGAACGGCATCCGCTGCGGCACGGACGGCTGCTCGCGAGGCGAAGTATTTGGCAATAAGCGCTTGCGTGAAGGCTTCCGGCAGACGGTCATCGACCGCGCGACACGCCGCAAAGCATAGAAGGGCTGCTGCGCTCAGGTCCGCGCCCATGCGCGCGATCATCGACCGAATCGCGCCGAAGTCGCCGACGACTCCGGCGCCAACCTTGCGGCTGGCAGCACGGGCGCCCGCCTCCTCGAAACATCCACGCAGCAAACCGAGCGCCGAGCAAGCCGTGCTGATCCGCCCGTATTGCAGACCGATCGGAGCGATGAAACTCAATGCTGCGCCGGGCTTGCCCAGGACATTGGCGGTGGGAACATGCACATTGGAGAACGAGATGCGCGCCAGGCCGGCCGCGCGGAAACCGAGCATTCCAGAAATCCGTTCGACCGAGACGCCGGCTGCATCGCTGGAAATCAAACAGGCTAGAGGCAGGGTTCCGGCGCGGCCTATGACAAGCAATAGACCCGCCGTTTGTCCGTACGAAATCCAAGTCTTTTGGCCGTCCAACCGCCAGTCGCCGCCTTCCGATGCGGTGAACTTTGTTTCGAGCGCCTGAAGATCGCTTCCCCCGCCAGGCTCGGTCAGACAGAAAGCTCCAATGGTCCCTCCACAGGCTAGGCGAGGAAGCCACTCAGATTTTTGCGTATCCGTGCCCCACCTTAAAATGGTCATCGAGACCATTGCCTGAACCGTGAGCAGATCCGCCAGGGCAGGACACCATCGGCCGAAGGCCTCATGGAGAAGACCGAAAGTTACCGTCTCCCACCCCTGGCCGCCGAAGTTGACTGGAAGGTTGCTCCCGAGATAGCCAGCCTCCGCCAGCCTGGCCACGGCGGCTTCCGGGATCCGCCCGTCGCGATCCCAATCAGCCACAAAGGGGGCAACATGCCGCGACACGAACTCTCGGAATTCCTGCTGGCGGCTTTGCTGCTCTATCGTAATGAAACTAACCACGGGATTTACTGGACGGTACCCGCCGCCAGGCTCTGCTTGCGGAGAACGAACTCAGCGGCAGCGTGAATGGAGTGAAAGTTTGCCATATCCAGGTCCTCTGGAGCCACCTCGATGGAAAACGTCTTTTCGAGGAACGTCATCATCTCGACCGCAAAGAGCGAGTTAACGATTCCACTCTCGAAGAGATTGTCGTCGTCCGCCAGGTCCGGAATATGAATGGATGAGAGAATGAATGCGCGTATTTTTTCCGTGGTGCTCATATTAATGAATGCGATGGGCGATCAGCCTTGAGGATAGGTGTGAAATCCCCGTCCGGTCTTTCTGCCAAGGTGTCCCGCTTCGACGAGTTTCCTCAGGAGCGGACAGCAGCGATATTTCGGATCGTGGAAGCTCTCGAAGAGCACGTCGAGAGAGTTCGCGACGGTGTCGAGCCCGATCAGGTCGGCTGTTTCCAGCGGCCCCATTTTGTGTCCGAAACATTGTTTGAATATCCGGTCGATGTTATCCGCCGTGGAAACTTGATCCTGCAACACGAACGCCGCCTCGTTCATGAAGACGTGCGAAACGCGATTCGACACGAACCCGGGGAGATCCTCGACGACGATCGCTTGCTTTCGCAACTGGCCGAAAAGCGACTCGAGTTTTGCGAGCGTTTCGTCGGATGTATGGTAGCCCCTTATCACCTCGACCGTTGGCTTTAGGTGAACCGGGTTCATTACGTGCAGCCCAATGACTTGGGACGGACGCCCGGTCGCGGCCGCGATGCGAGTGATTGACAGACAGGACGTATTCGCTCCAAAGCAGACACCCGACGGGAGAATCGCATCGAGCTTCCCATACAACGGCTGCTTGATTTCCCACTTTTCCGGCACGTTTTCGATGATCAATTCGCACGGAGCCAGGTCCTGCAGGTTTTGGCTGAAAGTCATCCGCGCCAAAGCCTCAGCTTGCGAGACTTGCGGCAGGGCCTTCGAATAGAGCGGAGCAAAGCGGATGTTTTTGAGGACTTCCGTCCGCGCCTTTGTCAATGCACCTTCCGAGACGTCCACAACCACGGCGTGGATGCCGTGGAGGACCAAATCGGTGATGACCCCCGTCCCAATATTGCCGGCGCCAACAACGCCAATCGTGGAAAAGGTCATGTCGTGCGCACCCTTCGTGATCCAAGGTTTTCCCGGCGGCGCTGACCACGTGATTTGACAGTTTCAGCAGCCGAAGCCGCGCGCACAGAGGCGGTCGATGAATCGTCGAGCCGTGCTGCCAGAAGCTCGATCGTCGGGCACTCGAATAGCGTGACAAGCGAGACACCGCGTTTCAATTCCCTGCGAATCATCGCGACGACAACCACTGCCTTGAGCGAGGTGCCCCCGACATCGAAGAAATTATCATGCACCCCGATGTCTGTCCTGTGGAGCGCGTTCTTCCAGATGGCGAGAAGGGATTGCACGAGAGGGCTCCGGCCTCCGGGAGCAATCGGCTCTTCCGGACGCCCGCACGCCGTTTGGAACCGCGCGGAGTGCATCGCCTGGGCGATGCCATCGACGCTGGCAAGGTCGCCGCCAAGCCGCTGCATCGCACGGGATAGGTTTGATCTGTCGAATCGGACCCCCTTACTCCCATCCCGCTTCGGATCAGGCGCCCGTTCCTGCGTTGCACCAGCAGGCGCAAAGCGCAACTCAGCAAGCGATTGCGCAGGGAGCTCAACCGTTTCAAAGTCGCCACCCACATGAGAGCCGAACTGCTCAAAAAATAAACGCGCCGGTTCATTCCGGTCAGTCCGGTTGTAACGCATTTCCACGATGGCATTCCCATCTTTCAAAGCGCGGGCGGCCAAATCCGCAAGCATCCGATGCTCGACACCCTTCCCCAGCGCGCGGCAACTCAGAAGGAATGTATCGATGATAAATCGGCCGTTGCCAGACGTGTAGAGGATCGCGCCCACCAAGCCATAATCGCCGAACCGATCGCGCACCGACGCAACCAGGCAGGCGCCACCCAGCCGTAGGAACTCGCGAACTTGCTCTTCCGAACGACGGATCGACGTGAAATTGAACTGGTTGGTTCTTGCCGTTAGTTGAGCGACGCGGCCGAGTTGCTCATCGGTCGCCTCGGCCACATCGATCCGAAGTTCGAGAGCGTCTAAAAACTCTCGCAGCGTCGGAGCGGCAGCGAGGAATTGCTCGCGCTCCGAGTTTGCTAGATACCACTCGTTCCGCGCACCATCCTCCCGAGTGGCTGGTGCGTGGTCGAGTATCCAAGCGCGTTCGAGAAATTCCGGGATTTGTTCGCAGTCCGGCGGAAGCTGCAAAACAACTACATCCGGACACTCCGACGCAACCGCCGCACATTCAAGCGGGTTGTCATCAATGAAGACAAAGCTATCGAGGCCCAAGTTGAGCTGAGCAGCCAGCGCGCGGAGCGCTTCCGGCTTGGATTTCCAACTGATTTGCCACGCTGCCAAATGTTGCTTGCGCAGAACCATCTCCGATCGAAGCTCGAAAACCGCCAACGCGTCTGCTTCAACGTTCTTGCTGCACAACGCAATGAGGACACCGGAGTCTCGCTGCGCGACCATGAATTCCTGCAGACGGCGGAACGGCATTGTGATTTGAACACCTTCAGGACCGTCTTCGCCGCATTGGCCTTGCCAAAGAGTGTTATCGCAGTCGAGAGCGATGACCTTTACGAGAGGCGCACCAACCCTGAAAATTACGCGATACAGGGCCGTCCCGACTGCAATGTATCCTTCGGGTGTGAATGGCATGTGCCCGATCTGATTGCTGTGCGGATCGTGAAACTCGCGCACCGGATAGTGCGATGCGATTTCGGCGGATCCGAGGACCCGGATCTGAGGATGCCTCGCCGTCCTCGCGAGGATCGTCTTCTCAGCTTCATCGAGACAACTGCCGACAGGAGACAACCGGCGCGGGGCGATGGCCAGAATCAGCGAAGTGGAAGAGGAGTTAACAAATGTATCCAGCGTATTGCAAAACTCACCGATCCAACGCTCCTGCCTCGCCGCGCTGGATCTCTCACCCGTCGATTCGCGCCTGGCATAGATATTAAACAGCCCCGAGTCTTTCAGAAGCGTCTCCTCAACGACGGCGCAATGGAAGCCGCGGCGCGTCAACGTTTCCGTAACGAACTCCAAATCCGAGCCGGAGCGGTCGTGCACTTCCATCACGATCTGTTCGATGAGGGGCCAATGCTCCACTTCGATGCCGCGAAGGATCTCGATCTCACTTCTCTCCGCATCGATTTTAAGCAGATCAATTCGTTCGATCCCATTTTCCCGAATAATCTCGGAGATCGACGTGAGGGGACAGTCAATCGTCTCCGACGCAAGGCGATCGGCGGTGAGATGCTGGACATCCGCCTCTGGCACTTCCTTGCTTGAAAGTTCGTTTTGCAGGACGTTACGAACGATGGCGTCGATGGCAGCGCGGTCCTGTTCGATGTCCGGATGAAAGCTCGAGAAGACCGAAGAGTTTGCGTAGAAAGCAAGCCGTGCGCGGCCCTTCCCTGAGGCGACGCCGCAACTAAACGCGTGGACGCGGCCGGGATTGCCGTAGGCGGCGCAGTTGGCCTTAAGGAGATCGAATACGCGTGGCGACGGCTCGTAAGAATAGATCGACGCATCTCTGCATTGGCTCAGGACAAAAAGCGAAAAAAGCCCGATGTTGGCTCCGACATCGATAACAGTGGCGCCATCGGGAAGTTCGATGCCGTTGCGGAAATAGGTTTGATCCTCAAATATCTCCCGATAGACATAATCCGTTTCGTAGGGATTGAGAGAAGCCACTTCGATGCCATTCGGGAGAACCGTCCGTGAATGCGCGCCGAGCGAGGCCTCGACTCGAGTCGGATCGGCATCGCGCAATCCGCGACTGCCTGCATTCATGCAATCATCGAGACTTAGGATGATCACATTGACGCCATCGCGATTGCGAGCGAACAGGCTGGCGGGATCGAGCAACTGCTGGAACACCTGATTATAGGGAGCAAACTCGATGTGTGCTTTCCGATGGAAAAGATGGCTCCAAAATGTGAGCGATTCTTCGAGCGGCTCTGCCGTGAAGGTCGACGCGATGCAGAGATGCGTTTCAACAGACGCAGACGACTCGCCCGCCTCTGGGGGGTCGATGAATGCGAGCGCGATGCCGTCGAATACACAAACCGAATTACCATCGGCATCCAGGAAGCTCACTGAACCGTCCAGACCGGCGCCGCGGACTTCGTCGGGGCTGCTTACGTATGCGATAGCGCAGCGTGAAGGCTGTCCAGCGCCGCCGGCCATTACGATGCGCTCGATAGACTTCAGGATGAAGGTCCGGCCCCGATCGAGAGCCAGGGACGCAAGAAGTTGCGGCGCGGCGTCGAGCACCGGCAGCGAGCACATGGCTCCCCGTCCGGCGAGCACGTCCGATAGCTGGCCGAGCGCGTGGGAGCCATTTCGCGAGACGCTTGAAACGGTTTGAAAAGCGGGGCCATACTGGTTTCCATTGCGGCGCAGACTCCCGTAGAATTGCATCGCCGTCTCCACGATCTCATTGCCATCAAACTGAGGCAAATCGGGAGAGCTAAAACTCGATTCCCAGTCCGTTGCGATTTCCAATTGCGCGCACGGTTTCTGAGACGCGCCGTCAAGCAGGTCAGCCGCGGGCCCCTCAAGCAATTGATAACCAATGCGACCGTTTTCGCGCCGATCGACTCGGACGATAAAGGAGGCGGCGTCCTGTGTGAGAATCACCGGTCGGTCGAATTCAATGCGATGGAGGGTGAGAGCGGCCGTCTCAAACAGGTCGCTGTGAATGCGCCGCGCAAGTTCGATGAAGAAAACTCCGGGCATGACCACAAGATCGTGAAAACCGTGATCAGCCAGATAAGGGAGCGACCGAAGCCCCGCGCGGAATTCGAACAACCACGGACCCGGCGCCATTTTGCCCTCGCAATCTGTAGTGCACGACAGCGAGGAAGGCAGCCAAGAAGACGGCGGTTCATCTCCCCGCAATGTCATATATCCAGCAGTGCCTAGTTCTGCCATTGATAGTGTTGTATGACGAATTCCGAACGCCGGCGCGCCGAATCGGAGCAGGTGGAGAGATCGATTGCCACGGCGGCAGCATAGCCGGGGGCCGGAGAAAATATGGACGTGAAATAATCTGTCTCATCGAGGTGCAGGGAATCGGCGGCGAGTCCCCTTCCCCGCGCTTTGAGCCGCGCCTCCAGAACCGTCCAGAAATTATAGAACAGTTGCGCCTGCCGATGCGGAGGCGCAATGCGCAATTGCCAGATTTCCCCGGGGTCGAGATAATGTTTTGCAAGCATCTCGAACGGCAGGTTTTCGCGGGTCGCTTCGACGTCCACCCCGACTTCGCAATCGCGCGTGAGCGCGACAAGCAAAGTGTCCGCGGAGTGACTCAGATTAAAGCGCACGTGCGCGCCCTCCCCGACGATCGACGGTTTCCCATAGGGGCCTGCAACGAGTTCTATTTCCCAAGGCTCTCGAGCCGTGTATCGGCCGAGGATGGCGCGCACTATTCCGCGCGATGCGATAAATCGGTTACGGTCCCGATCGAAACGGAATTTGCGCGCACGGCCGAGTTCGCCGGGCGACATGCAACCGGTCTGAGACGAATCGAGAGACGAGAGATCTCCGCGCCATAGGTGAATTTCGCCTTCGCGAAGCATCGGCGCATCCGGCGCATCCTCGAAGCATGGCGCTGGCACACCGACCGCCGTATCGCCCCGGAAGGCGGTATCTAAAGCTGCCGCCGTTTCGGGCGAATCGCAGGGGTGTGCAAGGATACTCATAACGTTCCTAGAGGCTTCGTGGTGCCAAAGCCATGGCGTCTCCAGCTTCGAGCGCAGCCCGCATATGAGCGGCGACGACGGGATAAAACTCCTTGCTAACCACGCAGCTATGATGATCGCCTGGTATGATTGTCATCTGAGTTTCACGACACAATCGAGCCCATCCGCAATCCGGCCCAACCACATCGCAAGGCGGAATGGGATCCTGCTCCGGCCAAAGCACGAATCCTTTTCCTGGAAAACGCGGTGGAATATAGTCCATCACAGCATCCATATAGATGCGGGCGTGGCGCGCACTCCGATCCTCGCTCGGGACCTCGACGTTTGATTCGCGATGGCGAAAAACGTGGCGGGTCTTTCTAACAACGCGATTGACAGCATCTTTCCACGGCTCGCGCAGCACTCTTGCGGCAGCAGCTTTGTAGTATGCAAAAAGCGACTCGCCAAATCGCGCCTTATGGAGCCAAAGCGTGGAGCGGCGGCGGCGCACCTCATCGGAAGCTCCGCTCCACCGGGCGACGAGCGCCGAAATTTGCCGGAGCAGCCGATAGCGGACGTTGCGCCCATTGATCGCGAGGAGTATGAGAGTCGCTACTTTTTCGCCAGCCGCGGAGAGTTGGCAAGCCGTCTCGAAAGCGGCCAGGGCGCCGTTGCAATATCCGCCAAAGTGATAGGGGCCGTGAGGCTGAATGCTCCGAATCTCAGCGAGGCGCGAGGCGACCATGTCCTCGATATTGCGCGGCGGCTCATTCCCATCCAGGCCATGAGGATGGACGGCATAAAAGGGGCGGTCAGCTCCGATTTCGCGCGCGAGGTTGCGGCAGTAAAAACCGCCGCCCGCGAAGTCGCCATGGAAAAAGAAAAGCGGCTGCTTCGTTCCCGAAGGATGGATCGCCATGAGAGGGGTCACGGACGCGCCGGCGCGCTGCTGGTCGAGCAGGACAGCCGTGAGCGCCTCGATCGTCGCTCCCTCGTAAAGATCGCCGAAGGAGAGACGTTCGCCGAGCCGCTCTTCGATGAGAGCGAGAAGCCTGACAGCCAGGAGCGAATGCCCCCCCAGATCAAAAAAGTTGTCTCGGATGCCGATCGGTCTTGTCGGGATGAGTTCTTCCCAAATCGCGATGAGTTGAGCGTCGAGCGTGTTGCGCGGCCCGGCGCCTCCAGCGACACCAACGCCCTCGTGAACCTGTGGAAGCGGCAATTCGTCGAAGGCAATTTTGCCATTCTTCGTGAGAGGAAATACCGGCACCTCGACGAAGGCCGCCGGGATCATATACTCGGGGACAATCTGGGCGAGTGATTCGCGGCAAACATCCGGCGGGAATGGCGTGCGTCCGTTGCGAGTGAAGTACGCAACCAACTGGCGATCACCCGGGACAATCTCGCGGGCGAGAACCTTGCACTCATGGACAGGCATTGCCTGCCGTATGGCGGCCTCGATTTCCCCGGGTTCAATACGGTATCCGCGCAGCTTTAGCTGCTGGTCTTTGCGTCCGACAAATTCCAGCGTACCATCAGAGCGCCAGCGCGCGAGATCGCCCGTCTTATAGAGTCGCCCGAGCGGCGTTTCGATGAAATTGCACGCCGTGAGATCGGAAGCGCCAGCGTAGCCCCGAGCGAGGCCCGGGCCGCCAAGATGCAATTCGCCGACGGATCCCACGGGAACGAGGCCGAGGTCGTCGTCCAGGACATATGCGGTCGAGTTTGAGATCGGATGCCCGATCGGAATGCTCGTAGCAGCGTCCGGGACGGCGCCGACATGATGGCAGACAGCAAATGTCGTCGCCTCGGTCGGTCCGTAACCGTTGATGATATCCAGAGGCGGATTGCCGTCGCCGAGGACCACGCGAACGACATCCGGATCCAACGCCTCGCCGCCGACCGTGAGGTGATGAATGCCGCCAAAGCATCCTGGAGCGCGGCGGCCAATCTGATGAAACAACGCTGTTGGGAGAAAGAGCGAGGTGATGCGGCGCTGAGCGAAAAGATCGTGAAGCGCTCCGACCGAAAGCAACTCTTCGTTGGTAAAGATGACCAGGCGGGCGCCGTTAAGCAGCGCCCCCCATATTTCAAAAGTTGAAGCATCAAAGGAGAGATTGGAACAATGGGCGACTACATCCGCCGAGTCGAACGCGACAATATCGGAGTTGATAACCAGCCGGCTGATTCCACGATGGAGGATTTCCACGCCCTTGGGCTTTCCGGTCGAGCCGGAAGTAAACATTACGTAAGCGAGATCCTCTCCGCTTGACGGAAGGCGCGGATTCTCGGCGTTGCCGCAAGCCAGATCGACGCAATCGAAATCGACCACCGTCAGGCTCGGGGGCAGCGATTGCGCGAAAGGCTCGCGGGTAAGCGTAAGGCGGGCGTCGGCGTCATCGACCATCATCCGCAAGCGCGCGCGCGGGTACTCCGGATCGAGCGGGAGGTACGCAGCCCCCGCTTTGAGGATGGCGAGGACTCCGATCAGAAATTCCAAAGACCGTTCCATGCACAAGCCGACGCAATCTCCCGGCAGGACGCCTTGTGCTCGCAGATGATGCGCGAGCCTGTTGGCCTGGCCATTCAGGTCGTCATACGCAATCTGCCGGCCGCGGTCTTCGATCGCAATAGCACCAGGAGTCCGGACTGCATGCGCCTCGAAGAGTTCATGAATTCCGACATTTGCAGGAAATGAGCGCGGCTCACCTGTCGATGCAGCAACAAGGGCAGCATCGACCGCAACGCCTTCCAATGCATCGCAGCCGAGGCTGGAATGTCGGGATCGAGTCTCGCTCACTGTGATGAGAGTAGCGACTGTCGTGCCAAGAGCGAGCCGAGATTCACTCGCGAACGAATTGATCTCGCCCGGTTTACGTCATGCCACCGCAAGGAACGGGTCACGCGGGAAGAGCTCAGTCTGCTCCGCAAACGAGGAATACGATTTCGCCCTTGGGAGGACGGGCCGTGTAAT
Organism: Chthoniobacterales bacterium; assembly: GCA_038238905.1. Lineage (GTDB taxonomy): Bacteria > Verrucomicrobiota > Verrucomicrobiia > Chthoniobacterales > Chthoniobacteraceae > JBBSFI01. The sequence goes on along the minus strand of JBBSFI010000048.1, from coordinate 20,364 downwards.
GCGCGAGCAGCTCTGGGGGAAGGCCGCGGCGGTATTCCTCGTACTGTTTGGTAAGCTCGCGGGCCACGCAGACCATTCGCTGGGGAAAATGCTGCGAGCAGACGGCGAGCGACTTCACCAGGCGATACGGAGACTCAAAGAAAATCGAAGTTTCGCAGCGGGCATTTGCGGCAAGCAATTCCCGCGCGCGCTGACCGCTTTTCACGGGAAGGAAGCCGCCGAAAAAGAATCGATCCGCCGGGAAGCCGGATCCCAGCAACGCCGTGAGGACGGAGCTTGCGCCCGGCACGATAGTGTACGGAAGACCGCGCTGGATGCAGGCGCGAAGGAGCCGATGCCCTGGATCGGAAATCCCGGGAAGACCGGCGTCTGTTATCAAGGCCACGCTTCTCCCCGCCGCGATCTCCTCGATGAGTTCCGCCGTGCGCATCGCTTCATTGTGCTCATGATAGCTAACCATGCGCGTGGCAACACCAAAATGCCGCAGCAAATTCCCGGAGTGCCGGGTATCCTCGGCTGCTATCAAATCGGCGGCCTTTAACGCTTCCAAAGCGCGCAGTGTGATATCCCCCAAATTCCCGATTGGCGTGGCGACTAACGTTAACATTGGCAGACCGCCGTCGGACGGAAATTCCTTTTAGAAGCCCTCCGCAAGCTGGCTTACGAGCTGTTCCGCCATGTGATCGGCGGCAATGGGAATGGCCTGCTCCTCGTCCTGATTCACATCCGACGCGAGCGTATTCGAGCCCGTTGCGAAGAAATAAGTGGCGCCGGTCGCGGCGCGTCCATCGAGCAGAGCGCCCGTCTTGCGGTTCGTAATCTTGTAAGTCACACGCATATTCAAGTAATATTCGGTGGTGAGCAATTCATTGCCAATTGCGCCGCGGTTGGGCCTGCGATCGAGCGTCACGAGTTTGCAATCCAGGATTGCGTCGGCGTTTTTTTCGTCCGCGAGCTTATACGTGCCATCTCGCTGGATTTGCCGAATGACGACGTTGGCGAGCAGCGCCTCGATGCGGGGCTGGAGGACATCGCTGTGAAACGGATGCACTGCTATCGTCTCGACGCCTTTCATAACCGTGGGGCGCACCGGCCCGAGGGTGTAACCAGCGCACCCTGAGAGCGTGAGCGCCGCGATCGGGGCCAGGAGAAACCCGGCGATGGCGCGCCGGATCCATGACGGCAATGTCGTCACGGGATTAAGGAGGAGGAACCGGAAGGCCGGTCTCGGGCTTCATGGGAGCGGGCTGCGCCGGCAATGGCGGCTCGACCGGCGGGGGAGCAAGCGAGTCTGGAGAGTTCGTGCGCAGCTTTGTCTTATTCGGCGTCTCGACGGGAAGCTCCGGCATCGTGACTGGCGGCCCGACATAGTCTGGACGGGAAGCGATGTCGATCTTGGCCTGCATTTTCCGGCGCTCCGAGGCTTTGGCTCCGTTCTCGGCCTTCTCGGGGCCGGCTCGAAGGGCATCCTCGCCGACCTGCGATTTGAGGGTCTCGATGCGCTGTTTGGCAAAAGAGCTGTCTGGCGTGCCGGGTTCGTTTTTAATGACGTCATTGTAATAGATGACGGCAGCCTTGTATTCCTTCTTCTTGTCGTAAAACTTGGCGATGGAGAGCGTGTTCTTCGTCTGGCCGGTCTCGATCGCCTTGATATTCTCCTGCGCTTGAGGGGTCTTTTCGCTTTGAGGAAAACGATTGACGTACTCCTCAAACGCCTCCCGCGCCTTCAGCGCCTCGGTGCGGTCGTATGAGCCTTCCCGATGCTCCCGCAATTGCACGTAGCCAATCTGATAGAGCGCGCTGTCGGCGATCGTGTCGTTGGGATATTTTGAGACTACCAACTGATAGGCGGCAATCGCCTCTGGAAGCTTCCCCTGTTTTTCGAGCGCCTGGCCCGCGTTGAACTGCGCGAGCGGCGCCCATTTGCTGAAGGGCGCATTCTTGACGATTCCCTCGAACATCTCCTGGGCCTTCTGCATGGAAGGCGCGACGGCGATTCCAAAGACGCGCCGCTTCGCTCCTCCCAAGAATGTCTTCGCAATATTGTACATCGACTCGACGCTCGAATCGAAGTCATCGCCCTTCGGGTATTTCGACAGGTACTTCTCGTACGCGGCAAAGGCGGCTTCGAGATGGCCGCTTTTCTCGTTGAGAATCGCTACTTTGCGCTGGGCTTTCGGAGCGAGGACGGAGAGGCTAAAATGCTTGACGAGACCTTGATACGCATTGAGCGCGGAACCGGTCTTCCCCGCCTTCTCGAGATCCTCGGCGCGCCGCATCTGCTCAGATGCGGTTTTTTCGAGCACAGACCCTTCGTCGCCCTCGACTGACCACCCTTCGTCGGAGCGATAGACGATCGCCGCGCCGCAAACGATCGGCGAGAGCACGGCTGCCAGCGTCATCGAAACGACGAAAAGAGGCTTGGTCATAAGCGGCGGACGCTACTTTAGGTGGGGCGGTGCGTCAAGGGTGGCGGGCGGCAGCGCCCCAGAACGGCGAAGGCTTTGATCCAAGGAGCCCGCCGCACCGGGATTATACACTCGATGCCGCTGCCGAGCCTGCCGATAACCACACGCATATTGTCTTTCTTCTGCCTCGGGCTCGCCCTCGCGTCCGGCGCGGAGGATGCGCACTGGCGCCACTTGGAAGCGCCGGGATTCCCTGATCTCTTCGAATGGAGCGACTGGTGCAACGTGTATGCCATTCGCGATGGCGATGCGGCGCTCCTCATAAACTTCGGAGACGGGAGCGGGATCGAACATTTGACCGACATCGGCGTAAAGCAGGTGGAGTGGGTGCTATTTACGGATCATCATCGGGAGGAATGCCAGGGAGCGGTGAATCTGTCTGAGAAAGGGATCAAAACCGCCGCGCCGGAAGCGGAGCGTTCGCTATTTGAGCGGCCGGCAACGTATCGGCAGATGAAACCGCGCCTCGGCGATGGCTTCACCGTGCATGGGGCGAGCTACGTGCGTCCGCCGATCCGTCCCATACCGATCGACCGCGTTTTCTCGCGAATGGACACCTTTTCATGGCGCGGGCACGAAGTGCTCTGCGTCGATACGCGCGGCAACAGTCCCGGCGGCATGTCGTATCTGCTCCGGTCGCCCTACGGAAGCTGGATCGCGTTCACGGGCGACCTCATGCGTGACGGCGCGCGGATGAATACGTACTTCGACACGGAATGGGACTACAGCTTCGCTGCGGGGATCTATGCGCTCGGCAATTCGGCGTCGCAGATCGCGGGGTACCGTCCGAAACTTCTCCTCCCTTCACACGGCGCCGTGGTCTCCGACGCCGCCAAGCAACTGGCGGTTTACGAGCAGAAGCTGCGTGGACTCGCGGCGGCGGTTGTGCGCGGGTACGACATCTTTCGCTTCGCCGAAGCCGGACAAGATCGCGTCTCGACACCGACCGCCGTGCCATTCGTCTGGCAGATCACTCCGCATTTATATAAATTCAGAGGTCCGAACTTTTTCGCCAATTTCGTAATGCTGCTCGCGGACAGCGGGCATGCGCTCGTGATCGACTGCGGCCTCTTCGACGAGAAATTTCTCGACAACTCGATCGAGAGGATGCGCACGGAACTGGGCTTGAAACATATCGACGCGGTGCTCATTACGCACATGCACGGCGATCACTTTCTGGAGGCTCCGCATTTGCGGGAGCGGTGGGGCGCACAGATCTGGGCGCTCGACCGAATGGCTCCCCAGATCGAGCATCCGGAGCGATTCGATCTTGCGGCGGCGATCCCGGCGTATGGCAAGGGATTCGACGCGATCCGGCTCGATCGCATCCTAGAGTCCGGAGAGGTAATCGAGTGGGAAGGGTACAAGCTGACGGCGGATTGGATGCCGGGCCAGACAGAATTCGCGATGGGCTTGAACGGTGTCATCGACGGAAAGAAGGTCGTCTTCACTGGCGACAATATCTTCGCCGATCCGAGCGCGCCGCAGGAGACCGGCCACGAGGCGATCGTCGCGCGGAACAGCGGGATCCTGGAGGACGGCTACATCGAAGGGGCCGAACTGCTCACGCGACTCGAGCCCGATCTGCTGGTCGGCGGCCACTCCTATGTGATGGATCATCCGGCGGCGCTCATCCAGCGCTATCGCGACTGGGCCTACGGAATCCGGGAGATTTTTCGCGGCTTGAGCCCGGATGAAGAGTACCGCTACTGGTTCGACCCATTTTGGGTGCGAGCCGATCCATACCGTTCGATTGTCCATCCCGGCGCGACGACACAGATACAACTTGAGGTGCGAAACTTTCGCTCTCGCCCGCAAAAGCATTCGATCACCATCCATACCCCCCCTGGCCTGAGCGCGGAACCGTCGGTCGTCGAAGGAACCTTGGCGCTTGGAACGAGGGGCGCCTTTCCGGTCACGATCAAGGCCGCTCCCGACGCGCGCGCCGGGACTGCAATCGTCGCCTTCGATATCACGATGGACGGGGAACGCCGTGGCGAACTCTTCGACGCGATTGTGAGCGTCGAACCTTGAAACTCAACGGCGTCTCCCATTCTCCTTGCGCCTTCCAATGCGTTTTCCTATCCTCATCGCGATTTTGTTACTTTCGGCTGCGATCCGCGCCTGCGGCGCCGAGCCGCATGAGGTCGTATTCAACGAGATATATTACGATCCGCCGGAGAAAACAAAGGCCGTGCGGTTTGTGGAGCTTTACAACCGTAGCGAGAGATCGGATGATCTCTCAGGATGGAAGGTGTCGGGGGCGATCCAATTCAGTTTTCCGACAGGGGCAAAGATCGACCCGCACGGTTACGCGGTAATCGCTGAAAATCCCGAAACCTTTAAAAAGGAGTTCACGAAAGACGGATTGGGACCATTTACGGGGACGCTTGGCAAGCATGGGGCAAGCCTCACTTTGCGTGACGCGAGCGGCGTTGAAATCGATAAGATCGAATTCGCAGGAGGTTTTCCGTGGCCGACGGCGGCAGCGGGCGGAGGCGCGTCGATGGAGAAGATCAATCCGGCGCTCCCGTCAGACAATCCGGGATCATGGAGGAGTTCGGGCGTGCAACCGAAGTTTACAGAGGGAAAGACGACTGGCGACCGATCTGACAAAACGAAGATCCGGGCGACGCCGGGGAGGCCGAACGCGTCTTATATCGAGGAGACTCCGCCGATTGTGGATCAGGTGGCGCACACGCCGCTTGAGCCGCGAGCCGGGCAGGCGCTGATTGTGGGGGCGCGGGTGCGGGCGGAGCACGGGATAAAGAGCGTGACGCTGGAGCACCAGATTGTGGAGCCGGGCGCGTACACGCCTCGGGATGATGAAGCGTTTGAACGCGGGTGGCAGCCCGTGTCGATGCACGACGATGGCAAGGACGGAGACGCTCGTGCTGGAGACGGCATTTACACCGCAGTTCTGCCGGCGGCATTGAGTCTGAATCGCCGGCTGATACGGTATCGCATCGTCGCCGAAGATAACTTAGGCGCGAAAGTGCGCGTGCCGTATTCGGACGACGAATCGCCGGATTTCGCGGCATTCATCTATAACGGCGAACCCGAATGGAGCGGATCGATCGAACCTGGGAAGGCTCCGCCACTGAACTTTCCAACGGCGCTGATGCGGACGCTGCCATCCCTGATTCTGCTCGCGAATCGGAAAGATGTCGAGGAGAGCCAATGGAATACCGCCGCGATCAAAAAGAAATTCCGAGGCACGCTCATCGCCGAAGGACGTGTGTACGATAACATTCAATTCCATAACCGCGGGCAGGGATCGACTTATGTGGCGGGTAAGAACAAGTGGGGATTCAAATTCAACCGTGGCCGCGACTACGATGCGCGCGATATGTGGGGGCGGAAATTCGCACACGGCTGGGACACCCTGCCGATGACTGCATGCGCAAGCCCCTGGGTGCAGTCCAACAGAGGAATGGCGGGGTTGGATGAAGCGGTATCGTTTCGCCTATACGAGCTGGCTGGCGTGCTCAGTCCGCGGGTGCGGCATGTCCAGTATAGGATCGTCGCGAGCGCGGAGGAAGCGCCCAAGGATAATCAATTTGGGGGCGACCTGTGGGGCTTGTATCTCGAGATCGAAGAGCCGAACGGGAGCTTCCTGGCAACGCGAAATCTACCGGAAGGGAATGTATATCGCATAGGAGGGGGCCAGGGCGATCGCAAACACCAGGCGCGGGACCAGCCGGCCGACGGCTCCGATTGGAATCATTTCCGCGACGAATCGGCGCACGATCAGCCGGAGCAATGGTGGAGATCGAATCTCGACCTGCCGGCATTTTATGCGTTCCACGCGATCAACTGCCTTGTGGGAAACGTGGATCTTCGTGAAGGCGACAATCATTACTACTATCACCGGCCCGACGGACATTGGTCTGTTATTCCGTGGGATCTGGATATGATGTTCATACCGATGGGGCACCAGAGCGGGCGCATCGAACAAGATCGCTGTCTCAAGATTCCGGCGTTGCGCATCGAGTATCAGAACCGGTGCCGGGAACTGGTCGATTTGCTCTGCTCGGATGCGGCACCAAACGGCGGGCAAGCGGCGCAGCTTGTGGACGAGCTTGCGACGCACGTGCATCCGCGGGAGTTTCCTCTTGCATGGCCTGAACTGGACGAGTGTCTATGGGACTATCATCCTCACACAAGCGAGAAAGGGGCATTCTATCGCAATCCCGTGCCAGGCGGGCCGGATCACAACTTTACACGCACGCTGTCCACTCCAGACTTCTTTGGCTTCGCCAAATTCATTGCAGACTACTGCACGGACGCACGTCCGAAGAGCGCGTGGAGGCTGAACGACGGCGATCCAAAGGGATACGGCTTTGGATATTTGAGGGACGAAGCAAAAGACGCCGATATTCCGGACCGGCCGGCAATCGCGGCGATCGGACCGCCTCAGTTTCCGATCAACGACTTGCGCTTTCGGTGCTCGCCCTACGTGAGTCCGAAGGGCGCGGCCTCTGCCGCGGAGCAATGGCGACTGGGAGAGATTTCCGCGCCGGGAATCCGCGGCTATGTGACAGGGCAACCGAGAAAGTATGAGATCGAAGAGGTCTGGTCATCGCTTGCCACCGCGCCGTTCGCAGCGGAGATAAAACTTCCGCCGGAGGCACTCAGACCGGGCGCGACCTATCGGGCGCGCGTCCGAGTGAAGGACGCTACAGGCCGATGGAGTCACTGGTCGGAGCCGGCGCAGTTTGCCGCCGGACAGTGAAGGCTTCGCGGGGAGCGGCTATTTGACCGCTGTAACGACCAAACCTTCGATCGTGATATTGGTCGCATTGTTTGGCGTGTCCTGCAGCATCGGAACAAATGCGAGCTCATCCCCTGCCGCCAGATCGACCTCGACCGAAAATTTCACTGCGTCTCCCTCGCTCGGAAGCTGCACGGAGGCGATCTCCGCAGCGCGCTGCGTATCCTTCTTTCGAATCGAAAACGCCACGGACTTTGCGCCACCCTCCCATGGCTTGCTATTCGCATTGCCGGCCGCCTTGTATGAGCCGCTCTTCGGAGCTATAAATGCGAGCACCGGGATCTTCGGAAAGTTGAGATCACCAGTCCACGGCCCCAGTGCCGCCAAGTGCGCCGCGCCATCTGTAACCCGGGCGCTTGGATGACCCGCCTGAGTGTGATCGCGAGCTGTCCAGACACCGGCACCCCAGACCAAAGGCGCATAATTTCCCGCGATATTGGCATCTCCAGGGTAGAGACGGTCGAGCCGCCAGACCGGCTGGCCGCCGACTGTGATCGGGTTGCCGGCTGCGCTCCCCTTCTCACTGCCTTCCCATGCCTGCGGCAGCCGATATCCCGCGGTTGCCGCTGGCTTACCACCTCCCATCGTTATCGATAACTCCTTCAGTTTGCAGTCGCCGCCAGCGTAGTTGCCATCGATCCGGGGCAGGAGCGTGAGTTCGTCCCCCTCCGAAAGCTGCGCCCCCTTTCCTTCAAGTGAGACTTCGGCGCCGTTCTCGATCACAATCGTGGCGATCGTCTCTACGGCGCGCCCGTGCTTCCTCAAGATGTAAAGCGATGTCTTATTTTTGCTATCCCACATGTTGCACGCGGCTGCGCCATGGATGGAATAGTAGCCAGCCCGGGGCGCGACAAAAGTAAGTCCCGCTGTGCGCAGGTGAAGATCGTTGCCGGCGCCGTGCGGCGCACGAGTGCCCAAGTTTAATGTCCCGTTCTTCAAGCTGGCGCCGGGCTGCCCTCCAAATCCACCCTCCTTCACATTCCAATCCGTGCCCGTCCAGACCATCGGCTTAAAATTACCAGCATTCGTCATATCGTCTGGCCAGAGTTGCTCCAGCTTCCAGACCGGTTTGCCGGCTGCGATCGCCACACTTCCGTCGCTCTCCCCTTTTGTCTTCCCTTCCCATGAAGGGGGAAGCTGGAAGGACGGCTCGGCGCCCGGCGCCGTGGTGACGAACGAGAGATTCTTGCGATCCAGCGACGAGAGGCTGGCCAAGAAGGCCGTGCCAGGCGTCTTTGCATCTGTATAAAGAATCACAGGACGGCCCGATTTCGGCAGCACGAGCTTCATCGGGGCCGGGCCGGCATTTCCCATGATGTCCTCCTCGACCAACGGGACGCCAAAGTTTGGAAGATCGACGATGGTATCCTGCTTCGCCTCGCGATCGGCGTAGGCTACGATGACGCCGCGGCCATTCCGCAAATCTTGAAAGATGGCGAAATTAGCGCCGGCCGGGCGCACGATCCCCACCTCCTCGCTGATTCCGATATGGTGATTCAGGACATTCCACATCGCCACGAGCGGAAGCGGATAGTTATACCAGTCCCAGAGCATTGTGCCGGGGCCGCTATAGTCCCAGAAGCTCATCCCGTGATCCTCATAGCCAGTATGAAACAGAATGGTTTTCTTTTGCCCTGAGACTGTCATTTCAGCAACGCTATCGGCTATTGCATTCGTGCTCTGAGCCGCAGTCAAGTGGGTGCAGGCGATCGGTTCATCCACCGCCGTATTTGTGAAGGCCCATCCTTCATTGAACCAGAGATCTACATGCACTCCGCCTGCTTCATCCATATTTTGCCGCATGCGCCGGATGCCCTGTGCGTCCGAGAGCCAGCCCTCATGGTAGTCATGCCACGAGACGATATCGATATACTTCAACCCGCCCTGACGAAAAAACTCAGCGTTCACTCCACTCGGCACGCCATAGACATTATTTACCATGATCCTGGCTTGCGGATCCGCGGCGCGCAATAGCTTCGCCGTGCGGATTGTGAACTTTCCATATTCCACGCGAAAGCGATCCCAGTGATCGAACTCCGGCTCATTCTCGATCTCAAATACGATCGAATGGCCTTTGAAATGAAGCGCCGCGGCTTTCACGAACTTATCCCATGCGGTCCTGGCATTCAAATCGTCCCAACGTGCATCGTCGGGACCCCATCGCATATCTTTGGGGAGCGGATTACCGCCCTCTTCCATGATCCATTTCGGCCAGCCGTAAAGCACCACATGCTGTGAGATGCCGTACTTCGCGGCGAGACTGAAGTCTGCGTCGTGCCAATCGAACCCGTCTGCAGTCGCTGGCTGGAAAAACTGCCACTTCGTTTCTGGAAACCAGCGTGTCCAGCCAAATCCGAGCCGCTGGAACTTTTGGAGCATCTGCTCGCCGCCTGCAAACGAACCGCCGAAGCGTTCGCGAGAATCGGGCTTCGTTGCCGAACAAGGGTAAGGAATCGAAGTTAGCGGAAAATCCGAACTGTCAATAGCAGCCCCTTTCTCGTTGAGCACGGAAAGCCGGGCAAAGACGAAGCCATTGCGTGACAGCAGGATCGGCGTGGGTTCACTGATCGTCTTCCCCGGTGCGAGCGTAACCGACTTGTCGATCGGTTGAGCCACCGGCAGCAGGCCTTCGTAATCGACAAGCTGCCAGCGAATCGTCACGGCTCGTGGCAGCGTCCCCGGGTTCGAGACATGCGCCACCATGCTGGCAGTGGACCCCTTTACGAACGCATTGGCAGCCGCGCCATGCCAACCTGGCAGATTCACACAGTCGGCGACCGCCTCAATTTCGCGGCGCGGCACATAGGCCGGCGTCCCTTCCCTGCCCGCGGTGACCGTTACACCGTCGATGAAGATGGGCTGATCGAATCCACCGATTTGCACCATGTAATTTGGATTTGGCCAGAAACCTTCGGCTGGAACATCCGCCATCCATGTGAACGAAACTCGCTTCCATTCCGTGCCGATGTCGGCAGTTTGCGTGGCCTCAGCCGTCCAAAGCCGCTTTGCCTTTGTGCCAGGTTCGCGTGCGCTCGGGGGCATCTGAACGGCAACGCGCCCCGGCTTTTCACCCTTAACGAAAAAGGAGACCGTCATCGGCCCGCCCCGCACCGCCTCGAAAGGAGCGCTCATTACGTTGCCGGAGGCTATCTTGAGTGCGTACTCTCCGACTGCTGCGTCGCGAACGAGCGTATCGACCTTTGGATCGATCTGGCGCCAGTAGAGAAGGCCGCCCTCGAAGGAGCCATTTCGGAGCAAATTCTGGGAAAAAGCCGTGGACGTGAAAGCGGCAAAGGCGAGGCAAAAGCACAGGGAGGCGCGCATACAGGGCCGCTCCTTTACCAGCGGACCGGATCGGGCGCAACGGCGGCGAAGGTCACTCTTCCTTTCCAATGAGCTTTGCGATGGTGGCGCGATAGCCGCGGCTGAGGCTGAGGCGGTCGCCGGTGGAAAGGATCACGATGTACGCTCCATTCAGGCCGGGTTCGATCGAACGGATGCGCTCTGTGTTCACGATGACGGAGCGGCTGATGCGAACAAATTGCTCCGGGGAAAGCCGCTCTTCCATGGCGCCCAGCGTCTCGCGGACGAGGTGATTCTTCCCAGCAAGGCGGACGTTCACATAGTTATCGTCCGATTCCAGCCAATCGACATCGGTGGCATTAAGAAAGACAACTTTGCCGCCCGATTTGACCACGAGCCGTTTCAGGTGCTTCGCCTCGGGGCGCAGCTCGCCGATCAGCTTCGAGAGTTCCGTGCGGAGCTTATTTTGGCGCTGCGCCAGGATCGACTTGACACGAGCGAGGGCAGTTTGAAAGCGTTCGCGATCGAACGGTTTCAGGAGATAGTCGAGCGCGTGGACTTCGAATGCTTTGATGGCAAACTTGTCGTACGCGGTGACGAAAACGACAGCCGGAAGATTCTCACCGCCGAGTTCGGTCAAGACTTGGAAACCGTCCAACTCGGGCAACTGGATGTCGAGGAAAACAAGATCGGGCTCGAGGGAAGCAATCTGTGCGACAGCATCGAGCCCGTCGCCGCACTGCGCGACGATCTCTATCTCGGCATCGGCCTCGAGAAGTCCGCAGAGGCGCGCCCGCGCGAGCGGCTCATCTTCGACAACTATGGTTCGTATCTTCATCGATGCGAGCGATCCTGTGCGTTCCATTGCAAAGGATCAAGCCGAACTTCCATTGTCCGGAATGGGAAGGACGCAATGACCGTAACGCCGCCTCCAGGGCGGCTTGTGACATCGAGCCGAGATTTGGTTCGATACAACTGTTGGAGGCGCGCCCGTGTATTGGAGAGGCCGACACCCGGTTTCCAATCTGGAGCGAGATCCGCTCCGTTGTCGCTCACCTCAAGCGTGAGTTCGCCGTTTGCAAGACGGGAGGAGATGGTCACTGTACCCGGTTTGGCAAAGGGCTCGATGCCGTGCTGAATCGCATTTTCGACAAGCGGTTGCAGCAGGAGGTTCGGCACCATGGCATCCAGGGTATCCGGCTGGGTGTGCAGTTCGATCTTCAGGCGGCTTCCAAACCGGGTCTGCTCAATCTCCATGTAGCGCTTGAGGAAGTCGATCTCCTCCCGCAGCGGGACTTCATGTACATTGTCGCTTTCCAGCGTCCGTCGAAGCAACTCACTGAGACGCGCAATCATGCGATCGGCGGCATCCACGTCGATGTGCATGAGCGCCGAAATGGCGTGCAATGTGTTGAAGAGGAAATGGGGATTCAACTGCATCTGCAAGGTTGTCAGCCTGGCTTGCGTGAGATTCTTCTCCAGTTCCGCGGCCTCGACAGCGCGCTCGCGGAACTGCCTGTAATAATCGAATGCGTGCGAGAAGCAGACAATCACCCAATAGACGATCACATTGAAAAAGAAGGTCTTTGCGACCAAACGCTGAAATACGTCCGAGAAGATCGCGGTCGTGCCGGCGAGCGCACTTTGTGCGAGGCCGAGCCAGCCGCGCAGGAAGACATATAATAAGGCGCAGATCGCGCTGCCGCAGAAATGGAGGGCCAGGTGGCCGCGCCATTCCGGCTGTTCGAGTGGAAACCGGCGCGCAAGCCATAACACCGGAAGGGAAAGCACCGCCCATACATACCAATCCGCAAGAGACGATTCGATAGCTTCGCTCCACGGAACGGGGTGGCCTCCCTTCAGGCTGAAGAGATAGAATTGCGCGGCAAATGACAAGCCGATGAGTGTCCAGATGAGGAAACCGGCAAGCCACTGTCCGATAGAGCTTTCTCTGGCGGCGCCCGCGTCCGGAGAGGGAGTTTCTCCGCGCGCTGGCAGTGCTTCCCGAGTTGATTTCATGGCTCAGTATTCGCAGTTACGGCGCCTCAGCGACCAGAGTCGTGCGATCGATTGTCACCTCTCCCAAGGCCTGGCGTTTTCCGCCCGGCCAGATGACTTCCGCCTCGTCCACGCGCGCTGCATTGCCCAAGCCGATCGTCACGGTCAACTCGGATTGCGACAGGTAACCTCGGGTCGGCATCACCTGGCGCCAGGCGGTCTCCTGACCGACACGCAGCCTGATCCATGCGCCGATCGCATCACGATTGTTATGCACCCCTGTTAGCTTCAGTCGCACCCAATGGCGGCCAAGCTGCTGGTCATTCCGCAGGATGACAGCCGCGCCGTTGTTTTGAGTCATTACCACATCGAGGTCGCCGTCCCCATCCAGATCACCGAATGCGGAGCCGCGCCCCGCGCGCCGCTGCACGAGATCGGCTCCCGATTTTTCGGGAGGCGCCCGAACAAACTCCGCTCCCCTCCCCTTTTCACCGGCATTCCAAAAGAGCTGCGCTGGCTGCTGGTAAGCCTGGCCAGGCTGCGCGCGGGCGATCTCCTTTTCGAGGTGCCCGTTCGTCGTCAGCAGGTCGAGCCTGCCGTCCAGATCGTAATCGAAGAAAAAGACGCCAAAGGTCAACAGGCCACGACTCGCGTCGCCGATTCCGCGGTTTATCGCCTCGTCGGTAAAGGTGAGCGGATCGCGCTGCGCTACATAGAGCGCCGTCATCTCGTTTGCGAAGTTGCCGATGGAGATCGCCATGCCGCGATCGGCGGAGAAGCAAGCGGAGTCCACACCCATGGCGCCGCGCGGCTTTCCATAACTATCAAAGGCCGTTCCGGACAGTTCACCGATTTCCTTAAAGGTTCCATTGCGTTCATTGTGAAAAACAAAGTTCTGCACCGTGTCGTTGGCGACAACCAAGTCGATCCAGCCGTCCCCGTCGAGGTCCACCGGGGCCACGCCGAGGGCCTTCCCGGCGGGCAATCCGGTCGCGGGATTTTTGACCTGGATGCCGGCCTTCGCGGAGACATCGCTGAAATGTCCATTGCCGTCGTTGTGAAAGAGAGTGGAGAATGTTCCTTGGAAACGCATCGGCGGACCGTATGCGCGGCCGATCTCCGCCAGCTTGTAGTCGATATCGAGATCGGTCTGACGCGACCAATCCACATAGTTGCAGACAAAGAGATCGAGCCTGCCGTCGTTGTCATAATCGATCCAGGCCGCGCTGGTGCTCCAGCCATTCGCGGCGCCACCGACGCCGGCATCGGCTGTCACGTCCCGGAATTTCCCACCTCCCTCGTTATGAAATAATCGATTACCACCCACCGCGGTCACGAAAATATCCGGCAGGCCGTCATTGTCGTAATCGCCGACGGCTACGCCCATGCCGTACAGCGAGATATCGAGTCCGGAACCGGCGGAGACGTCGGTGAAATGCCCGGTTCCATCGTTGTGATAAAGTGCCATCGTCGCCGGCTTTTGGCCAGCGGGCATGTGATCGGGCCACCACGTGGAATTGACGAAAAGGAGATCCTGCGCCCCATCTCCGTCATAGTCGAACACAGCCACGCCGCTTCCCATGGTCTCGGGGAGGAGTTTTTCGCCGTAAGCGCCGTTTGTGTGGACGAACGCCACGCCCGAGGAGCGCGTCACGTCGGTGAACGTTACGCTAGGAACTTTCTCCCCAGCCTCCTTTGTCTGCTTTACCGTCAGGGCAGCGACGCTGGAGACTGGGGCGCTCTTGATGAGCAGAATCAGCGTGGCTCCGACTGTGAGGAACAACGTAGCCAGCGCCCACTTCAAGGCGCGGGCGGCTGAAACTGGGGGATTTGGTGGCACGGGTGTGTGTAATGGAGGGGTGTGGGAGGCGCAAGGGTCTGGCGGAGGGAGGACGGGGGAGGACGGAACGCACTGTGTGCTGCACAGGGGGAAAATCAGAGTGGATCAAACCGCGAGCGGGAGTGGCGAGCGCCGTTCCGAGTTGGATTCCGATGGCGGGAAGGCGCGGGAGATCGGGCCAGCGAGGGGTGTGGGATGTTTTGGGACTACCGATAATGGGGCCGACTGGGGTGACGTGGCCGCCGACGGTTCGACCGGTGGTTGAGATTCCGGGACCGGAGGCTTTGCCGACTTTGTCGGAGGTGCGATCTCAGTCGCTACTTTGCGCTGGAGGCGTTCACGGGCGATGGCGACGCGCTCGGCGGCGAGTTCGTTCTTTTGAATCGCGAGAAGCGATTTGAGCATCGGTTCGAGGAAGGCAAGGCGGGCCAAGTGCTCTTCGCCGAGGTCCATTGCTGTGGCGCAGCGTCCGAGGAAGACTTTGATGAGGTGGCCGGCATTCAATCCAGCGTCGGCGATCTTCGCGCCACTTTCGGAATTGTGCAGTGTGTGAAGGAGGTCACGTTCGGCGCGCCATTCGAGGAAGCCCCCGTGCCGCCATTCAGAGATGTTTTGCGGGGAAATTGGCCGGGCTTGGAAATGAGCGGCCAGAATCTTTTGGACTTCGTCGAGGCCGTTGAGCCAGTCCGCGAGAGCGTTGGCGCGCTGTCCGTTTTCGAGGTGTTCATTGAGTTCGTTCCGGAGCTGGGCCGGGAGATGTGCGATTTTACCGTTGCGTGTTGTCATGGCGGAGAAGCATGCACGCTGTTTTTGGGCGACCTGGGAGAAACCCGATTTCCTCCGACTTCCGCGGGTCTCGCGGGGGTTTCCTTCGAGTTTCTCGGGTTGACTGGGTTCACGCGGGGGCGCCAGCCTGAGGCTGGTTGCAACTCGGGCGCGGAGGGGGACGGGAGAAGGAATGGCAGGGTCCGCCCGGCTTTGGGATGCGCCCACGGATCCCGATCTCTGGCGCCTGTTTCCGTGCGGCAAGCGCCGACCTGATGTTGTAAAGAAATCAATAGATGATGATGCCGAAGGGATCCCCGTGCCCCACCTCCGCGATCTTCGCGCCCCCGCGTGATAATCGGAGGGGCGGGCTACTCGCACTCGCAGACGACGCGGAAGCCGAGGTCGTTGGAGGAGTAGTCGGGTGTATTGAAGCCGCGGGCGGACGTGCGCAGGCTTGTGGCGCGGGACTTCCAGCTTCCACCGCGATAAACGCGCTTGGTGCCATTGGAGGGGCCTCGCGGATTGGTCAGCGGTTTGCCTCGGTAGAAATCGAAGAAGTCAGAGCACCATTCGAAGACGTTTCCTGCCATGTCTTCGACTCCGAAAGGGCTGGCGCCGTGGGGGAACGAGCCGACGGGCGCCGTTTCGGAGAAGCCGGTATCGATGGTCGGGTCGGCCCATGGGAAGGAAGTCCGCTTATCGGCGAAGTTTGCGAGATTGCCGGAGTCGAGGCGGTCGCCCCACGGGTAGGCTCTTCCATCGGAGCCGCGGGCGGCGTACTCCCACTCCGCCTCGGTAGGGAGACGGTATTTGCGCCCATCGCGCACACTCAGCCAGTTGCAGAAGGCTAGCGCCTCCTTGCTCGTGACATAGATCACCGGGTGCTTTTCCCCGCCCCACGGCGCCCGCTTCGCGCGGTGGCCGGCGTCGTATTTCTCATATTGCTCGTTGGTGATGGGAAATCGGGAGATATAAAAGCAGCCGACCGTCGTCTCGGTCACGGGCTGCTCGTGCGGCGCGGAATCGCGCGCCGTGCTTCCCATCTGGAAAATGCCCGATGGGACAAGAAACATTTCGGAGCCAACGATATTGGTGAAATTCTTGAACCGCGCCCTCTCCTGTATGCGCGCCACGGGCGACACGACTACGGCTGGCTGCAGCGGCTTAGCGGGCGGTGGTTTCGCCACTGCGGCGGCCACGGGGCGCACCGGCACGGAAGCTTTTGGAGGCAAAGGGGTCATCGTCACGGCAAGCGCGGCGCCGCTCTGGCGGTCAGCCACGGCAGTTGCGCCGGCCTTTACCGTCGCGTGGTGCACGGCTCGAAGCGGCTGCACGGATTGCATCGGCTCCGCGGCCACCTTATCCAGATATTCGTCGATGATATCCTCGGCCTGGCCGCCGGTAAGTCCAAGGCTCTCACCCATATTGCAGAGGGCGTCGCGCTGATCGTCCGTCATATCATCGCCATCGATACAGAGCTTGGAAAGACGGACCACGCGCATGAACTCGGAAGCCGGCTCGCCCGGAATAGCCGCGCTGGCGCCAGCGAGCGGGGCCGCATGCGCAGGTGCATGCGAAGGCTTCTCGATGCGACGGGCGCCTGTGCGCTCGAGTTCCGACTCGACCACACGCGCCATCTCATCGCGCATGAGGCCGAGCCTGGCTCCGGCTTCGTAGAGGCGGTCTTCCTCATCGCGGGTGAGCTCGCTGCTGCCGAGCGCAAAATCGATGACCTTCTTAAATTCGACGACGGCGCCATCGACCAGCCGCTCGCGCAGCAGCTTGTCGATCGCGGGCCTCGCCTCCGGGTCGAGGAGGCGGTTCCGCGCCTCGGCGAGGAATTGAGGCGCCTCGTCCATTCCGGTGCGCAACAGTTGCGTCATCGGATTGCTGGGCTGGCTTTTTAACGGGAGTTTTTTCTGCCACCAAACAAGCAGCGTGCGGCAATTGCTTTCGACCTGATCATCGCTCGGCGCGGGATCGAATTCGAGGCAGAGCCGGTCGTAATAATTCTCGGAATTATAGGAGCGCCACCCATCCCATCGGAGCGGATTATCTGGGAGAGGATCGGGTAGTGACACTGTCTCAGTGAGCCGCTAGAGCACTCGAATGAGCGCGAGATCCGCGGTGGCGACTTCAATCTCGGCGTCGGAAAGGCCCGTATTGCGAGCAATGGAGACGCGGTTCTGGCGTCCGTAGGCTTCAACGACGACCTCGAGAACCTGGCTCTCGTCGTAGGAATAGGTGAGCTCGACCGGGGAACCTTTAGGCAGAAAGGGAGGCAGTTCGATGTCGCAGATCCCGAGCGGGGTGCATTCGTTTGGCACGGTGCTCTCGCCTTCCACGACCCGCACGATCGCGTTCTTCATATTGGCCTTGGCTGTTCCGAAGGAGTTGCGCGTCTGCACCGGAACGGGCGTCATTTTCCGGATCATCGGGAAGACATATTCCTCGACGCGGGAATCGTCCCACAAAACAACGCCAAGCGTGTGCGTGGTGATATTCGTGACTTTGATGAGCTGGCCATCTTCACTGGAAAAACGATCACGCACTTCCATGGGCAGGATGCGTTCGCCGACATTATCCTCCTGCTGAAGCTGCGCGAGGATTCCCTTGATAGCGGCTCCGATGGCCACGGCTTCATCGGGGCTGACGTCCTCGGCTATCGGAATGTCGGGCGCAAGCTTGGCGATCATTCCGCGCACGGAGGGCATGCGACTCATGCCGCCGGTGAGGAGGATGCGATCGATCTGGGACCAATCGAGATTGGCCTCCTGCATCACGATCTCGCAGATCGTCTTGCACTTTTCCATGAGCGCCCGAGAGCGCTGCTCAAAATCTTCCCGGCTCAAATCGAGTTTGACGCTTTTGCCGTTATACGAATGGACGATCGTGGTGCGCTGGCGGCTGGATAGCTGGATTTTCGCCGTGAGCCCGCGGGTGTAGAGATCCTGATAGCTCTGCAAATCGAGCAGCGGATTTTCGCCGTGAAGCGAGTCGAACTCATCGGCGACCCAATTGACTATGATATCGTCCCAATCTTTTCCGCCGAGGCGATGATCGCCATTGGAGGCGAGCATGCGGATGTGATGGCTGTCGATCCGCATGATAGTGACGTCGAAGGTGCCTCCTCCGAGATCGAATACAAAGACCGTCTGATCGCTATCGAGTTTATCGAGACCGTAGGCCAGGGCGGCGGCAGTCGGTTCGTTGATAACTTGGAGGACGTTCAACCCGGCAAGCTGGCCGGCGTGCAGCGTCGCGGTGCGCTCGGCGTCATTGAAGTAGGCAGGCACCGTGATGACCGCGTCGGTGATCGGTTCGCCGAGGTACTTCTCTGCGTCGTTCTTGAGCTTCTTGATGATGAGCGCGGAGAGCTCCTCGGCGGAATAGATCTTTCCGTTGAATTCGCGGTGGAACTGCGCCTTGCTTTTACCCATCTCGCGCTTGACGAAATCAACGATCTTTTCCGGCTCAGCGACGGCATTTTGCTTGGCCATGCTTCCGACGATCGCGTTGTGGCCGTCGAAAAGGATCACCGAAGGGGTAATGCGTTCGCTCTCCGCATTGGGGATAATCTGCGGTTTGCCGTAAGCGTCGATGTGGGCGATCGCGCTAAACGTGGTTCCGAGGTCGATGCCAACGGCTTTCCGGGCGGGGGTCGATGGGGGAGATTGCGACATGAATTCTCAAAAACGCTGTACCGCAGCCACCATGGCTACAAGACGCAAAGTCATTTCTTCTCCGATTCCTGCGGCATTGCCACGAGAAATCCTTCCTTCCATTTTTTGATTCCGACTTCCTCGGGGCGCACCACGCGCTCTTTCCAGATGAATCCGCGCTTGAAAACGCGAGTGAGGTCCATATCCGCCTCCGGCGCCTCGGCGGCTTCTACCGTGACCGCCCGCTGCATAAGCTTATCGAGCTTCCCGGCGCCGGTCGGCATGCGCGTCACCTCAAGGCGCGCGAGCACTTCGATCACGAATTCGACATTGTGCGCGATATGCACCTCGATGCTCTTGATCTTATCAAGCGAACCGGCATTGGCTCCGGTTTCACGGGAGAGACGATCGAGATCTTCGACAGCGACGCTCATCTGCCGATGAATTTCAGTGAGATCGTCGTACAACGTAATCAGATCGCGGATCATCGGCCGATGCACCGTATCGAGCAAAAATCCATCCTTGTAGGTGCGCAACTCCTCGTGGAGAGCGTCGAACATCTCGCGGCTGACACTATTGCGCTGCTCGGTGATGGCCTGAAGTTCGGACACGAGATCCGGCATGCGCTGATGAGCGGCGCTTGCCTCCGCAGCCGCTTTCTCAAGGCGGGCCAGGACCTGGCTATTCTCGCCTGAAGCACGATTCGCCGCGGTAAGGCCGGCCAAAAATGGCCGCATGACCTCTTTAAGGGAATCGCGCTGCTGGCCCGAGTCGCTGTCGCGACCGCCCGCTTTCTGAAGCGCCAGCTCCGGATCGCCGGGAGGACGCACGCCCTTCGAAGGTCGCTCCTCATCGTGGGCGCGGGCCGCCGCAGCGCGCTCTTCCAACGCCCGGGTCGCCGCATACGCCAATTCGTCCATATTCTGGACGGCGAAGTCGGCGTCCGAGATATCGAGGCACTTGTCGGGCATATTCGTCCCTTGTTAGCGGATTCTCTGCCACGCCGGACCAATTTTTCACAGGAAGCAGAGTTTCCGCGCGAAAGGAGACCGGGGGCGGCAACGGGCAGCACCACAGAGCGCGCCGGACCAACGCGCAAAAACGTCGCAAATCTGAGAGAACAGCTACCGCTCGGCACAGGTCGGCGGATGGGAGGCAATGCTGAGACCGCACACCGACGGTTATTGCGCGATCGGTTCCCGATCCCCTTCTCGGTGACGTCGCATCCGTGTAAAGTAGTTGGATGCACCGTGCCGCTATCCGCGAAACGCCCATGTTCGGAGTTTCACCGGTGGAACCCTCATGCTTGGCCCAATTCGCAGCTATTACTCCGAGATAGATCGAGTCAGGACGTTCAGTCGAAGATCCCGCATGCTGAACAGGGGCGGGGCGGCGAGCCGCATTCGGCGTCCACCATCGGTGCGCTTCGGTCCGAAGTGGGAGCGGTTTGCCTGGAAGACGCTGTCCACGAATTGTTTGCTGCCGATCACGCAGCCGTCCACGAAGTAGCGCACCCGGCAGCGGACCAGTTCGGGCCGGGTCAGTTTGCCT
>JBBSFI010000047.1:0-35070 GCA_038238905.1 Chthoniobacterales bacterium | reverse complement strand
TATTTCACTGCGTTGGTGAGGATGATGCGGAAGACGCGGAACGTGTTGAGCACCGCCGCCGAACTGCGCTTTGAGCCGTGGCGCGCGACCCACGCGGGCAGCTTCACGCCGAGCTTCTGCGCCCCTGCGTTCCAGCCGGCGCAGCAGCGCGGGTTTCTCCACGCGCGTCATCAGCAGGATGTCCCGCGAGATGCTCGTTTCGATGAGCGAATCCATGATATATCGCCGCCAGCGATCGGGCTCTTCAACCAGGGGCGCGGCGCCCGGGTAGGCGCCATGATAGACAAATTGTTCCAAATCCCAGCCAAACGCGCTGTGCATTTCGGCAAATGACCAGTGCGGCGCCGGGATCACCTCGAACCGCCCGGCAAGGCTTTCCGTGAGTCCGCTTTGAATCAGGAGCGGAGACGAACCGAGGAGCAACACGCGAAGCGGCGTTTTGTGGCGGGTATCGGTGTCCCATAGCTCCTTCACCGATTCCTACCACCCATACACTTTTTGGATTTCATCGAGCACCAGGAGCGCCTTTCCCTCGCGCGCTTTCAAACGCCCAATCTCCCATTGCTGGGCAAGCCACTCCCGACCCTTCAAAGCCGGTTCATCGGACGAGGCGTAATGGGATGGCAGATCGACTTCTTCCATGACCTGGCTCGCGAGCGTGGTTTTGCCGACCTGCCCGGGGCCCTGCCAGCACTTGGAGAAACCGGTGCGGCTCCCGCAGCCGGCGCAGGAGAACATGCTGAATGGATTTGCGGATCATACGGATTACTCAACATGGTGAGTGAAATTACTCACAATAGCGAGACAATTTCTCTTGCCATGAACGACGGGTAGCAACGACCCGTAAGCATTCACATCACGCCCCGAATCGAGCGCAATATCCTGGCATAATCGGTGTGGTGAACGATACGCGGTAGGGCACGAACCGCACCCGAATTCCCCTCCCCGGCGCTCCGGCGCATCGGTCATCAAAAATACACGCTGGAAAGCCGACACCACCCTGCGCTCGACTCCCTTTCCCCCTAAATCTGCGCTCATCTGCGTGAATCTGCGGACAACTTCACCCCCCCGATTCCTGAATTCGGTCTAAGGTTACACGCGCCCGTGATTTAACGGGAGTTCACCACATGCATACCCATCGAGTTTTTGTCATCGCGGCGGCCGCTCTCCTCTGCGTGTCCGCTGGCGTCCGCGCGGACGATCCTGCGTCATCCGCGCCTCAACCTTCCGTGGCCGCCACGCCGCCCTCCGCAGCCGCGGATGCACCCCCGCAAGCTGCGGAGGCTGCTTCCTCCGAGCAGCCAAAGACGGTTGCCGAGGGGTGGTTCGCCAAGTTGCGGCAAGGCGGCAACACGGCCAAGGTTCAGCTCGCGCTTTCGATCTTCGGCGCCGCATTTGCCTTTGAGCGGTTCTTCCACTTGCGCCGGCGCTTCGTCGCACCGCGCGGTCTTTCCGTGCGGGCCCGGGCGCTTTGGAAAGAAGGCAAGTTCGACGAACTGGACCAATTGGCGGACAAAGAGCCGAGCACTTTGGCGCGCGTGATTTCATTCATCAGCAAGCATCGCCACTGCGAATTGCATGAAGTCTCGATGATGGCGGGCGATATCGTGGCGCAGGAGCTTACGGTTCACAGCCAGCGGGCCTATCCGCTCGGGGTCATCGCCTCTCTCGAGCCGCTGCTCGGGTTGCTTGGAATGATTCT
This sequence comes from Chthoniobacterales bacterium, assembly GCA_038238905.1. GTDB lineage: Bacteria > Verrucomicrobiota > Verrucomicrobiia > Chthoniobacterales > Chthoniobacteraceae > JBBSFI01. Next base: position 33,368 of record JBBSFI010000047.1, on the reverse strand, counting down.
TGGCATGATCCAGACTTTCGAGGTGGTCGCGATCGCAGGCGCGCTTGGAAATCCGGCGCAGCTCGCCAGCGGCATCTCGGAGGCCCTGGTCACGACGGGCCTGGGACTTGCGATCGCCATCCCGTTCCTGGCGTTGCACCACTTTTTCAAGAGCAAGACGAGCATGTTCGGCGCGATTCTTGAGAAAGAGGTAACCGATCTGCTCAGTGAGTGGATGCTGCTTCCGAAGTCGCTCAAAGGAGCCGCTGTGGCGAACCTCAAACCGATTGCCAAATGAGATTAAAGAAGCCGGAGGATGAGCCGTTCGAGATTCCGCTCATTCCGATGATCGATTGCATGCTCGTGCTCATCATTTATTTCCTCGTCTCGACGACGATGAAACAGATGGAGAAGGAGCTGCCGATCCAGCTCCCCCACTCCGCAGCATCGCTGGACAAGGAGCAGACGCCCGATGTGCTCGTACTCGGCCTCGACAAGAAACATAACAAATATCTGAACTCGACGCCGATCACGACCGAGGCGCTCCACGATAAACTGGCCGAAGCCGGAAAAGCCGCAAAGAAACCGCGTGTCCGCATCGACGCCGATCAATCGGCCGTCTATTCGGATGTGATCGAACTTGTGGAGATGTGCCAATTCAATAATTTGCGGGACGTTGGCTTGCACACACGCAAGAGTGACGATCCGAAGTTTAAGGACGCGCGGTAATTCACCCGCCCCCATTTATGACCAGCCCCGCTGCTGCAAACCCGAATGTGCCTGAAAGCTCCATTCGCCGCTTTGGCTGGATCGCCGTTTCGCTGATCTTCCACACGCTGCTCGTCCTCGTCCTCCTGCGGACGATGGGAGCGCCGCTTGCCAGGCAGACGCCGCTGGAGGCAATGACCTCCACGACGGCTTCGGACCGGATCGAGCAGGTAATCGAAGAAGTGCGGCAGCACGAAGCGGAAGAGCTCGCCAAAAAGGTGGAGGAACTCCATCGCGCGGAGGAAGAGTTGGCCAAGCTCGACCAGGAAAAGATCGCGGATTACAAAGCCGTCGCCACCGAGCTGGCGCAAAATGCTCCTTCGCAGATTAAAGAGTCGGAGAGCGAAGCTGTGGCTGCGCAGCAGCAGGCCATGGAGGCCCAGAAGGCGGCCGATGCCGCGCAGCAGAAGGCGTCCGCAGCGGAGCAAGCGGCTTCGTCCGCTCCAGCGGAATCGAAGGCGCAAGAGAGCGACAAAATCCGCGGATTGCAGAAAGAGGCGGTCGCCGCACAGGAAAATGCGCTCCGCGCCCAGAAGGCGGCGAGCGCGGCCGAGGCGGGCGTCGTACAGACATTTCCCTTTGCGGATGCGAGCTTTAAGGAAGCCGCGGCCGCCCAGCAGATGGCAGTCCAGGCTCAGGTGGAGGCTAAAGCGGCGCAGGACAGCGCAAAGGATGCCCAGCAGGGGCCGGTGAACGATGCAGAGAAGATGACCCGGGAGCGCGAGGATAAGCTCCAGCCTGCCGCTCAAAAATTCGCTGAAGCGGAGAAGAAAGCGGCTGCGGCCGAAACGCGGATCGCGGCCACCGGACCGGCGCTGGCCGCCGCCGAATCGAAGGCCGCAACCGAAAAGCAGGCGCTCGCCGCTGCGCAAGCTGGCGACGACAAACCCGCTGCCGCTGCCGCCGAAAAGTCGAGCCAGGCCGCGGCAACTGAAGTGGATGGCACCCGGAAAGCCAACGATGAAGCCAAGCGGCAAATGGAAAGCGAACGCAACGCGCTTGCCTCCGCCAAGAATGACCTCGAACAGAAGCAAAAGGAGGAGGCCGCGGGCCGTGCGGAAGCCGCCCAGAAGCAGCTTGCCGCGAATGCCGCCCAAGGGGCTGCGGACTCCGCACAAGCAAAAGCGCTCGAACTACAAACGAAGGCCGAAGCCGTGGCAGCGGCCGCCACCGCGCAAGCCGGCGCCTCCGACCCTTCCTCGAACGACGCCGTGAAGCAGGCGGTCGCCGAAACCCACGTCCTCCCGCTTGAAAACGTGCAAAAGGAGAGTCTCGCAAAGCTCTACGATACGGCCGCTGCGTCCGAAAAGAACGCCGCCGAAATTTTCCGTGAACTGCGAGCGGCAGAGACCGCGGCGCTCCGCCATATCCCTCTGGATGAAGCAAGGCGCACGACGGATGTGGTCCAGCCTCTGCGCAACGCGGTGAACAAGGAGCTGCTTGCGAAGAAAATCTCGACACCGGAGGAGGCGCGGGAGCATGCGCAAGCCGTGCGGGGCGTTGTCCAGGAGATCGACTCGATGGTCTCGCTGGCTCGCGACCTCGTGCGCGAAGCGAAGGGCGAGCAGGAATCAGCGGTCACGCTCGATTCCATCAAGGCGGAAGCCGCGCAAAATGCGGAGCTCGAGCGGGAAGCGGCGCAGGATTACGGCCAGCAGGCCAAAGACTTATCCGGGCTCATGCGCGCTCTCGATCATGGAAAGGGGCAGGAAGACGCGTCGCGGGGGGCGATGCGGGCCGCGCTGGCGGGACTGCTGCCACTGGCGACCCTCAATGGCGACCAGGAGCTTGCGGCGCAAATTCTTTCGGCACTCGCCGCGATGGCTCACGAGGGGGAAGGGTCCGGCAAGGGGGTCGCTGGACAGCCTCACGGCGGCTCCGGTCCACCGACTCTGAAGCCCGTAAACGGTCACACGCTCCCGGCCATCCCTGGACGCAAAGTGCTCCAGGACGGCGTCTACTCGGACTGGATGTTCGTGGACAGTTGGTGGATTCTCGGCCCGTTTCCCAATCCGAACCGGCGCAACATCGAGGAGAAGTTCCCGCCAGAATCCGTCATCGATCTGGATGCGAGCTACATCGGAAAGAATAACAAAAAGATCCGCTGGCAGTTTGTGCAGTCGGCGCACGCCGAAATCTGGCCGCCGGATGACGAGGAGTACCAGATCTACTACGCGTACACCGAGCTTTGGTTTGAGGAGGCGTCCGATCGGTGGATCGCTGTCGGCTCGGACGATTACTCGAAGGTCTGGATCGAGGGGATGCTCGTCTGGAAAAGCGGCGATCAGTTGAAGGGATGGAACATCGACGAAGGATTTCGGAAAGTACACTTCAAGAAGGGGCTGAATCGAGTGCTCTACCGCGTCGAGAATGGCTGGCGCAGCACCCAATTCTCTCTCTGCGTCGCGATGAAAGACGAGAAGTAGTGGCGTGCACGCGCCCGGCTTGAAGGATCCATCAATTCCCTCGCCGCGCGCAAAGGGTTGAGTACCTTCGGCAAACCGCAGGCGTCATGAGCGCCGCGATCAACCCGTTTGTCCCCGCTTTGCTCCCGGCATACTACGCAAATCCATTCGGATTTCTCGGCCTGATCGCCGTACCAGCAATCGTCGCGATCCATATGCTTCGGGAGAAGTCGCGCCGGATCGCCGTCAGCACGCTCTTTTTGCTGAAGCGGCTCGCGCCGCTCACTCCGCGAGGCCGGACCATGCATATGCTCCAGCACTCCGCCGCGCTCTGGCTGCAACTGCTCATCGCTCTGGTCTGCACGTGGCTTCTCGCGCAGCCGCGCTGGCTGCGCCGCGATTCGTCGCAGCGCATAGCGGTGATACTCGACGATACGGCGTCCATGTCGGCCTTTCGGCCACGGATCGTGAGCGAGTTGCCGGGCGCCCTCGACACCCTATCGCGCGGCGCAGCGCACACAGAATGGATGGTGCTTGGCTCCGGCAACCCGGAGGCGCCGCTCTATCGTGGCGCCGATCTGCAGGCGGCGATCGCCTCTCTCGATGCGTGGCATCCCCTGCTCCCGTATCACGATCCGGCCCGTGCTTTCACCGCGGCGCAACTTCAATTGCGCGCGGGCGGCTCTCTCTTTTTCGTGAGCGACCGCCAGCCGGAAGTGCTCCCGGCTGGCATAGCGCTGCTCGCGTACGGAGAACCGATCGAGAATTGCGGCTTCGCCGGCGCGCGGACATGGGCTGACTCAGAGGGCGCACATTGGGAGGCGCTGGCCAAAAACTCGGGCGCCACGCCTCAGGAGCGGGAGTGGTGGATGGAGACTCCCAGTCTCCGCAGCCAGCCGCAAAAGATCGTGCTCGCCCCAGGTGAGATTGCAACGCTTCCGGGACCTTTTCCTCCCGGCGAAAAGAAGGTCACGATACACCTTTCACCCGATCGATTTACTTTGGACGACACACTGCCGCTCATTGCCCCAGAGCCAAAGAAGCTCACGATTTTCGTTCACGCGCCGGAACCGATTGCCCACTTTTTCCAGAAGATTGCCGCAGCCATCCCAGGGGCGGAACTCACTCTGGACGCAGCTCAGGCGGATCTTGCGGTGATTCCCGCCGCAGAGGCATCCGCTCCGCACGCCGCAATGGCGATCGTGCTCGGGCAGGCGGGTTCGCCCGACCTTCCAGCAATTACCGGCGGCATCGTCGCCGAGAAGGATCCGCTGACGGATGGAATCGTGTGGGAAGGACTGCTCAGCTCCGGCCCCGGGAAGTCCGCGCGCGCGCCGTCGGATCACATCCTGGTCTGGCAAGGAGCCGACCCGTTGATCCTCATCCGCACCCGGGCCTCCTCGATGGAACTGCGCTTCAACTTCGATTTCGAGCATTCGAACGCGCCACGGCTCCCGGCATTTGTCATTATGGCAACCCGGTTCTACGAGCAGGCCCAACGCTCGAAGACCACCCATTTTTCCGATAACTTCGAGACAAACCAAGTCCTCCCTTCATTCCCAGAAAAGTGCGAACTCGTTTCCGATTCTTCCGCGAAACCGGCGACTGCGATGGGAGGCGTCTTTCGCGCTCCGATCAATCCGGGCTTTTTTCAGGTACGCCAATTTGGCCGGGAAGTGCTCGCGGGATCGACGCATTTCGGCGATCCGCGCGAGAGCGATTTCCGGCTCGCCAACTCGGTTTCCACGCAGTCCATCCCGCCAGTGGTGATCCAGCGGGAAAATACGGCGGGCGATGCGCTGGCCCCGCTCTGGCTGGCGCTGCTCGGCGCCGCGCTCGCCGGAAGCTGGTGGTCTCAAGCCAAGTAAGCCAGAGTCTCCCGCGCATGCCGCACCTTCTCATCCTGTGAATCTGCTCGCTCCAGAATGGCTCCTCCTCCTGCCGGCTCTCGGGGTTGCTGCGTGGCTCTTTCCGCGACTCGGATTTCTCAAGCCGTTGCGCGGCGTGTGCCTGCTTCTCCTGGTGCTGGCGCTCGCCAAACCGGCGATCCGGCGCGCATCGGACGGAATCGATCTCTGGGTTCTCGCGGACCGCTCCGCATCGGCGGCAGCCGAAATGTCGCGAACACTGCCCGAGTGGGAGGCAATCCTGCACCGCTCGCAAAAGCCGGGGGACCAGCTTCATTTTGTGGATTTCGCCGCAACGCCGACGGTGCGCGGGCAGGGCGAGATCACGGTGCACGATGTGGAGGAGACGCGCACGGCCCTCGCACTCCAGTTCACGCTCGGCCAGCTTGCGCACGATCGTTTGGCTCGGATCCTCTTGCTGACAGACGGCTACGCCACGGAGCCGCTCGCGCCGATCATCGAGCCGCTCGTCCGCAGCGGTGCGCCTCTCGATTACCGTCTGCTTTACCAGCCTTCCAGCGTTGATTACCGGGTCGATACGGTCGATGCGCCGGCGCGTGTGCAGGCAGACGAGGCCTTTATGCTCATGGCGCGCATCGTGGGCGGGAAGGATGCCGAGTTTCCGTGCGACATTATGCGGGACGGTGTGAAAATCGGGCAGATCGGAGTGAGGGTTTCCGGCGGTGAAGGGCGTGTCCGATTTTCGGATCGACTGCACGGGGCCGGGTCGCACCGCTACGGAGTGCGCATCCTTCCGCAAGACGATGCGCACCCGGAGAATAATGCAGGCGAGGCTTGGGTGGAAGTCGCCGGGCGCGCCGGGGTGCTCCTGGTAACGGCGTACGAGCAGGATCCGGTCGCCGATGTATTAACGGCGCACGGATTTCAAGTGCGCCAGGTCACAGACCCGTCCGAACTCCGGGCGGGCTCACTATCCGGCTGCCGGCTGGTGATTCTTAACAATGTGCCAGCTCACAAACTGCCAGACGATTTCATTCACGGGCTCGATTTTCATGTGCGTGGACAGGGTGGCGGATTGCTCATGTGCGGCGGCAAATTCTCCTTCGGTTCGGGGGGGTACTTTTCGTCGGCGATCGATCCGCTGCTTCCTGTCTCGATGGAGTTGCGCAAGGAGCATCGCAAGCTGCGGGTGGCGATGGTGATCGTGATGGATCGCTCAGGGAGCATGGCCATGACAGTCTCCGAGGGCGGAAAAACCGTGGAAAAGATGCAGCTCGCAGACGAAGGCGCCGCGCGCACGGCGAGTCTCCTAAGCGATTCCGACATGCTCTCCGTCATCGCGGTCGATACGGCCCCGCATCGGTTCGTACCCATGACGGAAGTCGGGCCGCACCGGGACGAGATCGAAGACAAAGTGAGGCGCATCCGCTCGGAAGGCGGCGGCATTTATATCCATGTCGCCTTGGAAGCCGCATGGAAAGAGCTCCGCGATGTGGACGTCGGGCAGCGGCACATCATCCTCTTCGCCGATGCGTGCGACTCGGAAAATCCGGAAGACTACAAAAGCTTGCTAAAGAAGATTACGGACGATGGAATTACCGTAAGCGTCATCGGAATGGGAACGGAGCATGACAGCGACTCCGATCTCTTGAAAGACATCGCCGCCCGAGGCAATGGCCGGATTATGTTCGATGAAAAGATCACCGAATTACCGGCGCTGTTTGCGGAGGAGACGGTTGCAATCGCGCGATCGGCTTTTATAACCGAAGCCACGGAATTGAAAAGCACCCCGGGCTGGCTGGAGATTGCAGCCGCCCGAATGCCGTGGCTGCCCAAAGTGGATGGATACAACCTATCGTACCTGAAGCCGGGGGCGACCGCCGCTGCGCTCAGCGGCGATGAGTATGGTTCGCCGCTCGTCTCCTTTTGGCAGCGCGGGCTCGGCAGGACGGCGGCGGTGTCATTCCCGCTCGCGGGCGACTTTTCAGAAGCCACGCGACGGTGGCCGCAATACGGCGATTGCATCGCGACGCTTTGCCGCTGGCTCTCTGGAGACGAAGTGCCGGCGGGATTGGGGATCGAATCGCGAATGGATGGCGCGGATCTGAGCCTGGATTTCTACTATGACGGCGCAGACTGGCCACAGCGAATCGCTGCGAACGAGCCGCTCGCCTTTCTTTCGTCCAGCGACCGGCCGGAACCGCGTTCGCTGCCGTGGGAACGCCTCGCGCCGGGACACTTTCACGCGCGAGCGCCGCTGCACGCCGGGGAGAGCGTTCGCGGCGCCGTGCAAATCGGCAAGATCGCACTGCCGTTCGGCCCATTGCTGGCAGCGAGCAACATCGAGTGGCAGTTTCGGCGCGAACCGATCGCGGAGTTGCAGGCGCTTTGCGCCATGACGGGCGGAAAAGAACGATTGAACCTTGCGACAAGTTTCGAGGCGCCTCCGCGCCAGCGATTCTCCGAGGTGCAGCCGTGGTTCCTCGCGCTGCTGCTCGTACTGGCCGTCCTGGACGCCGTCTGCACTCGCGTGTGGGGCAGCGGCTTTAGGATCAGCGCACTTTTCCGCCGGCGCGAGCCATCCGCCTAGTTAGTTAGGTATATTTTGCGGGTGTCTAACGAGTTGCATCCATTTGCGGTAGCTTTGCCATCGGATCGGCTTGCGATTTAGGATGCATAGATGTGCGCCTTTGAGGGCTGAGAGCCACCAGACGGGCTCACGCAGCAGCCAGCCCGCGCCGCGACTCGCAGCATACCCGGCCTGCCGGACGATCCGGAATACGGCGACGGCCGGAAGCTGCGGCCAAGGGCAGCGCATCCAAACGCTCCATAGCTCGTTCCTGGCATGCCGGTGATGCGTGCGCACTTCATTCCGGCCCACGGATGTGAAATGGTGCCGAATCGTTAAACTAGGTTCGAAGCGCGCCTCCCAACCGGCGGCGATGCATCGAAGAGCGAAATCCGGCTCCTCATAAGCGTGAAAAAAGAAGTCCGGGTACCCGCCCATCTCCAAAAATGCGCTCCGCCGAATCGCTGCGCCTGAATTGGCATAGGCGCCGACGAAGCGGGGAGCGCCGAAGCTGGCTTGAGCCAGTGTCTCTGGAAATTCATCGGTGCGCTGCGGGAAGGAGAGAATCGCAAGGGTGGGATTTGCCTCAAAATGCCGGCGAACCGCCGCTATGAAGCCTGGCTCGATTGGATAGCTATCGTCGTCCAAACTTAACATAATGTCGCAATCGGTCCGGCGCGCCATCTCATTGCGCGATGGGATCGACCCACAAGCCACGGAATGAGCAAGCAAATCGACCGCTGGATATTGTTCTTCGACCAGACTGACGGTTTCATCGGAGCAGCCATCGGCAACAACAACGATCTGGTCGGGTGGCGGCTGCAGTTCGCGTAAACGATTCAGCGTGCGGACAAGGTCATCGCGGCGATTGTGAGTCGTGATGCAGACGGTGCAGGAAAGCGGTCTGGATCCGCCCGGCACATCTACGGCCATATGCCGAGGGTATGAAGTGCGGTCTTCGTCAACCGGCGCGCCGGCGTCTCACGCGCTTGGCGGCGCACATCGTCTTCGACGATCAAGGGGCGCCCCTCCTCTTCGCAATGCAACATCGCGCTCGGCACAATCTTTTCCCGCCAGGTCTCCTCCTTGGCGTGATCCCATCCCTCGAAGCCCCGCTTCCGGCTGTCACGCCGCACATCGAGCCGTGTCTGGATTTGCTCCGGGCTGCGATATGGGTAATGCCGAAAGTGCATTGTTTGACCATGAATCACCCCTGCATGCGCGGGCCACGCGTCGTTCAAGCCCCACTGGAGCCGCTCACGGTATCTAAAGAAACGCGGCTCGGCACAGGCCGCTTTATAGTAGCGCAATCGCTGCCGGTCACGCGAGAACGATCCGCTGAACGGGCCGGCTTCGAGATCGCGCTCGGTGATATAGTATTGCAAATTCACCGCCCAGACCATGTGATGCCCCAGTGGGACCCCGCTTAAAAACTCCCGAGGGTTCTCGATGTAGAATTCATCGGCGTTTAGCTGGCACCACCAGTCACCAGCCGCCGAGTCTTTGCGGAACGCCTCGAAGACCTCAGCGCGCAAACCCTCGCGGAAGACGGCATTGTCGCTGCGCCATGGCACGATCTTCTCGCTCTGCAATGCCTTCACTTTCTCCCATGTCCCATCGGAGCTTGCTCCATCATAGACATAGATGCGATCCGCCCACGTGCAGGCCTCGACGAGGCAATCCTCGACGACGTCACATTCATTTCGGGCAAGACAGATGGCGTGAATCTTCATGATTACGCGCTCCAGGTTCCCATCAATTCCGCGATCGTTCCGGCGCCGCGCCGCCGGAGCACATAGATTGTGACGAATATTCGATGAAGCAACATCCTGAGTTGGAACGAAGCGCCGTGCTGGCCTAGAAGGTCGCGCGCGACGATGCGCTGGTTGCGAATCCGGCTCCTGGCCATTCCGCCGAAATCGCGCTTCCATGTGCTCGGCGCGTCGTGATGCTCGAAAAGGGCGGTCGTGTGGAAATAGAGCCTGTGAGTTTTCGCGATCCTCGCCGAAAGATGCACGTCTTCCATAAAGCTGTAGCCTTGGAAGGAGGGGAATCTCTCGCGAAGAAAAACACCTGTTCGATACACAACGCATGTTGAGTTGAGCCAATCCGCTGCGATTAAATCGCCAGAGGAAGGCTCCGTATAGCTTGGATAACAGTTTATGGCGGGACCGAAAAGCTTTCCCCCGTAGGTAGGGTGCGAAAAGCCCGCCTGGAGGCGGTAATACCACCAGAGAGGGCCGCGCGGGGGAGGACGTTCCATGCCGGCGATCCGGCCCGCTACCCCGCCAATTTGACCGAGCGAATCGTCGTCGAATACCGCGCATAGCTTCTCGCAGGTGTCGGGCATCAAGACATCGTCATCATCAGCAAAGGCGATCAACGGGGTTTGCACGAGCAGAGCCCCCTGGTTGCGCTGTTCCGCGGCGCTCGGAACGATGGCGCGTTCGTACCTAAGGGGCAGCTTTGCCGCGAAGTTCTCGAAAACGGCGCGGGTGCTTCCGCTTTTCGACGCGTCGATCAGGATGGTCATCGCAGGCTTGCGCTCCTGGCGCGAAATGCTTTCCAGCATCCGGACAAGGTCTTCCGGCCGCTCATAAGTGGCGATCACCATCGTGCAGGCCAGGTGGCCGGCCTCATTTCCCGTCGCAGGTTCCATTGTCACGATTCTCGCGCCGGGACGGTGAGTGGAGAAGACGGGGTTTTCCCCGCTAAATGGAGGGTGCGCAATGCGCGCGCGACCCATTCAGCGGCAGTAAATCCAGCCGGATAATAGAAAAGTTTGAAGAGGAGTGGAGCAGCAGGCCCCGATGCGCGGATCAACTTTGCCCGTTTCCGCTCTTTATAATAAGCGCGGGCGTTCCGGATGCTCTCCTTGGCAAGCGTTCGCGCCATTTCAAAGCAGGCGCGCCCCGCCGCGTGCCGGTGAGCTTTTGTCCATTTCTTATTCACGCGCAGCCAGGCCGCCGCATCGTCTATGAGCCGGGTTTTCTCGCGCACCACCAGACTGGGATCCTTCCGGCAAAGCGTAGCTTCGGACCAGATGCGATAGACAGCATGCGGTGTGGGCGTGAAGACGAAGCGCTGCCCGGCCTCCAGCGCGCGAAGATACAGTTCGTGCTCCTGGCAGCACGGCTGGTCCTTCTTCCAACCGAGCAAGGATTCGAGCGCCTCCCGTCGCCAGAGGCAACCACCGGTCTGCGGAAGCTGCCACGAGAACCATTGGACCCAGAGATCGGTTCCTTGAGCGATGAAACTCTTTTCGCGGGATTTCACTTTTCCCGTCCTGGCGTTCAGTGTCTCGACCCAGACCGGGCTGTATATCACATCCGCCCCGGCTGTATCGCCGCACTCCTCCAACTGCCGCGCGACCTTGTCAGGCTCGAGATAGTCGTCTGCATCCAGATACTGCACCCATTCTCCTTCGGCATGCTGGAGTATCAAATTGCGGGCATGCGTCGCGCCCCAATGCTCCGTGCGAATCAGCTTGATGCTGTCGCCGAAGGCGACGGCGACGATGCTTGAAGAGTCGAGCGATCCGTCGTCCACGACGATCACTTCTTTCGAGACGCCCTTCTGCGCAAGCGCGCTCTCGATCGCGCTCCGCACCCACCGGGCGCTGTTATAACATGGGATGCCAATGGTGACGCGGGGCGGTGTCATAGCGCAAACTGCTTGATCCAGACTTCATAAAGCCAAAGCGCATAGAAGACACGGCTGCCATCCCAGGCCCCGCTTTGGAAGTCCGTCCAGGCGGCGCGCACGAGATGAGGGTCGAGATGCGCGCGCCACGACGCATTGCCGGACCAAAGCGTTTCCTCCAGTTCAGCCCGAAGCGGCCCCCGAAACCAGGCTGCGAGGGGGACCGGAAACCCGCGCTTCGGGCGGGAAAGCGGCTCGTTCAGCTTCCGGGCCAGACACTGCCGGAGGATCAGCTTGCCGGGTCCGCTCGGAGGCAATTTGAGCCGCGACGGAATCCGCGCCGCCACCTCGCCCACCCGCAGATCGAGCAGCGGAGTTCGCAATTCGATGGCCGCGGCCATGCTCATTTTATCGGCCTTCTGAAGCAGTGACTCGGGGAGCTGCCACTCGAGATCGAGCGTGAGCAGTTCGCTGAGCCGGTCGCGCTGCCGCCTATAGAGCGACCGGGCGGTCGAGCCGACGCAGAGTCGCAGTGCGCGAAGCTGGCTCGCGCTCAGCCCCCGCGGATGGCGGATATCCCCTGGAAGGCCTTCGATCCGGAGGGCAATCGCTTCCTCGCCCGGTGTGGAATGAGCGCGCGCCCGAAGCCTGTTCCATCGCGATGGATGCGCTCCGGCATCGAAGCGCGGGAGCACGGGCGCCAGGCGCCGGAGCCGGTCCGATCGCGAGAGCGTATCAAGCATTCCCGCGTAGCGCCCATCGTAGCCGGCAAACAACTCATCCGCTCCCTCGCCCGAGAGAAGCACCTTTACATGCTCCCGGGCGAGTTCGCATATTTTCAGCACCGCAAACGCCGCAGGATCGCCTACAGGCTCGTCGAGGTGCCATGCGACCTTGGCCAGCGTCCCGGAAAAGTCCCGCTCATCGATTTCCAGCGTGCGATGCGTCGAGCCGATCTCGCGCGCCGTCTGAGCCGCGTCTTCCGCTTCGCTCTCCGATCCTCCGACGCCGATGGTAAACGTCTGCATGCCGCCGCTCTGCATGCCGTGGGCATACGCGGTCACGATACGGCTGTCGAGTCCGCTGCTCAGCAGGACACCCACGGGAACATCGGCGCGGAGATGCAGCTTTATCGAGTCCCGCAAAGCGGCATCGAGCTGATCGATCGCGGCTTCGGGATTCTCCAACTCAGGCGGCTTTGAGAGATCGTAACTCCAGTATTTGCGAGGCGCCGGGTTTCCATCCCCCCTGGCGCCGAGCGGGATCGTGAGGCAATGACCGGCTTGAAGCTTGCGGACCCCTTTAAAGTGCGTTCTGGGAGGAGGCAGCGAGAGCCAGCTTGCATAGGCGGCAAACGCTTCGGGCTCGAGTTCCCGGCTCATCCAGGGCAATTCGAGAAGCGCCTTCAGTTCCGAAGCAAAGGCGAAGCATTCTCCCGCGGTCGTAAAATAGAGCGGCTTCTGTCCGAAATGGTCTCGCGCCAGGAAGAGCGCGTCCTTGCGGCAGTCCAGGATCGCGAACGCGAACATCCCGCGCAGCCTTGAGAGCATCGCTTCGCCATGCTCCTCGTAGAGATGGACAAGCACTTCCGTATCGGTGTGGGTCCGAAAGGAGTGGCCCTTCGCTTCGAGAGTCTCACGCAATTCAACGAAGTTATAGATTTCCCCATTAAAAACGACGCCGATGCTTCGGTCCTCGTTCCAGATCGGCTGCGAGCCGCCGTCCACATCGATGATGCTCAGCCGCCGCATGCCCACCGCAACGCCCCGATCGGGCGCGAAATGGACGCCCTCGCCATCCGGCCCGCGGTGGACGATACGCGCAAGCATCCGCCCAAGGAGCGAGCGCGCCTCGGCGATTGGCAGGCTGCGATCGATAAATCCGGCGATGCCGCACATAGGAGTGGTTGACCCTTCCCTGTAGCCGCGTTCATGCCACGCGGGAAGGAGGAACCGGAGAGCGGTCCGATTCTCTCGTTTGAGAACGAGTCGCCATCTTGAGACGGATTGGCAGGAGTCGATCGACGCGCAACCCAGATGCCGACCTTTTCAGACACCCGTTGCACACCGTGGCGGAATTATAAAATCCATAATTCAATTGGAGGCACATTCCGTGCTCCTTCACCATTCCGCTGCGCAACGCCCCTCCAGCGCTCAACGCATGTCTCAACCCAAGCCCAAGTTCACCGAGATCGACTATTCTACGGCGATGGATCGGCCCACGCCGCTGCCGATCACCAATTTGCCAGTCAACGCGCTGAGCGATGACACCGACCCAACGCGTGAGATCCGCACGCTGATCGAACAACTGCAACAATCCGCCCGCGATGCGCGCACGCAGTGCCGCACGGTAGAGGAGCAGCGCGACGAATCCGCCAGACAGCTCGAAATCGCCCGGCGACAGAATGAGGAACTCCGCGCGCATTTCGTGGAGATCACCTCGATCCTGCGAGAGCGGGACGCCGCTTTGCAGGAGGTGGACCGGCACGCGCGGCTGGCATCCGAAGCGCAATCGCGAACCGCTTCGACGGAACGGCTTTGCCAGGAGTTGCGAAGACAGCAGGACGAAACGGTGCGGCAGCGGGACACGGCCACCCGGGAGCGCGACGATCTGCTGAAGAAGCTCGAGACACTCAACCAGGCGTATCGCGACGCGAGCCGGATGGAAAACGATGCGCAGCGGCAGTTGCTGGCGGTCCGGCAGGCGCGGGACTCGGCCCTTTCGCAGAGCATGCAGGCGTCGCAAAAGCTCGAGCTCTCGGCAGACACCATCGCCGAACTTGAGTATCAGGTGGAACAGCTTCAACGGCAGACGGAAGAGTTGCCTGCCGCCAAGGAGCGCCTGCAGTCGCTGGAAGCAGAGCGGAATGAGGCCGCGCGATCCTCGGAAGCTTTGGCAAGCCGGCTGGCCGGCTTGGAAACCGAGCTTTCGGAAGCCACCACGGTTAGGGACGCGGCGCTTTCGGCAGCCGGCGCACACACCAGCGCCCTCGCGGAGTTGCACGATCAGGTGGAAGCGCTCTCGACCGACCGGGAATCGCTCGCAGCCGAGATCGAACGGCAGACAAAAGAGATCGAGACACTGCGGCCGGTCGCCGCGGAACAAGCGGCCCTCACCGCCACCCTGAAGGGTGAGATCAGTGCACTGCAGCATGAATGCTCGACGGAAGAGCTGCGCGTGCAGGTCCTCAGCCGGGAAGTCATCGATCTCCGCAACCAACTTCAGGATCGGGCGGAGAAGATCGAGAACCTGCAACGGACTGCCGATCAGGGGACTACCGCTCTTTCGCAGATGCAGGCTTCCGTCGTTTCGCTTTCGTACGAGCGGGAAGTGGCGCAGCGGATGCGGGAAGAATCGGCGACGGCGCTGGCGGCGGCTCAAAAGCAAATCGACAAGATCATCCGCGAACGCGACATCGCCCGGCATCAAAGCGATGAGAATGCGATCGGCATGGAAGCGCAAATCGAAGCGCTCATGGCGCAGTTAAAACAGTTCGAAGAAGCAGGCGAAGGCGGCGCCGCCGCTGGGAATGGCAATATATCCGAGATGGCGAGACTGCTTGAGGCCCGCGAGGCCGAGAAGCGCGAACTGGCCGACCGGCTCGAACAGCAGCGGACCGAGACGATCGACCTGGCAGCGCAACTCCGGGAGGCTCAACAGCAAATTAAACAACTCAGCGCCAGCATTGGCGAGTTGCGGATCCAAGCCAAGCAAACGGGGCAATACACGCCGCAGGCCGTGGTGCTCACGGCTGAGCCGGCGCCCATACCCGCCGAATCCTTCGGCGCGACTGAGATGCAGGAAGTCGTGCGTGGCATGCGCCGATGCTACCAAGCCTTTTTAAAGAACCCCGCGGATGTAAGCCATCTGAATGAACTGCACTGCCAGGCGCACGCCTTTTCCGAAGCTGCGGGGGCGGCGGGCCTTCCAGCGCTGCATCGCCTCAGCGCGGCCTTTTCAGGTCTGTCGCAGGAGCTGTACCGCTATCCCGAGCACGTCGCTCCACCGGTGCTCCGGACGATCGGGCAAACCGTCGAGTTCCTCACGACGCTTCTCAAGGTAAAGGATCTGCGGAAGGCAAAGGATCCAGCCACTTCACGCGTCTATGTGGTGGAGGACGATCTCGAGAATTCCGATTGCATCCGCATGGCCATGGAGACGGCATCCATGCAAACCTTGGCGTCGGAAGAACCGGTGAAGGCGCTCTGCGAATTGGCCGAGACGCCGTGCGATTTGATTATTCTGGATGTAAGCCTGCCGGGGATGGACGGCTTCGAGTTATGCACCGAGATCCGGCAACTGACGCTCCACGCGACGACACCCATTATCTTTCTGACGGGACTGGCGAGTTCTGAAAACCGCACGCACTCGAGTCTGTGCGGCGGGAACGAGTTTGTCGGCAAGCCATTCCTGCTCTGCGAGCTTACGCTCAAGGCGCTCACACTGATTGTGAAAGCGCAATTGCACCTGGCTTAATAGGGAGAGATAGCGGCGGCAGAAATTGTCAACAGCCGACTGCGCGGAGAACAACCAACTCTGGAGCATCGAAGCAAACTGCGCCTGTCGCGAGATTCACAAGGGCGGGACCGGCGCCGCCAAAACGGCTTCCGTTGGACGAGAAGAGAAAGTTCCATCGATAACCGGCAGGCAAGGCAACCATCGGTTCGCCCCGGGCAGATCCGTCATGCTTTCCAGCGAGATTGAAGAGCAGAAGCCAGTCGGAGCGCTCGCTGGAAAGACGCAATGCGCCGATGCCGATTGCAAGTTCGGCGACTTGCATGGCATCGCGGTCGCGAGGACGAAAAGCCGAGTCGGCGCGCCTGAGGCCGAGGCACTCTTTTACAAGCTCCATGGCGCCTTTTTTTTCGCCGCCTTCCTTCTCGTCCCAGCAAACTTTTGATTTAATGAATGTTTCTTGACTCTGCGGGTCGGGAATTTGATCCACGCTGGCATTGAGCCGGAAGCTTGCAAATTCCTTAAATTCCTCCCGCCGTCCCTGTGTTACGAGCCTGCCGAGCTCGGGATTGTGATCGGTGAAGAAAAGAAACGGCGTGGACGCCATCCATTCCTGGCCCATAAATAGCAAGGGCGTGTACGGCGAGAGACACACCAGCGCGAGGGCCGCGCGATAGGCCTCCGGCGAGATGCTGTCGCTCAGCCTGTCGCCCATCGCGCGATTGCCGATCTGGTCGTGGTTGGATATGCAGTGAACGAATCGCTCGGGCGGAATGTGGCGGCACTCGCTGCCGCGCCGCGCGCCTTTTCCGCGGGAGTGCTGGCCCCGGTAAAGCCAGCCGTGCCGCATGGTATCAAGCACTTCCCCAAGGGAGCCGCTAAAATCGCCGAGAT
Organism: Chthoniobacterales bacterium; assembly: GCA_038238905.1. Classification (GTDB taxonomy): domain Bacteria; phylum Verrucomicrobiota; class Verrucomicrobiia; order Chthoniobacterales; family Chthoniobacteraceae; genus JBBSFI01. The sequence goes on along the minus strand of JBBSFI010000047.1, from coordinate 16,788 downwards.
ACGAATCGCTTTCATGCGTATTGGAAACGCGCACGGTGTGATGGAAATCGTCGGCCCAGACACCGTCGAAGCCGAAGCCGCCTTCCGCTTCGGACAGCAGGAGGCGGGAATCGTTGCGCGAATCTTCGGCAATTGCAAAGCCGCCATTGGCATGAATCGCGGCAGTCAGTTCAGTCAATAGATGACGGGGCGACGCATCCGCGATGGCGTGGGTGGCGTCCAGCCGGAAACCATCGACATGGTACTCGCGCATCCAATGGACCGGATTGGACAGCACCAGTGTGCGGAGTGGCAGAAACTCCGGGTCACCATACCGAATCGCCCCGCCCCACGGAGTTTTCTTCGATTCATCCAGGTAATTTCCTATATAACATCCGAGATAGTTGCCATCTGGTCCAAAGTGATTGTACACCACATCGAGGATCACAGTAAGCCCGCACGCGTGCGCCGCGTTCACGAGTGCGCGCAAGTCGTCGGGATGGCCATAAGCCCGGGAAGGCGCGAAGAGAAAGACTCCGTCATATCCCCAGTTGCGCCCGCCTGGAAATTCGCAAATCGGCATGATCTCAATCGCCGTGACTCCCAGATCGCGGAGATACGGGAGTTTCTCGATCGCTCCGCGGAAAGTGCCCGCGGGCGTGAAAGCGCCGATGTGCAATTCATAGATAACAAGATCGCGGAACGCAGCGGGCCGCCAGTTGCCATCCGTCCAATGGTATGAGGAAGGATCGATTACCATGGACGGTCCATGGACACCCTCTGGCTGCCATCGCGAAGCGGGGTCTGGGAAGCTCTGCTGGCTATTCAAACGAAACTTGTAACGATCCCCCGCCCTGCCTGCTGCATCGACTCCGCGGAACCAGCCACCGCCGCACAGCTCCAGGGAAATCGCGCGCCGCGCGCCACTTTCAGCACAGACCTCGACCTCCATGGCGCGGCAAACGGGCGCCCAGACTCCATAGAGCACGCCCCCTTCGACGACTTCAGCGCCTCGCAAGGGAGCTTCGCATTGAGTTTCCATTGGCTTTCCTCCTTTTCGCAACTCAGCTATTCGGCAGCGGTATCCTCGGCGCGTGTTTCCCCGACGCTGCTGATCCAATTTGCGGCCGCTGCTCCCGCGCGCCGCCCCATCGCAATGCAACCGTGAATGAGATATCCCCCAGTGGGCGCTTCCCAGTCGATCATTTCACCAGCGGCAAACAATCCGGGGATCGCTTTGAACATGAGATTCTCATCCAACTGACTCCATACGACGCCGCCGGCGGATGAGATCGCCTCACGGAGCGGGCGCGGGTCAGAAAGTTGGAGCTGACAGTTCTTACAGAAACGAGCCATGGCGTCAGCAGAGGCCGGGGCGCCACCCACGCACAGACTGAGCAGCGCGAAGGCGGCATCGCTTAAGCGCCAACTGCTGCGCGCCTCCGAGAGCAGATCGGATCGTGCCACTGGGAGCTTTGCGACAAGCTGCTCGGCGGTCGAATGCGGCTTCAAGTCGATCGCGATCGAGGGGCGCGCCTGCTCTCGAAGGAGCGCGCCGAGCCTGTAAATGGCGCCTCCTTCCAATCCGTAACTCGAAATCAGCAGTTCGCCCGGCACGGCAAGACCGCCGGTCGAGACGACGATATTCTTGAGCGGCTTGCCTTCGCACGCCGCCAGGAAGGCAGGAGGCCAGGCGATCTCCCATCCGCAATTTGCAGGCGCGAGCCGCGCGATTTCGATACCGGCTCGCCGCAACGCATCGACCCAGCCACCGTCGGATCCTGTCTCGGGCCAAGACCCGCCGCCCATCCCCAGAACGACACAATGCGCGTGCTCTCGGGTTTCCCGTCCATCTGCCTCGAAGGTGAGGTCAAAGCCGCTCGCGCGTATTTGGATCTCAACCAGGCGGCGGCGCATTTTGAAGCAGACGCCGGACTCCCGGAGCCGGCTCAGCCACCGCCTGAGGAGCGGCGCCGCTTTCAGTCCGCGCGGATAGACGCGCCCGGTCGAAGCCGTAAACGTCTCGATCCCGAGCGTGGCGGCCCACTGCTTGAAAGCGGCGTGATCGAATCCTCGGATGAGCGACTCCCACATTCCCGATGGCTGGCTGCCCCCCGTGTAGCGTGTCGCAAAGACCTCGGATGGCTCGATCTTCGTCAAGTTAAGCCCCCCCTTCCCTGCGACCAGCAGTTTTCTGCCGCAGGAGGGTTTCGAATCGAAAACGGTGACAGACGCCCCGGCCACCGCGGCGGCTTCCGCCGCGCTCAATCCCGCCGGGCCTCCGCCGATGATGGCAATATCCATCCGGCATTCGAGATGGAAGCTGCGGAAAAGCCAAGTGGAGAAATGAGAAAGTCGCGAGCGCGCAGAACCCGGAAAGGACGCAACTGGCAATCGGACGGCGCGCCGCCCCTGCGGGAAGCGCCGACTCCGGGCCGGTCCTGAAGACCGAACGGCGCATTGTGCCAAAGAATGCGGTTCGTTCTGGAAAAAGCGCCGGGCCCGGCTATCGGTTGCGATCGTGCGCCCCGACCCTGTCACTTACGAGATTCTCGGCAAACTAGCCGATTCGCTGTGCAAGCATCAAAAGGTGATCGTGGAAGAATGGTTGCAACGGGTGGTTGCGGACGAAAAGATCCCGGCATCGGATCGACTTACCAAGCGGCAGATCGAGGACCATGTCCCCGCGCTGCTGGAAGAATTGGCGGAGTTGATTGCCGGGCACGCGACCGTACGAGCCGAGGAGACGGCGAGCACCGTGGCGAAAATACACGGCTCCTGCCGTTGGGAGCAGGGGTTCGAGCTTCCAGAGCTTTTGCGAGAGCTGTCGCAATTGCGCGCCGTCATCGTCCGGCACATTTTTGCCTTCGAGCTAAACGAACCGACTTTCTCCGCCGAAGCGCGAGCGGTTGCATTCGACCAGCTCCATCTCCTGCTCGACGAACTAAACTCCTGCTCCGTGAAGCAATTTGTCGGGGACCAGGAGGCGCGGTTGCGGCAGCATGCGCGCGAAGTCGGCGACGAAAGCGAGGCGCGGTTGCGGCTGCTGCGCACGGTCTCGCACGAAGTGCGCAATGTATTGAATGCCGTAAACATGGCGGCGCAGAGCGTGCCGGAGGAGACAGACGAAACCGTACGCGATCAAATGGTGGAGATCGTGCTGCGCAACGTGCGATACATGCGCGAGCTCCTCGATCAATTGCTCGACGTCTCGGCCCTAATCGCCGAGAAGAAGACCAGCCCAGCCGTGCGGTTCAATCCAGCAGCGCTCGTGCAGGAAATCGTGGCCACCTACCAGCCGTCGGCGCAAGCCAAAGCGCTGGCGCTGCAAGGGGTGATCGATCCGCGGCTGACCTTTGTGGAAAGCGACGAGCTGAAGATCCGGCAGGTGGCCTGCAACTTATTATCCAATGCGATTAAATACACGGAGCATGGATGGATCCGGCTTGAATTCCGCGCGTTGGACGACGCCTACTTCGTCATCATGGTCGAGGATAGCGGCGCGGGGATGACGCAGGAAGAGGCGGACCAGGTGTTTTCGGAATTCTACCGGGTGAAGCGCACCGCGCACCAGCCGGGGATCGGGCTTGGCCTGGCGATAACCAAACAGCTAGTCAAGACACTTGGCGGGCGAATCGAAGTGCGGTCGCAGCTTGGACGCGGCAGTTGCTTTGAAGTGGTGCTCCCCCGGATGCGGCGGGACGAGTTCATTGAGGGCGGACAAGGCGCGCCGGATGCCTGACTGCCGCAAGCCGTAGCACCCGGGGCCCCATCCCAGCGGATGTATTTACAATCGCCGAGGGCTTAAAATAGATGCTTACTGGAACACGCAAGGGCGCAAGTTCATACGAATCTTCGGGCAGTACCTCGATCTTATGCCTGCATCAAGCATGGTTCCGCCTATCCAGCCTGGCTCTCGCGTTCGCACGCGCAATCTCTTCCCGTATCTTCTGCCTCGTGGGTTGAGAGAGGGAATCGAAGTCACCGTCCTGCGGGCGAATGACAACTCTTTCGTCGTTGAAGACGATGAGGGGCGCGAGTGTACCGTGGGACCGTTGTCACTTGATCCAGGAGAGATGGTCTGGTCGGACGGTCACTGGGTCGAATCCGTGTAGCGCGCAGTCAATTTGCGCTGTCTCCAGGCATGAGCGCTTCGCAGAGGCGGCGAGCATCCCGCAACCGGCCGTCGTGATCGTAAGAGAGCACGAGGAGCCAATCGTACAGTTCGTCGGGCCATCGGCCGCGGGGAAGCAGCGTGCCGGGGTCCGCGCCGAGCAGCTCTACAAGCCGGTCGATTTCGCCATGGTGCCAGCAGATCAGGATGCACTTGCCGTGGGGCGCTTTCTTCAACTCATCGGTCAGCGCCGCGACATCCCGCGCCGCGTGGCGGTAATCGATCGTCAGCGCGAGCGCTTTCGCCAGCGGCTTTAGGGTCAATCTCGGCCGCCTGCTTTCCGGCCCATCGGCCGATGCCACCAAACAGTCGGGAAGCATCGGGTGCCCTTCCAGTTTCAGGTTGGAAAAGTATCGGACGTACGCTTTCGCGCGACGCTCACCTTCGAGCGCGAGACCGCTTCCTTCTTCCGGCTTTTCCGCATGGCGAATGATCAGAACCGTGGAATCCGCCAGGCCAGTGTAGCTTTCCCCGCGTTCGATTGCATGCAACCTCCCTTGCGAATGGCAAGCGGACGTAAGGAGCGCGGCGGCTACCCACACCAACCGCGAGATTTTTCGACGTAAAATAATGGTGCTTTGGATGGAAAGCGCAGGCACAGTCTTGAGTTCCATGAAACTTGGCATCTGCAATGAGATCTTTGATGGCTGGGAATTGGAGCGCATTTTCTCTTTCGCGGCCGGGCTCGGTTACGATTGCGTGGAGATTGCCCCCTTTACCATAGCGCCGCGTGTCACGGACATCGCTTTCAGTCGCCGTGTGGAAATCCGGGAGACGGCCGCTCGCGTCGGCATCGAGATCGCCGGCTTGCACTGGATACTCGCGAAGACGGCTGGATTTCATCTCACTTCGGCGGACCGGGAGGTGCGCCGGAGGACAGCGGAATACCTTGTCGAAATTGTCAATTGTTGCGGGGATCTCGGAGGAACCCGCATCATCCTCGGTTCTCCTAAACAACGCGATCTGGCGCCTGAAATAAGCATGGAAATGGGGCGCGCGTTTGCCCGCGAGGCGTTGCAAGAATCCGTGCGGCGCGCCGAAGATCGTGGAATAGTCATCTGCATCGAACCGCTCGGACCGGCGGAGACGAATTTCATCAACACCGCACAAGAAGCCGCCGGGTTCGCGGCGGAATTCGGCACCCCTGCGATATCCATCATTCTGGATGTGAAGGCGATGAGCACGGAGGGCAAGCCTGTCGCACAAATCATTGCGGAGCATGCTGGAAGGTTTGCCTATTTCCACGCCAACGATCCGAATCTAAAAGGTCCGGGATTTGGCGATATGGACTACGCACCGATCGGAGCGGCTCTGCGCGCAAGCGGGTACGACGGAATCGTTTCGGTCGAGGTCTTCGACTTTGCCGAAGGGCCTGAGCGCATCGCGGCTGAAAGCATCGAGCACCTTCGCAAGACGGTTGTTCCCGCCTGATAAAGCGTTTCGCCATGACGCCGAACGCATTGCCACCCTGGTATCGAACGCTCAATCGCGCCCAATGGTTTGTGTTCGCGATGGCATCGCTTGCTTGGCTATTTGATTGTTTCGATCAGCAGATATTCGTTATCGCACGCGGGTCGGCGATGAAGTCCCTGCTCGCCGCAGGCCAGGATCCGGTCGAGTTTGGAACACTGGCGACCGCCATCTTCGTAGCGGGGTGGGCGCTCGGCGGGCTTATTTTTGGATCGCTCGGCGATCGCTATGGACGAGCGCGCATGCTGGCCGCGGCCGTCTTCGTGTATTCGTTCTGCACCGGATTGACCGCGTTTTCCCACAACTTCGCCGAATTCGCCATTTACCGCCTTATCACCGGGCTTGGAGTCGGAGGAGTCTTCGGACTCGCCGTGGCGCTCGTGGCGGACACTCTTTCCGACCAGGCGCGCCCGCATGCACTCGGATGGCTTCAGGCGCTGTCCGGTGTGGGCAATGTGGGCGCCGGTTTGCTGGCGATCGTTGCCGGGAATGCTGAGCTTGGGCGCTTCCAGCCCGGCAACACGTGGCGCATCCTTTTCGCGATTGGCGCCCTTCCCGCCCTGCTAAGCGTCGTCGCGCAAATGCGCCTGCGAGAGCCGGTGAAATGGCAAACCGCGCGCAATCGATCGGGGAACTCCGTGAAATTCGGCTCCTATGCGGAACTCCTTGGCGATCCGCGCTGGAGAGGCCGGGCCTTTATCGGCGTCACGCTCTGCATCTCGGCAGTCATCGGACTTTGGGGGATCGGCTTTTTCTCGCCGGAGCTTATCCGCGACGTCATTGGGCGCGCCTTGCGCGAAGAAGGCGTCCCACTCGCGCGGCAGCCTGCTGATCGCGACATCTGGACCGGCATTGCCATGGTGGTGCAGAACATCGGAGCGGCTGGCGGCGTCCTCTTTTTCACAAAGATGGCCGCGCGCTTCGGACGAAAGCCCGCATTCGCAGGCGCCTTTCTCGCCGCCATGGTCGCAACGATTCTTACTTTTCAATTTCTCGATCGCCGGTCACAGATCTTCTGGATGATTCCAATCATGGGTTTTTGCCAGCTTGCGCCGTTTGGCGGCTTCGCGATTTATCTTCCGGAGCTTTTCCCGATTCACCTCCGAAGCACGGGAGTCAGCTTTTGCTACAATGTCGGCCGCTTCGTGGCGGCGGCGGGGCCATTTTTTATGGGTCGTCTCACGACATGGTTTGCGCATGGAGCTGCCACGCCGGAGGCGAAATTGATGGCCTTTCGCAATGCCTGCTCCTGGATGAGCTGCATCTTTTTGCTCGGGCTTCTGGTGCTTCCTTTCGCCCCGGAAACGAAGGGCAAGCCCCTGCCGGAGGACGCATAGTCATGGAGCGTCCGGCTGGAGGCTTTCTGGTGGTGATCGAAGGGATTGACGGCGCGGGGAAATCGGGTATTTGCAAAAGTCTCGCTGCCTATTGCGCTGCCGAGGGGATCGCGCACGTGACCAGCCGTGAACCGACGGACAGTCAATACGGACGCAAGCTCCGCGAGAGTGGAGCAACCGGGAGGTTGTCACTTCAAGAAGAACTGCACCTGTTCTTACTGGATCGGCGTGAGCATGTTACAAGGCTTATTACGCCTTATATGGATGAAGGAATTGTCGTGATTCTCGACCGGTATTACCTCTCGACCGCTGCCTATCAAGGGGCGCGGGGAGCAGACAGCGAAGCCATCCTCCGAGAAAATGAGCTATTCGCGCCGGAGCCAGATCTCGCGCTTTTGCTGGATGTCCCGCCGGCAGCAGGCCTCTCGCGTGTGCGGATCCGAGGAGATATTCCGAATGAGTTCGAGCGCGAATCGGCTCTGGGCGACGCGCGAGCGATCTTTCTCGGCATCACACGCCCGTGGATCGTTCGGATCGACGCGAGCGGAGAAAAGGCCGAGGTATTGCAGCGTTGCATCGATGCGTTTCGGCGGGCATTCGATCGAAAGAAAGCAACCCGGCCCGCGAATCCAAACTGATGGAAGACCGGCTCGGTCGATCAGCAGTCTCCTCAGAACCTTCAGCGGGCGCGAGAGTCCTTGGCGTCGAAGGCGGCGGGACAAAAACGGAGTGGCTGCTCGCGGAGGCTGGCGCCGATGGAACTCTACGGATCATCCGGGCCGGGGTTTTGTCGGCTGCAAATCTCAAGCTCATAGACGACGAGGGGCTTCGCGATTTGCTTTCGGTCCTCGACAGCGAGGCAACGCATGTCGGCGCATTCCTGGCGGGTTGCGCCAGCGCCGCCGATCACAAACGACTGAGAAGAATCGTCGAGTCCGTGTGGCCGGGGGCAAGAATCGTCTGCGGGAGCGACCGTGAATCGGCGATGACCACGGCGTTTGGAGGGGGGGACGGTATGATAGCCATCGCGGGGACCGGAGCTGTCGTGCATGGCCGAAGCGACCGGCGCATTGAGAAGGCAGGCGGCTGGGGGCAGCTTTTGGGCGATCGCGGCGGCGGCTACCATATTGGCATGCAGGCGCTGCGATGCGCGTTGACTCATTGCGACTTGGACGATGAAGCGCCGCCGTTTGCACATCGCATACTCCGAATGCTCGGGCTCAACCGACCCGATGAATTGGTCGATTGGGTCTCGCAGGCCGACAAGATGTCAGTCGCCAGACTGGCGCCGGTGGTCTTCGACGCAGCGCGCGAGGGCGATGCGGAAATGGAATCGATCGTGCGCGCCGGAGCGGAGATCCTCGCGGACTACGCAACAGCAGTCGGCAGGAAGCTCCGGGCGGAACGGCTGCCGATCCGGCTCTTCGGAGGGCTGTTTGTCAACTACCCTGAATATGTCGCGCTTTTCCGAGACCGCCTCGGCGAGGCGCGGAACGCCAGCGTGGAAGTCTGCCGCGAATCCGGCGCGCTGGGAGCGGCGCGTCTGGTTCTTTCGGATGGAAAATGGGGCGCGGCGGCGGTCTGCATCGGCTCTGCTGCAATGGATCGCGGAGAACTGGCGGCCGCGGTCACCGAGCAGTCGAATCCTCGCTCCGCAAATCTCGAACGACTCTCGACACGGGAATTGGTCGATCTCTTCGTGAGCGAAGAAAGCCGCGTCGGCGAATCCCTGGCCGCATGCGCGGCGCAGCTTTGTGCCGCGATCGACGTAACGGCGGAGGCTCTTCGCCGTGGTGGAAGATTATTCTACGCGGGCGCCGGGACGAGCGGACGGCTGGGTGTCCTCGATGCAAGCGAAATACCACCCACCTTCGGGGCGTCGCCTGAGATGATCCAAGGGATTATCGCCGGCGGCTTTCACGCACTGCACCGTGCGGTCGAAGGCGCCGAAGACGAACCGGAAGCAGGGGCGCTATCGATGCTTCAGCGCGGAGTCGGCACTGGAGACGCGGTCTGCGGGATTGCATCGAGCGGACGGACACCATTTGTCCTGGGAGCGCTCCGCAAAGCCCGCGAGCTGGGCGCTTCGACCATTTTTCTTACCTGCAATCCGGCGCGCGCGCGCCAGGCACCGCCGTGGGATGTCGAAATCGACCTGCCAACCGGTCCTGAACTTGTAACCGGCTCGACCCGCCTCAAAGCCGGGACGGCCACCAAGGTCGCGCTCAATATGCTCTCGACGGCAGTGATGATTCGGCTGGGAAAGGTGCGGGGCAACACGATGATCGACGTGAGCATATCCAACGAAAAATTGCGTGACCGCGGCGTGCGCATCGTAAGCCAAAGCCTCAACATTTCTTATTTGGAAGCGCGTGAGCGCCTGGAAAAAAGCGATTGGAATGTGAGAGCTTGTCTGGCTTCCGAGTAAAGTTGCGAGCTGCTGGCCGGTTTTACCAATGCGTTGTCTCTTTCGTTCAGTTTTCCTTTCGGCCTGGCTGTCCGCCATCGGCGCGGCGCCGGCTTCCCAAGGCAGCGCGCGCCCGCTTTGGATTGTGAGCAACGGGTTTCATACTTCGCTGGCGATCCGCGGCCGCGACTTCCCCGATGCGCCTCAGATCCCGCAAGCCACAGCAGCGGACGAATTAGTCATCGGCTGGGGCGCGACTCACTTTTACGCCGGGAATGCAGACCCTGTGACTTTATTCCAGGCCGCATTTGGACTGGATACAAGCGCGCTTCATGTCGTGCCCGTCCGCGGGACACTCATGGCCCGGTTTGCGCATAGCGACATTATCGAGTTCGACCTGCCCGCTGCGCGCTATCGCGAGATCGTGCGTGCGATCGACGAGACCTTCGCGCGCGACCGCAAGGGTGCGCCGGTCGTGATCGGCGCCGGCTACACGCCGGAAAGCCGATTCTACCTTGCGCGCGGCCGCTTCTACTTTCCGATGATGTGCAACATGTGGGTCGCGCGGAAGTTGCAACAGGGCGGAATCCATCTCTCTCCCGCATCGGTCGTCACGGCTGACACACTCATCCATCGCGCCTCGAAAATCGGGCGCGTGCTTCAACGGCGCAGCGAGCCGTCCGACCATTTTTAGCGGGTCGCGAGCCTGGCGACGATCGCCTCCGCATCGTACACGCACCCTCCCCAGGTCCCGCCGCTCGCATTTTGCAGCGCGGCCCAAAGCCGGGTGTCGTCTGGCAAACTGGCGTGCGGAGCGAGATCGGGACGCGGCTTCCTCGATTCGAGCCTCAGCGCTCCTTCCGCCGGGGAATATCGCAGCGTCCCTTCGCCGATGAGATTCACACTCGCCTCCATGCGCTGGCGGTCCACCATCACCTCGATCCAATCGTCTTCATAGACCTTGCCAATCGGTCCGCCAGCCAGGGCCTCGGGGCCGATGTGGCCGATGCACGCGCCGGTCGAGACGCCGGAAAACCGCGCATCGGTAAGAAGCGCGACGCGATGCCCAAAGGGAAGCGCCTTCAGCGCCGATGTTACTTGATACGTCTCCTCCATCCCGGTTCCCATCGGACCGATGCCGCATAAGACCATGACATCTCCGGACTCGACGCCTCCCCCGCGGATCGCCCGGATCGCCGCCGCTTCACTCGTGAATACGCGGGCTGGCCCGGTCATCCGAAAAACGCCATCCTCCCCGAGGGCTTTCAGCGAGATCGCGGTCGCCTTGATCACCGAGCCTTCCGGCGCCAGATTACCGACCGGGAAAACCAGCGTCCCCGTCATCCCGGCGGCAAGCGCCCGTTCCGGCGAAAGGATCACGTCATCGGCCTCGACGCCATCCAGCGCATGGAGCAGCGCGCGAAACCGCTCGCGCCGCTCCGAGTCGCGCCACCGGTCCAAATTCTCTCCGAGCGAAAAGCCGGAGACCGTCAGCGCACTTTCGTCGAGGAGATTCAGCTTTCGCAGATGCAGCATCACCTCGGGCACGCCTCCGGCCAGGAACACCCGGACTGTCGGATGCCCGCTCGGCCCGTTGGGGAGCACATCGACAAGGCGCGGCGTCGCGCGGCTCGCCGCAATCCAGTCCGCAACCGCGGGACGCGCCAGTCCAGCCGCATGCGCGATTGCCGGGATGTGCAGCAGCAGGTTGGTGGATCCGCCAAAGGCCGCATGCACCACCAGCGCATTCCGAATGCTCGCTGGCGACAGGATGTCCCGCATCGCCAACCCTTTTCCTGCCAGGCCGAGCACAGCCTGCGCTGAACGCACTGCCAGATTCTTCCAGACGGGCTGGCCCGAGGGCGCTAGCGCCGAGTGCGGCAGAGCCATGCCGAGCGCTTCCGCCACCACTTGCGAAGTCGCCGCTGTCCCGAGAAACTGGCAGCCGCCGCCCGGCGTCGCACAGGCGCGGCAGCCGAGCTCAGCCGCCTCCTTCAGTGAGAGCAGCCCGTGAGAAAAACGGGCGCCAATGGTCTGAATCGTCCCGGCGTCCTCGCCGACCGCCGGCGGGAGCGTCACTCCCCCCGGCACGATCACGCTGGGCAAATCCGCCATGCCGGCAAGCGCCATCATCATGGCTGGCAGACCCTTATCGCACGTTGCGATGCCCACGATTCCCACCCTGCGCGGGAGCGATCGGATTAACCTTCGGAAAACGACCGCCGCGTCGTTCCGATACGGCAGACTATCAAACATCCCCGTCGTTCCCTGCGTCCGGCCGTCGCACGGATCCGAACAATACGCGGCAAACGGAATGACTCCAAGCCGCCGCAGTTCCCGCGCGGCCTCCTCGACGAGCAATCCGATCTCCCAATGCCCCGTGTGGTATCCGAGCGCCACCGGCCGCCCGTCGGGCTGGCGCAATCCGCCCTGGGTCGAAAGCACCAGCACCTGCTTATCCGCGGATCCCTCCGGAGCCCATCCCATGCCCACATTCTGGCTTAATCCGAAAAGATCGCCGCTCGGGCTCTCCCGCAGCATTTCCTCCGTAAGCGGCAGCATCCCCGACGGGCCAGCCGCCCGCGTGTTGATCGCAAACAAGGCATCATCGACTGGATAAAGATCGTTCACTTCCACGCAGTAAATCCCCCTTCCAAAAGCAGGGCCACCTAAAACAACCGCCTCTTTCAAGCTGAAGCGATCATTCCAGCACATACCCTGCCGACAACTGCTCGTAACTAGCAATCTGCGCGCGCGCCCATCCATCGTCTCTTTCCAGCTCCTCCGCTAGAATCGCGGCAACTCGAGGCGCCGCCGCCACGCTCGATCGCGCATCCAGAAAGAGCGCGCGGCAGCGGCGCGCAAGCACATCTTCGACAGAGCGCGCCATCTCAAAACGCGCCGCCCACCGCACCTCCGCCTCCGTCAGATCGAAGGCATCGTGAACCTTCGTTTCGGCGCCGGGGAGCCGGCGGATGCCATCCAGGTCGCTTCCATACCCGCCGCTGGGGCCGCGACTGGGCCCCGCACTCCAACCGTGCAGCCGCAGATCCCGCGTCACCGACGGCCTCGCCGCCAGTCCGGCCACGCGGGCCGCCGCAGTGACCGCATTTTCTCCCATAAGCCGATAGGTCGTCCACTTGCCTCCCGTAATCGTAGTCAACCCTGAGGCGGAGACACGAATCGTGTGCTCGCGCGAAACGGAAGCCGTGCCGCCCGATCGCCGGGTCTTTTCAGGCGTCACCAGCGGACGCTGACCCGCGAACACCGCCAGCACATCGCCCCGCGAGGGCCGGTTGGCCAGGTAGCGCCCCGCCGTCCGGAGAATAAAGTCGATCTCCTCCTCAAGTGCGCGCGGCTCAAGGGAGACCGCATTCACGGGGGTATCGGTCGTTCCCAAGAGCACTTTGCCATGCCATGGGATCGCAAAGAGGACGCGCCCATCCTCGGTCTTTGGAATCAGCACCGCGGAGTCGCCCGGCTGAAACCGCCGATCGACCACGAGGTGCGCCCCTTGGCTGGGAGAAAGCATCGAGGCGACGCCAGGCTCATCCATGCGGCGCACAGCATCGACGAAGACGCCTGTCGCATTGATCACAGCCTTTGCGCGCGGCGAAAACTCCTCACCGGTCTCGCCATCACGCGCCGTCACACCGGAAATCTTGCCTCCCTCCTTGAGCACGCCAGTGACAGCCACGTAGTTCAGGGCGATCCCCCCGCGATCCAGCAATGTTTGGACGAGCGTGGTCGCGAGGCGCGCATCGTCGAACTGGCCGTCGTGATAGAGCACACCGCCGCGCAGGCCGGTTGTTATCAGATTGGGCGCGCGCTGCAGCGCCTCTTGCGTATTCAGTATCCTGCATGCGCCAAAGCTGCGCGATCCTGCCAGCAGATCATACAGGCAGACTCCAGCCCCGTAAAACGGCTTCGACCACCACGCATACGCAGGAATCACAAAACGCAGATCGTGAACAAGGTGCGGTGCGTTTTGCCGCAACAAACCGCGCTCGCGCAAAGCCTCCCGCACGAGGTGGATATTCCCCTGCTCCAGATAGCGCACCCCTCCGTGCACAAGCTTCGTCGAGCGCGACGAAGTCCCCTTCGCAAAGTCGGCCCCTTCCAACAAGAGCGTGCGGAATCCACGCGCCGCTGCATCGACCGCCGCTCCGAGACCCGTCGCCCCGCCCCCGATGACAACCACATCCCATTCGGCGCTCTGCCGAAGCGTATCAAGCAAACTTCGGCGGCAGCCGACAGCGCGAGTCGTAGGGATACGGTCCAAGGGTTATCCCATTTGGCGTTCCCATTGCAGTGCCCGGTGCACCGCTTCTTTCCAGCGCGCGAGCCGGCTTTCTCGTTCATCGGCGCCGATGCCCGGCTCGAAGCGCCGCTCCGCTTTCCACTGTTTTGCGATCTGATCCGCGTCCGCCCAGCAACCGATCGCAAGTCCCGCGAGATAAGCTGCGCCGAGGGCCGTCGTCTCGGTCACCCTCGGCCTTGAGACCACGACACCGAGAAGATCCGCCTGCATCTGCATGAGCAGATCGTTGCGCGACGCTCCTCCATCGACCCTGAGTTCGGTGAGTTCCAATCCGGAATCTTTCCGCATAGCCTCGATCAATTCCGCGCTTTGAAAGGCGATCGATTCCAGCGCCGCCCGTGTGATGTGCGCGCTGGTTGTCCCACGGGTCAATCCAAGGATCGTCCCCCGTGCGTAGCTATCCCAATAGGGCGCCCCGAGCCCCGTGAACGCTGGAACGACAAAGACCCCGTCGCTGTCGGGCACGCTCGCGGCGAGCGCTTCGCTCTCCGATGCCGTCTCGAAGAATTTCAATCCGTCCCGCAGCCACTGAATGACCGCGCCTCCTGTGAAAATGCTTCCTTCGAGCGCGTAATCGACGCGTCTGCCGATCTGCCATGCGATCGTTGTCAGCAGCTTGTGGCGCGACGGAATCGGATCCGATCCGGTATTCATCAGCATGAAACATCCCGTCCCGTACGTATTTTTCGCCATGCCACTCTCGACCGCAGCTTGACCAAAAGTGGCTGCGTGCTGATCCCCCGCAATGCCCGCTATCGGGATCGCCGCGCCGAGCCATGCCGGATCGGAGCAAGCATATACTTCGGAGGAACTCCGCACTTCGGGAAGCATCTCTCGCGGTATCCCCAGAATGCTCAGCAATTCATCATCCCAGCGAAGATCGTGGATATTAAACAGCAAAGTCCGCGAGGCGTTCGTGACGTCCGTCGCATGCACCGAGCCGCCGGTCAGTTTCCAGAGAAGCCACGTGTCCACGGTACCAAAAGCGAGCTGTCCGAGGTCTGCGGCTTCTCGCCCGCCGGACACATGATCCAAGATCCATCGAATCTTTGTGCCGCTGAAATAGGCGTCCAACAACAAGCCCGTTTTGTTTCGGAACAGTTCTTCGTATCCTTCCGCTCGAAGTCGGTCGCAAAGGCCAGCCGTTCGCCGGTCCTGCCACACGATCGCGTTGCACACGGGAACACCGGTTTTGCGATTCCACACGATCGTTGTCTCTCGCTGGTTTGTAACTCCGATCGCCGCGATCTTCCGCAGGGAAACATTCAACCGGGAGATCGCCTCCCTGGCTACCCCCAATTGCGAAGCCCAAATCTCCTCCGGATCATGCTCCACCCACCCCGGCTGCGGGAAGATCTGCGCGAATTCGCGGCGCGCCTCCGCGAGCGCTTCGCCCGCCGCATCGAAAACGACCGCCCGGCTGCTGGTCGTGCCTTGATCCAGTGCGAGAATGTAACTGGGCATAAAATCAGAAAGATTGAAACAGAACCCGCGATCCGACGCCAGCAAATCGCGACACGGGCGGCTGCCCCGTGATGGAATCCAAAAACATTCTGGCAACAACCGTGGTGATATCGCTTGCCTACCGCCCGGCGTTGCTGCCAAACCTTCGGGAGCCTCCCCAGATGTGCGCTCCACCACTACAGTCTCTTTTCCTATCGATGCAGCCCGCGCCTCTCAATCATCCGGGGCGCCAAAGCCTTGGGATGAGACGTTGGGATTTTGGCGGGAATCGCGCCGGAAGCATGGTGCTGGGGCGCCTCTTGGCGGCCTGTCGGATGCGACTCGTGACTGTGCGTCACCATTTCGCAATGGTCTGCCATTACGGAAATAAACGCCGGGTTTTCAGAATCACAGGAGATATTTGGAGAATAATGTGTCTAAACAGAATGCGATCATTGACCAATGAGCACCTACCACGACGTTTGTGAGGAGATGGGTTCGCGCGGCCCTTACCTGACTGACCCAATCGGGAAATGCCAACGACACATTCGTGCGTTTCAGGGAGCCGACCGCTCACGAATTGACAAATACCTTCGCTAATCACTTACATACGCCGCGTCAATCGCAAAGCGGCGCTTGGATTCGGAGTTCGACGCCTCAAATGCCGTATCGGGTGTTTTGGAATGGCTCGAAGACCGAAAGCCCGGCTCGCGTAATCGCTTTCCTGTCCACGTTGACGAAGAACAAGGTATCGTCAAGCACCCAACCAAGGAACAGTATGCACTCCTCGACGACATTATTGATTGCCTATATCGCAAATCACCGGCCGGCACGCTGATCCCGTGGAGGGACAGCAAACTGGCTCACAGTCAATCTTGGCAAGAACCGTCCGATGCGGAAATCGCGAACGCAGACGACACCGTTACTACGTTCGGAACAGATTCTACACGCCGATTCTGGCAGGCCCACTGGAGGGCGCGTGTCGAGGCGCGGTGCGGCACCGCTTGCGTTATTACTGGCTGCCGCGACCGGAAACTCTTGCGAGCTGCACACATCAAACGAGTCTCGAAATCAAGCACTATAGAAAAGCTCGACGCCCACAATGGCCTGATCCTGGCAGACCACATTGATTTGGCGTTCGAGCACGGTCTAATCTCGTTCTCCAACTCAGGCGACATGCTCTTTGCACCACATTTCTCCGTTGATGCCAGGCAGGCATTAGCGTTCCCTTCTGTGGCGAGGCTCTCCTTTCTTTCTGACGCAACCCGCTCCTACCTACGATGGCGCCGACACTTTCATCAATTCGACAAAACGGCCTAAAAAGGCAGGCTCCTAAGTAACATTCTTAGGTTGCCGGAGCCAATTGAAGGCCCAAGCGGGCCAAGCGGGCGGCTTGGGCGAGGAGTTGCTTGATGCGGCGCGCTTTTTTGACGGGGGTGAGGGCGAAGGCTTTGGCCTCGTCGTAATGCTGGCGTGTGGTCAGCAGGGAGTAGAGAATGCGTGCCGGCTTGTGTCCGCCGGCAGTAATGCCTTCCGCGCGGCCCAGGCGGCCCTTCATGCGCCGGACGTATTCTCCCAATGCGTCTTTGCTATGCCCCAGGGCTTGGGCACAAAGGCGGAGGGCGGCGGCGACCCGGTTGGCACTCTGCCTGGTCTT
>JBBSFI010000046.1:0-35485 GCA_038238905.1 Chthoniobacterales bacterium | reverse complement strand
GGAAGCTTCAATGGGGCCGCTGTGAAATCACAGCGGAAAGAGTCCTTGTGTAACCCGCTGGCGATGAGAATGCAATCGGGGGTTTTGCGAGGGGTGATAGATTTGGGTGTCACATAAGGGCGTCGGCATGGCTTGGAATGCGGTACGAACGTGCGAAATGGGCTTTGGCACAGGGCCGCGAGCGGTCCTGCCGGTTGCGTGCGGCATGTGACCGCTCGCGGGCTGTTGCGCGGCGGGATGGATTCTTTTTGAGATGTCAAAGAGCAGTCGCGGATGAACCGCGATGGGTGGGCTTTGCGGCGAATAAGCCACGGGCACGTGGCTCATGCAACGTAGCACGGGGCATCGAACTTCGAATACGGTTTCCCGAGCGCGGCGATCACGCGATCACCGCGGGATTCAGCGGGTCCGAGGCTTACGAAGAGGATTTGATCGGCGTCCTGGGAGATGGCGTCGTGGAGCTCGCGCTCGAGCGCGATCCGTTCGGAGCTATTGAGGTCGCACTCGAAGACGGAAAATTGGAGGCGGACCCCATGGTTTTTGCAGATCTTGAATACTTTCTCCCGACGTTTATCTTCGCCGATGTCGTAACAAACGAGGTAGGTGGATCTCATGGGAGCGCGCAGGTAAACTATGAACAGTGCAGGAAGCTCACCGCGTCGTGAATGGGATGTATTCGGGAATTTCACCGGTGAGGGCGCGCGCAAGTATCCGAAATTGGAGTTCAATTGCGCGGCGGTAGGTGACCCGATAGTCGAAGACGGGGTGGTTTATCTGGTGATTCATGCGCTGCTCGAAGCAGATGAAAAATCGTTTCCGGCCTGCCTCGCCGAGGTTCACGGCGTTTCCAGCGGAGACGAAGTCATCGAGCGTAATGAAGCGGTTGTTAATGGCGGTGGTAACCGCAGACTCAGCAATGAGGGGCCGAAATTCCTCCATGAGGTCGAGGGCCAGCGCGGCTCGTCCGTACCGGGGCTGATGGTAGAATCCGATGTAAGGATCGAATCCGACACTATGCGCGGCGAGGGTGCATTCTTTCACCAGACAGGAATAGGCGAGCGACAGCAGTGCATTCACCGGGTCCGTCGGCGGACGGCGGTTGCGCGTTGTGAAATTGAAGGTGCGCAGGAGCTTCTCCCTTGCGGCGCCGGCTTCCGGGGCTGTCTCGTCTGCGGCGGACTCCCCCGCCCCAGTTGCGTCCTCGAGGTCGTCCCGGCTGCGGAGCATTCCGTTAAAGTGCTCGAAGTACAGAGCGGCGGCGGCTCCTTCGATTCCGAGCAGGGATTGGATCGAGCGTGCGGCAAGGGCGTCCTCGCGGGCGCGGCCGAGCCGCAGCTTGACTGGCTCGGGCGGCTCGACGTGATTGCGCATGAAGAGGACGCGATGATTTGTGATCTTGCCGCACACGAATTGCCGTGCGAGCTGGAGGCAACTTTGCGGATCGGCGGCGTGGCGAAATTGTTCTATGCGCAGAAATACATTCTTGAGCGAATGACCGCGCAAAGTACCGTTGTACCAGCCGCCCATGGAGAAGTAAGTGATCGGCACTTCCTTATCGCAGAGGAGTCGGATGGCCTGGCTGGATATTTGCACATTTCCGAAGAGGGCGACGTGGCTTACATCGCTCACGCGCACCTCCTGGAGCAGTTTGTCGCGCTCCTTTACTTTCAGCACTTCATCGCTGCAACCGACGCGGGCGCCTTGGGTATTCAGATAGAGGGGCTTTCGATCGTCGCGCGCGGCGTGGGTCGTGCGGATCGGCGCGGTGGGCGCGCGTTCCGAGGCGAGCATGCGCGTCTCATCCGGAAGACAGACGGGCGCGAGCGAGCACCGGGTGCATTTTGGCGAATCGACGAGCGGCGGCGGAATGGGTCCTGCAGCGATCACGCGGGCCGCGGCGATTTGGGCAACGATCCACTCGATGAGGTCGGGCGTAATCGCGAGCCGGACGCGTTGTTTCGTGCCGCGATAGTAGATGACGCCTTCGTCGCACCGGTAGCCATTGTCACGCAGGATGAGGCATTGGAGGCCAAGCTGCATTTTGTCCGTATCCCAGAGTCCGTTCCCATCGGCTTCCTCGCGGGGAGTTCCGGCCTTGTAATCGACGGGACAGACGGCAACGGCCTCGCGCGATTCGGTCACTTCGGCTTCGATGAGATCCATCTTGGCGATCACGCCGAGCCGCTCGGAACTGAGCATGACCGAGCGGGAGTGGATCGTATCGATCTCGGAGGCTTCGGCGGCAGGCTCGGCATCCCGCTTCGCTCGATCACCGGGCGGCTTGGACGTTTTGGCTTCGGGTTTCGCAAGCGCGCCAGTGCCGCGATCGACACGGGCGTGGATTGCCTCCCCTCGCAATGTGTCGGCGTTCTTCACGAAGACGCCCTCGACGTACTCGTAATAAAAGAGCCGCTGGCAATAGACGAATTCGTTCAGCATGCGGGCGGCGAGCGGCTCGGAAGAACCCGGGAGCTTTTCGAACTCGGCTTTGGCGTGCGCGGGAGCCAATCCGGCAGTGGCAAACCCTTGCTCGACCGCGGCATCTATCGTACGTGCAACCGGATCGTCGGCAGGCTGCGAAGTTCCCCGTCCCGGCGGGATGTCGCCGGCGCCCTTCCGCGGCTCGGATGCCGTCCGCGAAAAAAGATCGGGGCCGCAGTCATCCGCGTTACCGCGCCGACGCGACCGAATCCCTGGGGTTCGACGTTTCGTAGCCATATTTGCCTCTGTTGAAGGCGAGGTATGACAGGCTTTCGGGGGAGAGGAAAGGGAAAAAGGGGGATGCTCGGAGAGCCGAGTTTTAGACAGGATTTACGGGATTAACAGGAAGAGGTCTCTGAAGTTAGAGCACGGGCGTCCTTCGTCCTATTGGCCGATCCGCGCCGCAGACACACACAAGGGATTGAAGGTCCTCTTTTCGGTCAAATGCTGTGAGGTCAAGCCGGGATCGTCCGGGAAGAAGCAACTGGAATGAAGAGGCCCAGTCCGAAGTGGGAGCCGTAGCCAAACGCAAGAGGTCCTTCGACTTCATTATTAAATGAAATCGTGAAAGCGCCTTCGTCGTCATTCCCACGACTGCCCCCACCATCGTGCCGGACAGTCTGGAACTGCAGACTGCGCAAAGTGCGGCCTCCGACGTGAATATCCGCGTCCTTCCGCATCGTCACCTCGCTCGTCCGCGAATCAAGAGCCAAGAGGCGCAGCAGATCGTGACCTGCGGATCCCACCTGCCAGCCGTTCGTGTCGATCTTCGGCCTGCCATCGCGAAAACTTTTCGCGTGACGAGTGGATACAAACGGCGTAGCGGAGCGCCAGACTTTGGTTTTGAAGAATATTTGGCAATCTTCAAAATCGCAGGGTTGCCCGATGCCCGTTAGAACAATCCGCAGGTCGTGACCGCCGTGGCCCCATACTTTGTTAAGCCTCCGAAGGGCTAGAAGTGCGTTTTCGCCGAAGCCGTCTGCTGACCATATGGTTATATGAGTGATTGCGTCCCGCGGGCCGTTGCCCTCACAGAAAATATGCGCGTGGCGGTGACCGGAAAGCGGATTCCCGGTTTGATCTTTTCCGGTAAATACACTCTCCTGATTCGACCACTTGCAGAGTGCCTCGTGAACGCGGTTACTCACGGAAACTGCCTGCGTAATCCGGGGCGAGACCGCGCTCACGACCAAGTAGCGGGCGACCGACGGAAGAGCCACAGAACGAGGTCTCATAACTCGCTTTGGAGGAAAGAACGCGGCTTCGTCGCGGACATAGTTCACATGTGCGGCTCCCGGCGGCAAGTTCCATCCGGCGGCATGTAGATCGCCCGTAACAACTTGCAGGGCAGCAAAGAGGTCGCGCGGAACGTTCGGCAGAGATCTGCGCTGCGCGGCAGTTATATTGCCTCCGAAGCGACCTTCGGCCTTGCTCGTGAATTCGATCGCCCATGCATCATACCCATCCGGCGTAAGCGGTGCAAGGAGCCGGACAATTTCCTTGCCGGGCGGCTGCGAAGCGCTTTCCAAAAGCGGAGCAGCATTCGCGCGGATTGGCTCGGATCGATTAAGCACCCGCGCTTGAACGAGGCTCTCAGCGCGTCCAAGGTAGCCAATTCGATCTGTTAACATTTGCAATGCCGCGAATTCGTCTGATAACAATGTCACGTCCCAACCCACCAGAACCTTGTCTTGCGGTGAGATTTGGACAAAAGCATCAAAGACCTTTGTCGTTTTTTGGCTTCCGCCTTCATTGAATGGCATGTAATGCCGAGTATGACCCTGCTCGGCGATCGGCAAGAGAAAACACGGGTTTCGCGATGCGAGCACCGTCATAAGCGACCTTACTGTCGCTTGCGGAAGATCGTGTTGCGCCTTAAGGTGCCAAGTTGCAATCAAGGCGCGCAAAAGACGCCAGGGTGACGGAGGCCATTCGATGGCGCCTTCATTGACATGACGGCCCCACGGCGTCGCGTGAAATCGCCCCGCGGGAAAATACATTTCGAGAACGATCATCTGCTACTCCTCATACATGACGGTCGTCTTGGGAGGGTTAGCAAAGCGTGCGGACGCCGCCTTGATGAGCGAAGGCAATTCCGCTTCTAAGTCAGACAGCGACGGCACTGCGAAGCTTTCGGGACGTTGCACGACGAGTTCTCCTTCCATATCCAGGTCGCAGGCCGTCCTCAATCTCAGCCCGTTACGAAGGAAGAGTTGGACCTTGAAAAGCGCGAACGCGATTAAAAGCTTTTCCACGTCGGTACCCAGGCAAAAGCCGCGAATAAGCGCTAAATCGAGGTTAAAAAACGCAGTAATCAGCCCTGTGAATTCTTCGCGATGAAACGGTACATTTCCAAAACCTTTGGCCGTGTCGCCCGACGGATTTACCGCATCGTTCTTAACACCTCCGCTAGCGGCAACAGAAATATCCTCCGCTTCAATAAATGCTGTAAGAGCGCGCTGAAGGCGCATGCGCCCCCCCGCAATTTCCTTCTTCGCGAGAAAGACACCGTGGAGCAGCGCATTGACATCATATTTGAGAAGCACGCCTGTTAGTTTTTTGATGTCAACCATCTTCTTATTGGCGACATCGAGTTCCGATCGAAGCGTTTGCAAGAAGGTTTTATCGGCGCTTTCAAGAATGTAGGGGCTGTTCAATCTATGCGCTTCAAGCACCGAATTCGTCAGTGTTTTTCCGCTGGCATCCTGTACAACCACCACCGGCAACCCGCGCAGCGGAGAGATCCAATCATTTGCCATCGTATCCCAGCAGACAGCTTCCAGTCGATTGGCCATGCTTTGTGCGGATTCGACGAGGAGCATCTTTTTGTCGCCCGGAGCGTCAAACGTGGCAGCTCCGAGATCGGGAAAGCCTGTGGGCTGGAAGCGCGACCCTTGGACGGGTTGCAGCTTTGCTTTGAGTAGAAGTCGTGAATGGTCTTTAAGGGTGTCGATGTTCATAGGTTCTCGGTTTCGATTTGGTGCAGGATATATTGTTGGAGGAAATGAAAGTCGCGGGGGTTGATTGGGAAGAGGAGCGCTGCGGCGGTTCGCCTGACGACATCGCCTTTCAACAGGATGCGAGACACAAGCGGCGCATGCCCCGAGCCGCGCAGCCTCCGCGCGGCAAGTTCGGAGGCTGCTTCACCGTCGCCGCAGGCGGCACGGCGATGAATGGCTGGCACTATCGGAATCAAACTTCCGTCTGCGCCCTTGCTCCGAAAGCATAGTCGGAGGAGGGCATAAAGAGAGGACGGAACGGCGCGGTCCAAAATGTCTGAACCGAGATCCCTTTTTTCTGAAGAATCGTTGGATACTGAGCGGGCGGCATATTCTTCACGAACGATTTTATCCCAATCAATCAGACTGAGCGCCCAAAGCAGGTCGGAGAGCAGCACATCGTCGGTCCGTCCGTCGATGAATTGGGTGATGTCGCCAAGGGAAGCTGTCCGAGGAGACGCGTCAGGCCAGTGCCATGCGACTGAGTTTTGCGCACGAATCATTCGCCTCGCGAAGATGGCGTTAAGGGCGCTCGTTAGGGATCCCTCATGCCAGACAACATCATTCCCCGGTGACTTATCCCAATTTACCCAAGCTCGCTCCGAGTTTGCCCCCATATCCAGCGGCTCCAGATGTTGCCGAAACCAAAGCGTCTCCTTTCCCAGCCGAGCGTGCACCCCGGCCAACGCCGATGCAAGGCGAAACTCCGGATTGCCGGTCGCGGCTTTGGATAGCCAGAGTGGATTCAGCCCGTGCAAAGGCCACAATTTCGTATTCTCCCCGGTGGACCACCGGAAACTGCGAGCAACCGCGCGCTCAGCCTGCCCTAGCGAAACGAGCACGGCCTGCAAAGCCTCCGGTGAATCATCGCGGCAGAGGTTCAGAACGGCGCGCTCAATCCGATTTAGCGCAGACGAGACCGAGGCAGGAGCCGCCGGATTCGCACGCGGTCCAGCTTTTTGCCGCAATCGATCCAACCATGAATCTACGTCCGCGAGTAAATCGGCGCGGCCATTGCGACGCACGGCGATCCGCTCAAGCGGAGTTGCGAACGTGGAGAGTCCATTGCGGGTTTGGAAGCCGTAACGGTGAAATGCTGAGATGCCACGATCCACCCCCAAAGTGACAGCAGCTTGCGCGAAGTCGACACCATTGCGCGCGGGACGGCCCCGCACTTGAGCCCGTCCCTCCCCAAAGACAGCGCAGATTTCGTGAAATGAAGTCGGCTTCGTCCACAGCGGAAGCCAAATCTCACACCTCGAATCCTTCTCGTCGGCTGGGGATGCACTCGCATAACCTACGCCTGCCTGCCGCACGCAAAATGGAAAAACCAATGCCCCGTCGCTGGCGCTATCCAACCGCTTGACTGACGCTGCGGCGAAAAGCAGCGAGCCTTCGATTGTCAGGACAAAATCCCACGGGTTGACCGTGGGTGCCGCGTTAAATCCTGAGGTAGAGTTCGCCCCGCCGGCTGCACCTGGAAAGAACTGGCCGATTGATTCGCCTGTTGTTGATTGAGGAGACGTCGTATTAAAGAGCGCGACGCGGAGCCACCGCTCGGAGTCGTCGGTAGCCTCACCCGACCCGGTATCAATGACTTTTGCAAGGCGCTGCATGAAATTCTTGCTGAAGTCGATGCTTCCATCGTTTCCGCCGCTGCCCAAAAGCGGTGGATACTCCGGACGCGCATCGGTCAACGCGCAGACGGCATCAAGCCACCCAATAGCATCTTCTGGGAGAGTGTTGCGCAATGCAGTTATGAGAAGAGCCTTCCTCGCATCGGCAGGCTTTTCGCGAATGTCATAACGACGGAAGGCACCCCGGACCGAACTGATTGCCAAACGATACGAAGCAAACCGATCTGATTTGCTCTCGGAGAATTCGCGCAGAATGTCAACCGAACCCGCTCGCGAATCTTCGAAAAAGCCGCCATCCCCGTTCCACGGATTCAGAACCGGAGTCGGCCGGTAGTCTTTGAGAAAGAAATCAACGATCCCAGCTTCACCAAGTACTGAAGATAGACAGAATTGGTCCCCCAACCAAAACGCTTCGGCGCTCGGATCTTGTTGCGTTATTAAACGAAGGACTGCCAATGCCTTTAAATAATGCGCAATCGGAACTGGAGCGCAGCCAGCAAGATGTGTGTTCATCGACGCTAGGATTTCTGAGTCAAACTCGTGATTCTCTTGCGTCAGCGGCGCGGAGAAGAGTTTCGAGATACGCTAGACGAAACGGACCGAGGTCACCGCGCAGAGCGACCATGCGCCCTAGCCATGAGCGACCGTGTTCGCCTTTCCCCATTTGCATTAAGTAAAGATCTAGGGTGACAGGCGGTATAGTGACTTGACCGATCTGCACCGAAGGCAGTGCGTCACCGTGCCAGATTCCTCGAGCGTAAGGAGTGTCGATGCCACCTTCTGGTCCTTTTTCATTAGGTAAAGCGCGAATGGAAAGCCTCACTTTCCCATGATGTGCGGCAATGATGTACGCGACAAGATCTACGTGCGATGCATCCGACGGTGCGCTGAGCAACCAAGCCAAGGCCGAAGCAAGTTCATGACGGAAACCGACGCGCTCGCATTTTCTCTCTTTATTGCCGGACTTGGCCCAAATTGATTTTTTTCGATCAGCATTCTCACCGCAAAGCATTGCTTGGAACTTTTGGTGAGCTTTTCCGACATCGTGCCAAACTGCGGCGAGGTTGAGCGCTTCCGTTGTGTCTGCGTCAATGTTTAGCTTTTGGCATATCCCGCTCGTGGCACGCACCACGGCTTCCGTATGTATCGCTAGCGTCTGCCAAGTTCGGACGAAGGTGCCTTGATCTTTTCTGTATGCATCGAGTTCTCCCTCGCTCGGCAGGTGAGTCGACATTTCGCTTTTCGGATCTCCGGTCCAGCCTTCACCGTCGGAGTATCCGCCCTTTGCGGCGTCAATGAGATAACGCCCACCGGCGCGCGGATGCTTTGCAACTTCCCAAATTTCTTTGAGCGGATTCCACTGCCAGCCGCGCTGACTAATGTTTTTAAAAAACTTGGTTGCTTCTCCGATAGGTACTCGACAAAGTTCGCAATGCTCAGGCGGCAAGGTTTGCTCATCGGGATCGGTGTCGCCGAGTTTCCGCCAAAAGAGATGCACGTCGTTATCGTTGCCATCTCGTATGTAACGGGAGATGTCGAGGTCTCTCCCGCAGATATCCGGTGTAGTGTCGAATAGGTCGATAATATCTCGTTGCCGGAGAATGGGACGGATGACGTCGGGTTCCGGGACGCTGATCGACGCGAGAGAATGCGGACTTGCGTCGCTCAGGTTATCCGCAACATCTCTCGATGCCTTCATCGATTTCTCTGAGTACGGAAGCGCAAGGTCGTCCTTCTCGTCCTTTGGTTGCACATCAATCCAATGCACTTCGGCATCGAGAAGGTCGCCGCTGCGATTGCATCGACCGAAGCGCTGAACAAGGGATGACCATGGAGCGAGTTCGGTGACGAGCAGACGGGCGGAGACATCGACGCCGGCCTCAACGGCTTGCGTGGCGACGACAATCCGGTCCCCCTCGCTGAACAGAAGCGCCGTGTGTCGCTCCCGGTCCGCGGGCCGAAATCTCGAATGGATGAGCGCTATATGTGAAGGATTCAGATTGAGTTTTTTGTCCCGCAGCGCCTTGTAAATATCCCGTGCACGGCTGACGCGATTCACAACAATGAGCGTGAGCGTCCCGGACTTATGCTTCGCTGCGATCAACGCGGCTAGTTGTTTGGGATAATCCTTCTGAGTGTCAGACGCCAAGGTGATTCCACATTTTTTGATCGTTTTCCTTGCCTGCCAACGTTTCAGGACTTCCCCGGACGAACGCTCGGTCTCGCGGAGAGTCACGGTCGCCCAACCACATGCGGGCACGGGATGGTCGATCGTTTCGAGTCGCCCGGGGTCCAAAGTCGCGCTCATCCACCAAGTAGGAGACGCATGAGGCGGAGCCCAGTCTGAGCGGCTCCGAAATCCATCGAGTTGAGCGCTTGTTTCGACAGAAACGCCCATAAGTTGCGTCTCATCCAATACCCAAAGGCAATCGTCGTTGAGAAGGCCGAAGTGCATCGGCCAGCGGTAGCGGCTCATGCCATAGCCGCGATTCAAGGCGCGGGAGAGCAGCATGTCCTGGGTTCCGATGAGGATGGCGTCGTCTTCGGGGTAAAGGTCCCAATCGGTCTTTTCTTCTCCTCCCCTGAGGAGATGCCTGCCAACTTTGTCTTTGTGATCCCCTTTCCCGTCCCACTCCAAATCACCAAGATTCTTGAGCCACTTCCTCGTCTCCCCGTCCGTTTGCTCAACCAACGTGCGCATTGGGAGACAGTACACGAGACGGCGCGGCCAATCGGCGCGCTTGAGATAAACGCGATTCCAGATCCAAGCGAGAACGACTGCAGCAGTCTTGCCGCAGCCCGTCGGAACGGAGATCAGTCGGCTTTCGCAAGTGGCGTTTTCCCCGTTTTCGCCACACGCGAGACGGGTTTGGTAGTCGTACGGCGGGAATCCGGTTGCCTCGCGGAAGAAGTGATCGAACGAACAGGGCGGCATTGGAAGACGGGTGGGGGTTCAGGATGATTATGCGAGGAAAGGACGGATGGCAATCAAATTCTTGCGCAGCATCTAATAAAGTGATACGCCTTTGGGAGTGGCAATACATTCCAAGTTTGTCCTTGGCTCCATTGAAGAATTAGATGCTGCGCAAGTTGCCCAGCAAACTTCCAGTTTCCGCTGCCTCACGGCAGCGGCCCCATTGGGATCCGATGGGGCTGCAGTGCTTGCAATTGCAGCCCCATCGGTGCAGATTCCGTCGTGTGAGCACGATGACCGAAATCGAAGAGGCAATCGCGAAACTCCCAGCGCCGGAGTTCCGCCATCTGCTTCGCAAACTGAAGGAGCGAGACGCCGACGAATGGGATCGCCAGATCGAAGAGGATGCAAACAACGGCAAACTCGCGAATTTCTATTCCAACTTGATGTCGGAGCAGACCTCTGGTCCAAAGATTCCGCTCGATGAAGTCTTGGACGACCCCCGGTTTTCGTGACCTCCTTTGGAACTTGCCGCCGGACGTTCGTCGTCTTGCGCGGAAGAATTTTAAACTCTGGCTGCGCGATCCCAGTCATCCATCGCTTCGTTTCAAGAAAGTCGGCAATTTCTGGTCCGCACGGGTTGGCTTGGAATTTCGCGTCCTTGCAAGTTCCCAAGCTGGCGGAATGTTGTGGTTTTGGATTGGGCCTCACGCCGAATACGAGCGACAACTCAAGGCGTGAAACGCGAGCGTTTTCAATTTCGGCGTCTGCTACCTGAACATGCCACTTGATGAGTTCACGAAATCGCGGCGATTGGAACTCGTAGTCACGCTCTACGCACGGGGCGCTCTGCCGATCGGGAAGGCGATGGATATTGCGGGACTTGTCCGGCGGGATTTCGAGCGCGTGCTGAGCGAGCGGAAAGTCCGGCGTCCATTCGATCAGGGGGATCTCGATAAGGATCTGGCGTTGAGGCTGTCGGACCTCGATTGCGCGAAAGAATAAAATTCGCTTTGTTTTCGCTGCTTGGGGAATGCCGCGCATCGCAGGGAGGGGTGGCGCCATGAAACAGGCCGGGACGCGGCAGGGCAAGGAATAACGGTTCGGCTTTCTGTGATTATTACGCGGGCGGTGTTGCATGACGCGAGGAAGAATATGGGAAGGGGTAGGACATCCGTGGGGTGACGCTGCGGAAATAATGAAAAAAACGGCGTCTTGGTTTTCGAGAACCGTCCAGGAGCGGCGATCCGAAGCGTTGGTCGCATCCCTTCAGGCTGCGGGCTGCCGCGCTTTGAAACCCAACCCGATGGGTTGGGCTAAGGGATTGGCGCCCGGGTGGGGCTGGGAAGGGAACGGGGTCACGCATGGACAGGCCAATAGACAAGCCGACGAGGCCAAGCGTCGCGGGCGGGATCTTCGGGTTGGACGACGCGCTTCCATTGCGGGACTTGTCCGGCGGGATTTCGAGCGCGTGCTGAGCGAGCGGAAAGTCCGGCGTCCATTCGATCAGGGGGGATCTCGATAAGGATCTGGCGTTGAGGCTGTCGGACTTCGACTACGTGGACCGCACGGCTTAGAAAGGGAATCAACGAGGGCGCGGGGTCGCAGGCGCCAGCGCAGCCTCCAATATCCCCTGCGCGTTTGGAGGCGCGTGGAAGCCGTGGCAGTTCGTGCAATCCCACTTGATTCCGCCATTGGCGCGCTGGGAATTGGCGAGGGCGTGCGGATCGCCGGCTGCGATCGGGGCCGAAGGCCCGGCGGTTGCGGGCGGGCGATGGCACTCCGCGCAGAGCTTTTGCTGGGGGAGGAGGATGTCGCTGGTCTTTGTGCTTTTAGCCGCGGCGCCGTGGCAATCGACGCAACTCATCTGCTGGTGCGGCAGGTGGGTGAAGGGGCCGTGCTCGATCCAGCGCTCGGCCACATTTGGCGGCTGCACTTTCGGCGCGTGATTGGCGTCGCCAGGCGCCACGGTATGGCATTTGGCGCATTCGGTGAGGAACTTCGCATTCCCCGCGCGCATGAGGCGGTCGCCCTTTCGATCGGGTGGATCGCCCTCGAAAAAGACCCGCTGCTCGAGCTCAGCCAGGGTGGTGAGTCCGCGCCGCGAGAGGGCTTGCAATTCGTTTTGCACGCGCTGCTTGATCTCGCGCGGGTCGGAGGTCCCCTCGGCGCGCACAGCGAGGTCGAGCGTCTCCTCGCGGCCTGCGAGGAAGTAGCGCACTTTTTCGGGGTCGCCGTGTGGAATGAGGAGCTTGGGCAGGCTCGGCGTGAACTGGAGGGTGTGGCACTGCGCGCAGTGCCGCTCGTATTTTACGGGCTGCATGAAGGCGCCGCCCGCGCCGGCCTGGTGGCAATCCGCGCAATCGATCCGGCGATTATTGATCTTGGGGATATCAGCGCGCAGATGGCGCTCATGATTGAACTTCAAATCTCCGGGGTCGCGGGCGGCGGCTTGCTCGTACGCAAAGGGCGGATGCCCGCGTGCATAGCTCGGGAACGGCTTGAGCGGGCCGGGAGAAGCGGGCGCGATGAAGCGCAGGACGCCGTCGCCCAGATCGCGATTTTCGCCGGAGGCCGGCACGGAAACGGCGGGAAGCTTCACGGAGCGCCGGGTGCGGCGGAGATCGGCGGGGCTATTGTGGCAGGCGATGCAGCTCTGCTGGCTGGGAAGCGCGAGCCGATCGCTGCCTGCGTGCTCGTGGTGGCAGGTGGCGCAATCGGTGGCATGCACGAGCACGAGTTCACTCGAAACAGGCCGGAGCGCGAGGCTGGCGGCCTGCGGCAGATGCAGCCCCGCGGTCACGTGACATCGGAGGCACGCCGCATCCATCAACGTGCCCGGAGGGCGCGTCAGCACAGTCGCAGGCTTCGGATAGTACGCCAGGGAGCCGCCCACCATGAGCCGCTCCAGCTTGAGCATGAAGCGATCGGGCTGGGCGTCGCGATGGCAGGCGGCGCAATCGCTCGCCAGCCGGGCATGATTGCGCGAAATCGGGCCGGGACTGTACGGCTCCTGCCCGGCGATGTAGGTGAACGCGAACAGCCCGAGTATCGAAACCACCGCCGCCCCCACGAAAAGCCAGAGGCGCAGCCGCCTCAAGTAATGCGGACGCGACGGGTAATCCGCCGCTCCGGCATATTGCTCGGAGATCTGTTTCTGAGTTTGTTTGCGCTCGGCCACAGTGGTGGAAAGAGATTAGGGGGCGAGGACGAGAAATCGAATGGCGGCCCACGCGTGCCAAGTGGTGAAGATGAGCAGCGCGAACGAGGCGGGCACATGCACGAGGAGCCAGGCGTGCAGCCAAAGCTGGAACTTCGTCTGCAAATCCATCCAGCGGCGTTCGTTGCACCATTGCTCGAGTTCATCGACCTTCGGACGCCAATCGGGCGCCACGTTTGCTTTGAGCGATCCGAAAATGCCCGCCGCAGCGGGCGCATCGCCGAGGCGCATACGGTCGCCACGCTTCGCCGAGAGATACGGGAGGCAATCCGCATCGATAAATTCGGAGAGCACCGGGATGGACGGGTCGGCGGAAAGCTTGATCGCGACCGTTCGCTTTCCAGGGCTGCCGTGGCGCTCGACTTCATTCAGCTCCTCCCGAAGCTCAGACGCGGCGGTCACGAGAGCGGCCCGCATCCGCGGGATTTGCTCGAAGACCACCTCGCGCGGGAGCCGCTCCTTCATAACGCGGGGCATGACCTGCTGCAGGGCGATGCCGAGAAAGCCGCTAAGCATCACGATGGCGTAGAGGGCCATGAGCCACTGGGCGAGCGCGCCGCCGCATGTGAAGCCGCTATGAAATAGCACGAGCGGAATCGTGAGCGTCGTGAGCCAGACGTGCGCCTTCACCCAGAGCCGCACTTTGCCGATCGGCCAAATCCGCTCCTTTTTGCGAATCCCAAGCGCGGATGCGAAGAGAAAGATCGCGAAGCTGAGCGTCCCGAACAGGAGCCCAAGCGGAGTCGCGCCGCACGGGATGCCCGCCTTTGGCTTGCCGAGTAGGAGCGCGGGCAGCGGGAAAGAGAATGCGAGGTTGCGCGGATAAAAGTAGGCCGCGTACGAGATGGCGGCGAGCGCCGTCGCTGCGGCCGTAAAGAGCAGCCACGGTAAATGGGAACGGTCGATGCGCATGGGCTAGTCCATTCAGCTAATCGCGCAACCGTACCCCATGAGCAGGGAGCGGCAACAAGCACGAAAGAGACAGATTTTGTGAAACTACATGCTCGACTTCGCACGGGAAGGAGCGCTATACCGCGCAACCGTGGCCTCATTGCACTCTACAATCTGCCTTCTCCTCGCGAGCGGCTCCCTGCTTCTCAACGCCAGCGCCGCCGATGACACTCGGCTGGGCAAGCTCGCCTTCACTGGCGAGCAATCGTGCTCCTCGACAAGCTGCCACGGCGGCGGCACGGGCCGGAACGAATGCATCGTGTACAATCGGCGCGACCGGCATGCGATATCGTACGGCATCCTCGCGAAAGGGACTTCCCTGCGAATCTCCGAGGCGCTTCACATCACGGGCGACCCGGCGAAGGACGCGCAATGCAACGTCTGCCACGCCCCGATGCAGGGGGTGGCGCTCGAACGACTCACCAAAGGGGCGCTGGCGGACAAAGGGGTAAGCTGCGAGGCCTGCCACGGACCGGCGGAGAATTGGCTCCGCTTCCACACGCGGCCCGATGTGAATTATCAGCAGATCGTGGCCACCGGCATGCGCGATCTCAATGATGTTTACGGACGGGCGAATACCTGCGTCGCCTGCCACTTGAATCTCGACGAGTCGATCCGGAAAGCTGGGCATCCGGAACTCTACTTTGAACTCGATGGCCAGACGGTTGCCGAGCCGCCTCATTACAAGGATGAGCGCCCATCGCTCGGCGCGCGGCAGTGGCTCACCGGCCAGGCCGCGGCGCTGCGCGAGCTCAGTTGGAAGCTCGCGGGCAAACGGGACGATCTCCTCATTCCCCGCTGGAAAGCGCTTCTCTGGCTCCTGCGCAAAACGGCGGCTGGAAAAGGCGAGCTTCCGCAGAGCGACGATTTCGCGGCGGTGCAGCATTCGGCCGATCAGCTTGCGCGGAAAGCCGCCGATCTTCTGTGGTCGAAGGAGCAGCTCGTGGGAATGCTCAAGGAATACGTCGGCACTTCATCGGAATTCGCGGATGCCAAGGCGGACAAGATCGAACTGCGCCGCCGGGCCGAGGTGCTCGTCCCAGCCATCGACCGGCTCTGGAAGACGTATCGGAAAGAGACTGGGACGGAAGTGCCCGCCTTTGAGACCGCGCTGGATAATGCGAATCTCGCGGCGCGCGACGCCGACGATTTCGATCCACAGAGATTTGCCAAGGAAGTGGACCATCTGCAGGCTGCATTCGCGGGCGGAAAGTAGCGGGCAAGCCGCCTATTTTAGCTGGACGTGCTGGAGGCTGCGCACGAAGGCGTTCACGGCGGCCGTGGTGTTGCCGATGTTCTGCAACGTCGGAAGATTTCGCGCCGCAGGCGGATAGCTGGCGGGATTCGCCAATTGCTCCGGTGAAAGCAGCCGGCGCGCGGCCACGTTGGGATTGGTATAAGGATAGGCGGCGCTAATCTGCGCGCTGATCTCCGGCCGGAGACAAAAGTCGATAAACGATTCAGCCTGCGCCTTGTGCGGAGCGCCCTTGGGAATCGCGAGGCTGTCAATGAATCGGTGCGCTCCAAGCGCGGGGAGGACGTAGTGCAACTTCCGATCCTTTTGCCAGAGGAGGGCTGCTTCGCCGCTCCAGATGATCCCAATGTCGGCGCGTCCATCGAGCATGGCCGCGCTCGGTTTATCCGAATCGAAGACGGCGACCTGTGGCAGCCACTTCTCCAATACGGCGCCCGCCTTTTTCAGGCTGGGATCGCTTACGTCGTCGATCGACAGGCCGAGACTCGCCAGCGCCCAGGCGGCCATCTCGCGCGGGTCGTCGATCACAACGATCCGATGGGTGAACTTTCCGCTAAAGACATCGCTGCATGTGGCGATTGTGTCGTGCACTCGCTCGGTATTCACTACGATCCCGACGGTTCCCGAGAGCCACGGAACGCTGAACCGGTCTTCGGGATCGAATGCGAGATGGCGAAACTCTGGATCCAGATTGCGAAGGTTCGGAATGCGATCGGGATCGATCGGCTCCCATCCGTCCGATTCGGCCAGCGCCCGGACATAATAGCCGCTCGGCTGCGCGAGATCGTACCAGCCGGGCCTTGCGCGCAGTTTGGCTGCCATCTGCTCATTAGAGTTATAATTCTCGATCTCGACCGCGGCGCCAGTCGAACGGGTGAATTCCGCGACAATGGATTGCGGTATGTACTCCGACCAGCAGAGGAGATGGAGAGACGGCTCGGCGCCGCGCGCGCCGCCGGACAAAAGAAACGCGAGAAATGTCAGCGCGAAAAGAGTCTGGCCGAGTGTGAGCCTCATGCTGCGAAATAGGGCGCAGTGCGAGACTTTAACAAAGAAAATGGGGCGCATTCCGTCGCGTGTGACACGGGCTCCCGGCGGCGCACACAGCGCGCGGGCCCGGAAAATTGACGACCGCCATGTTTCAAATTGTCCTGGTCGAGCCGGAGATTCCGCCGAATACGGGTAACATCGGGCGGCTCTGCCTCGCGACGGGATCGCACTTGCATCTGGTAAAACCGCTCGGCTTTTCGATCGACGACCGGGCGCTGAAGCGGGCTGGACTCGACTACTGGCGGGAGGTGAAGGTGAGCTTATGGGAAAGCTTCGAGGAACTACGGGCGGCGCATTGGGAGGGGCGCTTCTGGTTCTTGACGACGAAAACGGCGCGTCCGTACTGGAGCGAGACGTTTCGGCGCGGCGATTTTTTCGTGTTCGGACGCGAGACCAAGGGGCTGCCGGAGTCGCTGCTGGCCGCGCACGCCAGCCAATTGCTCACGATTCCGATGGCAAATGCCACGCGCAGCCTTAATCTCGCCACCGCTGCGGGCATTGTCCTTTTCGAAGGGATGCGGCAGATTTCGACCGCATCAAACGAGTAGCCGTCCGAAAGTTAAAATGTTCCACAAACGTCAGCGGGTGCCCGCTTACGGCTCGGCTTCTTCGCTCTCATCGGTATCATCGGTATCCAGACGGAGAACTTGCTGCTCCATGAATGGATGGGAAATCGGAATCTTTAAGGGAGTTTCCCCGTACAACCTCACAAAATCGTCATCCCAAGAAAACACGCGATGAATTTCAACAACTCGCGAGGCGACCTCCGCCGTAGCCATGTGGACGGCGTCCTTTGCTTTCATCCCATGCTTCCAAACGTAGGAGCGCGCCAGCTCACAAATCTCCCGGTCTGCATTAACGATTTTGATGAAAGGATATTCAAAGAACGTCCTCAGCTTGTCTAGCACTTCTCCAGTGATGTTGCCGTGCGCTTTTAGCTTCAGAACTTCGACCAAGGCAAAGCTTGTCGAAATGATCTCAATTCGACCTGCGTGCGCCTCTTTTAATAAGTCCAGAACGATTTCGTATCTGCCTTCCTCCTTGGAGAGGAAAGAGCAGAAAACACCAGAGTCCCAATACTGCCTCCTGAACTCTCTCACGCAGACTTAAGTACGCCTAGAAACGCCTCTATAGGAGGCAACTCATACAGGTTTTTGAAGGCTCGTATGGACTCGACTTTTATGCTCAATGGCCTGTTTTCCCGATCATACTGGATGAGGCCGAAGACGCTCACTCTTTCTCCAAAAGCATCATCAGCCTCTCTGAATTTCACTTCAGGTACAAAGCAGTTAATTCCACGGTCTGCCAGAGAGTCGAACACGACAAACTGAAACGTCCCACGTTCGCTTATGACAGACAATTTCCCCTCGATAGAACCATGCGCACTTCGCTGAGCGCCAAGATTCTTTTTAAGGAAGTCTGCCGTTTTGGTCGTGAGGGGAGCCGCCTTGCCTTCGCCTGTCCCAATTGTAACTTTGCTAATCCCCTCGTGGTTCAGTTTAGCAGGAAGGCTCGCCAATTCTCTGACAGCAGAGAGCGTCCTAGGCGCCAACTCTGCAAAGTCAAATTTCCCTCTTTCGATCTTAGCCACCGTGCTTTTGACTTCCTTTCTTGCACCTCTCGCCGTTTTCCTCGTCTCAACATCAGGTACAGCGCGGGCAACCAGAATGGCGCCCCCTTCGCGCACGGACATGTTCCAAAGAGGACGCTTTCCTCCCTTGGAAATCTCCTCTGTAACAGTGAGCAAAAGCTCGATAAACGCGTGAACCGCCTTTTTGAAATCCTCCGGAGTGATCAGCGCACCATCGAGCTTGAGAGTAATTTCCTCCCCTGCGTGAGCGGTTGGCTTTTCGACTTTCATATCTTCACATGATGATGCGTGAATTTGAAGTAACTCCAACTCCGCAGCTTCGACAAGAACCATCCGAATCCATGCGGAAAGCGTCTGCTCGTGCATCGTGGCAGCCCTTTCGAGCATGAGTCGCTCCTCTGGCCGAAGGCGAACGCCTGTGATATGCGCTTTTTTTTGTGCCTTCAAAAGAGGCGGGCGACCCAATTTCATTTGTGTTTAACAATTCCTCCTGCAGTGAGCTTCGTTTTTGTTAAACATAAAAGCAACTTCAAAAACACCATGGCCAATGCCCTTCACACCGGAAAGAATAGCACTGCCGTCGCGATGCTCTGCGAGGGCAATTTCCATTCGCTCGAGATGCGCTTTGGGGGTACGAATGGGCGAGGGCCGACATCATGGACGAGAAGATGCAAATTTGCCGCGCAGAGTCCTTCAGGAGGATGAGGTTTGAGGCTTCGTGGAACTCCGCGCTAAGCGCCACCTCGACGGCATCGGCATAGGCCGTCGTGGGGTCCGTGGTAAGCTGGACTCGGCCCGTGGGACTACCTGGAATGTTATGTTCCGCGGTACGCGGGTTCAGATCTAGGAGACTACCATAAATCGGAGAAGGTTGCGCTCCGCCGCGGTTTATGCGTTTCCTACGCGCCCGCATCTATTCGAATGACAGCACATCTCTCACCGCAAACTCCCGCAGTCCATCTGGCCGCGCGGGAATTGAAGCGCTCGTTCAAAATCGGGCCGCGCACGATTCAAGTGCTGCGTGGCATCGATCTCGATATCGTCCAGGGGGAGGTGGTCTTTCTTTGCGGCGCATCGGGCGCGGGAAAGACGACTCTACTTTACACGCTGGCCGGGTTGGAGCGGCCTGAATGCGGCGAGGTGCATTTTGAGGGCTCGCCGCTCTACGCGGCAGGCGATCGGGCGCGGGCGAAATTGCGGAACGAGCGGGTCGGGTTTGTTTTCCAAGGCTACTTTCTGCTTCCGGAATTCACGGCGCTGGAAAACGTGATGCTCCCGGGAATGATCGGCGGCAAAGCCGATCCAGTCCGCGGCGCGGCGGCTCTCGGGCGGGTCGGTCTCGCGGATCGGGTGCAGCATTTGCCGGCGGAGCTTTCGGGCGGCGAACAGCAGCGGGTGGCGATCGCGCGCGCGATCATCAACAGCCCGAGCATCATCTTCGCGGATGAACCGACGGGAAATCTCGACTCGGCGACGGGAGCGGTGATCATGGAATTGCTTCTGGGTCTGGCGCGGGAGGAGAACACGACGCTCGTGGTCGTGACGCACGACTCGGCGCTTGCCGCTCGCGGGGATCGCCGGCTCGAAATCCGGGATGGGCAGTTGGCGGTTTGAATCCGCGCGGCGCGGGCGATAGACGGCCTCCGACTTCAAAGAAAACGGTTTCCCGGCTCCGGTTTTGCTGTTTTGTTCAACGCCCTTCGCGATGACCTTGCAAATATATATCGACGGCGCCTTTTACCCAGAGGCGGATGCGAAAATTTCCGTATTCGACCACGGGCTGCTCTACGGCGACGGAGTCTTCGAGGGCATCCGCTTTTACAATGGGCGCGTCTTCAAGCTCACGGAGCATCTCGAAAGGCTCTGGGAATCGGCGAAGGCGATCTGCCTCACCGTACCGATCGGCATGGAAGAGATGGAGCGGGCGGTGCTGGAGACGATCCGGCGGAACAAACTTCGCGACGGATACGTGCGGCTTTTGGTGACGCGCGGCAAAGGAAATTTGGGGTTGAGCCCCGACCGCTGCCCCGTGGCTTCGGTGATCGTGATCGCGGCGACGATCCAACTTTATTCGGAAGAGAAATACAGCACGGGCATGGTGATGGTGACCACGGCGACGCGGCGCGTCTCCCCCGCTGCGCTGAGCCCCGCGGTGAAGTCGTTGAATTATCTCAACAACATCATGGCCAAGATCGAGGCGAACCACGCGGGCGCCGATGAAGGGCTGATGTTGAACGAGGAGGGATTCGTAGCCGAATGCACGGGCGACAATATTTTCATCGTGAAGCGGAATGAAATTTTCACCCCGCCAATTTATGCAGGCGGCTTACGGGGCATCACGAGGCAGGCAGTCTTCGACATGTGCGGGGAGCTTGGGTTGAAGCTGCACGAAAGCGAGCTTACGCGGTACGACATTTATATCGCCGACGAATGCTTCCTCACAGGAACCGCCGCTGAGGTGATCCCGGCGATCAAGCTCGACACGCGGGCGATCGGCGATGGAAAGCCCGGGCCGGTGACGCTGCGTGTGATGAAGCGTTTCCGCGAGCTCACCCAAAGCACCGGCACGCCGATTTAGGAGGCTGTTGCCGTAATGATGCGCGGCAACGGATGTTGATTTGCGCACAAGGCAGGGACATCTTCACTCAAGATGACGTGTGATGTGTGCAAGACGAATCCAGCGACGGTGTTCCTGACGCAGATCGTGGCGGGAAAACTGCAGAAGGTGAACCTGTGCGAATCGTGCTCGAAAGAGAACGGGGTGAGCGATCCCTTCGGTTTCTCGCTCGCGGAAAAGCTGGGAGGCGTCGGCGCGGCGCAGGAGATCGAGCGCGGCTCGATGCAGCGGTGCGCCGTGTGCGGCTTCACGCAGGCGGATTTTAAGAAAACGGGGCGCTTTGGCTGCGCGGCATGTTACGAGACCTTCGCCGAGACGCTTCAGGGCCTCCTAAAAGGGATGCACAAGGGACTGCAGCATGTGGGCAAAGTGCCGACGCGCATGCAGCTTTCGATCGAACGCGATCAGCAGCTTAAAGATCTGCACACACACCTGCGGAAGGCTGTCTCCGAAGAGGACTACGAGTCGGCCGCGCAACTGCGGGATAAAATCCGCAGCTTCGAATGAAATCTCCCCATGCCGATAAATAATCTTCTGAACACCGCGGGCGAATGGCTCCGCGGCGAAGGGCCTCACCACCAGATCGTCGTTTCGAGCCGGGTGCGGCTCGCGCGGAACCTCAGAAACTTTGCATTTCCCGGCTGGGCGAAGAAGACCGAACGGCTGCAAATCCTGGAGACGATCAAACCGCGTCTCGAAGACCTGCCGGAGATGTCGGACGCATTTTCCATCTATTCGCAGGACCTTTCCGCGCTCGAGAAGCAGGTGCTGGTGGAGCGCCATCTCATCTCCCGTGAGCACGCGGCCAAAGGCGTGGGATCGGCTGTGCTGATGAATCGGAAACAGACTCTCTCGATCATGGTGAACGAGGAGGATCATCTGCGCATGCAGGCGATCCGCTCGGGGTTGCAATTGAAACAGACTTTCAAACTGATCGACCGGGTGGATAGCGAACTGGAGCAGCAGGTCGATTTCGCCTACCACCCGCAGCTTGGGTACCTCACCGCATGCCCCACGAATGTCGGGACGGGGATGCGCGCCTCGGCGATGGTCCACCTTCCCGCGCTCGTCCTCAGCGAACAGATCAATCAAGTCATCCAGGCGGTGAACAAGATCGGTCTGGCGGTGCGCGGACTGTATGGAGAAGGGACGGAGGCGCTCGGCAACCTCTTCCAAGTGTCGAACCAGACGACACTCGGCGAGAAGGAGGACGAAATCATCAGCCGGCTCAACAAGGTTATCGAACAGATCATCGAGCACGAGCAGAACGCCCGGCAACTCCTGCTCCAAAAGAAGCCGACGACGCTGCTAGATCATATCGGACGCGGCTACGGCATCCTGCGGTACGCCCATTCCATGACGTCGAAGGAGGCGCTGAACCACCTCTCATTCATGAAGCTCGGGATCGATCTCGGCTTTTTCCCCGAGGATAAGCGCGTGCCGATCGACGAACTTTTCATGGAGACGCAACCCGCGCATTTGCAAAAGGGATCGCAGCAAAAGCTGGCGGCGGAAGAGCGCGATTCGCTGCGTGCGCAAATCATTCGGGTCAAGATCGAGGCCATGCCCGTGCCCAATGCGGCGACGGCGAGCGAACCATCGGAGGACGGGAGCGGCAGCGAGGACCAGGCTCCATAAGCAAGATTCCCGATCCCTTTCCGGAAGCGTGCGCTTGCTGCACCGATCGCCATGCCGGGCACGGCGGCCCTTTAAGACACGAAAATCGCCGGTGCGCTTGCGATGGATCGCTTGCGCACCGCATTGACCCGCTGCAAGTTACTCTTATCCGATCCCAGCCTATTGGAAGTTCGGGCCGGTAAACGTTGGGTACCGCAGCAAAATGATGAATAACTTTACACCACGCGCACAGCAGGTTCTCGCCCTTGCAAGGAAGGAAGCGGATCGCTTCAACCACAATTATGTCGGCACGGAACATCTCCTGCTGGGCCTGATCAAGCTCGGCCAGGGCGTCGCAGTGAACGTCCTCCAAAAGATGGGCCTCGATCTCGAGACCGTGCGGATGGAAGTCGAAAAGCAGGTCGGCTCCGGCCCGGAGACGAAAATGGTCGGCAACATCCCGTACACGCCACGTGTGAAGAAAGTGCTGGCCCTGGCAGGGAAGGAAGCGAAATCGCTCAACCACTCCTATGTGGGCACGGAGCACATCCTGCTCGGTCTGCTGCGCGAAGGGGAGGGAGTGGCGGCGCGCGTGTTGAAGAATCTCGAAGTGGATATCGAGCGGACTCGCAATGAGATTCTGCGCGAGCTCGATCCAAATTTCACGCCGCCCGAAGGCGAGTCGGAGCAGCCTCAGGAGCCGTCGCAAGGGGGCGGCAAAAAGGACGTCAAGACGCCCGCGCTGCGCGCCTTTGGCCGTGACCTCACGGAGATGGCAAAGAAAGGCGAACTCGATCCCGTCATTGGACGCGAAAACGAGATCGAGCGTGTGATTCAAGTGCTCTGCCGAAGGACGAAAAACAACCCCGTGCTGATCGGCGAGGCTGGCGTCGGCAAGACAGCCATCGTGGAAGGACTCGCCCAGGAGATCGCCAGTGGGAGCGTGCCCGAGTTGCTTCGGGACAAGCGCGTGATCACCCTGGACCTCGCGCTGATGGTCGCCGGGACAAAATACCGCGGCCAATTCGAAGAGAGAATCAAGGCGGTGATGGACGAGATCCGGCGGACACGGAACGTCATCCTCTTCATCGACGAACTGCACACGATCGTCGGCGCAGGTTCGGCCGAAGGCGCAATGGACGCCTCCAACATCATCAAGCCGGCGCTCTCCCGTGGAGAATTGCAATGCGTGGGGGCGACGACCTTGAACGAGTTTCGCAAGTACATCGAAAAGGACGCGGCTCTCGAACGGCGTTTCCAGCAGGTAAAGGTCGAGGCTCCGACTGTCGAGCAGACGATCCTCATTTTGAAAGGTCTGCGCATCAAGTACGAGCAGCACCACAAGGCGCGCTATACCGAGGAAGCGCTCGAACAAGCCGCGAAGCTTTCCGATCGCTACCTCACCGGGCGATTCCTTCCAGACAAGGCCATCGACGTGATGGACGAGGCCGGCGCGCGCGCGCGGATCGGCTCGATGACGCGTCCACCCGATGTGAAGAACATCGAGCACGAGATCGAGGAGATTCGCGGGCAGAAAGAGGCGGCTATCAAGGCGCAGGACTTCGAGAAGGCGGCAGCTCTTCGAGACACCGAGAAGCAGGCCAAGGAGAAGCTCGAACGCATTCTTACTGAATGGCGCCAGCAACGGGAGGAGAAGGAAGTCGTCGTAACCGAAGACGACATCATGCACGTCATCTCCAAGTGGACCGGTGTGCCGCTCCAGCGCATGGAGCAAGCGGAGACCGAGAAGCTCCTGCGGATGGATCACGACCTGCGGGGACGTGTCATCGGTCAGGACGAAGCGGTTCTGGCGATCTCGAAGGCGCTCCGGCGTTCGCGGGCAGATCTGAAAGATCCGCGCCGTCCGATCGGCTCATTCATCTTCCTCGGGCCAACCGGCGTCGGAAAGACGTTTCTCGCCCAGACTCTCGCGGACTTCATGTTTGGGGACCGCGATGCGCTGATCCAGATCGACATGTCGGAGTACATGGAGAAATTCACGGGATCCCGCCTGATCGGCTCGCCTCCCGGCTATGTCGGCTACGAAGAGGGGGGCCAGCTTTCCGAAGCCGTCCGGCGCCGCCCGTATTCCGTGGTGCTCTTCGACGAAATCGAAAAAGCGCACCCCGATGTGATGCACCTCCTCCTGCAAATCCTGGAGGAAGGAAAACTGACCGATTCGCTCGGGCGCAAGATCGACTTCCGAAACACGATCATTATCCTTACGTCGAACATCGGCGCCGATTTGATCAAGAAATCGTCAACCATGGGGTTTGCCGCGGCGGGACGCGACGAGATTGGCTACGAGGTGATACGGGATAAAATCATGGAGGAGGCCAAGCGCGTGCTGAAGCCCGAGTTCATAAACCGGCTTGATGACCTGATCGTATTCCGTCCGCTGGGCCGCGCTGAGCTTCTCAAGATCGTCGATCTCGAGATCGACAAGGTGGTATCGCGCATCAAGGGCAAGGATATCCACCTCGTACTCGACGAGAAGGCGAAGGATCTTCTGATCGAGAAAGGATACGACCCGCAATATGGGGCCCGTCCGATGAGGCGCGCCGTCGAACGCTATCTGGAAGACCCGATGGCGGAAGAGATTCTCCGGTCTCACGTGAAGCCCGGAGACACCGCCCATGTAAGCGCGGCTGACGGAAAGCTGACCTTCACTGTGCCGGCTCCGGCTCCGACGCCCGCGACCGCGGAGACCTGACACTCGTTGCGTGGCGGGAGCTTAATCCCGCCCTGCCTCTAGCCGCCGCTCCTTAAAAAACGCCTTGAGCAGCTCGGAGCATTCGAGTTCCCGAATGCCGGACGTGACTACGCACGCATGGTTCAACTGAGGATGCTGGAGGACGTTCAGGACGCTTCCAGCGGCGCCGTCCTTGGCCGAGGAACAGCCGAAAACAACCCGGCGAAGCCGAACATGAATCATGGCCCCCGCGCACATCGCGCACGGCTCCTTGGTCACGTAAAGGTCACACTCGTTGAGCCGCCAGCCGCCCATTCCGGATTCGGCCTGCGTAATCGCGATCATCTCGGCGTGGGCTGTCGCGTCCTGAAGCGTCTCGACCTGATTGAAGGCGCGCGCAACGATCTGCCCATCGCACACGACGACGGCGCCGACCGGCACTTCCTCCTGCGCAAAAGCCCGCTTTGCCTGTCGAAGCGCCTCTCCCATGAAAAAGGTGTCGCTATTGAGATCGATGATATCATCCATGGGAAGTGTCGGTAGTTGCAAGATTCTCGTTGCACAGGCGCCAGAAGCGCGTACCTGTCACCCTCTTTTCACCAAACGTATCGCCGTATGTCCAAGATCATCGCCAAAATCGAGCAGGAGCAGCTTAAGAACGTAACTAAATTCAACGTGGGCGATAGCGTCCGGGTGCACACACGGGTCGTTGAAGGCGACAAGGAGCGCATCCAGATTTTCGGCGGCATCGTGATTGGG
Source organism: Chthoniobacterales bacterium (assembly GCA_038238905.1). Taxonomy (GTDB): domain Bacteria; phylum Verrucomicrobiota; class Verrucomicrobiia; order Chthoniobacterales; family Chthoniobacteraceae; genus JBBSFI01. Next base: position 9,702 of record JBBSFI010000046.1, on the reverse strand, counting down.
CGCAAGGGCGCCAGCGTCAACCAGACGTTCACCGTGCGCCGCATATCGTACGGCGAAGGAGTCGAGCGCGTATTCCCGCTCCACTCGCCCCGCATCGCCAAGATCGAAGTCGATACTCCGGGCACCGCCCGCCGCGCAAAGCTGAACTATCTCCGCGATCGCAAGGGGAAGCAGGCGATGGCCGTGCGCGAAAAGAAGACCGCCTAGAACGTCGGCTGCGCCGATGAAGTGCAGCTTGCGCCACGAGAAGGCTCTGCGAGCCGCGGGAGCGGAAATCATTGCGGGAATAGACGAAGCCGGGCGCGGACCGCTTGCGGGTCCGGTCGTGGCAGCCGCCGTGATATTGCCTGTCAAATTCCGGCATCGGGTGCTCACCGATTCGAAGCAGCTTTCTCCATCGGTGCGGGAGGAGCTTTACGTGGAAATCACGGAGCGCGCGGATGTGGTTTGGAGCGTCGCGAGCGCCGACCACGAAGAAGTGGACCGCATCAATATCCTTCGCGCCGCCCATCAGGCCATGCGCCGCGCTGTGATGGCCCTCGCGGTCATGCCGCATCACACATTAATCGATGGGTTGCCCGTGCGGCCGTTCCCGACCCCCAGCACCGCGCTCGTAGGGGGCGATGGCCGCAGCTATAGCATTGCTGCGGCAAGCGTGATCGCAAAGGTCACTCGTGATCGCATGATGTGCGCGTTGGCGTTGCATTATCCCGAATATGAGTTTGCGCAGCACAAGGGTTACGGCACAGCCTTGCACCTCGACCGCCTTCAAAAGCATGGCCCCTGCCCGATTCATCGACGCACTTTCCTGCCGGTTAAGGAGTTGCTTCTCCCGCTCTGATATTCCAAGAGATGAACGCCACCGTCTCGGTCTCGAAGGCGAACGGCGCGCCGCGCGCTATCTGCGCAAACAAAACTTCCGGGTCCTCTACCGCAACTTCCGCGCGCCACACGGCGGCGAAGTCGATATCGTGTGCAGGGACAAAGGCTGCGCCATGCTGGTCTTCGCGGAGGTAAAGACACGCCGGCGCTCAGAGATCAGTTCGCCAGCGGCGGCAGTGGATGCGGCGAAACAGCGATTGATCAGCCGGGGAGCGCTCGAGTGGATGAGGCTGCTCGGCAACCCGGAGATCTGTTTCCGGTTCGATATTGTCGAAGTCGTCATCGACGATGGCCTTCCAGAATTCAATCTTATCAAGGACGCGTTCAAGCTATCGGACCCTTATATTTATTGAGCCGGCAGGATCGAGTTTTTACGGCATAAAAAAGCCCGGACCCACGCGCGAGAGCGCCAGATCCGGGCGATTTTCAATAACTTGCCGGGCTTCTTAGTTGAGCCGGTAGACTCCCCTGCCCACCTTCTTCACGCGAGGATTCTTCTTTCCCGTGGTGGCAAACCAGATGGAGATATTCTTATACTGGGCGCCAAGCTTTTCAGCGAGGCCGCTCACGCTCATGCCACCTTTGCCAGCGGCTTGCAGCGCGGACAATATATTGCTGCTAAGCTGGCCGCGCGGACTCCGCCCCGACGTTGTCGAAGCGCCTGCTTGGCGGACTGCGCTCGATGACTTGCTTGCGGTGGCGGGAGCTTTCTCGCGAGGCGCTGGAGCGGAACCCTCCATACGATAGTGACCGCCCTCGATCTTTTTCACCTGGGGATAACGCTTCACGGCAGCATGGAACCAGGCATGGATATTAACTGGCTTTGTATTTAGCTTTTCCGCAATGTCGCGGACATGGACGCCAGACCGGCCTGCGGCCTGAAGTTCGGCAAATATGGTCTCTTTGAGAGCGCCGCGGCCGGCGCGCTTGCCAGCCTTGCGTCCGCGCGCTTTGTGAGGCGCGGGAGCGGCTTGTGGGGAAACTTGACTGGAGGAGGAGACGGGTTTGGATACTGGAGCTGCGGGCCGGTGGACTGCCGCGCTCTTTCCAGCGGCTCCAAAGGAGCCCCTTAGGTGTTCGATCTGGCCGTGCACATGCTCGATTTGCTGCTGCAGCTTCTCCCGTTGCTCTTCCAGGCTCAGCATTTGTTTGAGGTTATGGATGCGGGAATCGGTATTGCTCATTGTGGTCTTATTTATGTGATGGGATATCTTTTGTGGGACTACGTGCGACGCGGCGATGTTCGCCGCAACAATCGGTAGGTAATCGGAACAAATGCTATTCATAGATGGTAATCAACCTCTTTTTTGCGCTCCAAACCCGTGAATGAAGCATGAATCCGTATTCGCCACCCGGTTTTCCAACTCCTAGCTGACCTGAACATCGTTCGATAACGCAGCCGCAATAACGCTCAAACTGCCGCGCATAGCAAAGCCATGCAAGCCACGCGGGACCGATAGGCGCTGGGCTACATACGCGAACAATTCCCGGCTTGAACGAGGGAAAACGTGCGGCGTGAGGGATTCGAACCCCCGACAGGGTGCGTGTAAGGCACCTACTCTACCGCTGAGTTAACGCCGCATTGCCACGCGGAGATTCCCCCGTTTTCCCGAAGCAGGCAAGCGTATTTATTTCGCTCACGCGGCTTCACGGGGATTGCACTTAACGCAGCGCCCATGTACGATGGCATGCTCTATGCAAACGCGCCGTCTTGGCAATTCGGATCTGCAAATATCCCGCCTCGGCCTTGGGGCGTGGGCAATCGGGGGCGGAAAATGGCAGTTTGGGTGGGGCAGCCAGGATGATCGCGATTCCATTGCCGCCATCCATAAAGCCCTCGAATTGGGCGTGAACTGGATCGACACAGCGGCTGTCTATGGTCTCGGCCACTCCGAAGAAGTCGTTGCGCGCGCACTGAAGGACTGGCCTGGATTGCGGCCCTATGTCTTTACAAAGTGCGGCATGGTCTGGAACGAAAATCGCGAGGTCGATTTGTGCGTTGGCGCCTCGTCGCTTCGGAAGGAATGCGAGGCGAGTCTGCGGCGGCTCTGCGTGGAAACCATCGACCTGTACCAGATACATTGGCCATCCAGCACGCTTACTGAGACAGAAGACGGCTGGAGCACTCTCGCGGATTTGCGGCAGGAGGGAAAGATCCGCTGGATGGGAGCTTCCAACTTCTCCCGACAGGAGGTGCAGCGGGCCGCGGCGATCGCGCCAGTCACATCGCTTCAACCACCTTATTCTCTCATTCGGAGGGAGATCGAAAGCGAGCAGCTCTCATTTTGCCAGGCACAGGGAATCGGTGTGATAGTCTATTCGCCGATGGCTTCCGGGCTTCTCTCCGGCGCGATGACTCGCGAACGCGCCGCGGCGCTCGATCCGGAGGATTGGAGAAGCCGCAATCCCGATTTTCGCGATCCCAAGCTGTCGCATCACCTCGCGCTTGCCGATCGGCTCGCAGTCGTGGCGCAACGGCGCGGCTGCCCTGTGGGGCAGGTTGCGATTGCCTGGACACTTCGCACTGCGGCCGTTACAGGCGCGATCGCAGGCGCCCGAACCGCGGCGCAGGTGGAACAGATCGCCGGCGCTGCGGATTTAGTGTTAAGCACCGACGAAGTTTCCGAGATCGAGGGGCCTCTATAACACACGCCTAGCCTGAAGAAATACCTCTGCACGCGTCGCTCAGGGCTATTTCAACAACCTCTTATCGCGCTTTGCGGACAAGACGAACCCAATTCGCCAGTTTCTTGACGTGCGCGCCCTCCCGTCCATAACGGCAAAGCGCGTAGGTGTAGCCCGCCGCTATGATCTGTTCCGCGCAATTCGGTAAAGCTTCCGCTGCCCGCTGCGAAAAAGCTATCGGCCCTTCCCAAGGGTGACGTGCCACGCCGCGCGCCGCCAGCAAAGCGCAAAGGCGGCTGTAGAGGCGCCCGGCGGGGTCGAGCGAGCCCCGGCGGACGTGCGCCAACCATAGCATCGCGCCACCCACGAACACGGCTCCGGCCAGAATGAGAGCCAGCCCGAATTGGTCTGGCCTCCAGGCCGCCAATCCGATGGAAGATATCAATCCGCGCTGACGACCTTCGTCGTAATTGAGAACGCGAAGATCCCATTGGTAGGTAAGCTGGTCCCACATCAGCCGCGTGCCGTCGGCAAACCGGCGCCACTCCGTCGCTGCGGGCGACACCGGCCGGCCGCCATCCGCAGAGGCGCCATGCTTTTCCAGAAAGCTCTCCAGGCCCGACGTAATCCGCTCCGGGGCGATGGCGCTCGTGGGATCGATGCGCAACCACCCTTTGTTTTTAAGCCAGACTTCGCACCATGCGTGCGCATCGGACTGCCTTACATTGATATAGACTCCGGTGAAGTCGCCGCCATGAAAGCCGAGCACCACTCGCGACGGAATGCCCGCCACGCGCATGAGCGTCGCAAATGCTGCCGCATAGTGTTCGCAAAAGCCGATCCGCCGCTTGAACAGGAACTCGTCCAAGCCCTCTTCCGAGTATGTGCCGGGGGTAAGTGAATACGTAAACTTCCCGCCGCGAAAGAAACCGACCGCGCTCCGCACTACTCTGGCATCGTCGGCCCCGTCTTGCCGCCACCCTTGAACGAGCGCCTGGACCTCGGGCGATATCCGCCCTGGCTTTTGGAGAGCCATGCGGAGCTGATCGGATGGGATGCTCCTTTCACGATCCCTAAGCTGGGAATACACCTCGTATAATGTCGGCAGGCTTACCGGGCGCTGGCTGTGCAGCGAGTCGCCGGCTTCATAGATTGCGCCAGGAACCGCGCTGGAAGGACGGTCGAGTGCGTACAGGCACGATCCCATGTGCGGCTGAAGGATGATGGTTTGGTGAATCAACTCTCCATCGAATATGGCGCCACGCCGCTCCGGGGTGAGATTGCCGCCGCGCACCCAAGTCAATCCATCGCATCGCCACAGCACGAGACCGCGCCAGTAAAGATCCAATTCCGCCGGGATGTTGCCATCGGGAAACGCGGCCCAGAAGGCGCTTCCATGCTGGCTCGCGAGCGCTGCGATGCTGCCGGGATCCATCCGGTCGGGCGGTCCGATATTAGCTTGTGCAGACGGCCCAAACTGGAGGCGGATGCCGGTGGATAGCCGGGGCACGAACACGTAAAGCAGCACGATCATCGGCACGGCTTGCATAGCGATCCAAAAGCTCGTGCGAATCGCGTTCCCAATTCCTTCGTCCTGGTGGAACCGCACGAGCGCCGCAGTCTCGAGGCAAACCATGAACCCGATGCACAGCCCGTGAGACAGATCCTGATAAAACAAAAGATCGCAGAGGGCAAGAAAATAACCGAGGATCGTGAGGACCTGAAAGTCCCGCGCGCGATGTGTTTCGAGCAGTTTTAAGGAGACCAATACAAATAGAATCTCCAAGCCCGGCTGCACACCTGCAAAGGTTCCATTGCTCACTTCAACGGCCACCACCCCGGCGCACAAGAGCGCGATCTTAACCCATTGGGACGGCGCGGGCAGATGGAATCGGTAACCCAGAAACCGATAGCAAAGCGTCGCAAACAACAGAAAGACGGGCCAACTTGTGAATTGCCCAAGGAGCATCGCTCCTGAAAGCGCTATCCCCGCCGACGTGAGGGCCAGCGGGACAGCCGCCACCGTGGAAGTGGATTCCAGGCGTCGCTTAGTCATTGGGAGCGGCTGTGTTGAACCGAAAACGGGGTTTGCGGAATCTCGACGGGACGCCGTTCGGGGAAGGCTGAAGAGACGCTAAAGCGCGGAGGCATTGGTGCATGTGATTCTCACCACGCGACGGCGCGATCTGCGCTTCCGGCAATTGAAGACTGTAAGCGGCGCCGCTCTGCTCCGCCATCAGAACCCATGCGGCGAGCTGGCTCAGACGCTCTTCCCGCGCCAGGGACGGTAGCCGCTCCCACGCGAGACAGACGACATCCGAGCCGGCGCCATCCCATTGCTTTACCTGAAGCGGATGGCCGCGGGCCGCGGCCTTCCAATCCACATGCCGCATCGATTCGCCCGCGCGCCATTCTCGCACTCCCGCGAAATCGTCCCCTTCCGCGCGTATCCCGAAGTCGGCGCCTTCGCGAGGATCCGAGGCGATTGGCAGAGGCAGAGCGCCAGAGGGAGCCGGGTAAACATAGTACGGCTGGCGCAATTCAAACATTCGCCGCGCCTGGAAGAAGCCGAGCGGAAAACCGCTCTGAAGCCCGGCGCGCACTCCCTCGAAGCGTCCGCGCACCGGAGCGGGCAGCGAGGCTTCCACCCCGCGCGGCGCCTCGGAATCGATTATCCCGAGACGTTGAACATAAGCGGCGCCCGGGATTGCCAGCGAGACCGACGAGTGCCGGCCGCGCGGACGCGCCTCGATCGAAAAGCGCATCGTCAGATCCTGCCCCGCAAAAACAGGTTCGACCGCGCCGAGATGCAATTGAGCTCCGCGAAGATTGGCCCAGGTGTGGGGAATCGATGCAAGTGCGACTCCCGCAACGGTGAAGCACAAAAGATAGGCAGCCCCGTTGCTCTGCCCGGCGCCGACGTACCACATCGCCGCCATCACTGCCAGCAGACCCCATCCGTTTCCCTGCAAACGAAGGCGCGTGCCGGGCTGCGTCATGACGGCACGGAGATGGATTTAAGAAGTGTCCGGGCGAGCGCCTTGCCGGTCTCCCCCACCGTCGCGGCATCGTGTCCCAGCCGATGCGCCATCACAGCCACTCCGACGGCCTGAATGTCTTCGGGAAGCGTCATGTCGCGGCCCACCATGAGCGCCCAGGCTTGGCTGGCATGGAGGAGCGCCAGGCCAGCGCGCGGGCTGAGACCCGTCGGGTGCTGCCGCCGGCTGGCGTCGAGCAAATCCTGCAAATAATCGAGCAGCGAGGGCGACGCATGCACCGAGCGGATCGCGCGCTGCGCTTCGCGGAGGCTCGCGCCGTCCATCGCTGGCGATAGTTCGCGGAGCAATTCCCGTCGGTCTGCTCCCGTGAGCATCTCCCGCTCCGCCTCGCGCCCCGGCGCCCCAATCTCGATTCGCATCAGAAAGCGGTCCAACTGCGACTCCGGCAGTGGAAAGGTGCCAATCTGCCGTTGTGGATTCTGCGTCGCCAGCACAAAGAACGGCTCCGGAAGCGTGTGGGTCGTTCCATCGGTCGTCACCTGGCGCTCTTCCATCGCTTCCAGAAGCGCGCTCTGCGTCTTCGGCGTGGCCCGGTTCACCTCATCGACAAGCACCACCTCGGAAAAGATCGGCCCGGCATGGAACACGAACCGCCCCTGCTCGCGGTCGAAGATGGAATTGCCCAGAATATCCGCCGGAAGGAGGTCGCTCGTAAATTGGAGCCGCCGGTAATTGAATCCGAGCGACTTCGCCAGCGCCTGCGCGAGAGTCGTCTTTCCGACCCCCGGAATATCTTCAATAAGCAAGTGGCCGCGCGCCAGGAGACAAGCCACCGCCAGGCGTATGACCTCCTCTTTTCCGAGCACGATCCGGCACACCTGCGCAACCAGCGCGTCGATACGGGATTTCATCGATGCGCAATAAAGCAGGCGCGGCGCCGATGGCGAGCGATTCGCAAATCCCGCACTTCGCACTTCGCGCATCGCGCATTTGACAGCGCGCCCCACGTCGCGAATCGGTCTCGACCTGTGTTTATTCGATGCCTGCTCACCGCGTTTGTCCTCGTCGGCGGTTGGCATTGCGGCCAAGCCTCGGGCGCGGAGCCGGCGCGATCCTCGCTTCTCCAGGACCGGCCGTTCGACCTTCGGCGCGACACGTTCGCATTCTCAAACGACACGGTCTTTGCTTACGGCGTCGATGAGGCGGGCAAACTGCATATCAAACCACGGGAAAAGCCGGCGGAGTTCTCCCACCGCTGCTTTGTGCTCGCGCGCGGGGTGCTTCAATTTCGGCAATTCGTCCGCTTCGCTCCAGCCGAGCCAAAGGTTTCGCGCGACGCATACCGGCAGCTCATTCTAAGAATCTGCCGGATCCCCGTCTGGAGCGCGGGGCCGCCCGAAAAGATCGTCGTACCGGGCTTCGCCGACTTGCGAACTTTCTCCATGGCGTACGAGGGCCTGCTGAAAGAAAATCTGGGCGCATGGTTTCCGAGCTATCTGCGTGTCGGCAATTGGCGCATGGTCATGGGCCATCCGCGCGCCGGCCAGGCCGCCGCCGCGCGATGGCTGCTGGAGTCGGTGGAACGCGGAAAATTGCGTGCGATTTATGTCGCGCGGTTCCCGTGGATGAACCACTGCGTCATTGTCTATGGCGCCAAACCGGCTCCTGGCGGTGATATTAGATTCACCTTTTACGACCCGAATTACCCCGGTGAACCGAGCCATCTGACGTATCGGGCCGCCGAGCGCAGCTTCGATTTCGAGAAGCGTTGGTACTTTCCAGGCGGACGCGTGAATGTCATGCGGGTGTACATCTCGCCGTTTCATTGAAGCCGTTTGCCCGCTCGACACCCGCGGCTCTCGTGCGAGAGGAAGCCGTTAGCCAAGGCGCTTTACGATCCTCTCACGACGTCAAACCTGTTCGATCTTCGATAGCTGCTCCCAGAGGCTGCGCTCGGCGTCGCCGAGCTTCTCTGGTAGGGCGACTTCGGCTACGACGTAAAAATCGCCGCGCTTCTCCGCTCCCAATGGAAGGCCGCGGCCTTTGAGGCGGAATTTGCGTCCGGGCTGCGTGCCGGGCGGAATCTTAAGACGGGCGGGACCGTCGGGCGTCGGCACCGTGATCTCCGCGCCGAGGACGGCTTTCCATGCGGGCAGATCGCAATCGTGCATGAGGTCGATGCCGTCGATCCGATAGTCCGGATGCTGAGCGAAGCGCACGCGCAAAAAGAGGTCGCCTGAAAGGCCGGCATGGCTGCCTGCCTCCCCCTGCCCCGCCAGCCGGATGCGCTGTCCTTCGCGCACGCCCTTCGGGATGCGCACCTCGTACGTTTCCGCCGTCGAACTGCCATCGCGCCGAAAGGAGATCTTCTTCTTGGCGCCATGAAGCGCTTCCTCGATCGTTACCAGCAGGTCGGCCTCGATGTCGTTGCCGCGCTCTTGCTCCGGGCGCGAAGCGCCGAAGGCGGCGAAAGGGTTGGCCGTCGCGCCGCCGCGCCCGGTCGAGGCGCGTCCTCCGAAAAATTGCTCGAAGAAATCGCTGAAACCGGTCCCGCCAAATTGCCCGCCCGGAAAGCCATGCGCGCCGCCCGCTCCCCATCCCGGTGGCGCTTGCTGCTGCGCGCTTCCGCGCTCCCAGTCGGAGCCAAGCTCTTCGTACTTCTTGCGTTTGGCTGCGTCGCCCAGCACCTCGTACGCCTCATTGATTTCCTTGAATTTCGATTCAGCCGTTTTCTTGTCCTTCGCCACGTCGGGATGGTACTTCCGCGCCAGCTTCCGGAACGCCTTCCGGATTTCATCCTGCGAAGCGGTCTTCGCGACGCCAAGCGTTTCGTAATAGTCCTTATATTGCACGGGCATCTTGAATCGGAGAAAGTATGAGGAAACGCTGATTTAATCGATTTTGCAAAAACCGCACGGGAAGAATCGGCGTGGCTTTATCTTCCCAATCGGACTGAATCAAACTGGACATTCACGTGCGGAGCCGGTATCGGACCGAAAGCCGCGAGTGATGTGTATCAAAGATGTCAAAGAACGGCGATCGCGCTGCGCGACCGGGGCGCAGGTGGAGAAGAGGATTGGGCTTGCGCGTTAATGTGGGATCAGCGGCGAGACCGCGCCGTAGGCGGGCTGTCTGCCGCGGTCACGGTATTGCTCGGATGGCTTTTTGAGACGCGACTCAGGGAGAAATCAAAGCG
>JBBSFI010000045.1:0-35513 GCA_038238905.1 Chthoniobacterales bacterium | reverse complement strand
TCGGGCAGATTCATGGACGTACTCTAATATAAAATCGACTGGGTTCGCGCGCTATGTGCAATGCTGGGTGACGAGGTGAATATCCCATTTACAGCGATGCTCCTGGCAGGAGGCCGATCCTCACGGATGGGCACTGACAAAGCGCGGCTCGTTTTTCGCGGGGAACCCCTTTGGCGCCGCCAGCTCGCGACCCTTGTCGCTTTGGGGCCAAAGGAAATCTTGATCTCCGCTGGAAGCGGTGGGGCGTTTGAGGAAAGCGGCTGCCGGGTCGTGCCGGACCTCGTGCGTGGCGCAGGTCCCCTCGCCGGAGTCGCCGCCTGCGCGGCGGCGATGGCATCGGAGTGGCTCCTGGTGCTGGCTGTGGATATGCCGGCGATGAACGCGGCCTTTCTTGAGCGGATCCTTTCGCGCGCGGCGGCGGAAGGGCGCGGTGTCGTGCCGTTGTCTCAAGACCGCTTCCAGCCGCTGGCCGCAATCTATCCCCGGTGGATTGGCCCGCTCGCAATTCGCCTCCTGGAGCAGGGCCAATACTCCATGCAACACTTTGTTCGAAGCGCGATCGCAGAGGGCTTCGCCGCGCCGTTTGATCTACCCGATGCGGAGCTGGCGCATTTTGCGAACATCAACACCCCATCGGATCTCGACGCGGCCCTGGCGGGTGAAAGAGCTGTTTAGACCCGGCTGTGGGCTTCACCAGGGATCGCCAGAACCGCGCGCCGCGCTGGATGCGCCGCTTTGTTGAAAGATAAAGATGAGCGCGATGCCCGCCACAAAACCGCCAATATGCGCCAGGTACGCTACGCCTCCTGATTCCCCGCCCTCCGTATGCGCAGAGCGAAGGACCTGGAAAAAGATCTGCATCCCCATCCAGATGAGGAGAAAGACCCACGCGGGCAGATCGACAATCCGCGAGAAGAAGCCCAACGGAACGAGGGCGCGCACACTGGAGCGCGGAAACTTGAGCAGATAAGCGCCGAGCACGCCCGAGATGGCGCCACTCGCTCCGACGAGCGGCACGAGAGAGTACGGGCTGCCAATCGTGTAGAGGAACGTCGCGGAAGCTCCGCACAGGACGTAAAAGCATGCGAACCGGATATGGCCGCAAACATCCTCGACGTTCTTCCCAAAAATCCAAAGAAACCACATATTGCCGAGCAGATGCATCCAGCTCGCGTGCATGAACATCGACGTGACGAGATGCGTGACGCCGCCGGGCATATGGCGCGTGAAGGCGAGCGGGACAAACCCGGCAACGGCAACCGTCTGCTCGACCCCAGTACCGACCTGCCACATGGCGAAAACGAGCAGATTAATCGCGATCACTAGGATGGTGACAATGGGCGGGTGCAACGTCGGCTGATCGTCGGAAAGTGGAATCATGAGGCAAAGACTGCACTGGAAAACGCCGCTTTGCCAGCCCGTCCGAGCGCGGAATGTCTGGGGCGCATGAAACTTGGCTTGAATAGTCCGCGCCGATCCGACAGCTTGGCGTCCCCTTCCCTATGAATTCCCGCGGCGTCCTGCTGTTCCTTCTCGCCGCGGCGGCGCATGGCGCTCCGATTTCGCTCGATCCCGAAAATCCGCGCTACTTTCTCTTTCGCGAAAAACCTGTCTTGTTGATTACGTCGGGCGAGCACTACGGGGCGGTGTTGAATCTGGATTTCGATTATTCGAAGTATCTGGATGCGCTTGCAGCGGGCGGAATGAATCTTACGCGCACGTTTTCCGGCGTGTACGTCGAACCGCCGGGCGCGTTCCATATCGCCCAGAATACGCTCTCACCCGATCCCGAGCGCTTCCTTTCGCCGTGGGTCAGGTCGGATGAAACGGGTTACGCGAATGGCGGAAACAAATTCGACCTTATGCGCTGGAACCCGGCCTACTTCGAGCGGCTCCGCGACTTCGTGAGCCAGGCAAGCGAACGCGGAATCGTCGTGGAGTTCACCCTCTTTTGCCCGATGTACGAGGACGCGCAGTGGCTGCTCTCGCCGATGAATACCGTCAACAATGTGAACGGCTTCGGGGCGATCGGGCGCAACGACGTCTATGATTTGACCAAAAATGGCGACCTCGGAAACATACAGGAGGCGCTCGTCCGCAAGATCATCGGCGAACTGGCCGACGCGGATAATGTCTATTACGAGATTTGCAACGAGCCATACTTTGGCGGTGTGACGCTCGAATGGCAGCGGCGAATCGCCGCGGTGATTTCCGAGACCGAGCAGAATCTTCCGCTTCACCATCTGATTTCTCAAAATATAGCGAATGGATCGCAAAAAATCGACAACCCCATTCCACAGGTCTCCGTATTCAATTTTCACTACGCGAATCCGCCTAGCGCGATAGCGCAAAACGAGAGCTTGAAGAAGCCGATCGCTGAAAATGAGACGGGCTTCAAGGGCACTGATGACGACTATTACCGCCGCGAAGCGTGGGAGTTTATCATGGCGGGCGGCGCAGCCTTCAATAACCTAGACTATTCCTTTACGATTAAGCACGAGGACGGCAGCTTCAAGTTCCCCCCGTCTCAACCGGGCGGAGGCGGCGCCGCGCTGCGGAAGGAGCTGAAAGTGCTCGGCGATTTCGTCCGCAGCTTCGAGTTTGTGAAGATGAAGCCTTCGCCGGAAGTGTTCCACGGGACACTGCCGGAGAATTGCCATTGTCGCATACTCGCCGAGACCGGCAGGCAGTACGCTATCTATCTGAACGGCTCCGCGCCGCAGCCGCTGGAACTGGAATTGCCGGCCGGTCGATATAGCGTGGAATGGATCCATGCGATGACGGGCATTCCCACCGAGGGCGCGCGCACGATGCAGCACACAGGCCCGGTATGCGCCATTCCAACACCTGGCGGTTCGGGCGAGTTCGCACTCAAGATTTTGAAATCGGAATAGGATGGGATGGCCGCTCCGGCTGATGTTGGCGCACCGAGACAAATGGGGATTGATTTTGGAGGCTCCTAAGACTCCGGACTATTTCAACATCCACCTAAGATGAAATCGCTGCTGCGCGACATACTCAGCCTCGTCTCACCCGCTGCCCGGACGGCGCTCATTCTTGGCGCGCTTGTCACCGCCTTCCTTACGCTGGCAACCTTATGGATCGGAAATGAAGCGCGGCGGATCAAGACGGAGCGCGATTCGACGCTCGTGACCAATCGCCGGCAGGTCGAGACAGGCGAGATGATCTGGATTGCCCCGGGGGGATTCACGATGGGGGGCATCGGTGAAATGGCGCGGGCGGACGAATCGCCCCTTCACGACGTGAAGATCGATGGTTTCTGGATGGATCGCACGGAAGTTACGAACGGGCAGTTCGAACGGTTCACCGCTGAAACCGGGTACATCACGGTCGCCGAGCGAACGGTCACACGCCGCATTCCGGCATCACATCCCGATCTGGATGGGATGAGCTTCGCGCTTTGCGCCACCCTCGGGACAGCAAACGGGTGGGAGTACCGGATTGGCGCGAACTGGCGGCATCCACGGGGGCCGGCGTCGAATATCCAGGGGCGGGAGAAACATCCCGTTACACAAGTCTGTTACGAGGACGCGCAAGCCTACTGCCGGTGGGCGACGAAGCGGCTTCCGACGGAGGCTGAATGGGAATTCGCGGCGCGCGGCGGGCTGGTCGCCCAACCGTACGTCTGGGGGCCCGAGCTGAACCCTGGCGGCAAAACGATGGCAAACATTCTGCAAACTCCGGGCTCCGTCGGAACGATGCCGGCAGGCTCATTTCCTGCAAATGGCTCCGGCCTGGTCGATATGGCCGGAAACGTCCGCGAACTTACGGAGGACTGGTACAACGGTGCGTACTATTCCGTCTTCTCACACAATCCCGATCGAGCCATCCGCCGCAATCCAGCCGGCCCTAAAGAGGGAGAAGACCCTGACGAACCAGGCATCTGGAAGAAAGTGGCGCGCGGAGGATCCTACCTCTCTGGCCCCGCCGACGGATATGGCTTCCGCCCGAGCGCAAGAATGAAGATCGCCCTGGACGAGGCGCGCGAAGATGTGGGATTCCGCTGCGCACGGAGCGTGGGGCCGTGAGCGTCGATCGCATTTCAACCTTCCTCTTTTCGGAATTGCGCGGTCTTCGACGTGCGCCCGAAACGAGATCGTTGACACCCACTTGCGCTCGCCTGATATTCGCCGCTCGCCTGCTTGCGCCACGGCTGGTCGTTCCACCATGACGCGTTCTGGCGCTCCAACCCAACCGTTTCACCAACCACTCACCTCAATCCAATCCCATGGCCGATTTCAACGCACCCATCGCCCGCGAATCCAGCGCAAAGAACCTCCTCTCTTCCGATGTGGAGATCAAAGGTTCGATCAAATTTCAAAACGACCTCACCATCGATGGAAAGGTGGAAGGCGAGATCGCTTCGCCCGGGAACCTGACGGTGGGTGAGAACGCCGAAATTCGCGGCGAGATCAAGACCAAGTCCGTAACGGTTCACGGGAAGGTCCACGGCAACATCACCGTCGAAGAGCGGTGCGAACTGAAGGCGCGCGCCGTGCTTCAGGGGGACTTGAAGGCAAGCCGTCTCGTGATCGAGGACGGAGCCACTTTCGTCGGCAAGAGCGAGGTGACGCCAAACCGCATCCCGATGAAGCAGCCGGAGGTCGTTCGCTCGGAAGCGAAAGCGGCAGGCCGCTAATCCCGACACTTGTCCAATCAGCGCAAGCAGCAGCCTGAGAAGATCAGTGCGGACTGCCCGCATTGCGGCTTTTCACAGCTTGAGTCGGCTTACGCCAAGTCAACGATCTGCCGAAGATGCAGTCAGCCATTCTCGATAGAGAAGCTGCTGGCGAAAGAGGTTGGCAGCCTCAAGCCGCCGTCTTTCTTTGCCAAGGTAAGCAAGCTCATCTCCGGAGAGAAGATCCGGGAGGTGAGATGCTTCAGTTGCGAGGCTTCGCAGCAGGTGTCTTCGTCTGCGGAATCGACGCAATGCCCGAAATGCGGGTCGTACATCGACCTGCGTGATTTCAAGATCAGCGGCCCGTTCGGGCGATCGATTCAGACGCAAGGCGAGGTGATCATCACCAGCAAGGCCGATGTCTCGAGCGCGCGCATTCTTTGCGGCGAAGCGCTTCTCGAGGGGAAGCTGCGCGGGCAATTGCTATGCACAGGCAGTGTGCATGTCGCCATCCAGGGGAAGCTTCTCGGAACGATTGAGGCAAGCCGGATCGTGATCGACAAAAAAGCGCAGGCCGAGTTCAGCCGCCCGCTGAGGGCGCAAACGGTTGAGATCAATGGCAAGGCGATCGGCGACATCGCGTGCGACGGGAAAGTGACCATCAATAAGCATGGGAATCTCACAGGAACGATTCAGGCGCGATCGATCACGATCGAAAAGGGCGGAATCTTTTTGGGTGATTTACAGATTGGCGATCCATCCGCCGTCCAGGAAGCGCCCGCTCCCCCGCCAGAAGCGGCTCCAGCGCCGCCGCAATCGGTCCCTCCAGCCGCAGCCAGCGGATCGCATCTGCCCGGGCTCGAACCGGCACAGACTCAACCCGCGCGGCAAGCCGTCAGCGCCAAAGGAAAGGTGCGGAAGGCTGGCGCAAAGCTGAGGTAGCAGGCGGTTCAACCGCTCGACCGGCAAACGAAAAAGGCGGCGATTCGGTTTTTCGAGCAGGACCTCTTCCACACCGTAAACCTCCGGTGACCACCAGAGCGAGAGAGAGCGAGGGTTACTTTTTGAGTTCCGACACCAAGTTCTGCGCCTCGCCCGCGAACCGGGTGTTCTGGAATTGGCCAATGATCGTCTCGTAGGCCCGGCGCGCCTCTTCCACTTTTCCCTGGCTTTTCAGCACACGGGCCTGCCCCATCCATGCGAGCGGCGCGGCGTAACTCGCCGGAAAGCCGGTCGCAACCTTTTGGTACGCGGCAAGGGCTTCGTCGGCCTTTCCCTGCGTCTCAAGCGCTGAGCCGAGGCTGGTATAAGCGCCCGCGATGAGCGGATGCGCCGGGTTTTCCTTCACAAACTTCCGGAGGAGCGCCACGGCTTCGTCCAGTTTGCCTTCGCGTTGGAGCAATTCAGCCACTTTGAGCACCGCGTTTTTGCCCGAGATCGTTCCCGAATACTGAGTGGCGACCTTTTGAAAGTCCGCCAAATTGACGGCGGATGCATAAGCCGATTGGGAGCTTCTCCTCATGTCCTCCTGCATTTTCCAGTAAACGCCGTACCCGGCTGCGCCCAGCAGGAGGATGCCCGCGACGAGGACAATCTTGCTTTTGTGACGAATCCAAAGCTCGAGTGGATCGAACTCCTCAGCTTCAGGCGGAGGGACGGTTATTGCGGCAGGGTCAGGCATAGGGGCGGTTAAGCTGGCAATGGGTGGACCATGTGGCAAGCGGGAATGCTGCCCGATTACTTCGCAGCTCGCGGGCGTTTTTCAAAGGGGGCAAAGCCGCGCTCGACGGCTTTGGACCATACGACGGCGATCTCCCCGTGACCCGACGCGATCTGAAGCGTGTGCGGCCCGGCCTCGAGAAATGGCGCCTCCTCGATCGGCTTCCCATCGATCGTCCCGTGAACGATTCCGGCATCGGAAATTGCGGTGTACGGAGCGGGGATTCCGATGGTGAACGGCATGGAGCCATTTGCGGGGCCGAGCCGCTTTCCGGCGACGAAAATCTTGTCCGCGTCTGGCAAGTAATTATGCACGATCCACGGTTCATCTGCTTCTGGAATGCGGCGCTTCCGCAGGACACACGTCCGAGTTTGGATGAGGTCTTCGATGATCGTATCCTTAATGGCTCCGGCTCTCATGCGTTTGATGGTCACCCCTTCCAGCACGTAGAAGAAGGGACGCCTTCGGAAGATGGTCTCGCCCTTTCCATCCATCACAAAGTCGAGCGGCGTCGTAAGACGGAGGACGTGCGAAAGATCGACAATGAAATCCTGCGTCTCATTCTCCCGCAGATATCCGATCAATTGCAGATGCGTCGCATCGTAGCGAATGGTCTGAAGCAGGCTCATCGGCTTCCCGTACCAGGGGCGCGGCTCAACGACGAGGGCCGCGATTTCACCAGCGATCACAAGGGCGGGAGCGGCCCGCAGCATCGGATGCCTGAATCGATAGAACATGACCGCGAGCGGCGCGACGCCGAGAACCACCAGCGGATCGAGCGGCATATAGTCCTGATCTGTGATCAAAGGCCAGAATGTGGTGAGCGCGGTGTAGTAAAAGCTCGCGAATAAGAGCAGAAGAATCTGACGATATGCCGAAGCGCGGTCGCGCACCACGCGCGCGACATAGAACGCGGCGATCGGGCCGACTATCAATGCAATCGGAAACCAGAACCGCTTGAAGGCGAACTTGTGCATCTTCGAGCCGCCGATGGCCATGTTATGCACGATGACGCAGTAGTACATATCGTGCAGGGCGCCCCGCGCGGCGAAATATCCGATCACGAGGCCCGGCACGAGGAGCATTCCAAGCAGAGCTGCGGCAACTCCGAGGCCAATTTTTCGCCAATCGGTGCGCCAGCCTAGACGCGCCGCGATGACTGCAACGAAGAGTCCCGCGATAGCAAGATTGATGACGAGAAGGGACGATTTCATCGAACACGCAAACGATGCGCCTAGCGTTACTCCCGCCCAGAAGGCCCGTGCTCCCCCAAACGGGCCGCCCGTAAGAGTCACGAGTGAAAGAAGCCAGAACGCCACCCAGAGGTCGTCGGTCCGAAATTCGGTCGAACAAAGAAAAAAGATTGGGGCGAACCCCGCCGCGAGAGTCGCCCACAATGCAAGGCGCTTCGAACCGAGGCGCCTGCCGATCCGATACACACACCACAGATCGAATGCAAACAGCGGCAGCATGAGATGCCGCATGGGGATGACGATATCCGCCCGCTCGCCAAAGAGCGCAAACACGGGCGCGCAGAGCATCTGAAACAGCGGGCTGTGATTGTCAAAAATGTCCCTGTATTGCAGCAGGTGATGAGCCCACGCCCATACGACATGCAGATGCTGCGGCTCATCGGAATCGATCTGGCGCCGCTGCGCGCAGACGATCCGCAGCACGAGAAGCAACAGGAACAGCGCGGCAACACCCGCTTTTTCAAGAGCCGTGAGCGGAGCTTCGGGAGCGTCGAGCCTCGGGACGGAGGATTCTGCCGAGGTCTTGGTCTCCAGATTCTGCAACATTGCTAAGGGTAAGAGCGGCTACTTTGCCGCGGTGTTGCGCACAAGTTACGCTTGTGAAATAAAATGCTCCGCCCGTGTTTGCGGCGGTATGAAGTGGCTGATTTCACTCGGAAGGCGCTCTTTTCGCGTGCTCGGAAGCATCCACGGAGCGCCACCGCGGAGTATCTTTAATACACGCCTTTGCACTTCCCGAACTGGGATGACGAAGGCTCTAAATACAAACCATATGAAAACAGCTTCACTCATCGCACTCGCGGCCATTGCCGCCTCCGTCTCGGGATCCGCCTTTGCCGGGCAGGATCTCGTCCTTAAGCGCGTCGATCATCCGAACGGCCCGCCGACGTTCCTTTACGTGCCGGATTCTTCGAGGAACCTTCCCACTGTAGCGTTGTATAACAACGGGCGCACGTTTGACAGCTCCCGTGACGATGCCGCCAGGCCGCAAAAAGTCCGCCGCGGGCGCGGGGACAATATCACAGTCGGCCAGCGATAAAGCCACGGACGCAGTCGCGCCCTTCACGAACCAGCTCCCCTGCCCAACAGCAGCGGGAGCTTTCGCCGCATTATCGAACCGTGAGGCTCTCAAGCAAAGCGGCGAGGGATTCCAAGCCATCGATTTCCGCCACGACGGCCTTCAGCGATTGGATCGCCGCAGGGATGTGTTCGAGAAACTCGGGGCGTTCACGAACGAGCCCCAGATACCCGTAGGCGCCCAGAGCCTGCATCAGCCTCTGCATCGCGCAGAGCAGGTATATCACATCAAATTCGCCATCGGCTCCGGCTTCATCGCTTTTCTGCCAACCGGCCCTATAGTACGCCTGAAGCTCGGCCCGCTCGCTGTCTGCCAGCCGCACGTAAGGATCGTATAAAAGAGAGGCGAGATCGTACTGGACCAGCCCGGGGCGCATCCCTTGGAAATCGATGAAACAGGCGCGGCCATCCTTTATTACAATGTTTTGCGATTGGAGGTCGCGATGCACGAAGGCTCTGGGCAAATCGTGCAGCGCATCGGCAATTGCATTCAATCGCCCCCGATCGCAGCGCTGCTCGATCTCCTCGGCGCCCAGCCCAAATACACGCTGGAGACAATTCTCGGTGAAGTAGCTCTGCTCCCACCGATAGAGCGCCGCGTTGAATTCAGCCTGCAAAGGGGGCGGCTCGGGCCGCGGGATGTGCCCTTTGGAGTGCAGTATGAGCGCTTGATCGAGCGCATCGCGGTAGAGTTCGCGCCGGACGGGCCACGGCTCATCGCGATAGCTCCACAGATCGCGCAAGCCTAGGTCTTCCATCCAGATCAATCCCTCCGACTCATCGTGGAAATAGATTTCGGGCACGCGGACACCCATTTCGGAAAGGAATCGCGCGATGGCCACGTAGTGCCGATTTTCCTCCCGCTGCACGCCGTACTTTGCCAGGATGAGGGTGGTCTCGCCTGCGCGAATGCGATAGAATTTGCGATCTGACCCCCCTTTCTCCAAAGGCTCGACGGCAATCGCCGAAACGGCCATGCGTGGGAATCGGCTGCGGGTAAGATCGATGAGGTCAGTCACCATGAGCGGCAAACATACGGAAGGGCGTGGAACAGCGAAGCCGATGCCGTATTCCGCCCGGTTTGTCAAAGTCAGAGATCCGCATTTTGGTGCGATCCCGCGACTGGAACAGCGCCGGTGATGACGCACGAATCGAGATGGGAGCCGGCGGCTACTTCGGCTCCAGGCCAAACGATGCAATCGCGCAATTCCGCGCCCACTCCGATGCGGGCCCTCGATCCAATCGCGGTGGCTCCATCGATTGCAACTCCGCTCGCAATCTCGGTGTCGCCGCCGATCCAAGGGGCGCGACCGATGGTCTCCGGAGAAGCCGCGAAGTGGCGGTGCACAACCATATATTTTTCACGCGTCCCTAGGTCCCACCAATTGCCATCGTCGCAAACCACGCCGCCCAGCTTTGCGCCGCCTGCGATCATCTCAAGAAAGAATGGGATGACGCTCACTTTTTTCCCGGATGGAATGCGGTCTAGGAACCGTGGGCTGACAACGTAAATCCCGGTGAAAAGGTATTGCGATGCGCTCTGCGCGCTCAACCTGCGTCCGATGTCGGTGACGCGCCCCCGCTCCGAATCGAATGCGATTTCAAGCGGACCGCCGCTCGAACGGAGGCAGAGCGTCACTTCGTTGCCATGCGCCGCATGCGCCGCCAAGAGCGGCTCGAGCGAAGTGTCGCAGAGGATATCTCCGTTATAGACGATAAACGTTCCGCCTCTCAGCACATCCTCGGCATTCTTCAATCCTCCCGCCGTTTCAAGAATCTCAGGCGCTTCGTGCCGGAAATCGATCGTGCAGCCTCCATACCTGGCATCGGGAAATTCCGCGGCAAATCCTTCCGCGAGCCAGTGGGTGTTCACGACAAAGTGGGTCGCGCCATGAGCGATCAACCGATCGAACGCGTAGGCGATAAGCGGCCTGTTGCAAACCGGGATCAGCGGTTTGGGCCGCACATTGCTAAGAGGCCGCAGACGAGTGCCCAGGCCGGCTCCGAGGACGAAGGCAGTCGAAACCATTCTTCTCGACCGCGACGGATCAGACCATCCCGAGCTTTTCCTTGCCCGCGAGCGAGATCAGATCGGGAGACCATGGCGGATCCCAGACGAGTTCGACGCGCGCATTCGCAACACCTGGAGCGGTGAGGATCCGCTGCTCGGCGTCGGAGGCGATGGACGGACCCATGCCGCAGCCGGGCGCGGTAAGGGTCATTTTGACGGTAACGCTCTTTCCGTCTCCCGAAACATCGTCCTCTGCCTTGACGCTATAGACCAGGCCAAGATCGACGATATTCACCGGGATCTCGGGATCGTAACAATTTTTGAGTTGCTCCCAGACCTTGGCTTCGTCGAATTCGCCGTCGGCGATGCGATGTTCGTTCACATCCTGCCCGAGCGCATCGGCGTCCTGAGCCGCGATCCGAAACAAGCCGCCATGATCGGAAGAATGCACGGTATAAGTTCCGCCAAGGGATTGCGTGATCTCCACGGTCGATCCGGAGAGCAGGCGGACCGATTCTCCGCTTGGAATCTGGATCGCATCGACATCGCGAGTGAGCGTAACCGGGCCGGTTGGGTTCATGGTCAAGTCTTAAGATGGGGGCGTTATTCCTTGCGTGAAACCCGCCAGCGCGTATCGGGAAAGAGATTTATCTCCTCCTTATCGACTCGAAAGCCGCACGCTTCCAGAAGATAAGCAATCCCCTCGCGTCCGCTCATGGTTTCGCGAAGGCTTCGCGCGAAGAGCTCGATATATTCCTTATACGAGTCGAGCGTGAGCGTCCCCTCCCCCACATAACGCGCGAGCTCCTGATCGTGGCTTTCGATGAGGTCGAAAAGCGCCCGGCGGAGGCGGATGCGCATGACAGGATCGACGACAAGCCGGAACGGGTTGGCGGCGGGATCGGATGGAATCGGCTCGCTCGAGACATCGAAAGAGAGCGTCGCGAGAGAGCGGTCGTATGGGATCGGTTCGGACATAAGCAGCGGAAATCGAAGGAAAAGATATTGGGGCAGATCACGACGCCGACCGCAAGTCCCGAGGACATCAAACAGCCTGAGGCGCCGTCTTTTTCAGCGCAAACAGCCCGACACAGATCAGCAGGACCTGGCTTAGCGCAAAGCCGAGAAGCCATACAAACGCAGCCGCCGTGAAGCCGTAGGAGTGAAGCCCGATGCCGAGCATATTCACTCCAAACCACGACCAAGCGGTGACGATGTTGCCGAAGATCGCCATGCACATGAGGCCGCGGTCCCGGACGAGGCCACCCCATCGTGCGTGGAGGATCAGCGCATTCCAGAGAACGATGATCAACGCTCCGTTCTCCTTGGGATCCCAGCCCCAAAAGCGGCCCCACGATTGATCGGCCCAAATTCCACCAAGGACGGTCCCAACAAACGAAAACAAAGTGGCGAAGCAGATCACCCCGTAAACCATCTTCGTGAGGCTTTTCCCCAATTCCAGGCCGCTGGATTTTGCCGCGGGAACAACGCCCGCGGCGGGCCCGGAGATTTCCGGCGCATGGAGCGAAGCAGCGGCGGCGGCGGTCGCCGTCATGGGCTGGTGCAGCCGGTTCGTAAATGTGCCGAGAAGCACGTAAAGAACGGCCAGGAAGCCCGCCACAAAAGTAGAAGCATAGCCGAGCGTTACGACGACGACGTGCGTGGCAAGCCAGAAATTTGTATCGAGCACGGCGCGCATCATTTCCATTGTATCGCCATCCAGACTGAGGTGATGCGCGATGATGAGGCTTACAAAACCGAGCGCCGACGAGATTACCAGACCGATCCCGTTCTTCCAGATGCTCTCCAGAACGAGGCCGAGGATCACGGCGCCGAAACCGATGAAGATCGCGGACGAATACAGATTCGTCACGGGGGGACGCCCTTGGAGGACCATGCGAAAAACCAGCCCCGCTGTATGGACGAGCAGCCCCAGCAACACCAGATTCACCGCAGTGCGCCGCGCCCATTCGCATGTGGCTGGCGCCATCCAAAAGATGAGCACGAAGAGGAACGCGGCGATGTACGGAAACATCGCTTTGTAAAACGGCTCGAAGCGATTGAAGAACTGCTCGTTTGCCGCCTTGCTCGATTCCGCAAGAAGCTGCCCCGCCATCGCATTCCGATAATCGGAAACCGCCTCGTTAAATTGCCCGACGTTCCCCGCGCGATAGGCTGCCGACATCCGGGCGTAGGCGGCGACCGCGAATGAAACAGGCGCGCCGCGCGCGGCATCCATCAACGCCGCGCCCGTATTTTGCCAGCCATCGCGCGAAGCCTCCGGATCGGCCGGCGGGACAAGCATCGGCGGCTCAAGCTGCGACATGGCATCGAAGCGCTCCAGATCGCGCATCAGTCCGTCGAAAGCCTCCTTATTGTACTCTTTGCCCGCTTTTTGAGCGCGCGCCGCGTCAACTCCGGCGGGGATGCCATTCAGGTAGGCATTCAATTCGGCGGGCCAGTCCCGGGCATTCTGCGGTTGCAACGCATTCTGCAGACGCATGTAAAGTCCGACGCCGCCGGAGAGCCGAACGACCGCCTGGTCGTACGGCGTCCGCTTCGAACTGTCCACTTTGCCGGCCCGCATCGATTCATCCTGAAGCGCTTCCAGCTTGCCACGAATCTGCGCCCACGAATAATGTTTGCCGTCGGTCTTCTTGTCCTTGTCCGCATCCATGGGCAAGCCGAGCAACCCTTTCAGGTCGGGGTTGTCTATGCGAAACACAGGCAGCGCATCGGCTGTCTCCGGCTTCATCATCACTTCCATGATCCAGTCCGTCGCGGCGAGCATCTTTGGATTCCCTTTCCACGGAGCAGTATTGGCGGTCTGCTTCTCGCGAAGCTGCAAGAGCGAATTGCGCGCGAGTGAATCGATCGGCTGGATGCGTCCGTTTGCCAGAACTGGCAGCCGGCCGAAAAGCTCGCTGGCAAATTGATCGGGCTTCTGCTTCGGAGGAAGAAGCGAGCCAGCGATCCAGAGCGCGAGAAGAGCCGGGATTGCAATCGGCAGCCATCGTTTCATGACAGAGAACATCTAGGTGTTGCTGGAAGCTGCGGCGAGCGCGGGCGGGCGGCGCTTTGCAGCGGGCTTTTCGGGAAGCGACCGCGGCGCACGACGCTTCGCGATGAAATTAATGAGGTGAAAAAGAAATTGGTAAATCATGCCGAGGGCCACGAGGGCGCAGCCAAAGTACGGCGTGAGCCAGCTCGGGTTGCGCACCACTTCCAGCGTGCTGCTGCCGGCGCGCCCTTCGGCTTCCGCCTGGCCCATCTGGTATTGGTAAAAAGTAAGGCCCGCGTATCGCAGCGGATTGTTCATATAGATATCGACCTCGCGGTGTTCACCCGTCCCCGGATTATCGACACGAACGCGGCTCTGGAAATTGCGGGGAATATCGGTGCCGCGATACACCTCGTGGGTAGCCTTTAGCAGTGTGACGGAAAACGGATGGTAATAACGCTCGAACCGGAGAGCGGTGCGGTAGCTCTTCCCATTGACAGTGATGGACTGCGGCGCGAGACCCGGCCAGACAACCCATTCGCCAGCGCTCTGTCCATTGCTTACGACCTCTATAACCGCAGCGGGCATGTTGCGTTCATCCATGCTCTTTTCCTCCGGAAGCGGCAGCAGCATAAGATCCTTTCCAGGGCCGGCGCTTGTAGCCGAAGGGACGGATTCCTCGGTGATCAGCTCGTTCCTGCCGATCTTTTGCGCCGCGTAATGCATCGAATCGGCTTGCTCCCGCGACACGCGTTCGGAGGCGGGCATCTGGCTGAAACGCGTCAGCATTTCCTTGCGGAACCGTCCCACCAATTCCGCCTCCAGCCTGGCCGCGCGCTCCGGTTCTTTGGAAATCCGACCGGCCGCCGCGACGATGTCTTTCACATCGGTCTCGCCGATGGACTTCAGTGCATCGCGCCAGACCTGAGTGCGGCCCTCACTTTCCCGCGCCCGCTCGGCCTGCGGCGCGAGGCCCTCGGGCGTGGAGAATTCGGAGGCTAGCGTGGCGAGCGCGGTCGTGAGCCGCCCTCCCGCTTCCAGCACCTCCTTGTGCGTAAGCACATCGGCATTGGTATGGTACTCCTTCACGCGCACGACGAAGGGCAGGCTCTCGTGCAGAATCTCTTTGCGCTTCGCAAGGATAGGCTCAGCGAAAGAAACCGCGCGATCCTCGCCATTCCCCGCCTCCGACAGAAAGACGAGTTCGCTGTCCCGATGATCCTCCGAATAATTCAGAGTCTGGCCTTCGCGAAAACTCATGAAACTCTCTTTGGAGAACCAATCGGTCGCAAGCTGTCCGACCAGCAGCAAGACTACGCCAAAGTGCGTAAGATGGATACCGAGCTTCCGCCATCCCCACACAAATCGTTTTGCGTGCGACGCGAGGAGGTTTGCGAGGAGAACCAGGCCGATGGTGTAGCCGCCAAAGAAAACCGGAACGCGGATGCCACCAGCAGAAACCCAAATAAAGAAGGCCTTGAACCAGCGCGACTGGGCGTCGTAAAGCCCTTCATTCACTTGGGCAAGCGTGCCGAGAAAAACGAGCACTACTCCGCACCCGAGGCAGATGACGGTGAGCCGTAACGACGTGAAGACTTTCCAGAGCGTGCGACTGTTCATGGCAAGGTCTCAGGCGGCTTCTCGACCGGAGCTTCGGTCGCAGCCGACGCCCCGGGTGCCCCAGGCGCCGGTTCGTGCATGCGCACCGATTTCAAAAATTCGATGAAAGCAGGCTGCTGCGCCTGGACAACGGGTTCGTCGCCGGAAAGCTTATAAAACCAGCTCGCGTCGGGCACATGGACCATTGCCGTGACGATTCGCACTGGCTTGCCTTCATGCTTTCCCGTCACGTCGAAAAGCAGCCCTTTCCCCTCACCGACCTGAACCTCCGAAAGAGACTTGGCGGCATCGGCTTCGGATAAAGGCTCCGCATCGACCTGCTGCCTCCACATATTGACGATTGGCGCTTCTTTTCCAGCCATGCTTGGAAGCGGAGTGATGGTAACCGTCGCCTCGCCGGCCTCCTCCTTTACCCGGAAGCTTGCGGCACTCATCTGCCCAGGGCCGGTCTCTTCCCATCCCGTCGGAAGCGTCCAGGTGAACTGCGGGCGCGGACGGGGCGCGTGCTCGGGTACTTGCGGTCCGGAGCCCGATGCGGCTGGCGTCGGCGCTCCATCTCGCGGCTCGACGTAAACACGCGCTTCGTGCCGCTCGCATGCGAACAATAGAGCGGTGCAGAGCATTGGCGCCGCGCGGCGCAACGATCGAATCATATAAGAGAGGCTGCCCGGCGGGAGCGGGTCGGAATAATGTAGGGGCACGCTGGCAGAAGCTCAACCCGCGAAGCGGCATGCGCTTAGTCTCCACCCGCCGCGCCATTGCACGCCCCCACCCCGGGAGCGGGTGCACCGGTGGTCTCCGCTTGCGCTGGAGCGACTCGGCTTATGCTTGGAATTTGAGCGTGGCGCCGCTCTGCATGGCCGCGTGCTCCGCGTCACTGCATGCCGCGTTCAGCGGCACGGTGGTCGCGGCCGCGCTCGCACCGACGAGATTCTCTTTCGTGAGGTAGCTTTCGAGTTCTTCACCGGAGATATCCGGCAGCATCGTCCCATTCACCTCCACGCAAGGGCTGAGCGACTGACCGCTTTTCTGCTCCATCTCCCAGCGAAAAGCGGGGTTTTGGATGATGTCCTTCTCTTCATAAGCGAGATCGTACTTCTTCAACACGGCGCGGATGCCATTGCTCCAGCCACATTGTGTCTTTACCCAGGCGGTGATGTGCGGTTTATCCATAAGAAACAGGACTGTAACACAGCTTTTTCGCACCTCCAAGGGGCCAATGCGCGGCAGCTATTCGCGATCCTGCCCGCCCATTCACCCCACCTTTCCGGCCTTCATCGACTCGATCAATGCGCCCGACTTCGACGGTTGCCTCGAGCTGTTGAAGGATTGGCAAGTCGGTGCGAATGAATGCGCGTGATTCCCTCTCGCTCTGTCGCTTGCGCGATCTACTGCCTTTTTTGGAGCGCAATGGGATTCGCGGCGAATTACACGAGCCATGGAACGGGCGAGCTGCCTGCGAACGCGCAAGTGGTGAGCGCGCCGGCGATGCAGCCGCTCTCCTCGATCACGGGGACGCTCACCGCCACAAACGGGATTTCGCTCGGCAATATGTTCGAGATTTATATCTCGGATCCGGCCCAGTTTTCGGCTTCCACGACTGGAGGCGGCCTTGGCGTGAACAAATTCGATTCGCAGCTTTTTCTCTTCGATACCTCTGGGAAGGGTGTGGAGGCAAACGACGACGATCCATCGACTGGCAGCCAGCAGGCCGCGCTCCCTACCGGAACGGCCTTTATGACGCACGCGGTCGCGGGAAATTATCTCCTCCTGATCGAAGGCTCGGGCCGGTATGCCGCCAGTGCAGGGGGGGCGCTGATCTTCCCGAATTTTACAGATGGAGTGACCAAAGCCGCCTCCGTAGTCGGTCCGTCTGGTCCGGGGGGCGTAAACGCGATCGGAAGCTTCACGGGTAACTCTGGCCATTCAGGAAATTACCTCATAGCGCTCAGCGGCGCGGAGTTCCTCGCTATTCCGGAACCGTCAGCCGCCCTTCTGTTTTTAGCGGCAATCGGCGCGTGCCTCGTCTCGAACTGGCGTCGCCGGAAGAGATCGGAACGCCCACCCCTTCACGCGTGCGCGCTCGCGACCGCCGGGCTGCTTCTGCTTGCGCCGCGGCTCGCGCGCGCGGATCCGCCGGGTCGCTCGGTTCACGATGACGGATTCGTGGAGGAAAGCCGGCCGGGGCCAAAGCGATCCCCTCAAGCGATAGGCGAGCGTGAAGAGGCTGCGCGCGTTCTTCACGAAGAGCGCCGGGAGCCACGGAGTCGTCCCGAGCGCGAAAACCTCGGTCGCGGCCTGGCCCAACTCGTGCGAACTTTCCACGCGGGCCAGCTCAAAGGAGGAAACGAGAGGGAGAGCATCCGGAGCGCATTGCAAATTGCCGACCGTGCACAGGCCGACGACAAACAGCGTGTGCTGGTGGAGATCTGTCTCGATGGAAGTGCGTCCATGGCGCAAACTGCTGCCGCATGCGAGTCAACCGGCGGCAGCGTAACCGCAAGCATTCCTTGGTATCGCCACGGACTGCTTTCCGCCTGGACTCCTCTGAGTCAGATCGAGACTCTCGCCCGAAGTCCAGGCGTTGGCGCGGTGCATCTCGCGGCGCGCCGGCGGGCGCGGGTCGGACGCGCGACCTCGCAGGGAACAAAAGTGGCAAAAACCGACATCGTGAATCTCGATGGCTACGACGGCTCGGGAGTAACCGTTGGCATTATATCGGACAGCTACAACGACGACACCTCGCAGCGCTCCTATCCCGGCTTTACAACCGCGGCCGAAGATGTTGCGAGCGGCGACCTTCCAGGCCCTGGCAATCCCTTCGGACACGGAATCCCGGTGCAAGTCGTGATCGAGGGGAACCGGCCTGCATCCGATACGGACGAAGGCCGGGCGATGCTCCAGGTCGTGCATGACGTCGCTCCTGGGGCGAAGCTCGCCTTTTGCACCGCTGGCAACACGAGCGCCGAGTTCGCCAGAAATATCGCCTCGCTGCAATCGAGCAGCGGATGCCAGGTTATGTGCGACGACATCGGCTTCGACGACGAACCGATGTTTTCGGATGGGGTGATCGCACAGGCGGTGAATGCGGCGGCCGCCAAGGGTGTCTCCTACTTCTCGGCGATCGGCAACGACGGAAACTCCGGCTATTCGGCGAGCTTCAATCCGATCGCGCCAGCAACGGGGTACGCGCGGGCTGGGGCTGAAGGGATCAACCTGAATACCATCCCGCAAGCCGAGCACGCTGCAATTATCTATTGGCACAGTTTCGGGAAGGACGCCTCCGGAAATCCGGTTGTCGTGCAAAACATTACGACCGGGCTTCAAAGCACCACTCTTACCTTTCAGTGGGACGATCCGTTCGATGTCGTAGTCGGAGGCGTGAACGCTGTGACAACCGACTATGACATTCTCGTATTCGACGTGAATGGAAACTACCAGCCGGCGCTCAGCGGCGCCGACAATAACATTGCCACAAATGAGCCGATCGAGATCCCTGCAACCAACTTGAGCCCGAAGACTCACTATAAGATTTGTATCGTTATGACGGCGCGAAACAACCCGCGGCTCCCTCGAAAAGCGAGTCATTTGCGATATCTTGCGACGGACGGATTCGATTCGATATACGGCGATTACATCACAGTCAGCAATGTGTCGGCGCAAGGACACCCATGCGCGAGCGGATCGACCGGCGTTGCAGCCTATTTATATGACGTGGCTCCCGACCCGGGGAACGGGAATCACACATGCGCGCCCATTATCGATGGCTATTCCTCGAATGGCCCGGTGGATATCTACTTCGATTCCGCTGGCAATCGGCTCGCGACGCCGATCACGCGCAAACAGCCGCTGCTGTCAGCTCCGGCGGAAGTGGACACCACCTTTTTTCCAGCGTCTGCCACGACGCCCAATTCAAACGATTTCGACTACGACGGACAGCCGAACTTCGGGGGGACCAGCGCCGCGGCGCCGCATGTCGCAGGGATCGCCGCACTTCTCATCCAGGCGGCTCGGATCAATAATCGCCCCACCCCTTCACCGCACGATCTTCAGTCCATCCTCATTTCCACCACGCAGGGACTCATCGACCAGGATCCGATTTTTTGTTCTGGAACGGCCGGTCCTGTAACCGTATCGAACTTCGGGGACGACCAGACGCTGCCGAATTCATTCGAGGTCCAGTTCGCCGGCGCGACCGGCCAGCGGCTCACTCAAATCGCCATCGATTTGTCTGCGCCGGCACTGCATTTCGATCAAGGGCAACAAAACGGCACTGCATTTAGAGTAACGGTCGCGAGCGGCAGCCCGCCGATTGCCGCTGGAACGCCCGGCTTCTCAAGAGGCCCGAACGGCACATCCGCGATGACCCTGCCACTCGCCAACTTTTCGCCCGGCGGCATTCTGCTATTCAGCATCGGCTTCGACAACGACAACACCGGCCTCTACGGGTATGACGCCGATCAGTTAAACGGAGCAGCCATTTCGGCGGTCGTGAATGGAGTCAACTACACCGGAACGATGACAAACAACATGGCGCGCACGTATAACTACAAGGCTGGCTTCGGACTGGTGGATGCCCAGGCCGCGCTGCAGGCGCTGCTGTCTCTATAACGGCCTGACGGCCACTGAATGTCGCGCAGCAGGTTGGGGGCATTTTCAATCAACGGCTGCGCTCCTGCATCAACTTCTCCGCCGAATCTAAGCCTTGCGCACGCCGAGGGTTAAGATATGCACGTCCAGACAACCTCCATGAAAAATATTCTCCATTCCCTCAGCGGCGCGGCTCTTGCCGGCTTGCTGATCCTTCCTGCCTCCGCGGCCGAGCCAAAACGCGTCATCGTATGCACTGTAACCACAGGGTTCCGACATGATTCCATTCCAGTCGCCGAGAAGACGCTGCAAAAACTCGGCGACGAGTCGAAGGCGTACACCATCGTCGATTTTGCCCGCCAGCCGGATGTCCAGATTCCGAAAAAGCCCAACAAGCCGGGCGATCTCAAGCCTGACGCGGACGATAAAGCGAAGCAGCACCACGAAGACGAGATGAAGCGGTATGACGCCGAAATGGCGAAGTGGACGCCGGAAGCCGAGCAGCATGCCAAGGACGCGCAGGCAAAGTGGGATGCGGAGATGAAGGCGAGTCTCGGGAAATTGTCGCCAGAAAACCTGAAGGCGCAGAAGATCGACGGCGTAATCTTTGCAAACACCACCGGCGATCTCCCGCTGCCGGACAAGGAAGGTTTCATCAAATGGATCGAAGACGGGCACGCGTTTATCGGAATGCACTCAGCGAGCGACACTTTTCACGGCTTCCCGGGATACCTCGACATGCTGCAAGGGGAATTTGCCGGGCACGGCGCCCAAGTGCCGGTCGATCTCATCCAGGCCGACAAGGAGCACCCCGCGACGGCTGGACTGCCCAATCCGTGGGATCTGAAGCAGGAAGAGATGTACCACATCAAGCATCAGGATCGCGCGAAGGTTCACTCCCTCTATTTTGTGAATCACGATCCAAACAAGAAGGAGGAACTCGGCTTCTTCCCCGTGGCGTGGTGCCGTGAAGACGGCAAGGGCCGCGTCTTCTATACCTCGCTGGGCCATCGCCAGGATCTATGGAGCGACGATCCCGCCTTGCCAGATCGCAAGAATCCGGTCGAAATCTCCAAGCAGTATCAGCAGCACATCCTCGGCGGCATCAAATGGGCCCTCGGTCTTGCGGAAGGCAGCGCGCAGCCGAACCCGGACGCAAAGTAACGAGCCATTCGACTCACCCATGCGAACTCTCTCGCTCACCCTTGCCATCGGCCTCCTGGGAATCTCCGCGTTTGCAGCGGCGGACGACGCGGATTTCAAGCCGCTCTTTAACGGCAAGGACATGACGGGATGGCACCCCCGCCGCACGGAGTCCCACAATGCGTGGAAGGTGGAGGATGGGATGCTCGTGAACGACTTGAAGCCGGGCGAGCACGGCACGGATCTGGTCGGCGATCCGAAATTTCGCAACTTCGTGGTACGGTACGAGTATCAGGTGCCCGAAGGGTCTAACTCGGGCTTCTACCTGCGTGGGCGACAGGAGATTCAGATCCTCGGAGATTGGAAAGAAGGCAAGCCAACCATTAACGGCGATGGCTCCATCTACAATTTCAAGGCGCCCGAGGTATATGCCTCCGATCGAAACGGCGGCTGGAATACCGTCGAAGCCACATTGATCGGCGACCGGATAACAGTCGTGATCAATGGCAAGAAGGTGCATGACAACGTAGCGTGCGACCGCGCCACTGGGAGCGAACTCGACCAGAATATGAGCGAACCAGGGCCGTTCTTTCTGCAAGGCGATCACGGGGCCGTGAAGTTCCGCAACATCCTCGTCAAAGAGCTTCCGAAGGATTAGCGGCGCCAGCGCGTTGCCGATTTCGGCATGAGGAGCGCATGCAGACTAAAAGTCCCAGCAATCCTGTGAACCGCAGCTTCGCCATCGTATCAGCCCTGCTTGCCGGCGCCGGGATTTTCGTGCTGGCGCAACAGACGTTTCCGCCCACTGCTGCGGCTCCGATCGCAACTCCGCGCCTCATCGATCCAAACGCGCTGCCGCCGCTGGTAAAGGTGCTGGATGCGGCACTCGTCGCATACAACGGCAGCGACAGCGGCGCTTTTCTCGCGTTGTTCGCTCACGATGCCCGCCCGCCGGCCACCGAGCACACCTATAAAGCGATATTCGAGGGGATCTACCGCGAGGAATTTGGCAAATTCGTTTCCGGGAGCGTGATCCCCTCAGAGACTGAACCCAGCCCGAACTACGGCCAGATTGTTTACGCCGCCTCCTTCGAGAAGCGGGCACACGTAAAGGTGAGCGCGGATTTAATCGAAGAATCCGGCGCTCTCAAAATCGTCCAGTTGCGATTTGAGAAAATGCAACTGCCGACGCCGAGGGCGCCAAATGCATCGTAGCAAAAACGGTTGCTGGCTGGACTGCGGCTCCATGCTTGCGCCGGTTTGACCAATGGTTGCAAGCCGGTTACATAGTCGCCCCGTGAAACGCCTGCCTCTGCTTTTTTGCGCGCTGTTGCTGGCGCTTTCCGCAACGGCCCAAACTCCCCTTCCGACGGATTTGCCCCCAGGCATCCCGCCGCTCCCCCAGCCTCCTGCCGAACTCCCTCCGCCATTCGGCCGACTCCCGGCGACCCCCGGACCGGTCGGTGCGCCCGCCATTCCACCGCGCATTCTTCCGCCGGCGCCAACGCAACCTGCGGCGCCATCGCCGCTTCCGGGGGTGCCACTCCCAAACGCACAGCGTCCGAATTCAGGCCCGGCGTCACCCCTTTCCGTCGCGCCTCAATCTGGCGGCGCCAGCGGCGGAGTGGTCGTCAACGGCGACACAGTCCCGCGGATGGAATATATCAATACTGACATCAAGGAGATTTTCAGCGTTTACGAACAGCTCACGAAAAAGCAGGTCATCTATGAGAATTCCGTGCTTCCCGCGGGCGGTCAGATCAACATCATCATCGAGAATCCTGTTCCGGTTAAGGAAGCCGTTCAGATTATTGAGAAGACGCTGCTTATCAACGGCATCTATCTCGTGCCGGTTGAGCACAGCAATTTGGTAATCGTCTTCGGGCAGAAACCGCCTGCGAGTGGAGGCGTGCCGATTTTCGAGGATGAAGCGGAAATTCCCGAGGGCGACATGGTTGTTTCATACCTGCTCCATCTGCGCTTCGCCGACCCGCTCGAAGTCCAGCAATCGTTGCAAACCTTGTTTGGGAACGTCGGCTCGGTAAGCCAGGTGTTGCCGCTGCCGAAGGCCGGCGCCATTCTTTTTACCGATGCGACTCCGCGCCTTCGCACGCTGATTCGGCTCGCCAAGTCGATCGACCAGCCCGACGCGCCTGCCGTCAGCGAATTTATCCAATTGGAGCGGGCCGATGCGAAGGATGTGCTCGAGCGGTTGGAAAAGCTATTTGAGAAGAACCAGCAGGACAAGACCTCCACGGTCACTTCGGTTCGCCAGCCGGTCCCCGCCCAGCCTGTCGTCTCGCCAGACGGCACCGTGCTGCCGCCTGGAGCGACAGCCGCCGCGACTGGACCAAACTCTGTGGAAATTACGAGCGGATCTTTGACGGAAGGCTCCCTTATCGTCGGCAAAATCCGCATGACTGCGGATGCCCGGACAAATCGCATCTTCATTGTCACACGCGATGTTAACCTGCCGTTTATCCGCAAGCTTCTTCATGAGTTCGATCGCGACGTTCGGTTTGGCGAGCCCGCCGTGCGTCCACTCCGCTTCGTTTCTGCTGGCGACATCCTCGATACAATCGTAAAGGCGATCGCGGAGCCGGGACAAAAGGTAGAGGAGGCGGGCGCCGGTGGTGCACAGGGCAATCGACCGCAAAATGGCGGACGCACCGGCGGTACGACTGGTGGCGCCTCGACAAATTCCTCCGGCAGTAATGGATCGTTTGGAGGCTCGAACGGCTCAGGCGGCGGAGCCCAGCTTGCAGAAAGCCTGGACACCGGCGAGCGCGACACGATTCCCGAGACGCGGGTCGTCGGCACGACCAAGATCATAGCGGATAAACGGTCGAATGCCATCATCGTGCTTGGCAACGAAGACCGAAAGGCAAAGGTTCTGGCCATCGTCGATCAACTCGACGTGCGTGCGCCGCAAGTCCGGCTGAACACAGTCATCGGAGAACTTACACTCTCGAAAGACGACGAATTTGGAGTGAACTATGTATTGAAGAATGGCAACCGGCTCGCGCTCCGAACTCCGGTAACCGCTGCGGCCGCCACTACTGGCACAACAACCGGGACGACTGGGACGACCGGCACAACCACCGCACAATCCGGCATCCTGAGTTCGGCGTTCGGATTTCCCGGAGCGAATCCCGCCGGTCTGAGCCTGGGCGGATTGCTCGGAAACTCCAATGTAACACAGGCCCTAACCGCTGGCGCTGGAGGATTCAGCGGATTCGTAACAGCCGGAAATGCCTTCAATGCGCTCGTGAATGCGCTCGAATCGACTTCCCGGTTTCACGTCGTTTCGCGACCAAGCATTTTCACTAGCAACAACAAGAAAGCCGTCATCTCTTCCGGTGAAGAGATCGCGATTCCAACCAACATCAACTCAGGCTTCTCTGGATCGAGCACGATCAATGGCGGGCTGGTGAGCCAGTCGAGCGTCGAATACCGCGATGTCGCCCTCTCACTGGAAGTCCTGCCTCTCATCAACAGCGATCGGGAAGTGTACCTGGACATCGTTCAGAAAGATCAAGAACTGACTGGGCAATCAACCAATGTCGGCGGCAACTCGATCCCGACTCTTTCATCGCAAGTATTAAAGACCAGCGTCACCGTGCCGAACTACGGGACACTGGTCCTGGGCGGTCTCATCAAGGTAAATAAAACGCACTCGACATCGGGCCTGCCGATCCTCAGCCGCATTCCCCTGCTCGGCGCACTCTTTCGCTCGACCAGCGACACAAAGACACGCACCGAGTTGGTGATCTTAATCCGGCCAGAAGTGAGCTGGTCCCCCCGTGAAGACTTAAAATCCAGCGAGCGGGACACAGACTTCCTAAAGCTTGAACCCGACCTCGAATCGACGCTCTATCCTGAAAACCTGCGCAAAAAGGATCCGCAACCGGCGGCGCGTCCCGCACTGCGCAAGCCAGCGGTCGATTTGCGGCAGCAGGACGGCAGCCTGCAGAAATGAAGCCGCCGCATGACCTCACGCAAGGCGCTCATCGATATATTACTGGCTAGCGGCGCCTCGACTGAGGATGAGGCTGCGCAACTCGCCGCGATCACGCCAGCCACCGGCGCTTCGTGGACGACAGAGGTGCTCAACACGGGCAAAGTCGATGAGCAGCGTTTCGCGGCCAATCTGGCGGCGCTCTTCAAGACGCCGTTTGGAAATATCGAACCGTCGGATGTCGAACGCAGTGTGCTCGCCGCCCTGCCCAGCCGCTTCGTTTTCAAGCACCACGTTCTGCCCATCGCGGTGACCGATTCGACGGCAAAGCTGGCTACCTACGACGTCTTTAACGCCATCGCCCGCCGGCTTGCGGCGCAGCAGCTTGCTGGGAAAAAGCTGGAATGGCTCATCGTTCCGCGAGGACAGCTCATCCGAACCATCAAGGCGCTCTATGGCGTGGGCGCGGAAACCTTCGAAGAGATCCTCGCTTCCACGCGCACCTACGATGGCGACGTGGATCGCGAGCAGGCGCAGGACATCACCGGCGACGACGATCCGGAGGCGAGCGTCGTCCGATTCGTCAACCAGATCATCCGTGAAGCGATCCACGAGCGCGCCACCGACATCCATGTGGAGCCGTTGGAGAACGATCTGCGAATACGGTACCGCATCGATGGGCTCCTGCACGAGGTCGCGGTGCCGCCGCGCCTGCGTGTGCTGCAAAACGCAATCATCTCGCGTCTCAAAGTAATGGCGCACATGGATATCGCCGAACGCCGTCTCCCTCAGGACGGGCGGATCAATTTGACTACGACGTCCGGATCGATCGACGTGCGGGTTTCGACCATCCCGACGGTGAACGGCGAGAGCATCTCGCTCCGGCTTCTTTCACGCTCCGAAACGCTCACGTTCGGGCTGGAGCGGCTCGACATGAGCGAAAAGCAGATGCGCATTGTGCGGACGCTTCTTGCGCAGCCAAACGGGATCATGCTCGTGACCGGCCCGACAGGCTCTGGCAAAAGCACGTCGCTCTACTCGTTTCTCAGCAGCATCAATGCGGTTTCGCGGCGCATTATTACCATCGAAGAGCCAGTCGAGTACCGTCTGCCGGGCGTGTCGCAGATCGACGTAAAGCCGGAGATTAACCTCACCTTCGCCAACGGATTGCGCGCGATCCTCCGGCAGGATCCCAACGTCGTAATGGTTGGCGAAATCCGCGATTTTGAGACCGCCGAAATCGCCATTCGCGCAGCGATGACGGGACATTTGGTCTTCTCCACGTTGCACACGAACGACGCGGTCGGGGGCATCACGCGTCTGCTCGATATGGGCATCGAGCCCTTCCTGCTCGCGAGCGTTGTACGCGCCTTTCTAGCCCAACGGCTCGTTCGAACGATTTGCACACGGTGCAAGGAGGAGACTGGCTATCCGGTCGATTACCTTAAGGAGATCGATGCGCCGCTGCCCGAGGACATGAAGTTTTATCACGGCAAAGGGTGCGACTACTGCCGGCAAACCGGGTATCGCGGACGGACGGCAATCTACGAAATCTGCATGGTCTCAGAGCAGTTGCAGCGGTTGATCATTCGCAAAGCAACGGGGGCGGAGTTGAAAGCCCGCGCGATCGCCGACGATATGGAATCGCTCAGAACCGATGGGTGGCGCAGAGTGCTCTTGGGGCAAACGACCGTCGAAGAAATCGTCCGGGTCACCCAAGCGGACGAGGCGCTCTCGGTTACGGAGTAGCCGCCCCGACCCGTGTTCGTTAGAGAAGATCCTCGAAGCCTTTAAGGGCTTCCGCCAGCTTCTTCATTCCCAGTTCAAGCCGGGTTTTGATCGTCCCCAGCGGTATCCCAGTCGCGGAAGCAATATCGCGCTGGCTCAGGCCGCGGTAGTAAGCCAATTCGATCGCCTGGCGCTGAGCAGGTGGAAGCAAACCCATCACCCGTTGGAGGTGCTCGCGCATTTCAGCGTGCTCCACATCTTCTTCCACGTGGTCGATGGTGTCCTGAGGGCTTTGTTTTGTCGCAAGCAGCAGGCGATCCTCCATCCGGCAGTAGGCTTCGCGTTTGCGGAGGCGATCGATCGCGCGGCGGCGGGCAAGCGTTACGATCCAACTGAGCGCCTTGCCTTTCTCCTGATTGTAGCCCGATGCGCGATCCCAGATTTCGAGAAACACCTCCTGGAGGAGATCGTCGCTTTCCGCGTCGTTGTGGAGCACCTTCATGATCAATGCTTTGAGCAGACGGGAATATCGATCGTGGAGCATCCCGATGGCTTCAGGATCGCGGGATTGGATCATCCCCATAAGTGCTTCATCTGTGATGTCCATTGCTTGGACGGGCGCTGCTTGAGTTTCCGGTTCGTCCAGTTCGGCTGAGTCGAGGACGTCCGGTTGCGGTAGTGTGTCGGTGATCATGGTTTTTGGAGTTTTTAGAAGTTGGCTTCTTTCGATACGTCCCGAAAAGCCGCCGCGAGGAGCGGCGCGCCGAGGATCGCGAATGTAGCGAAAGTGAATATGCAAAACACTCTTTAGCACTACCGGCGCCAACCGTGTTTTACAGAGACAACACACCAAAACTCCCGTTGCCCGTGTACTCTTTCAATACACAATCTGTAGTATCGTGTACGGTCTCGCTACCGTTCGTATGAGGGTCGGCTTGCGCCGCTCATTTTCGCCCCAAGAGGTCTGCCGTATCGAAGAGATGCGGCGCCCATTTCAGGACATCCTCGCGCAAAGCGCCACGCTTCCAATGCGCCATGTACGGAGCCAGAACGATCAACCTTCCTTTGGCAAGAGCAGCCTCATCGCCTCTAATCCCCCCAGCTACGCAGGGCGCGAGCATCTCCAAAATCTTCGTCGAGATCCGCAGAAGCCGGCTATCGGTCCGACGGGTGGTACGACGTCGAGCCTCGACGCCTGAGCGAAGCGAAAGCGCGCTGAGATTGCTCCATGCGCTTCGCACGGTGAACCCCGCCTAAAAATAAGCGATATCCTCGGATGTGAGTACCAGCCAGACTCAGGCGATAAAGATGGCAGTCGGAATCTTTGACTGGTGATCGCGTTCGTGGATACGATGGAATCCCCTCTATTGTATGGCGCGCCCACTCAATCTGCTTCCGCTCTGGCTTGCACTCCTTTTCGCGTTCGAGCCGGCGCGTGCCGCACGGCTCGATACTCTGGAGATTCCCGGCCCGACCTTGCGCGATAATCCGCTCGGCGATCGTGCCCTCCGACGCGTTGCCGTGTTCGCTCCTGAGAAGCCAGCCGCAACGACCGATCTACCTTTGGTTATTTACCTTCCCGGCTGGGGCGGTTCCTCCGAGGAGGCGCTCGCGACCGGGCCCAGCGCGTGGTTTGCAGGCGTCGTGGATCGCCTTACGGCGGCAGGCGCGCCACTGCGTTTGGCGGTGGTCGATTGCCGCTCGCGGTACGGTGGAAGCCAATACCTGAACTCATCCGCGACGGGGCAGTACGAAGATTATGTCTGCGAAGAAATCTGCCGGGCGCTCACCTCGAAATATCCAATTCCGCACGGTGTCCCCATTTCTTGTGTGATCGCTGGACATTCCAGCGGTGGCTACGGCGCGCTCATTCTCGCCATGCGACACCAAGCACAGTTTCAAGGCGTTGTCGCGCTCTCGCCGGACAGCGATTTTGAGACGACACACAGGCCGCTCGTTGAGGACGTGGCCGTTCGAAACGTTACGTCGGAGGCCGTGCATGAGGCGTGCGGACCGCCCGGCCAATTCAAGCTTCCCACCGAATGGCTGGCACGCTTGATCATGGGTCTCTCCGCGAATTACACGCCATCCAGCGGCTCTCCCGGCGCATTTGACTGGATCTACGATGCCAAGGCCGCGTGGCAGCCGAAAGTGTGGGATCGATGGCTCGCGCTCGATCCCCTTCGAATCGCCGAGGCGGACCCAAGCGCCTTCGCGGATTCACAGCACATCTATCTCGATGGTGCATCGCGGGATGAATACCGGGCGAATATCGGAGCGCGCAAAATCTACGATGTGCTGAACCGGCGCCACAAGATCGTCCAGTTCGACGAACCGGAAGGGAGCCACAGCGACCACCTCCCTGATCGGCTGTCACGCGGTCTCGCATGGGTATTTCAAGCTCGACTGCAATAATCGAACTCGCCAGACGCAGCCGAGCCGCGCAAAGTCGTCCCGCGCATCAGTTCACAGCATGTTCCGCAAGCGCACGACAGCCTCCTCCCAAGACTGGCCGAAAGAACCGCTCTGGCTGGTGGAATCGCAACGCATCAAGAATGCAGCGGCCCTCAAATTTCCACCCAAGGCAGCATGCCGCAGTTGAACCTGATTCACATGGCAACCCATCGGCCTGAGTGAACTGATGAACGCTGCGCATTCAGCGGTCTGTCCCGCAATGCGGTCCTAGCATTCTTCCGCTCAGGCGGCTCTCACCGACATCGAATACGGCGCCGGCTTTCGGCAGGACCGCCCGCGGAGCGCAACCCAGTGGTTCGTGAAATTGCCGTTGTGGAAACCGAAGACACCGTTACGGTTTCCTTCCGATGACTGCGCCAACCGAAAGTTCTCCGAATGCAATCGACGTTTCCGATGGCCGCGAGCGGATTCTTGCCGGCGCGCGAACGCACTTCTTCGCGCACGGGTTTCGCAGCGTCACGATGGCTGACCTCGCGGAGGAGCTTGGGATGAGCAAAAAGACGCTCTACGTCCATTTTCCCAGCAAGACCGCGCTTCTTGAGGCGATGGTGGATGACAAACTCGTTCACATTCAGTCCGACTTGGGCGCGATCATGGATGCAGACGCGATCTCCTTCCCCGACCGGCTGCAGCGGTTGCTGGCGGGTCTGCGAGGACACATGACGGAGATTCAACCAGCGTTCGTGCGCGATGTGCAGCGGGAGGAGCCAAACCTCTTCGCGCGTATCCAGCACGGACGGCGAAAGATGATTCAGCAGTGTTTCGGCAAATTGCTTCAGGAGGGACGCAAAGCCGGCGCCGTGCGGAAGGACATCCCGATAGACTTGCTCATCGAGATGTTGATCGGAACCGTGGACGCGGTGGTCGCGCCGGCGCGGGTTGAGGAGTTGGGAATCACCCCGCGCACGGCGTTCGCGCAGATTGTCGCCGTGTTTCTCGAAGGCGTGCTAGTGAGGAAAGGAGGCGCGAAGTGAAGAGGTGGCTATTTTGCCAGGCACTCACCCTGGCTCTGGCGTTGGCGGGCTGCGGGCGGTCGCAGCGCGATACCGTGCAGGGCTACGTCGAGGGGGAATTTGTCTATGTCGCCTCGCCACTCGCCGGAGCGATGGAAACGCTTTCCGTGCAGCGCGGCGCGCAGGTGAAGACCAGTGATCCGCTCTTTGCGCTGGAGTGCGGCGCGGAGGCGGCGGCTCGGGATCAAGCAGCGAAGCGGCTGGACGAAGGGCTGGCGACGCTGGAGGACGAGAGGAAAGGGAAGCGTCCACCGGAGATCGCCTCACTCGAAGCGCAGCTCAACCAAAGCCGCGCGGCGCTCCTGCTTTCGGAAAAAGAACTCGCGCGGCAGGCCGAGTTGTTTCGGAGTGGCGCGTCGGCCGCTCAGGAAGTGGACAAGGCGCGCTCGGCCCGGGATCAGGATCGGCAGCATGTCTCGCAACTCGGAGCCGATCTGAAAACCGCGCAGCTTGGCTCGCGCAGCGATCAGATCTCGGCGACGGAGGCGGGCGCGCGGGCGCTGGAAGCGGCGCTTGCCAAGGCGGATTGGGATCTCGCGCAGAAGCGGCAGAGCGCACCGCAGGCGGGTTTGATTTTCGACATTCTTTACTGGCCGGGCGAATGGGTGCCGGCGGGGCGTCCGGTCATTTCGCTGCTGCCGCCCGCGAGGATCAAGGTGCGGGCGTTCGTGCCGGAGAAGCGCGTCGGGATGATCCATCTCGGCGATGCGGTGCGTGTTTTCATCGATGGCGTGGGCGAGCCGTTTAAGGGAAAGGTGAGCTTCATTTCGCCGCAGGCGGAGTACACCCCGCCGGTGATCTACAGCAAGGAGAGCCGCGGGAAGCTCGTCTTCATGTTCGAGATCACCTTTGAGCCGGACGCCGCGGCGAAGCTGCATCCGGGGCAGCCGGTGGACGTGCACTTTTGACCGCGCATGAACGACGAACTGGCGATCGACGTGCGCGGGATGACGAAGCGTTTCGGCACTCGAACCGTGGTCAACGACATCGCCCTGCAAGTGCGCGCGGGCGAGATTTACGGCTTCCTTGGGCCGAACGGCAGCGGCAAGACGACCTTCATTCGGATGCTCTGCGGGCTGCTGCGCGCAGACGCGGGCGGCGGCACTTGCCTCGGCTTCGATGTCATCCATGAGAGCGAGGCGATCAAACGGCACGTCGGTTACATGA
Source organism: Chthoniobacterales bacterium (assembly GCA_038238905.1). GTDB lineage: Bacteria > Verrucomicrobiota > Verrucomicrobiia > Chthoniobacterales > Chthoniobacteraceae > JBBSFI01. The sequence goes on along the minus strand of JBBSFI010000045.1, from coordinate 4,118 downwards.
CGCAGAAGTTCAGCTTTTGGGAGGATCTAAGCATTGCGGAAAATCTCGATTTCGTGGCTCGGATGTATGGGATGAAAAACCGCAAGCAGGCCGTGCGCGAAAGCATCGAGCAGCTGGGTCTTGCGGGACGTGAGCGGCAACTCGCGGGCGAGCTTTCCGGCGGATGGAAGCAGCGGCTCGCGCTCGCCGCGTGCCTCATTCACGCGCCGAAGCTGCTTCTGCTCGACGAACCGACCGCGGGAGTGGATCCAAAAGCGCGGCGCGATTTTTGGGAGCAAATTCACCAACTCGCCGCGGACGGACTGACCTTCCTCATCACCACGCACTACATGGACGAAGCCGAGCGCTGCCACCGACTCGCCTACATCGCCTACGGAAACTTGCTCACGCACGGCACGGTCGCGGAGGTCGTGGATCACGTCGGCCTCTCGACGTGGGCGGTCAGCGGTCCTGATTTAATCAAGCTCGCCGCGCAACTGCGCGCGCTGCCGGGCGTCCAGCAAGCGGTGATATTTGGCGCCGCGCTGCATGTGAGCGGCGATGACGCGGCAGCGTTGGAAAAGGCGATCTCGCCATTCCGCTGCACGCCTTGCGAGTGGACGCAGATTCGCTCCGGGCTGGAGGATGTCTTCATCCATTTGATGGACACGGCGCAGGACAATTTTACGCCATGAGCCATCCACGATTTTCCTTCGGGCGGCTGCTCGGCATCATCGTGAAAGAGTTCACTCAGATGGGCCGCGACCGGCTCACCTTCGCGATGATGCTCGGCATCCCACTGCTCCAACTCACACTTTTTGGCTACGCCATCAATTCTGATCCGCGGCATCTGCCTGCCGCCGTGCTCCTCGCCGACGATGGACCGCAAGGCCGCACGCTGCTTTACGCGATGAAGAACAGCACGTTCTTCGATTTTGTGCGTGCGGTGAGGTCGGAAAGCGAAGGCCGCGACTTGCTCGCGCGCGGCCAGGTGCAGTTCGTCATCAATATCCCGCAAAACTTTTCGCGCGACCTCCTGCGCGGTGACCGCCCTTCGCTGCTCGTCGAAGCCGACGCCACCGATCCTGCGGCCACCGGCCTCGCCCTCGGCTCACTCAGCACGCAAATCAGCCAGGGCCTGCGCAACGATTTCAAAGGTCCGCTCGATTTTCTCAACGCCACCGCCAGCCCGATCGACCTCCGCGTCCACGCGCTCTACAACCCCGAGAGCAACACACAATTCAATATCGTCCCCGGTCTCATGGGTGTCATTCTCACCATGACGATGATCATGATCACCGGCCTCGCCATCACCCGCGAGCGAGAGCGCGGCGCCATGGAAAATCTGCTCTCCATGCCCACGCGTCCGAGCGAAGTGCTCATCGGAAAAATCGCGCCCTACATCCTCATCGGCTACGTGCAGGTCGCAGTCATTCTCATCGCCGCGCACTTCCTTTTCCATGTGCCGATGCACGGCAGCATCCCGCTGCTCCTCGCCGTCGCGCTCGTCTTTATCGCCGCGAATCTCGCGATGGGCATCACCTTTTCCACCATCGCAAAGAACCAACTGCAAGCGATGCAGATGACATTCTTCATCTTCCTGCCATCGATCCTGCTCTCCGGTTTCATGTTCCCCTTCCGCGGTATGCCGCAGTGGGCGCAAGTCATCGGTGAATTCCTCCCGCTCACCCATTTCCTGCGGATCGTCCGCGGCATTTTGCTGAAAGGAAACGGCCTCGCCGATGTCGGGCGCGATCTCTGGCCCATCGCACTTTTCGCCGCAGTCATGCTCACCGTCGGCATCAAGCGTTACCGCCAGACGCTGGACTGAAATCCGCGCCGCTTCCCGAATTCCAGCAATCGGCATGACATCTGTCGCCCGACCCCCGTAAATATAATTCGAGTTATCGGCTACATGTTACTTGTTTTTCTTTAACAGCCGGCCCCGCCGCCTATGATCGCTCATATCAACCAGATCACTCCCCTCCCCTCCGCGCCTCCGCGTGCCCCGCGTGAAAAGTCCGCGAAGTGCTCGGGGACGGCGCCGCTCCGGCGCACGATGCTCTGCTGCTGCCTGAATAGCCGGCGGTGGCGGGACGGCTGTTGAAAAGGGGGCTGACCACCCCAGAGCCCATCGCGAATGCGCCGGGCATTTGCTTGCTGAGCGCCAACGGCGCGGCGTCAGCCCCAGCCCAGGGCGAAGCCCGGGCGAAGCCCTGGGAACCTGACACACAACCGCCCAGCCCTGTAAGGGCGGCTCATTTCTTATGCCACAATAACTTGCGACGCCTCACATTCAGCCTGATCTTAAGCACCAAGCACGTGCACTACGGGACACACATGCACTCTACGGGACAGACTAGAATGGCGCTTAGCTAAGCGAAGGTCATCGCCCTGGAACGAGGCTGGTCCGGCGCAGCCGCTATTGCGCAACCTGAACTAAACGGTGCGACATCCATTCCGGAACGTAGCTAGCCAGAACAATCCGGATCGCCTCCGTGCGATCCAGGTTCTTTGACATTTCCAACTATGGAGCCGCCCTTACAGGGCTCGCCCGATTGTTGTTCCGGACCCAACGCGGTGCGTTGGGCTGGGACTGAATCGCGCCGGTGGGGCTTCCGGGACCGCTGGTGCGCCCACTTGTTCCGCACGTCGAGCACCTCGTTCACCATGCTCCGTTCCGCCTTGCCGAGTGTCTGGCTGAAAATCCCCTTCCACTCCCGGTCCATGATGACGAGAAGCGCCGCCACATCGAGCAGCGGCGAGCCGTCCGCCGCCCGCGCCTGGAGCCGCGTGTCGCCGAGCAGCGTCTTCGTGTTTTCGAGAAACTTGTCGCCCCACGCACTCTTCAGCTCACGCTCGACGAACGGTTTCAAGCCTCCGGTGAGAAGTTCGAGCGCCTTGCCGACGCGGTCGTGGTTGGTGATGGCCATAGGTTTAGGGTTCGATCCGTCCCAGCGGCTCCCGCTCCACCTCGGCTGAAACGGCGCGACGATCTTCAAACCGCAGCGTCACCGTGATGTATTCGACGTCAGTCACATGATTCAACCGCAGCGGCCCGCTCACAACTTCCATTACCAGTTCATCCTTGCGGGGTGTCCACTCATTCACCAGTGCTCCGCCTGCGGTCACGCGGAAACTGCCGGTGTGCGGTTCGGGCAAGTCCTTGGTCTGAAAGACGACGCTTTGCAGCTCCGGCTCCGGCAGCGGAAAGTCGCAGCGGACGTAATCGAACATGCCCATTTACGTGCCCTCCTTTTCCGCCGCTCCCAGCAGCAGCAGGTTCAGACCATCATTTTCGTATTTTTCGAAATCTCCGTCCAGCGTCACGAAACGCACGCCTGCCCGAATGGCGAACGCGGCGAGGTAAGCGTCCATCCAGACCTTTGGCGAAGCGGTATTCCGCTCCGCCAGCTTCAGCCAGGTTGCTTCCAGCCCGGCCGGCTCATCCAGCCAGCCGGTGCGCGGGTCAGCACGGAAAGCCCGGTAGGAAGCCAGCGCCAGCGCATTATTCATCGTATCTTCTTTCTGAAACTCTTTCACCGTTACGAGCCGCAAAAAGGAGTTCTGCGTCATCCGCGAAAAGCGCACGGAATTTTCTTCCGTCACGCCGTCGAACCACATCATCGCGGCCTGATGGTGCTTGTGTCGCTCCATGCAGAGCGCCACCCACACATTGCTATCGAGCAAGTCAGCGGGCATCGCCTGCGTCCAGCCGGGCCTCATATTCCGCAATCATCTCCCCCGTCAGGTTCATCGTCCCCGGATGCGCCGAGCGCACGATGGGCAGTTGCACCCGCCGCCTCGGCACCGCGGAGGCGCGCTCCTTCGCTTCCAGATGCCGTTGCAGGCTCTCGGCCATCAGGTCTTTGAATTTAATGCCTTCGAGCGCGGCAGTCGCCTTGGCTTTTCGAAGCAGCAGCTCGGGCAGGTCAATCGTCGTTTTCATGCGGCAAGCTAACCAGCTTTATGGTTTCTTGTCAAAGCAAGCTCTCCTGCGTGCTCACCGACTCCGCCATCACCGCCTTGCGCCAGCTCCGAAAATCTCCGCCGCATCGAGCCGATGCCTCACAAATTCCGCCGCAAACCGCCCAGCAGCCACCATCGTGTTCCTGTCTTTCCACGCCGCGACCACCTCG
>JBBSFI010000044.1:0-35803 GCA_038238905.1 Chthoniobacterales bacterium | reverse complement strand
AAGCTACCGCATCACACTCGAGACAGAGGGCTATACCGTGCGGGAAGCCGACAGCGCGGCGAAAGCATTGGAAGCACTTGCCGGGGATGTGGTTGACATCGCAATCCTGGATCTGCGCATGCCCGGAATGGACGGCCTCGATCTGCTGGCCGAGATGCGAAACCGCGGCTGTCGGACGCCCGTTGTTATCATTACGGCATACGGAAGCGTGCCCAACGCCGTGCGGGCCATGAAACTCGGGGCGCTTGACTTTCTCGCAAAGCCTCTGACTCCCGAGGCGTTGCGCACCACCGTGTCGGACGTGCTCATGCGGCCCGAGGTTCACGCGGAGCCGCCAAACGACAACTTCGAAAGTCACCTCGCTCAGGCCAAATGTCTGATCTGCCTCCAAAACTTCGATGACGCGTGGCCTCACCTCTCAAAAGCTCTCGAACTTGGGAAAACCCCGGACGCGGCGAACCTTGCCGGCGTCTTCTTCGAGATGCAGGACGATTACCAGCGCGCCCGGCATCATTACGCCCGGGCGATTGAGATCGACGCAAGCTACGAGCCTGCGCGGCAGAATATGCGCAGGCTCATGGAAATCGCCTGTGTCGGTTACACGGAAGAATCGCTCAACCTCGGGGAACCCGCCGCTAAAGCCACAAGACAGGATGCTCACTAATAACTTCCAGAACGCATACATACTATGATTGACCTCACCTACCTCGCCGCAACCGCCGGCTTCTTCGCATCCATGCTGCTCTTTATATGGGCATGCAAGAAAGTCTAAGATTACCGCAACTATATGGAAAACCTCATCGTCGGCATCATCGCGCTCTGCCTCATCGTCTATCTCATCATTACGATTATCAGGCCTGAGAAATTCTAACACCCAACTACTACAACACTCATGGAACTCAACGGCTGGCTCCAATTTTGCCTCTACCTCATTCTGCTGCTCGTCATAACGAAGCCGCTTGGCCTCTATCTCTGCCAGGTGCTCGATGCCGAGGGGAAAACTTTTTTAGATCCCATCATGCGCCCGTTGGAGCGCCTTACCTACGCTCTCAGCGGCATCGATCCGAAGAAGGAGCAGGACTGGAAACATTACGGCCTTGCGATGCTCGTTTTCAGCCTCGCAGGAATGGTGCTCACTTACATTTTGCTGCGCATGCAGGGCGTCCTGCCGCTTAACCCGCAAAAGCTGGCAGCGGTCGGCGAGCATCTCGCCTTCAATACGGCCGCGAGCTTTGTAACCAATACGAATTGGCAGAACTATGGCGGCGAGACCACGCTGTCGTACCTCTCGCAGATGACAGCGCTGGCGCTTCATAATTTCACGTCGGCAGCGACGGGGGTTGCGATCGCGGCGGCCGTGGTGCGCGGCATCGCGAGACACAACGCGAACACCCTCGGAAACTTCTGGGTCGATATCGTGCGCTCCACTTACTACCTCTTCCTGCCAATCTGCGTTGTTTTCGCAATCGCACTGATCTCCCAGGGGATGATTCAAAACTTCAAGCCATACGATTCCGCGAGCTTCACCGAGCCTTTCACGACTCAAGCGCCGAAGCTGGATGCGCAAGGCGCCACAATGAAAGACGCCGAAGGCAAGCCAGTCATGGTGGATCAGAAGGTCGATGCGCAGTCGATCGTGCAAGGGCCGATGGCCTCGCAAGTGGCAATCAAGATGCTCGGCACCAACGGGGGCGGGTACACAAATGCCAACGCCGCGCATCCGTTCGAAAACCCGACGCCCCTGTCGAATTTTCTTCAGATTCTTTCCATATTCGCCATTCCCTCCGCGCTGACCTATTATTTGGGGCGCTCGGTGAAAAACCAGGGCCACGGGTGGGCGGTATGGACCGCAATGGCGCTGCTGTTCGTAGGAGGCGCGGTCATTTGCTGGCACTACGAGGCTGCTGGGAATCCGGCCATTCATGCACTCGGCGTCGACCCAACCGATGGCAATATGGAAGGCAAGGAGGTTCGCTTCGGAATCTTCAATTCAGCACTCTTCGCGACCATAACAACCGACGCCTCCTGCGGAGCCGTCAATTCGATGCACGATTCATTCACTCCCATCGGAGGATTGATCCCGTTATTTAACCTCCACTTGGGCGAGATCGTCTTCGGCGGGGTGGGAGCCGGTCTATACGGAATGCTGATCTTCGTAATTCTCGCCGTATTCATAGCGGGGCTGATGGTCGGGCGCACTCCAGAATACCTCGGCAAGAAGATCGAGCCGTACGACGTAAAGATGGCGTCTTTCGTAATTCTGGTGCTTTCGTTTGCAATCCTCGGCTTCAGCGCCTGGGCTTCCGTGAGCAAATGGGGGCCTCCGGATCCGGTAACGGCCGCGGTGACGGATGGAACGAACAACAGTGGACCGCATGGCTTCTCCGAAATCCTTTATGCATTCAGCTCGGCTGTCGCCAACAATGGCAGCGCCTTCGCCGGCCTGAGCGGGAATACCGCATGGTACAATGCAACGCTGGGGATCGCGATGCTCCTCGGCAGGTTTGCGATGATCGTGCCGATCCTCGCGCTGGCCGGATCGATGGGCCGCAAGCGGATAGTCGCCGCGAGCGCCGGAAGCTTCCCGGTCTCCGGGCCAACGTTCACCGCATTGCTAATCGGGACGATACTCTTGATTGGCGCACTCAACTTCTTCCCGGCCCTCGCCCTCGGCCCGATCGTGGAGCATTTCCTCATGCATGCGGGCGCCAGGTTCTAATCAACCGGAGTCAATAACTCATTCTAAATATATGGCCGCCAAACAACATTCGATCTTCGACACAGCGATCATTCTGCCCGCAATCGGGCAGTCGTTTGTTAAGCTCAATCCAATCACACTCGCCCGCAACCCGGTGATGTTTGTCACCGAGGTCGGAGCCGCTTTGACTACAGTGCTCCTGCTGCTCGGCGGAAAGAGAGAGTCGTTCGACTTCCTTTTACAAATCACGCTCTGGCTTTGGTTTACCGTCCTGTTTGCTAACTTCGCCGAGGCGATGGCCGAAGGAAGAGGCAAGGCGCAAGCCGATTCCTTGCGCAAAGCGCGGACCAAGACATTTGCGAACAGGCTGGATGCTCACGGAAATATCGAACAAGTGGGAGCTGAAGCTTTGCGCAAGGGCGATATGGTCCTTGTGAAGGCTGAAGAGTTCATTCCAGGCGACGGCGAGGTGACGCACGGCGCAGCCACGGTCGATGAATCGGCGATCACCGGCGAATCCGCGCCGGTAGTTCGCGAAGCTGGCGGTGATCGCAGCGCCGTCACAGGCGGCACACGGGTCCTGTCCGATGTTATCACCATTGAGATAACATCCAACCCTGGAGAGACCTTCCTCGACCGGATGATCGGGCTGGTGGAAGGCGCGAAACGCCAAAAGACGCCCAATGAGATCGCGCTCACTATCCTGCTCTCGGCCCTTACAATCATCTTCCTCACGGTTTTAATGTCGCTCAAGGCATTCGGCTACTACTCGAACGTAGAATTTACCACACCCGTTCTGGTCTCGCTTCTGGTCTGCCTTATTCCCACAACCATCGGCGGCCTGCTGAGCGCGATCGGCATCGCGGGGATTGACCGGCTTGTGCAAAAGAACGTACTCGCGATGAGTGGTCGCGCCGTGGAGGCGGCGGGCGACGTGGATGTGCTCCTCCTCGACAAAACGGGCACGATTACACTCGGCAACCGACAGGCGACGGAGTTCCTTCCGGCGGCTGGGGTAACGGAAGCCGAACTGGCGGAGGCCGCACAGCTTTCATCGCTCGCGGATGAAACTCCCGAGGGCCGCAGTATCGTAATTCTTGCGAAGGAACGGTATGGTCTGCGCGGCCGGGAAATCCACGAACTGGCTGGGGCTGCTTTCGTGCCGTTCACGGCCCAGACCCGCATGAGCGGCCTCGACTACAATGGCGCCAGCTATCGAAAAGGCGCGGCGAGTTCCGTGCAAGAATGGGTGGGCGGGAAGCTGCCTGCCGAGATAGCTGCGCATGTGGAAACCATCTCAAGCCAGGGCGGCACCCCGCTTGTGGTCGCGACTCAAGAGAGGGCGCTCGGGACTATTTACCTTAAAGACATTGTCAAAGGCGGCCTTGCCGAGCGCTTCGAGCGGTTCCGGGCAATGGGCATTCGGACCATGATGATCACTGGCGACAACCCGCTCACTGCCGCCGCCATCGCAAAGGAAGCGGGAGTGGACGGCTTCCTCGCACAGGCGAAGCCTGAAGAGAAGCTAGCTTTGATCCGCCGGGAACAGGAAGCGGGGCATCTCGTGGCAATGACCGGCGATGGAACCAACGATGCGCCTGCACTGGCGCAGGCGGACGTGGGAGTCGCGATGAATACGGGAACACAGGCGGCCAAGGAGGCCGGCAATATGGTCGATCTCGACTCAAATCCGACAAAGCTGATCGAAATCGTGGAGATCGGAAAGCAGTTGCTGATTACCCGCGGCGCTCTCACCACCTTCAGCATCGCCAACGATGTGGCCAAGTATTTCGCCATCATCCCGGCGATGCTATTGGGAACGTTCCCCGCAATCGCACCCCTTAACATCATGCGCCTTGGCTCGCCACACAGCGCAATCCTGAGCGCAGTCATATTTAACGCGCTCATTATCATTGCTCTCATCCCGCTTGCCCTTCGAGGCGTGCGCTTCCGCCCCACAGGCGCAGCGCGGATCCTTCAACGCAATCTGCTTATCTATGGCGTTGGCGGACTTATCGTTCCGTTTATCGGCATAAAGCTGATCGATATTATCATCACTGCCCTGCACCTGGCCTAACCGCATAACCCATAAAAACTTGTCACTCCGGGCGAAACACAATTCTATAACTGCACATGATAGTTGCGGCTATCGCCTGGAGTGACTCTCCCACCTTATGAAAACGATACTCACTGAAATAAAGAATTCCATTGTCATCACTTTTGTATTGACTCTCGTCTGTTGCGCACTCTACCCCGCAGTCGTTTGGGGCGCCGGGCAACTGCTCTTCTCACACAAAGCAAACGGAAGCTTGATCGTCCAGGACGGAAAAGTCCTTGGCTCTGAACTCATCGGCCAGCCATTCGCCGGCGAAAAGTACTTCCACTCCCGTCCCTCGGCGGCGGGATCTGGGTACGATGCGGCGAATTCAAGCGGGACAAATCTGGGTCCGACCTCCCAGAAGCTGCTCGAATCCGTCAAAGCAGCGGTGGAGCAATACCGAAAGGAAAATGAGCTTCCTGCCGATACGCTCGTTCCATGCGATGCAGTCACCTCCTCCGGCAGCGGCCTCGATCCGCACATCTCTCTGAAAAATGCCCTCCTGCAAACCGCGCGCGTTGCCAAGGCCCGCGGCTTGGACGGGGCGGCGATCCAGACGCTTATTAAAAGCAATACCGATGAACGGCCGCTAGGTATCCTGGGTGATCCTGGAGTGAACGTCCTCAAGTTGAACCTCGCGCTGGACGCCGCGCCTGCCAGGTAATCCGATGCGGGCGGTCGTTGAACGACAGGAAGGCAGTCTTGCCAGAAGCGGCGGACTGGCCTATTGCCCCGGCGAAATCGCCGCGCAAGGCCTCTCGACCGATGTCAGAAGCACTACCTAAAGCAGCCGCCACTCCGGACGACTTTTTGCATCTGATCCGTCAGCAGCAAAAAGGAAAGCTCAAGGTCTATCTTGGCGCATCGCCCGGAGTCGGAAAGACATATCAGATGCTGGTGGAGGGAAATCGCCTGAAGCAACGCGGGATCGATGTGGTGATCGGCTACGTCGAGCCGCATGATCGCGCCGAGACAAGCGCGCAGATCGGCCCAATGGAAATCGTTCCGCCCCGCGAAGTGCAATACCACGGGATTGTAACGCGCGAGATGGATCTCGACGCCGTCCTGGCGCGCAAGCCAACCATCGCGCTGGTGGATGAACTCGCTCATACCAACGCGCCTTCAAGCAAAAATCGCAAGCGCTACGAGGACGTGGAGGATCTTCTCCGCGCGGGAATCAGCGTGATTACGACGGTTAACATCCAGCATTTCGAATCGCTCTACAATTACGTCGAGCAGGCAACCGGGGTGCGCGTGAAAGAACGCATACCCGATGAGATTGTCGCAAAGGCCGATCAAATCATCAATGTCGATCTGGCTGCGGAAGATCTGCAAGAGCGGCTCGAAGCCGGCAAAATCTACCCGCCCGATCGTGTCGAGCGCGCTCTTGCGAACTTCTTCACCGCAAAGAACCTCACACGGCTGCGTGAAATGGCGCTGAGCGAGATTGCAAACTTCCTCGACCGCCAGCAGAGGCAGGGATCGACGCTGGAATCGACCGAAAGTTCGCTGGGCCAGGTAATGGTTGGGATCAGCAGCGGGGGGCCTGAACCGCTGCGGCTGCTGCGAAAAGCCGCGCGGCTCGCGACGCACCTCAATGCGCAATGGTACGCCGTCTATGTGCGCACATCCAAAGAGTCCGCCGCCCGGATCTCGTCGGAACGTCAGCGGCAGATCGGCGACCTGCTTGAGAGCGCCCAACGGATGGGCGGCGTCGTGATTACACTGAAGAACGACGATGTTCCCAAGGCTCTCGCTGCATTTGCCGTGGAATACGGCATCACCCACGTTGTCATAGGGCATCCGAAGAAGCGACCTTGGTGGAAGCAGTTTTCCACTCCGCTTTACGAAAGCCTCATTCACGAACTCGCTTCTGTGGATATCGTGATCGCTTAAGATTCTCGCAGGCGGCGCTTTGCAACCTTATTATAGGCCGATGCGCATTCTCGTGATCGACGATGAGAAGAATATCCGCCGCACCGTAGCGCTGTCGCTCGAGGCCGCCGACCATGCCGTCGTATGCGCCTCAAATAGCGCATTGGCATTCGCTGAGATGCGAAGCGGCTCCTTCGACGCCGTCCTTCTCGACCTGAAGCTGAGCCACGAAAACGGCTTGGATGTGCTGGAGGAAGTGCTTCGCATCTCCCCCCAGGTGGCTGTCGTGATCATGACGGCGTATGCTTCCATCGAGACTGCGGTGGAGGCGATGCGCCGCGGAGCTTTCGACTATCTCCCGAAGCCATTCACACCCGATCAGGTGCGGCAGGTCTTGTCCCGAATCGAAACGACCAGGCGGCTCGAACGTAAAGTGGCCGAACTCGAATCACGCATTGGAGCCGAGGGGCCCGAGAACGATCTATCCTCCGAGTCGCCAGCGATGCGGAAAGTCCTCGATATCGCCTTTCGAGCCGCCGAAAGCGATGCCAACATCCTGATCCTCGGTGAGAGCGGCACGGGGAAGAGCGTTTTAGCACGAGAGATGCATCGGCGCAGCCCCCGCCGGAGCGGCGCCTTCGTAACCGTAAGCTGTCCCAGCCTTTCACCCCAATTGCTTGAGAGCGACTTGTTTGGACATGTAAAAGGTGCGTTCACTGGCGCACACGCAGATACACAGGGAAAAATCGCCGCCGCTGATGCGGGCACGCTCTTCCTGGATGAAATCGGCGAGCTTCCTCTGGAAATTCAAGCAAAGCTTCTGCGCCTCCTCCAGGAGCGCGAATACGAACGCGTCGGCGAAACAAAGCCCCGTCGCGCAAATGTGCGCATCGTCTCAGCTACCAATCGCGACCTGCAGCGTGCGGTATCGGAAGGAAAGTTCCGGGAAGATCTGTACTATCGCTTGAATGTGATCTCCATTCGACTCCCGCCGCTCCGCGAGCGGCAGGGCGATTTTGAGCGCATCGCGCTAAGCTATCTGCGATTCCATGCGCTTCACTCGGGCAAGAAAGTCACCGGATTCACCCCCGCCGCGACAAGTGCCCTCCATCGATACGGCTGGCCCGGAAATCTTCGCGAATTGCGTAACGTAATCGAGCGTGCTGTAATCCTATGCGCCGGGGAAAATGTCGATGTTCCCGATCTGTCTGACCCGATTCAAAACGAATCGGAAATCCGCCTCGGAAGCGCACGCACGCTCGAAGAAATCGAAGCGGAGCATATCCGGCGCATCGTCGCAAGCACCCGCACGCTCGATGAAGCCTCAGCAGTGCTAGGCATCGACCCGGCTACTTTATACAGAAAACGAAAGCGGCTTTAAGCTGCGCCGCTCACCGTCCACAAAACCGGCGGCCCGTGGACTGCCAGCCTGCTGTCTCGATTCGCCTACGCCAGGATCCCCTTCACGATCTCCGCTTCCCTCTGCACGCCAGTAAGCCGCTGATCGAGGCCTTGGAAGCGGTAGGTCAGCTTCATATGATCAATGCCCATGCAATGAAGGATCGTGGCGTTGAGGTCATTAATGTGCACGGGATCGACGATGGCGTTGTAGGAGTAGTCGTCTGTCTCGCCAAACACTGTGCCTCCCTTGACGCCGCCCCCAGCCATCCACATGCAATAATTGCGGGGGTGATGGTCACGTCCATAGTTATCTTTCGTGAGCGTCCCCTGGCTATAGACGGTGCGCCCGAATTCACCGCCCCAAATCACAAGCGTGTCCTTCAAAAGATCGCGCTGTTTGAGATCTTTGATGAGAGCCGCGGAGGCTTGGTCCACATCCTGGCATTGGAGCCGCAGCTCGCGCGGCAGGTCGCTATGCTGATCCCACCCCCGATGAAGGATTTGTACGGCCCTCACACCGCGCTCCACGAGACGCCGCGCCAGCAGGGCGCTCGCGGCGAAGGTGCCGGGTTTCTGGGCATCGGGACCATACATTTCCATCGTTTCCTTTGATTCGCCGGCAATGTCCGTCAACTCGGGGACACTAGCTTGCATGCGAAAGGCCATCTCATACTGCGAGATTCGGGTCTGCGTCTCCGGATCGGCAAAACGCGCAGCCGAGCCTTCGTTCAACTTATTCAGGGCGTCGAGCATCGTGCGGCGTGTTTCACGATCGACTCCCGGAGGATCTTTGAGAAAGAGAACCGGATCGCCTTGCGACCGAAGGGCGACGCCGGTGTACTTGGTGGGCAGGAATCCGCTGCTCCACATGCGGGTGAAGAGAGCCTGGGCGTTGGCGTGCGAAGACCAACTCGGTGTCAGGACGACAAACGCCGGCAGGTCTTCGTTCTCGCTGCCAAGTCCATAAGTGAGCCACGATCCGAGGCTCGCCCTGCCGGGCAGCTCATTGCCGGTCATGAGAAAGGTGCACGCGGGGTCGTGATTGATAGCCGTCGTGTTTACCGTCTTGATCAGCGCGATCTCGTCCACGATCTCCGCGGTTTTTGGGAGCAACTCGCTGACCCACATTCCGCACTGGCCGTGCTGCGCGAATTTGAACATCGACGGCGCCACTGGCAGCCTTGTCTGGCCGCTGGTCATTGTCGTGATGCGCTGGCCTTTGCGCACTGACTCCGGCAATTCGTTGTTAAATTGATCCGCCAGACTCGGTTTGTAATCGAACAAATCGATCTGCGACGGAGCGCCGTTCATGTGCAGGTAAATGAGCCGCTTTGCCGTCGGCGCAAAATGGGGCAGGCCGGCGAGCGCGGGATGCACCCGGGAGCCATAACGCACTGCGTCGGCGTAACCCCGCGCGCCGACCATCGAATTGAGCGCAAGCGCGCCCATGCTCAGTCCCGCGCTTCGAAAGAATTGCCGCCGAGTCTGTTGCAGCGCGAAATCGTGGAAAGGTTGCATAAATCGGCGATGTTAATTTTTCGTCAGCGTCTCATCCATGTTCAGGAGCGTGCTTGCCACGAGCGTATATGCGGCCAGTTCGCTCGGGTTAACATCCGTCTTCGGCTTGGACTCGCCAAATGTGACTACCTGCTTTGCCATTGCCGGGTTCGCCGCATACTTGGCGAGTTGCTTTTCATACACATTTTTCAAGACACCGGCTTCATCCGCAATCGGCCTCCGGGCGGTCACCAGCCGAAATCCGTAGGCGATCCGGTCTTCGGGAGTGATTCCGCCCTCACCCATCATCCGTTCGCCCAAGGCGCGAGCCGCCTCGAATTGCTGCACGTCGTTCATGAGTTCAAGCGCTTGCAGCGGCGTGTCGGAACGCTCCCTCCGCAAGCAGTACGCCTCGCGCGACGGAGCATCGAACGTGGTCAGGAATGGAGGCGGCGCGGTGCGCTTCCAAAATGTAAAGATACTCCGCCGATAGAGCGCGGAGCCGTGCTCCTGGTGATACTCCCGCGTATTTGAACCGACAAAGCCTACCGGCTCCCAGATGCGCTCCGGCTGATATGGCTTCACCGATTTGCCGCCTTGCGTGAGATCGATGATCCCGCCGACATAGAGCGCATTATCGCGGATCTCTTCCGCGTCTAGCCGGAAGCGCGGTCCGTGCGCCAGCAGCCGGTTTTCCGGATCGGCCTCGACGAGCGACGGAGTTGTCCGTGAATCCTGGCGATACGCGGCGCTCAGAACCAGCAGCTTGACCATGTGCTTCACATCCCATCCGCTTTCGCGGAATTCGACTGCCAGCCAGTCCAGAAGATCCTGGTTTACCGGCGGCTCGCCCTGAGCGCCAAAATCACCCGGAGTCTTAACGATGCCCACTCCGAAGAACTGCTGCCAGAGGCGGTTTACATAGACGCGGCTTGTCAGCGGATGCTCGGGCGCGACTAGCCACCGCGCCATGTCGAGCCGTGTTGCATTTTCCTTATTGGCCAGTTGCGGGAAAATCGCAGGAACCGCTGGCTTTACAATCTCGCCTGGCTTGTCGTACTGGCCGCGCATCATGACGTGCGCTTCGCGCTTATTCGGAAGATCCGCCATAACAAGGGTCACCGCGATCGAGTCGTCCACGGCCTTCTTCTGAACTTCAACCGCTTTGATCTCTGCCAGGAGTGGATCGAATACTGCGCGCGTCCCGGCATAGACATTGGTTAGGAAGTACTCGCGCAGGCGGTCGCTCTCCTCCGGTTTGCGCTCCTTCGGATTCACCTTCTTTAGAAGATCGCGCACATCCCCAGGGGCCTTGTCTCCTATATCCTTGCCCTGGTTCAGCTCCAGCCACGCGGCGAGAGACTGCAGCGGATCGGTCGCGGGATTCGACTCGGATGTTACGCCTTCCAAATCCCAGTATGCCGTCCCGCCGAATTGCGTAAAGGCGAGCCCGTCGAACTTGGTCCCCGGCTTAAGCTGTAGATCCGCCACATTGACTTCCAGCTTCACCCATTCTCCAAGCTTCGGCAGGTCGCCGAGCAGCAGTTTGGATGGCGTGTTGGGGCTTCCAAACGTGATGATGTCTTTGTCACCCCAGTTCGCCCGGTATTTCCAATCACCCTCCGAGTGCCATTGAAGCATGATCGCCTTTGGCGGGTTCTTAGGATCGAGCCAGGCCCATGCGTGGATTTTGCCCGTCGTTGGAACGACGAATGGATTCTTAATCCCGTCAAAATAATCTTGAGTGATGCCGTCGCCGATCCGTTTGATCGCACGCTTCCCGCTCTTAACAGGAGACCCGTCATCCGCCGTCACCCACGTGAGTGGCAGCCCAGTCGCCGCAGGTCGCGCGCCTTCGGGAAAATCATCATCCATCCAGACCTCTTCAGAGCGCGTTACAGGCGGCGGTGGATTGAGCGCCGCTGGATCCGCGTATGCCACCTTCGCCGCAGCCTCCTTTATCTGGCCCTTAACCGCCCCGAGCTTCGCATCCATCTCGTCGAGCTTTTTCTGTTGCTCGGCGGTTGTCAGCTTCAGCACCGGCGGGGTCTTGAGGTCGTTCCCGTCCATCGCCGGATCGGCCGCCGAATTGAAAAAGGCAAAAAACGAATAGAAGTCCTTCTGCGAAATCGGGTCGAATTTATGGTCGTGGCAGACCGCGCAGCCGCCGGTGATGCCCATCCAGTTTGCAATCGTCGTCTCCGTGCGATCCTCAGCGTAGCGGAAGAGTAATTCCGCATCGATCGAGCCGCCTTCTCCCGAGGTGACGTTGCAACGACAAAAGCCCGACGCTATCTGCTGATCGCGCGTGGCCGCAGGCAGAAGATCGCCTGCAAGCTGCCAGATCGTGAATTGATCGAAAGAAAGGTTTTCATTGTAGGCGCGGACCACCCAGTCGCGGTACGGCCACATGGCGCGCTCATTATCGAGATGCATGCCGTGGGTATCGGCGTAGCGCGCGGCATCGAGCCAGCACTCGGCCATGTGCTCGCCATAGCGCGGCGAGGCGAGCAGGCGATCGACCACCTTCTCATACGCCTCCGGTGAAGTGTCGGCCAGATACGAGTCGATCTCCGCCGGAGCCGGCGGCAGGCCGGTGAGATCAAATGTCACACGTCGAAGGAGCAGTTCCTTCGGCGCCTCGGGCGTCGGCTTCAGCTTGTGCGCCTCCAGATTCGCCGCGACAAAGGAATCGATGGCCGCGTGCGGCCACCAGTCATTTTCGAGGTGCGGCATCGCAGGCCGCTTGGGAGCGGCAAAAGCCCAGTGCTCCTTGAATGGCGCTCCCTGCTCGATCCAAAGCTTTAACTTTGCGATCTGCCCCTCCGTGAGTCTCCGGTGGGAATCTGGCGGCGGCATCTGGTCGTCCTTGTCGGTCGAGTTGATCCGCTCCCACGCCTCGCTCCCGTCGAGACTCGACGCCTTGAAGGGGAATATCTCCTTGTGCTCGCTGAATAGCCCCTCGCGCGTGTCGAGCCGCAGCTTTGCCTTGCGCGCCTGCTCGTCCGGGCCATGGCAATGGTAGCAATTCTCGGAAAGGATCGGACGAATATCGCGCGTATAGTCGATCTTGCCTGAACTCGGCGGGTCGATGGCTAGGGCGCTGCTGCCCGCGCCGAGGAGAAGCACCAGCGTGGAAGCCTTCAAAAAAGGAGTCATCGTTCGAGTCGCATACTAGCCTTAAAACGAGCCTCCGGCGACCGTTTTTATTAGACGCGCGCCTTCCACCGGCCCGCCTTACCGCATCTCGCGTCCGAGCTTTTTCAAGATGGCTTCCTTCACCGCCAACGGGTCGATCGCCCCCTCGTGCTTGTAAAACACTTCTCCCTTCGACCCGAGGAGCACCGTGTACGGCAGCGCCCCGCTCCACTCCTTGTCGAACGCGTCGGCGAGCGCGTACTGGTCGGTCGTTCCGAAAAGGTAATTCTTATTCGACGCCTGCTCCTTCTTCAGGAATTTCAGCACCGCGTCTTTCTTATCGGGATAGTCCGCCGAGATCGCGACAAACTCGAAGTCTCGCTGGCGGTACATGCGGTCGATCTTCACCAACTCGGGAAACTCCGAGACACACGGCCCGCACCATGTGGCCCACACGTTGATGAGCCGCAGCTTCGTCCCCTCGCCCTTCTTTAGCGATGCAAGCCCGGCGTCGTCGATCGGCTCGATGGCTACAGGCTCCTGAGCCAGCCTCGCCATGTATGCCGCCACGTCGGACTCTTTGTCCGCCCATTTCGTAGAGCAGCCAAAGGCCTTGGTTTGCGCGACGGGCGGCTCCTTGCCGGCCAGCAACGCGTCGAGCGCATTGCGCAAGTCGCGAGACTTCACCAATTCTTCACGCTCGTTATCGTCGATCCGCCCCGCGCAGCGCAGCGTGCGCCCCTTGTCGAAAACGAAGACATGCGGCGTCGCCACGGGTCCGTAAGCCTTCGACACGGCTTCCGTGTCGCCATCGTATAGGTACGGGAAGTGGAACGGCTCGCGCTTCACGCGATCTTTCATCTCCTCAAAGCTGTCGCCGACCTCGGTGTAGCCCAGTTCATCGAGGCGCAACCCTTTCGGGCTGCTCGGGGAGATTGCGACGATGGCGACGCCCTTCGCCTTGTAGTCGTCGGCGATTTGATTCAGCCGCTCGTAATACGCCTGCGCAGTCGGACAATGATTGCATGTAAAAACGACCACAAGCACCGGCGCATCCGCGAAATCGGCGAGGCTCCACGTGCGGCCATCCACTCCCGGCAGATGGAAATCCGGCGCCGGGGAGCCGGGCGCCAGAGGCAGAATCTTCGAATCAGCGCCGCTGAGAGTCGCCGCAAGAAGGAGCGATGTGAAGACGATGGAAAGCGTTCGCATAAAATGTGTAACGGATGAGGGAAACGAAGGCAGGGCGTTCCGAAGAGCCGAGACTTCCAAAAGGAAAACCGGGGGCAGATCGAAATGCGAACACAATCTATATGCCCGCAAAATCGAAGAAACAACAAATGGCCGCCGGCGCCGCTCTCGCGGCGAAACGCGGAGAGAAATCGAAATCGTCCCTGAAGGGCGCTTCGAAGCAGATGGCAAGCTCCATGAGCGAAAAGCAGCTCAAGGAATTCGCCAGCACGAAGCGCAAAAAGTTGCCCACGAAAAAGACAGGCTCCAGGTAACAGCGCCGGAATTGCGGGAATGCGCCCCCGGTATTGAGGTTTTGCAGCGGCGAAATCATCCGAGCCTGCGCCGCGCAAAAGGCTGGCGTGAGATCGCGAAAGCCGCTACGGATTGCGCCTGCAACACCCACAACCCCAAAATTCCGGCATGAAAAAAATCGAAGCCATCATCAAACCCTTCAAGCTCGAAGAAGTAAAAGACGCTCTCGCGGAGATCGGGGTCGAAGGCATGACCGTGACCGAAGTGAAAGGTTTTGGCCGCCAGAAAGGGCACACAGAAATCTATCGCGGCAGCGAGTACACCGTCGATTTCCTGCCGAAAATTAAACTCGAGATCGTACTCCCTGCGGAGATGGTTCAGGGAGCGGCGGACGCAATCGTGAAGGCCGCTAAAACCGGGAAGATCGGAGATGGCAAGATTTTCATCAGCAACATCGAGCAGGCTATCCGCATTCGTACCGAAGAAGTCGGTGAGAACGCGGTTTAGCGCCAGAGCAACGAGGCTGAGCGATATTTTCGATCGCCTCCTAAGATTCAAAGGCGAAAGAGCTTCTCGCATTCGCCACATTTACTTTCCTCTTCATATGAACCGTTCCCTCCTCAGCACCCTCGCCGCAGCGGCATCCTTGGCAGTATGCTCGCTGGCTCACGCCGCCGAAGATTTTCCCGCGAATTTGAAAACCGGTGGATTTGCGATCGGCTGCCAGGCCTGGACCTTCAACAAGTTCAGCGTCTTCGAAGCGATCGACAAAACGGCAAAAACCGGTGGAAAAGTGATCGAATTCTTTCCCGGCCAGAAACTCTCACCCGAAGAGCCGAATGTGAAATTCGATCATAATTCGCCGGATGCTGTCGTGGAAAAAGTAATCGCGAAATGCAAAGAGGCTCACATAACGCCGGTGGCGTATGGAGTCGTGGGAATACCTAAGGATGAAGCTGGCGCCCGCAAGGTGTTCGACTTTGCAAAAAAGCTGGGGTTGCGCGTGATCAATACGGAGTCGGTCGAGGCGCTGGATACCGCGGAGAAGCTGGTGAAGGAATATGATATAAAAGTCGGCATCCACGATCATCCGCGCCGCCCGGACGATCCGAACTACAAGGTCTGGGATCCCAATTATGTATTGAGCGTGACGAAGGATCGCGATCCGCGCATGGGATCATGCGCCGATGTGGGCCACTGGGTGCGGTCGGGATTGAAGCCGATCGAGTGCGTTCGCATTTTGAAGGGGCGCATCATGAGCAGCCACCTTAAGGACTTGAATGCGCCGCTCCCAAGCGGGCACGATGTGCCATACGGAACTGGCGTGAGCGACATCAAAGCCATCCTGGACGAGTACAAGGCGCAAGGGTTCGATGGGCCGATCTCGGTCGAGTACGAGTTCAATTGGGACGACAACGTCGGCGATGTAAAGAAGTGCATCGACTTCGTCCGGGAGTACGGGGAGAAAAAGTAATCCGATTCCGCGCCTGGCGAGCGACTGAAAACATCGGTCGTGCGGAAGATGCGCTCCCCCTGACATCCTTCGCAGCCGAAGAAATAGGATCTGGGATTGCGCGCGGTTTGGGATGCCTCTAGCGTCGGAGCCTTCCCGCGCCCACTCATGATTCAACCAACGATCCGGCACGTTCATTTTCTCGGGATCTGCGGGACGGCGATGGGGGCGGTGGCAGCCGCCATGCGGGACGAGGGGTTTGAAGTGACAGGATCGGACGACGCAGTCTATCCGCCGATGTCCACTTTTCTGGCAGAGAAGGGAATCGCGATTTCGAACGGATATAGCGCGGCAAATCTCCCTGTGGCCGTGGATTTGATTGTCGTCGGAAATGCCATATCGAGGGGCAATCCAGAGGTCGAGGCCGTCCTAAATCGTAAGCTGTACTACCTGTCGCTACCCGAGACGCTGAAGCACTTCTTCCTGCGTGGACGCCATAACTTGGTCGTTACAGGGACGCACGGGAAGACAACGACTGCGGCGATGCTCGCGTGGATCATGACGCACGCGGGAATGAAGCCGGCCTTTATGATCGGCGGGATTCCAAAGAACCTGGCGCAAGGATGCAGCCTCCACCCGTCGAAGCATGTGGTGTTGGAAGGAGACGAATACGACACGGCGTTTTTCGACAAGCGGTCGAAGTTTGTGCATTACCTGCCGGAGTTGTTGATCGTGAACAATGTCGAGTTCGATCACGCCGACATCTTCAAGGATCTGGACGAGATCAAAACGAGTTTCCGCCGGCTGATCAATATCGTGCCTGAGAATGGAATGGTCCTCATCAACGGTGACGACCCGAATTGCGTGGAGATTGCTCGAGATTGCCGGGCGCAACTCGTCGAGTGTGGCTTGTCGCAAAATGCCGCCCGACCCATCACCGACATCGTGTACGGCTCCCAGGGGGCGGAGTTCACGATCCTCGGCACGCGAGTCAAGCTGGGCGTCCCCGGAGAGTTCAACGTGCGCAATGCAGCAATGGCCATATCGGCCGCCCATTTTTACGGCGTCCCGCTGGATGCGGTGCGCGAGGCGCTTGCAAACTTCCAAGGCGTGCTGCGCCGGCAGGAGGTGCGCGGCGAGGTGCGTGGCATCACGATCGTTGACGATTTCGGGCATCACCCGACGGCCATCGCGCAGACGTTGCGCGCCTTGCGTCAGCAGCATCCAAAGCAGCGGCTGTGGGCCGTGTTCGAGCCTCGCTCAAATACAACGAGGCGCGCGATCTTTCAGGATCGGCTCCCAGAGGCGCTCGGTGAAGCCGATGGGGTCGTGCTCGCGGAAGTCGCAAGGCTCGATCAGCTTCCCGAAGACAACAGACTCGACCCGCAAAGGGTGGTGGACGATCTGTCGGCAAGGGGTGTCGCAGCCTTTTACGAACACGGGGTCGATGAAATCATCGCGCGGCTGCGCCCTTTGACGCACTCTCCCGATCTTGTTGTGGTCTTCTCCAATGGCGGTTTTGGCAATATTCACAAGCGATTGCTGGCCGAGCTGTGAATGCATCGCGCACATGATTACAGCTTTCTCGTAGAGCGATGGAGGGAGGTCGCCGCACGGTCCGGCGTACGTCTCCGCCGGCTCTGCCGCGCCGACAGGCACGATCTGTACTATCTGCGGTCACCCGCGCTCGAAACTCGCGGCGGCATCTACGTCTCGGCTGGCATCCATGGCGATGAAGCCGGCGGGACGGAGGCGTTGGTTTCGTGGGCTGCCGAGAACGCATTTCGATTGCGGTCGCTTCCGCTGATCCTGCTCCCGTGCTTGAATCCATGGGGGCTGCTGAACAACTCGCGCCGCACTGAAGATGGCACGGACCTGAACCGGGCGTTTCATCTGGATCAAATCGAGATGGTAAAAGCGGTGAAGATGCTGGCCGCTGGGCGCCGCTTTGCGGCATCGCTGATGCTGCACGAGGATTTCGACGGACAGGGAATTTATCTCTACGAGATACAGCGGCGGAAACAACCCGAGTGGGGTGAGCATCTTTTGAAGGCGGCGGAGCATCTCATGCCGGTCGATCCACGCATTCGCATCGATGGCTTTCATGCGGCCAATGGTGTGATCCGCCGCAAGATCGATCACCGTCGGTTTGCCCGCATCGGGTATCCCGAGGCGGTGTGGGCGCATGATCACCATTCCGAGAGGACGTTCACCGTCGAAGCAGCTTCGGAATGCGCGCTGCAGCAGCGCACGCTTGCGCTCAAGGCGGTGATCGCGGAATGCGTGCGCCGGGCGACTGCACCCGAAGCGTTGGGGATTGAGCGAAGCAAACGCAGGCAACGGCGCCTTTCTCCTTGACGCTGCGGCAGTTCGCCAGTTGAGAAGGGCCTTTCTGCATGAGAATTCCAACCATTTTCTCGACCACCGCAGCGGTTGCCTGTCTCGGCCTCTGCCTCTGGCTGTACATTGGAACCTCTGGCAACGGCAGGTTGCAAGCGACTCTGCAGCAACGCGAGGCCACGCTTCAGGAAGAGCAGGAGAAATTCTCCGGCCAGCAGCAGCAACTGCAGACTCAACAACAGCAAATCAATACGGCAAACAACTTTCAGCAGCAGGTCATGCCGACGGTGATCAGCGAATTGCGCGCCGTCGCTCTTCAGAATAAGAACGAAAAACTGAAGAGCCTCCTGGCAAGATACAAGGTGCCGATGGAAGACGCGGCGCCGGCGGCCGCGACTGGGACAAAACCCGCGAAGTGAGACGATAAGTATATGAGCGAGCCAAATTCAGATTACGCGGAACAGTCAGCGCGCCCTGTCATCGCGGCGCGGCAAAACCCCGGCGATCCGTCCGCTTGGGGCGCACACCTGCCACTGTTTCTACTCGGCCTTGCATTCGTCGTATTCCTCGGCAGCCAACTCTTGCTGACACAGCAGGCCGCGAAGTCCGAGGATTGGCAGCTTAAGAACCTTGAGAAGCGGATCGATGCAACCAAAGCGGCGCAGAAACAGGCTGAAGAGCGGTTGCAGCAATACGCGACCGCGTTAAAACAGGCCGAGAAGATGCAGGAACAGGACAAAGCATTTTTCTCGGATGCCTTTGAACTTGCCAAAGAAGATGAAGACACCCGGAAGGTGCTTCAGCGCCTGCGGATCAACGTGAACGAACCGAAGGAATCCGAAGCGGCGGTAAAGAAATAAAGCCCGCGCAACTGGGTTTCGGCGCTGCAAGCCGGTTTACGGCTTGAACTCAATGCTGTCGAGTTCCATCCAAACGCTCCCGACCAGGAGTTCAGCCTCGAAGCGGAGGAGTATGCGATTGGCGTCGTTCGAGAACCATGCGGAACCTTGCTTGAATTTCGTGTGCTCCTTCAGCGAAAGATTGTCGTCGATTCTCCAAAGCTTCAAATCGAGCTTGATCGCATCCCACGACCGGTGTGCTGCTCCTATTTTCCGCATTCCGTCGACATCGACTTCCGCCAAATACGGAGTGCCTGCCGGGCAGACAACGAATTTATAACGGTCTCCGGCACGAAGCGGCTGGCTGCGCACCCATTGCAGAGCACTATTGAGGTCGAGCACATTGGCAAAGGCGAAGTGCTTCGGCTTCGGAGGTTTGGGATCGGGCGGGGTGACCTCCCGCAGGCGAGTCACGCCTTCGGGTGTGTAATCCAGCGTTAGCTTAACCGATTGCGCGCGATAGATCTCTGTTTGGACGACGCTTATCGGGTGAAGCGTGACGGGCTGCATGAGTGCTGAGTGATGCGCATCGAGCCGCCAAAGTGTCCGCACGAATCCTGTGGTCTTTCCATTCACACTCATGCGCATGAGCCCGCCCTTGGCGCGCGCATAGTCCACAGTCGCCTCGGCCGCTGTAAATGCAGTCCAGCCAAATTTGAACTTTGCATGCAGCGGATGGAGCGGCTGGAAATCTCCCGGCGCCGGAGGCGAGAGCTCCTCCTGCCAGCCAGCCAGCGCCGGAAGTGAAAGAACCAGCAGCATGGCAGTCACATGCGCCATCCGCCTGAGCAGCCGAATCCCGGCCGAGAAAGTTGAGGACATTCAGATGTATCGCGGCTAACCGCGTGTGTGGACCTTCTCGATTGCACCCGAGGAAAGCCATCCGCGGATATGCCCGGGAAGTTCGCAATAGATCCAGGCATCGCGTTCGCTCAAAACGAGAACCTGACTGCCGGCCGGCAGAGTCTCCGCGATTGCCGCCAAATCCGCAGGCGCGAGGCGGGCGATTGCCTCCTTGGGGATCACGATTGCCATGTCCCGCTCCTGCCAGCGGATCCATACGCCGATTCCCGAAGCCACAAAAACACCGAGAGCCGTCACGAGGACCAGCCCGAGCAGCGGTCGCGACAAGCGCGGCCATGCAATGAGAATCACAATGCAAAAAATCGCAACCCAACCCGCGACTGACGCGATCCAGAGATACGCATCCCCCGGCAGCGCGGGCATGAGCCGCTGCAACGGGCCTGCTTCGAGCAGGCGCGACCCGGCCTGTCCGCGAGCTAGCTTGATATTCGCCTGCGCCTCGGGGTGATTCGGAGAGACAGACAAAGAGCGCTCGTAATTCAAAATAGCCTCTCCAGGCGAGCCGAGCCGATACTCGGCGTTGCCCATGTTAAAATACAAATTGGATGTGCGCGCGCCCGGAGTGTCCAGCTTCCGATATTCCGCCAGCGCGCCGGTATAATCACCGCGATCGTACAGACTGTCGCCCGTCTCAAACGGAGCGGGCGGCGCCGCCCCGTTGGCGAGGATGTTTCCGGTCAGGAAAGCAGCAAGCGCAATCGCTGTGAGGCAAGCGGACAGGCGCAGGCGCCAAATGCGTAGTAATTTCATTTGGACCCTGCCACTTGATGGATTGTTGCCAGCACTTCACTCCGCTCTTCGGAAGAGAGCGGCTCTCCGCCTCCACCCGCGCCAGCATATACAGACTCAGCTCGTGCATGGAATATTTTCTCCACAGCGCTCGCTACGGCCGGTCCGAGCCGGTGGGCGCGGCAGACAGCCGAGGCGTCCACCGCCCCCGGCGGCTGCCCGGTCTTGGTGGCGGATTCCGCCTGCAATGCACGCACGGCGCGGTCGTAAAATTCCACACGATTGGCGAGCCCACGCATCCGGGAAAGGTTTTCGGCGTGTGCGCGCCGCAGACTTGCAATTCTGCCGGCATCGGGGCGGCGTTTGATAGACCGGAAGGAGACAAGACCGAGCAATAGCGCTGCGGGGATGGATTGGGCGAACCAGAAGGGGCGGCTCATCCAGGGAGGATCGAGCGAAGCCGGCCTTCCCACTTCATAACTAATGCCGTGGATATCCGTCGGAACCGGAGCGGCTGCGGCAACCGGCGGCGCCTGCGGAGCGCCCGTGCTTGCGACGGGCGGCGGCGCGGGGATCGACTGGCCATCGACTTGAAGCGGGGCCTTTCCACTCGATAGCGTCACATACTTCTCGGCTCCCGGATCGAAGTACGAAAACTGGAACACAGGCATGGCCGTTTTCTTTTCCTCAGGAATGACCGCAACCTCGAATTTTTTTAGCCCATGGACACCCGCTGGATCTTCCGCCTTGAAGCTGGACGATGGAGGGTAGGCCCGCCATCCCTGAGGATCGGCGAGGGTCGGCGCGGTAACTCTGTCGAAATTGCCGGCGCCAGCGATCTTCAGCACCATGGTAACGGGGTCGCCGATCTTTACCCTGCCGGGACTGCCCTGCGCTGAGAGCGTGAACTTCCCCACGGCCCCCGAGAAATCCGCAGGCTTATCCGCAGGCAGCGGCTTGACCAGGATACCCACCGGTTCCGCCGTCAGTTCTCGTGTCTGTGTTTGCACAAACGGGCCGCTGCCGAAAAAATCCTCGAATGGATCGGGAAAGGGAGACTGCCGCCGCGGTTGTGCGCGCGGGACGGCTGCTCTTACATGCATCTTCGCCGGGCCAAACTGCAGCTTGCCCGCTTTAGTTGGCGTGATAGCCGTCTCGAACGTAAAAACATTATAGTCGCGCCCATTTCTTTGCACATGACCTCTCGGGGGTTGCGTCGGAAGCTTCGTCTGGGTAAATCCGTCGGCAGTAATTTCGGGCATCTCTTCGAGTCCGATCTGGACGGAAGTATAAAGCCGCATCTCCGCGGAAACGGTTTCTCCCAGATAGAGTGTCGTCTTTGGAACCGAGAGTTCCAGCCAAAGGAAGCGCTGCGGATCCCCGGACGCATTCTCTCCGGGGCCTCCCTTGCCGGGTTCGACCTTCAGCGCAACAGGCTCTGTCTGTATCGGCCGCCCATCGGCGAAGACCGTGAGCGCCGGTATGGTAAAGGCGCCTGCCTTCTCCGGAAGCACGGTATAGGTCAGCGTGGCCCCTGTGTCATCCGAGCGCTTTCCATTTATCCATGAAATCGATTCGGTTCTCTGGCCACCCGCGTACGAGATGACCAGGCCATCGAGACGGGGCGCATCCGGCGGCTTCACTTTTGCGGTGCCACTTACATGAATTGTAAGTTCGATTTCTTCTCCGACCTGCGCTGTTTGCTGCGAGAACGCTGCCTTCGCAGTCGTCTCCGCAATCACCGATGCGCAGAGCGTTAGAACCGCGCAGGCTATCAGCGAAAGCCGGTGAAATGTGTTGAGACGCGTTCGCATATTTTTTACCAATCGCGGATCGCGCGCGAGCCTGGCTTACGGCTGGTAGGATTAAGCAGGCGCACCCGCGAATCTTCGTCCTTCAAGGAGTCCAGCAATTGGCGCGCTTGAGAGTCCGTCATCCGGCCCTGCGCCGCGGCGGCGGCGTCTTCGGCTGCCTGCTCTTCCGGTGTCGGCGCGGCCTCCGATTGCGGCGATTCGCCTTGCTCCTTCCCTTTTTGTCCAGGTTGCTTAGCTGGCTGCCGATCCTGCGGTGACGGATGCTCTTTCGGCTGCTCCGCGCTCTCCGGCTCACCAGCAGGCGGTTGGTCCGCCGGGTTGGGAGAGCCATCCGGATTACCGTCCTCCGGCTTGGGCTGCTGGCCATCTTGCTTTGGCTTCCCGGGTTCACCCGGCTTCCCTTCCTGCGGGCTGGAAGATCCCTCCCCCGGCTGATCCTTATCTTCGGATCCCTTCTGCTTCCCATCCGATTGTTGTGATTTCTCATTTTTCGGTTGTTGTCCCGAATCTCCTTTAACTTTTTGATCCTGCCGACCGTCTTTCTTGTCTTCGGACTTGTCTTTGCCATTCTCGTCCTTCTTCTCGTCCTTATCCTTCTTATTCTGTTGCTGTTTTTTTTCTTCCTGCTTCTTATCTTCCTGCTTGGGCACCTCCTTTTGCAACTCAGCGAGCATCTTGCTCACAATATCCTTGTTATATTGCGCGTCAGCATCCTTCGGCTGAACCTTGAGAGCCGAATCGTAGTGCTGGAGCGCGTTCTTTAAATCCTGAATTTTATCGGGCTTGGTTTTCTGTGCAAAGCCGTGCTCGGCGAGAGTGTTCGCCAGGTTGTATTCCGCGCGCTCGCGCAGGACCGGATCCTTGCTGATCATGGCGCCGCTGAAGGCTTGCATCGCGCGGTCCAAGTCGCCCGATTTAAAAGCTGCGCTTCCAAGGTCGAATTGAATAACGGGAGCGTCTGGATGACTTTGAAGCTGGCCTTCGAATGAATGGAGCGATCCTTTGAAATCCTCCTTTTCGTACGCCTCGATTCCCGGATTCTTCCCCATTGCGAACCCGGCGGTGGCAAGCAGTAAGAGCAATTGCAAAGCCGGCGCCCGCAGGACTGGGCGCTTCCGTTCACTGACCAGCATCGACGCCGCTACCAAAGCCATGCCGGCTGCCAGCGGCCATTCATAGCGCTCGATCGGGCGCTTCGTCACCTGAGCCGTCGTGTCGCGCTCGATCATTGGCTTTAGTCCATCACGAAAGATTTGCTGCATTTCTGGCGGGCCGCTCACGAGATGAACGTAAAACCCGCCGGTCGTCTCCGCAATTTCCTTTAGCCGCGGTCCGTCGAGCCGGGATTTGACGATTTGCCCATCGGGATCTTTCACGTACTCGGTCTGGCCGTTTTCCGACGGAATCGCGATGATCGATCCCTCCGCCGAACCGATGCCGGCGGTGAAGATGCGCACTTTGCCCTTCATCTCTTTCGCGGCGGCTACCGCGCTCTCCTCAAGCTCCTCGCCATCTGTGAAAAGAACGAGCGCGCGGTTATCGCTCTCCCCGTTGCCGAAGGCCTCGGCTGCGGTTCGCAGAGCCTCGGCAATGTCCGTGCCTCCGCGGGGAATAATGTTCGGACCCATCTCGCGAAGCGCATCCAGCACGGCCGCGTGATCCGCCGTGAGCGGCGCCTGAAGGAACGCGGTTCCGGCGAACGCGATCAACCCCACCCGGTCTCCTTGAAGTTGGCCGATCAAGTCTTCGGCAGCCAGCTTTGCGCGGGCGAGCCGGCTCGGCGAGATGTCGTTGGCCAGCATCGATCGCGAGACATCGATCGCGATCAAAATATCCCGCCCGTGAAGTTTGCGCTCCTCCCATGTGTAGCCCCATCGCGGCTGCGCGAGGGCCGCCACAGTCGCGACGACAGCTAAAATGAGGAGCAGGAAACGGATGTGCCGCCGGGCGCCGCTCACATTTCCGGCGAGGCGAGGCAGCAACCGCGCGGCTGCAAATTTTCGCAGGAGCGCTTCGCGCCGATGCTCGCAGCGCCAAAATAACGCCGCCAGGATCGGCACAAGCACCAGGCCATAGAACCAAAAAGGCTGCCCGAATGAAATGGAGCGCATCATGGAAGCCGTTTCAGAAAAGTTTGCTCCAGCGCAACGCTCAAGGCGAGAAGCGCAAGCCCGGCCCCGATAAACCACTCGAAGAGATCGTGTCTCCGCTCGTGGGTGGTGACTTCGACAGTCGTCTTCTCGAGTTTGTCGATCTGCCCGAAAACGCGCTCAAGCGAATGTCCACTCTCGGCGCGGAAATACTCGCCGCCGCCGATCTGCGCGATTTGCTTGAGTGTTTTTTCATCGAGGTCCGCGGGGATCATGCGCAGGACCATCCGGCCCCACTGATCTTTTACGTGTATGGGCGCCTCGCCATTCGCGCCAATGCCGATGGTATATATCTTGATCCCAAGTGCGCGCGCCGCCTCAGCCGCTGTCGCGGGCGAAACCTTCCCCGCATTATTCCCGCCATCCGTTAGCAGAATGATGATTCGGCTCTTCGATTCCTTACGGTCCCGAAGGCGGTTGGCGCAGGAAGCAATGGCGGAGCCGATCGCCGTGCCATCTTCAACAAGCCCGAGATCGACACGCTCAAGATTCTTTAAAAGCCAGTCATGATCGAGCGTGAGCGGGCTCACGAGATACGGACGCCCCGCAAATGCCACCATGCCGATGCGGTCGCTCGGCCTCGACTCGATAAAGCTTTGAGTGATCGCCTTTACGGCGTCGATGCGCCGATGCGCATCGCCGATCGTCACATCCTCGGCAGCCATCGAGCCGGAGACATCGAGAGCCAGAATAATGTCGATGCCGCTGAGATTGGAATGCGAAAGCTTTTCGGCTAGCTGCGGGCGCGCCAGCCCGACAACAAAGCATCCCAGCGACGCCAGCAGCAACCCGGCTATCGGCCAGCCTGCGCGAGATTTTCGCAACGCACCGATTCCCTTGAAGATGGAGAGCGACGAGTAGCGAACGGAAGGAGCCGCCCCCGCTCTTCCTTTAAGAAGCGCGAGCAACGGCAGCAGCGCAAAAAGCCAAAGCGCCCATGGATTGCCAAATCGAAACGCAGCCCAAGTCATATCCGTTCCGCCTGCACGAAGTTGGAAGCGCTGGCGAGAAGCGCTTCGCTGGTGGATTCATCGGCGTCCGCGCGCGCGAATTTTACAAGGTCGCAACGATCGAGGAATTCGGAGAGGAGACGCTGGTCGTCCGAAGAGAAGGACGTCGCGTGCTGGATCGATGCGAGAAACTCCGGCGACGTCTGCCGCTCCGAACGCAGGTGGAACTGCGCATCGATAAAGCGCCGAAGGATGTCCGAGACAGCGACACTGAAATCGTACGGCGCGAGAGAATGCAATTGCGCGCGCAGATCGGCTAGCGCCCGCACCGCAATCTGGCGCGGCGTAAGCGGCGGAACGGCGGGCTTTCGGCGCGCTAGGACCATGATAAGCCACCCCAGCAAGGAGACCGCAGCGATGGCCCCGAGAACGATGAGTAACATTAACCACAGCGGCATCGGAGCCTCGATCGGACCGGCAATATCTCGGAGCGAGGGCGCGGGCGTCGCACCCTCCCTACCCTGCTGGATGGCCGCGATAAATGAAACGTTCATGGAGGAATCGCGAGCCTTCGCTCCCGCGTGCGGAAGAATGTCCGCAGGGCCGGCAGATAATCGTCGCCAGTGCGCAGTTCGATCGCGTCGATGCGCAAACGATTCAACTCGCGCGCCTGAGCTTGTTTGCGCCCTGCCGCCGCGTTCAGAAACTTCAACCGTGCCGCACGGCTCGATGTGTCGATCTCCATCTGCTCGCCCGTCTCGGCGTCTTCAATCGTTATGAGTCCCACGTCCGGCAATTCTTCCTCGCAAGGATCGACGATCGGCAGCACGATCAAATCGTGCCGTCGTGCTGTCATTGCTAGCTGGCGCGAGAAGCTCGGGGCTTGGAGATCGGAAATGAGAAATACAACGGAGCGTCGGCGGAGAACGCGGTTGAGATAGTCGAGCGCTTCACCAGGCTTGGTCCCCTTCCCTTTCGGCTGGAAGAAGAGTATCTCACGCATCGTCCGCAAAGCGTGCGCCCTCCCTTTCTTCGGCGGAATAAAGAGTTCGACGTGATCCGAAAAGAGGAGGAGGCCGACTTTATCGCTATTGCGCACGGCGCTGAAAGCAAGGACGCAGGCTACCTCGGCGGCGAGTTCCCGCTTGCTCAATTCGACGCTTCCGAAATCGCCCGAGGCGCTCACATCCACCACGAGCATCACCGTGAGTTCGCGCTCTTCAGTAAACTTTTTCACATAGGCCTCGCCGCGGACTTCACCATGGCGCGCGGTCACATTCCAATCTATGGAACGCACTTCGTCGCCAGCCTGATATTCGCGCACCTCCTCGAAGTTCATTCCCCGGCCTTTGAACACGCTGCGGTACTGGCCCGCGAAGCTTGCTTCCACCCTCCCGCGAGTTTTCAGCTCGAGGCGGCGGATCTTCTTTAGAATTTCGCGCGGGGTCATTGCGGGAAGACCTCCAGTAAGCGGCACAAGTCGTTACGGCACCGGCAGGCCGTTGAAGATGGAATCGATAATGTTTTCGCTTGTCATCTCCTCCGCCTCGGCTTCGTAGCTAACTATGATGCGGTGCCTCAAGACATCCGCGCCCACGCTCTTGACATCCTGCGGCGTCACATAGCCCCGCCCCGCTATGAAGGCTTGCGCCCGCGCGGCAAGCGTGAGCGCTATGGTGGCGCGCGGAGAGCCGCCATAGCGGATCATGCCGTCCAGACCTTTGATATTATAGCTTGCGGGGTTCCGGGTCGCAAAGACGACGTCCACGATGTAATCCTTCACCCGGTCGTCCACATAGATTGAATTCACCAATTCCCGCGCGGCAATGATATCGGATGGGTGGAGCACCGCCTGCACGCCAAGCTTGGGAGCAGAGGTGCCCATGAGATCGAGAATCTGCCGCTCCTCCTGCTTCGTGGGGTAGCCGATGCGCAGCTTCAGCATAAAGCGGTCGAGCTGGGCTTCGGGAAGCTGGAAGGTTCCCTCCTGCTCCAGCGGGTTCTGCGTTGCGAGCACGAGAAAGGGGTCGGGCAGCTTGTAGGTGGTATCGCCGAGGGTTACTTGCCGCTCCTGCATCGCTTCGAGAAGGGCGCTCTGGACCTTCGCGGGCGCGCGATTGATCTCATCGGCCAGAATAAGGTTGGAGAAGAGCGGTCCTTGTTTCGTCGTAAATTCCCCCGTGCGCGGATTATAAATCAGTGTGCCGATCAGATCGGCTGGAAGCAGGTCGGGCGTGAATTGTATCCGGGAAAACCCTGTTTGGATGCAGCCGGCGAGCGTCTTAACGGCGAGGGTCTTCGCAAGACCGGGCACGCCTTCGAGCAGGATGTGGCCGTTTGTAAGAAGGCCGACCAGAAGGCCGTCGATAAGAAGGCGCTGACCAACGATCACCCGCGCGATTTCCTGCTGAAGCGGTGCGATCCACCGGCCTTGTTCTTTGACTTGCTGGGTTAGTTCCTGCGTGCTGATCATTGGGATTTCCTGTTAGACCGTGTTGTTTGTCGCGTGTTCAAGCAGAACCTCCTGAACCGCCTCGGCAACCTCTTCGACCGTGACTTCCCGCATGCAGCGGAAATCGATCGGGCATTCCCTTAAGAAGCAGGGGCTGCATGAGACATGCCGGCGGATGATCCGGTTTGCGCCGCCTAGTGGACCTGTGAGAGCCGGTTCCGTCGAGCCAAAGATGGCGGCGACCGGCACGCGAAGCAGGGAGGCAAGGTGCATCGTGCCGGTGTCGTTTGTCAGCAACAGATCGCACTGGCGCAGCTCGGAGATCAGTTCGGCGAGACTCGTCGCGCCGATCAAATTGCGAATCGAAACGCCGGAAGCTGCCTCGATTTGCGCACCGATCGGAGCGTCTCTTGCGACGCCGACCAGCACCCATTCGCACGCACGCGATGCCGAGATGCGCGCCATCACTTCGGCAAACCGCTCCGGGAGCCACCGCTTTGCGGGCCCATATTCGGCGCCCGGACAGACCGCGATGCGTCTTGGTCCACCATTGGAGGGTTCGCATCGCGGCGCAAAATCGAGAGAACCCTCGATCTCGGCGCCAATGAATTCGGCCAGCTTCAGGTATCGCTGCGCCTGGTGCTGGATGCCGCCCACCGCGAGCTTCTTTTTCTTCTCCCGGAAGATTTGGTTAAGCAGCCGGTCGCGCCAGGGGGCTGGAAAGCCGGCCCGCCTCGGAATTGCAGCCAGCCAAACCTCCATCGCCGACCGAATCGAGTTCGGGAACACGACCGCTGCATCGAATCGATTCCGGAGCATCTTGGCCACTCCGAAGATCGAGATCCCAGGTCGAATCTCGATAATCTCGTCCACGTCGGGAACGGCTCTCCAGAGGTCGGCCAGCTTCGATTTTACGAGTATCGTGACATGCGCGTCGGGTCTGCCGCGCTTGATCGCTCGGACGGCAGGCACGCACATCACGGCGTCGCCGAGCCAGTTTGGAGAGCGGATCACCATGCGAAAGCGCTGCAGCACAGCCGCTTCCTCGGCGCCAAGCGATGGCGGGCGCTTGTAAGTCGCGAGCAGAAACTTTGGGCGCGGCGTTTTCCACCGGTTATGCACCCAAAGCCAGTCGGCCGGGCTCGCGCGGATTTGCGTCTCGAGCGCCCGATTCAATTCCGCAGTAATGGCATCCACGCTTCGGCCGGCAGGATCCAGCGGACGATCCACGACGAGACGCCATTTGCCGGGAGCCAGCGTGTGAATGCACCCGGACACAAGCACCGCGCCGGTTCGCAACGCCATCGTAGCCGCAAGCGGAGTCGTGGACGCGAGGCGGCCAAACAGCGGACACCACAGGCCGCTGTCACCCGCGTGTTGATCGATGAGAATGCAAACCGCAGAGCCGGCGCGGAGGGTCTGGATCGCTCCCTGGAACCCTTCCTTCCGCTCGAAAAGCGGAACGCCGAGGCGCGCGCGCGTCTCGCGGATTCGGCCATCGATATACGCATTGCCCAGGCGCTGATAGATCGTCCCGGCGCGCGGGGGAAAAAGCGATGGCAGGATCTGCGCGAAGATCTCCCAATTGCCGATATGTCCGGTCGCAAACACAAACCGCTGCTTCCTTTTAACGAGATCCTCGATGACTTCGATTCCCGAAAATTCAACACAGCGGTTGAGATTCTCATGCGCGACGCTCGAAAATTTGAGGCCCGTAAGAAGGTTCCCGCCAAGCGTCGAAAAATGGCGCTTCGCAATGGCTCGCCTGCCGGAAGTCGGCAATTCAGGAAAAGCGATGCCGAGATTATGCAGAGCCAGCTTCCGGTACGGAGCCGCCAGCCAATAGGCCGCCCACCCGAGGCTGCTTCCCAATCGGAATGCGGCCGCAATCGACAGGGGCCGCACCAAATGCTCAAACAACCGATAGATCAGGGATCCGATGCGATCCATCAGCGGCGGCGCGAGCTCCAGTACAGATTCTTGAGCGGGTGCTCATCGATGGCATTGGCCGATAGCCCTCCCAGGCGTTCGCCGTCGTAAAACTGAATGCCAACATAATAGTACAACGGACAGATCGGAACGCCCTCCGAGACAAGGAGATGCTCAGCTTCGGCAAAAATTGCGGCGCGCTTGCTGATGTCGGCCTCGCGCCCGGCGTCTGCGATGAGCCGGTCAAACTCCGGATTGCTCCAGCCCGTGCGGTTGTTGCCGTCGTTCGTTATGAAACATGCGAGGAAAGTGTTGGCGTCATTATAATCGCCCACCCAGCTCGACCGGCAGAAATCGAAGTCTAGCCTCGATAGCGAGTTGAGATACACCTGCCACTCCTGCCTTTGAATCTGCACCTCGACGCCAAGTTCCCGCCGGTACATTCCTTGAAGTTCGACCCCGATATCGGCATCCACACCT
Organism: Chthoniobacterales bacterium; assembly: GCA_038238905.1. Taxonomy (GTDB): domain Bacteria; phylum Verrucomicrobiota; class Verrucomicrobiia; order Chthoniobacterales; family Chthoniobacteraceae; genus JBBSFI01. The sequence goes on along the minus strand of JBBSFI010000044.1, from coordinate 5,551 downwards.
CCCGTATCGCCCGTGGTAAGATAATAAACGATCGGAAATCCTTTGCCCCCGGGAAAGCCCGCCTCCGCGAGAAGAGAGCGTGCGCGTTCGGGATTATAGTCGAGCCCGGTCGGCGGTGTATAGTTTGCGGTGGTCGGCGGCGTCAGGCTGGGCGCTGGCTGCTCCCCCGCGCGTGTGATCTTTTCAGTGATTAGTTTTTTGTCGGTTACAAGGCTGAACGCGAGCCGCACGCGGGGATCGTCGAAAGGCTTGCGCGTGACGTTATAGCGCACGAAGTACGTCCCATTGAATGGGGCGGCGTGGTAATCGGGCCTTCGCTTGAGTTCATCGATAAATGCGGTTGGCACCAGATTTTTATCCATCATCAGATCGGCCACCCCCGTTGCGTAGAAATTGAACGCCGTATTTCGGCTTGCCGTCGGCAGCGCATCGATGCTTTGCATCCCGACGTGCGCCGCATTCCAATACGTCGCACTCTTTAACAGGCGGATGCGGTCGAACAAGCGCCACTCCTGCAAAGTAAAGGCGCCGTTTCCGATCAAGCGTCCGGGCTTTGTCCAGCTTTCCCCGAGCTTGTCGTACTTCGCCACCGACGGGGTGTGGACGGGCAGCAACGTCGAGAAGGCGCATAGCGAGACGAAGTATGGCGTCGGATTGTCGAGCGTTACTTGCAGCGTGTACTCGTCCAGCGCCCTCACGCCCACCTCGCCAAAGTCTGTCACTTTCCCTTCGTTAAAAGCGGTCGCATTGTGAATCGGCGCGAACTGCGAAGTGTACTCGCAGCCCGTTGCGGGGAGCAGCGCGCGCTTCCACGAAGCGATGAAATCGGCGGAAGTAACGGGGTCGCCATTGCTCCACCGCGCGGTGTGCCTCAGATGAAATGTGTAGATCCGAGCGTCGGGTCCGACATCCCATTTCTCTGCAACTCCGGGCTGCGGATTTCCGTTTTGGTCAAAGGCCGTCAGCCCCTCGAAAAGGGCGTATGCGATCCGCGCCTCGAGTTGGCCCGTCATCGCGGCGGGATCTAAAGTCTGCGGCTCCGCGCCATTTAGAAACACGAGATCCGCCCGATCGAGCGCCCGTCCGCAGCCGGAAAGGAAAAGCGCCAGAAACGCGAGTAGTCGGATCGTGTGGGGCACGTTCGAGAATATCGGGTGAACTTGGCCGTGGAAGGAGTTGCTTTCGATGGAACGGTGCTTGCTCGCTCCGGTCCGTGAAATCAACTCTGGGCTGGCCGGAAGCCCGTACTGCGAGGCAGCGCTACTTCGCGGCGGGCGCAGGAGCCGCGGGAGCGCCCGGCTTCGGTTCAGGAGCGGAAGGGGGCGTCGCAGGAGCAGGGCTTGTCGAATCGGGCGCTGCCGGATTCGGCTTGCCAGCCTCCGCGGGTGACGCGGGCGCTGTGGAGTCCGGGCTGACAGGAACGGGCTGTGCGGGCGGAGTCGAAACGGGCGGGGTGGATGGCGACGTCTCTGGATTCTCCGCGGGCGTTCCGGGCAACCCTGCTGGAGCCGGCGCGGGCTTCGGCGCCGCCGCGGGCGCTGGAAGCGAGCCGAGCCGCTTCTGGAGTTCGCTCGCTCCAGCGGCCACTTGGCGCGAATAGAGGAACGAAATCAGGAATGAGAGGAGAAAGAAAATCGTGCCCAGCCAACGCGTGGCGCTCGCGAGAACGTTCGTCGTTTGCGTGCCGAGCACACCCTCGATCATCGCGCCTCCAAACGCGGCCCCCAGCCCCTCGTTCTTCGGGCGCTGGAGAAGGACGACCAGAATGAGAAGGAGCGCTACGGCGACATCCACCACGAGAAGGACATTGATGAGGATCGACATGATTTAAGGACGGAAAAAAGAGCAGCGGCGCGGGCGCAGTATATGGAGCGGTTTGAAAAAGGGGGACGTTCCTAACGCGACCCAAAGTGCTTTGCAAGGAGAATGGAAGAGGTTCGGGATCCGGAAGAAGTGGCGGGGAACCTGGCAAAATCCGTCAGTTTTTGCTTTTGACGGCAACCGAAAGCGGTTTTCATCAAAATAGTTGGTCTTCGTGGAAATGACAGTTTAACCCTCCCCTTCAATGCCGAACGTTTATCATCCCTCGATCGAAGGCGCCCAGCACGGCGCCAAGTCACTTGCCGACTTCCTCGCATACGCCAAGCGCTCCGGCGCGGCTGGCGCGCAACCGAGCAACTACATGCTCGAAAGCGGTTCCGGCTTCAAATCCGCGAAAGAGATCGCCGATGCCTTCGAAAAAGCCGGCCTCTCGCTCGATGGCGTTTCAGCCCATTGCCCGATCTGGGTCCACACGACCGCGTGGACGGGATCGCCCACGATCCGCCCCTTTCTTCCGCCCGCCATCGCGTCGCAAAGCGCCAGCGAGATCGAGGCGTGGGCCGAAGGCTATCTTCTCAAGCTTCTCGATCTCCTTGCCGAACTGGGCGTGAAGGTCATGCCGATGTTCTGGGGAACTGCATTCGGGTGGGAGGTCGCGGGCGGCTACCCATGGGGATTTTGGACCGGCCCAGGCTACGACTTGATCAAGGAGGGTCAGGAGCGCTTTGTAAAAAAAACGCAGAAAATCCGCGATCACGCGCGCAAACTGGGCATCAAGCTTTGCCACGAGATCCATCCGGGAACGGCAGCTTTTACCGCCGACGATTTCCTCATGCTCGTGAAAATCTGCGACGGCGACGAGTCGCTTGCCGTGAATGCCGATCCGTCGCACTGCTGGGAGGGTGAAAGCTGGGAGCAGCGCTTCCTAAAGGTCGGCCCATACGTCTATGCCGCCCACATCAAGAACTTCGTCATCCGCCCGGGCTTCCCTCTCAGGGCCATGGAGAGTAGTTGGCCCAAGCGCGCGATGCAATTTACCGATCTGGCGACGGGCGACATCAATATGCAGCGCTATGCCGAACTGCTCCTCGCGATCGGTTACCCGCATCGCTACTGCAAATTGACGGGCGCCGCCACCGCTCCGCTTGTTGTCGAGGCGGAGAGCGCCCATAAGGAACTCGACTTCACAAGCGCCGATGGCATCGCCTACGTCCGCGATCATCTCCAATGGCCCGCCGCGGCTGGCTCCTTTGAAGAAGGAATGGGAGCGTAGAACGCTTCGCCCCTTCTCAGCCTGCGACGCGATCCAGCGCCGCGAAGATGCTTCCGAAGCGCTGCTTCGCCGATTCCTCGGCGACCGGCGTATTCATGATCTGCGCGAAGTCGCGGTGCGTGATGTGCTCCGGCGGCAGCTCCTTTATAAAGGCGCTTGCCGTGCATGGAGCCAGGCTTCCGTATTTCACCCGGCTGCGGCACCAGCTTAGCACGAGCGTCCGCATGGCCCGCGTGATGCCGACGTACAGGAGCCGCCGCTCTTCATCGACTGTTCCCTCCAGCTTCGAGCGGTCATGGGGCAGGATGCCGTCCTCAAGCCCCAGCAGATACACATGCGGAAACTCGAGGCCTTTTGCGGCATGGAGCGTGATGAGCGTCACCCCTTTCCCCTTCAGGTCGTCCTTCTCTTCCTCCCGCTCCTGCCGCAGCATGAGTTCATCGAGAAAACCGCGGAGACCCTCCGTCGATCGGCCCTGGTGTTCATCCAGCGAGACAAGCATCTCCCTCACATTGCTCTCCCGTTTCAGCGCATCGTCCGGCGTTTTGCACGAGCGGCGCAGGTCGTCGTAAAAGCCGATCTCTTCGATGAGCGCGCGCACGACATCCGCCTGCTGGGTCAACGGCTCGTTTAATTTTGTCTCGAATCGATCGAGAAGGTCCACAAAAGCCCGCACGCTCGACGCCGCGCGGGCGCTCGACTCGGCGGCAAACTCCGGCAATTTCAGCGCTTCATAGACACTGCATTTGCGCTGTGCGCTCAGCGCTGTCGCGCGCTCCACCGTCGCCGCGGAGATGCCCCGCGTCGGCGTGTTGATAATCCGCAGCAGGCTCACATCGTCGTCGGTATTTAGGATGCAGCTCGCGTATGCCAGCAGATCCTTGATCTCCCGCCTGTCGAAAAAGCTTTTTCCCCCGATAATTCGGTACGGAATGTGCAGCTCACGCAAATTGGTTTCGATGAGGCGGGATTGCGCGTTCATTCGGAAAAGCACCGCGAAATCTTCCCATGCGGCGCTCTCGGCGCCCTGCCGGCGCTGGATTTCTTCCGCGACATACTGCGCCTCCTGCCGGTCGTCGGGCATCTGCACGATGCTCACCTTCTCGCCGCCCTCCTTCGCGCTCCAGAGCGCTTTCGGGCGGCGGCGCGGATTGTTCTTGATGAGCGAGTTCGCCGTCCCGAGGATCGCATTGGTCGAGCGATAGTTCTGCTCCAGCTTGACGATCGCCGGATGCGGGAAATGCGCCTCGAATTCGAGGATATTGGCCACCTCCGCGCCGCGCCATCCATAGATGGATTGGTCGTCATCGCCCACGACACACACATTCGGGCGCGCGGCGGCTTCGTCCGGAAGCGCATCCCGCTTCGCGATCAGCGTCACCAGTTCGAGCTGGAGCCCATTGGTGTCCTGAAATTCATCGACCATCACATAGCGGAAGCGCTGCTGCCATTTCTGCCGCACATCGGCGTGCTCGCTGAGCAGCTTTACCGTGAGCAGCAGCAGATCGTCGAAATCGACCGCATTCAGCGTTTTCAATTCCGCCTGGTAACGGGCGAAAACCGCGCCGATCAGCGTCTCCTCACCGTCTTGCGGAGCGCTCCATCCGCTGTTCTTCGCTTTGGAGATCAGGCTTTTCGCGACGTTCGGCTCCAGCTTTTCATCCTTCGCAGCCGTCCGCGTAATGATCTTCTTGATCAGCCCAAGCTGATCCCCTTCATCGTAGATGGAAAAATTGCTCTTGTATCCGAGCCGATCGATCCCAGCCCGCAGAATGCGAACGCAGAGTGCGTGAAATGTCGAGACCGTCACCTTCTTCGCCTCCGCCTTTTCGATCATCGCCGCCAACCGCTCCCGCATCTCGCTCGCCGCTTTGTTTGTAAACGTCACCGCCAGAATGTTCGATGGATCGACCCCCTCCGAAATGAGATACGCCGCCCGCATCGTAATTACCCGCGTCTTGCCCGTCCCCGCCCCCGCCAGAATCAGCAGCGGCCCCTCCGTCGTCCGCACAGCCTGCTCCTGCTCAGGGTTGAGATCGAAGAGGCGGAATCCGGACATGGCGGCACAGAGAATTGCCGCACCGCACGCCTGCCGCAACCAGCCGCTCAGAATAGTTTACCGAACGCACTTTCCGCTTGCCATCCCCGCGCAAAGCGCACTCGCGCTCCGATATCGGAGCACCTCGACAGTGCTCAAAGCGTGGCTTGGCCATGCGCGCGGATTTGCGGGGATGGGGATGGACGGATATTGGATTTCAAAGAGCGAGCAGGAGGGATATGGAAATCCGGCCTGTGGCGCCGCACGAGGCTGAGGCGCCGACTTTCGCGTCGCGGAGTTTTACGTCGCGCGATGTGCCGCTTTGCGCAGGCGGTCCATGATCGCGAGGCCGAGGCCGATTTCCGGCACACGCTCGGCGATAATCAGATCGAGATTCGCTTCGTCGAGGCGGCGGAGTT
>JBBSFI010000043.1:0-35945 GCA_038238905.1 Chthoniobacterales bacterium | reverse complement strand
CTACGATCTGGCGATCGTCACCCGGGGTGCCCGCCAGCCGCTCAACGAACCTGGCGGCTTCGATCCCCTGCTGGCGGTTTACAACGAAGCCGCAGATGCGCCACTATCCATCAGCGCCGTGAGGAGCGCCCTCAATAAGTCAGCGCCCTCAATAAGTCCGTCCCTTAGTACGTCGAGCCGAGAGTAGACGCCCGCGAGCGCGTCGAGCAGGCCGAGAATCTGCGCCATCGTGTGCGTGTGCGCGAGAAACGCGCTGCGCGGCCCGGCGCTCGGGATCACGATGGCGAGGCTGTGCATCGCTGGCGGTGGCTCGCCGTTCGGAAAGTCCAGCACCAGCTCGTTCGCGCTGGCGATGGTCGCATCGAATTGGGTGAGGACTTTTCCGCCGGAGTGATTCTGACGCACCGTGAGATGGAGCGCCTCGGTGCCGAGATTGAATATTTCAAAAAGTCTGTCCCTTTATATGTGTCCCTTCGGGGCTTTGATGCGGGCTTGTCTCATGGAGGGAATATTTCAAAAAGTCTGTCCCTTTATATGTGTCTTGTCCCTTTATATGTGTCTGAGGCTGGTTGGGGTGGGGATTGCAGACGTCGCTCCGCGACGATGGGGGATGGGGCCTGTTTCCGTGGGTTGAAACCCACGGCTACCTTCGGGTCATCGCTCCGCGATTGCAGGGGAGGGGGCGGGAATGGTGCGGTCTGGCCATCCAATTACCCGTCCCCACTCGGTAAATCTGCGCTCATTTACGTCAATCTGTGGACAAAAAAAGGCGTGGAATTGTCTCGTCATGGCGCGCGATGTTTTGCACGATGCGCGCCTAAACAAACGCTTCGCCATGCCTTCTCCATTTGTCACGCGGGAGAAGCTCCAGGAATGGGGCTTCATTCGCCTTCCGGACGTTTGGCGTTATTGCCATCGGCGGCACGCGTTTGACTATTTCGAGACGTGGTACCACGCGGGGTGGAACTATTCGACGACGGTCGGGCTGGAGGCGTGTCCGCTCGCGGATACGGAAGACAATTTCCTCGCGCGGTGCCAGCAGCATTGGATGGATGAATCGGATATCGCAGGCGACGAGCCGTGGCCGGGAGCGGATTCGGAGGGGTAGCGGTCGCCGAGGTTTCACGCGGGGGCGCGGAGGTCGCGGAGGGTTGGAGGGTTGGAGGGTTGGAGGGTTGGAGGGTTGGAGGGTTGGAGGGTTGGGTTGCCGTTGGGAGGTGAGTGGGATTGCCAGCCTGAGGCTGGTAAACTCCGGCGATTGCAGGGAGGCGCCATGCAGGATTATCTCATGCAGTATGCGCGCTCTTCCTTTTCGCCTTTTAAATGCAGTGCAACGCGGCGGTCTCCTCGTCCTGGCGTTGCCGATTTGTTTTGGACTTGCGCGGGGCGCCGATGCGCCGGCGGAGGAGGCGGCGTTGCGCGAATTCCTGAAGGGGCGCGCGACGGTTTCGGCCTTCGTCTTTTCGGGGAGCCAATTCCCGAAGGTGCATGTGGAGCCGGCGGGGGCTGCCGAGCGGCATCTCGGCCGGCATGCGGAGCAGACCGTCTGGTACGATGCGGAGCGAAAGATCGTCTCGGAGCCAAAGACGGCCGGGGCGTATTTCGCGATCCTGAAACTCGTGCCGGAACACGGACGGGAGGCGGATCGAATGCTGACCTTTTTCAAGGCGGCGGCAGAGGCTCCGTTTGCCCGGCTCGATGCGGCAAGTCTGGAGCCGGTCGCCCGATGGACGGGGCTGAGCGTGGCGCAACTGGAGAAGGGGCGGGAGCTGCTTCAGGCGAATTGCCAGGGCCAGCCGATGAATTTGCTCGCGCAAAATCCGGGGATGGCGCGCATCCTGGCCGGGTTGCAGCGGATGCCCGTGAATCAGCCATCGGTGAGGAAGAACGACGATGCGCTGGCGTGGGACCGGCAGGCGTGGGTGGAGCTGAAGCGGCAGCTTTCCGGGGCGGATAAGCAGTGGCCGGCGGTCTTTGACGCTCCGACGAAGCAGACGGGCGCGGCAGCCCCGGAGATCCACGCAGGGAGCCTCGCGGAGGCTGGGATGAATCCGGACGCTGCGGAGATCGATGCCGTGTGCAAGGAATGGGCGGCGGATTCGGATCAAGCCTTTGGCGTCTGCATCGTGCGGCACGGAGTCATCGTCCTGCTGAAGGCGTACGGAACCCGGGACGGACATGCGATGACCCTTTCCGATACTAGCTGGATGGCGAGTGTGACGAAGTGTTTCTCCGCGACGTGTATGATGATGCTGGTCGATCGCGGTCTGGTGGCGCTGGACGATCCTGTGGAGAAATTCCTACCGGAACTGCGCGGAACGCAGGCGGCGCGGCCCCTCCTGGTGCGAAATCTTTACACGCACACGAGCGGGCTTTCCCAGTGGCCATCGTGGGGGGACGATGCGGCCGATCTGGAGGAGCAGGTCGGGGAGGTCTATCCGTATCTGAAGGTGGCGGGCAAATGGGAGTATGGCGGGCAGGGGAACTCGCTCGGGTGCAAGATGATCGAGCGGATCACGGGGGAAGCGCTGCCGCTCTTCTACCTGCGCCACGTGCTGGAGCCGCTGGGGATGGAGCACACGGATGTGCTCGGGGCGCACGCCGATATGCAGACCACGCCGCTCGATATCGCGCGATTTGCCCAGATGCTGCTGAATCGCGGGTCGTACGGCGGCATGCAGTTTATGAAGCCGGAGACCTTCGAGCAGATGCTTCCGCAGGAGCTGACGGGCATCCTCGGCCCGGACGCGACCAAGACCTTTGGGATCGGGATGGACGGAGAGCCGGGATCGGGCAAATTTGGGCACGGGGCCGCTTCCAGCGCGACCTTTTCTGTCGATACGAAGGAGGAGCTGGTCGTGATCATGTGCCGGAACAAGGCCGGGACGAACATCGAGAAGTACAATGGCAAGTTCTGGGATGCGGTGCATGCGGGCATGGCTCCGCCGAGCGGGAAGTAGCCGCCGGATGATCTTGCAGGGGGCTGTCGAACTCCCTCAACAACTTCCTAACAGCCCGGCGGGCGTGGGGTCTTCTATAGTGTTCTGGGGGGAACAAGGCGGGCGCGGCGTTCATTTCGGACACGCGCCCGCTCTTCTATAAAAGGAGGCTGTTGAAATACTCTTGAGGGCCGCGTTGCGAAATTAAAAGGTCGAGAGTGAATATTGGCGGGGTTGGGAGGGCGGGCGTGATGGAGTGGAAGTGGCAACCCTCCAGGCGCAAGCAATTTGGGCCATCTGGCGGCGTTGCTCACTCCTTACGTATCGCCAGGATATGCGCGTCGCTCGCGCCTTGCCTTATGGCCCAAATTCCTTGCGCGCGTCACCCAGGAGTATTTCAAAAGCCTCCTTCGGCCTCCGGGGATGAAGAAACGGTGATTTTTTTTGCAAACGGCGGTTGACACCTTTCCGCAGCCGCATAATGTCCGCACCCTTTTCAAAGAGTCATGGGAACATTTTCCGCAAAAGCCGACGAAGTTAACCGCCAATGGTGGATCATCGATGCCGCCGACCAAGTACTTGGCCGGGTGGCGGTGAAAGCCGCGAACCTGCTGCGCGGTAAAGAGAAAGCCATTTACACCTCCCACGTGGACACTGGAGATTTCGTCATTGTCATCAATGCCGAGAAAGTGCGTCTCACCGGGAAAAAGGAGACCGACAAGACCTTTATGTCGTACTCGGGATTTGTGGGCGGCCACAAGAGCGAGACCGTGAAAGCGCGTCGTGCGCGCCGGCCGGAGCTGCTCGTGGAGCATGCGGTAAAGGGGATGATACCGCACAACCGGCTCGGGCGCCGGGTGTACACGAAGCTGAAAGTGTATGGTGGCTCGGAGCATCCGCATGCCGCCCAGCAGCCGACTCCCGTCACTCACCTCAAATAGTTTTTACCTCGACCTTTACCTCGACCTTTACCTCGACCTTTACCTCGACCACATGGCCGCACCCACACAGGAATTTATCGCAACCGGCCGCCGGAAAGACGCAGTGGCCCGCATCCGGATGACAGCCGGGACAGGGAAGATTGAGATCAACGGGCGTCCATTTGAAGAATATTTCAAGACCTTGCCATTGCAGAATACGGTGCTGAAGCCATTCGAGCTGGTGAAGCTCGTCAATGCCTTCGATCTGAAGGTGAACGCACATGGCGGCGGGATGATGGGGCAGGCCGGCGCGGTGCGCCTGGCGGTGAGCCGCGCGCTCACGGAAAGCAATTTGGAGCTTCGCGGCACGCTGAAGGCCGAGGGCTTTCTCACACGCGATCCGCGTATGAAAGAGCGTAAGAAAAAGGGCCAGCCCGGCGCCCGCAAGCGCTTCCAGTTCTCCAAGCGTTAATTTTTGGAATCGTTCGTTGGTTCTCGCTTGCCCCATTCAAGCCATTACATTTTGGAAGTCATCCGATAGATTTCCCTCCCGAGCCCGCGCTGCGCGCCCCCCAATTGTGCGCAGCGCGGGTTTCTTTTTCAGGCGGGCGATGGAAAGGTGAGATGGAAAGCTGAGGAGGGGTGGGAGATAGATGACCGATGAAGCTTCGCAACCAACTCCTCGCGCTGGCTTGTATCCTCGGCTTTTGCGCCGTGGGCTATTTGTACGTGCGGAATTGGGTCGTGCAAAAGCCGTTTGGGATCATCCTTTTTGTAAGCGATGGCATGGTGGCGCGGCAGCTCGCAGCGGCGCGGCTTTACGAAGGGGGGGCAGACTTCCGCCTGGGATTGGAGACCTTTCCCAATGTGGCGCTCCTGCGTAATTCAGCGCGCGACTTTGCGGTTCCAGACGATGCGGCGGCGGCGACGGCGCTCGCGACGGGCGAGCTGGCAAATCATCGGGTGCTTTCCGTCGATCCCAAAGGCAATCCGCTCCCGACGATCACGGAGGCGGCGCGGGCAAAGGGAAGGGCGATCGGCATCGTGAGCAGCGCTTCGCTGGCCTCTCCCACAGCCGCGGCTTTCTATGCGCACGCGTCCGACTCGCGGGACACGGCGAATGTGGCGCTTCAGCTTCTCGAGAAATTTCGCCCCGAGGTGGCGCTGGGCGGCGGCGCGCGGGATTTTCTTCCCGCGACACGGGGCGGACGCCGGGAGGATGGGCGCGATTTGCTCAAGGAATTTCAGGAGAGCAAATGCCAGGTGCTCCATACGAAGGCGGAGCTGGAAAACTCGGAGGCGTTTCAGCAAGGCGGCGTTCTCGGCGTATTTGCGCCCGGCGCGCTGGCATTTAGCGACGATATCGAGGCGCAGAGCCAGCAGCCGTCGCTTTCCGATCTCGTGCGGCGGGCGATTGTCTTTCTTCAGGAGAAGCCGGCCGGGTATCTACTCATTGTGGATGCATCGCTCGTGGGCATGGCCGCGGAACGGAATGAAGGCGAAAGGGCCATCGCAGAGACGGTGGCGCTCGATCGGGCGATCACGACGGCCATCCGCTATGCGGGGGACAAATCACTCATCCTCGCGGCGGGCCGCCATTCGACCGGCGGAATGAGCTTCAACGGGTATCCGCTCCGGCAGGATCGGGGCGTGGCGATTCTGGGCAATAATCCGAGCGGCTACCCGTATATCACCTGGGCGACCGGGCCAAACGGACCGGCGCCGACGACGGCTGGCGGCGGCGCTCCTTTGAGCGATACGCCGCAAGGAAGTCCCGCTCCCGGACAGGCCGCCAAATCCCGATCGGAACCCGCAGCCTATCAAACGCCATCGGGACTGAACAATGCAGAGGATGTGATCGCGGCGGGCCGCGGATCCGGATCGGAGAAGCTGCGCGGCTTTATGGATAACACGGCGATATTTCGCATACTCAAAGGCGCGCTATGAAGGTGCGATTTGGGGCGCTCGCAATCGTCCTTGCTCTTGCGCTGGCGGCCTCCGTGAGCGGCGCCGATTTCTCCGTCTCCCTGAAGGGTGGCGTCTCGGACGAGCGGCTTTCGTTCACATGGACGGCTCATGATGGGGCCGCGATCGAGTTGAACGAGCTTCCGGCGCATACGGCGGCGGATATTGGACACGAGGCTAAGCGGGTTTGGACGGGAGACTTGCGGGAAGGAGGCGCACACATCGCGCGATACGATGCCGCGCGGGACCGGCTCTATTCGAAATTTCAGATAGCGGACGCTGCAACGCACCAGCCGCTGAGCGATGTGTGCTATATAACAAACTTCGCCGAGTTGCAGCATCGGACGCCGGCGCTTCCGCCTGCGCCGGGCAAGAAAGGTCTCGCGTGCATCCTCGATATAGCGGACGCCTCGGCGCTAGGGATGCAGCAGGCGGCGGAAAACATTGATATCGGCGGGCTGTTCGCGCTGGAGGCTTCGGGAGGCGAGAATGGGTTCGAGTTTGAAGGCCACCGGTTTCCGCTGCGTGCGGCGGCCGTGGCCGCGCTGGATCGGGATCTTCTGTCGATGCATGCGGCGGGACTGCGTGTCACGGGTGTCTTGCTGAACTACGTGCATCCGGGAACACCACGCACATCGCCCCTGGTGCATCCGCTGACCGATCCGGCAGCCGTTCCGGTGGGGCCGGCAGCATTTAACACGGCGACCGCAGAAGGCCTGCTCTACTACCAAGCGATCGTGCATTGGCTTGTCGAGCGCTACAGCAGACCCGACGCGCGGTATGGACAACTCGCCGGGCTTGTGATCGGCAACGAAGTGCAGAGCCACTGGACCTGGTATCATCTGGGCGCGGTCGAGCCCGCAGTGCTCCTGCGCGCATACTATATTGCCTTGCGAATGGCCGATCTTGCGGCGCGGTCGGTGAATGTGGATTTTCCGATCTACATTTCGCTGGAGCATCACTGGACGCTGCCGGCCTCGGAGGACAAGCGCAAAGGGATCACAGGCGTCGAGGTGCTGGAGGGAATCGGAGAACTCGGGCGGAAGGAAGGCGATTTCCCATGGAATCTTGCGTTTCATCCGTACCCGGAGAATTTGGGCGAGCCGCGCTTTTGGCTGGATAAGACGGCGCCGCACCGGTTCGACGCGCCGCGGGTCACCTTCCATAATCTGGAGATCTTGCCGGCGTTTCTGCGACAGGATCGTTTTCTCTATCTAGGCAAGCCGCGGCGCATTGCGCTTACGGAACAGGGGTTTCATTGTCCGGACGGAGCGGATGGCGAATTGCTCCAAGCTGCGGCTTATGCGCTGGCGTGGAAGAAAGTGGAGGGACTTCCCGAGATCGAATCGTTTATCTATCACCGGCATGTGGATCATCCACTGGAAGGCGGGCTGCGGTGTGGGTTGCGCGCATTCGATGCCGCGGCGCCGGGTGGCATCGGGCGGGCCCGACAAATCTGGAAAGTGGTTCAAGCGGCTGGCACGCCGGGGGAGGATGCGGCGTTCGCTTTCGCGCTCCCGGTGATAGGCCGCGCGAATTGGGAGGGCGTCAACGATGCCGCGCCAGTTGCTCCGCGATGATTTTGGACAGGATTAACAGGATTTACAGGATTTTGGGGAGGTTTGGATTTGCTACGCCGTCCGAGGGAGGGAGGGGCTTCTCTAAATCAAGCGTGGGAGGGGCATTGGTCGAGGGCGGGTGAGGTCGTGTCGCGAACTGAATTTTGGACAGGATTAACAGGATTTACAGGATTTAGGGGTTGGTATGCGGTCCGAGGGAGGGGCATTCGTCGAGAGCGCGCGAGTGGTCGTGTCGCGAACTGCATTTTGGACAGGATTAACAGGATTTACAGGATTTTGGGGCTTGGCTTTGGTATGCGGTCCGAGGGAGGCTCGGACTTTTTTAAATCAAGCGTGGGAGGTGAGTTGGTGAGGGAGCCGTCGGCGCGCGAGTGGACGATATGCGGGGTATGAACGGAATTCCCCCGCAGCGGGGGCGTGCGATGCGATACGAGGGGGCAGAACTTTTTGATCGCATGATAACCGAGACTCTTTCCAACGTGGACAGCACTTTTTCGGAGCGCGCCGGCAACGGCCGGATGTACGGGGAAAGGCGCGTCTCGCGAGAGAGATCTGTGGGCAACTATCGCGCTGACCGTTTGGAGACGGTGCCTGGCGGCAATGGATTTTACGAAGTGGCGGCCGATGTTTTCGGGATGAAGACCGGGATCGTAAATGTGTACTTTATCGGCAAACGGGGGAGCTCGAAATGGGTGCTGGTCGATGCGGGGCTGCCTGGATCGATGAGGACTATTTTGCGGGCGGCGCGTCGGAGATTTGGGCTCAATGCAGCGCCGGAAGCGATCCTGCTTACGCATGGGCATTTCGATCACGTGGGGGTGGTGAAGGAGCTGGCCGACCTTTGGAAGGCTCCGGTGTATGCGCACCCGATGGAGTTGCCGTATCTGACCGGGCTGTCGAGTTATCCGCCGCCGGATGCGACTGTGGGCGGGGGAGTCATGTCGTGGATGGCGGGACTGTATCCGAAAGGTCCGATCGATCTCGGGGGCAGGGTGCATCCGCTTCCGGCGGATGGGAGTGTGCCGGAGCTTCCGGATTGGAAATGGATCGCGACGCCGGGGCATAGTCCGGGGCATGTGTCGTTTTACCGGCCATCGGATCGTGTGTTGATTGCGGGAGACGCGTTTGTGACTATCAAGGCCGAATCGCTGGCCGCCAATCTGAGCCTGGCGCCGTGTGTCAGTCCGCCACCGGCATACTTTACGCCGGATTGGTTTGCGGCGCGGGAATCGATCGCAAAACTTGCGGCACTGGAGCCGGAGGTCGCGGCGACGGGCCATGGAATACCGCTTCAAGGCGAGACGATGCGAAGCGCTCTTGCATCGCTTTCAGCGGAGTTCGACTGGCGTGGGCGGCCGGCGCGCGGGCGTTATCGGGATGCGGCTGCGGTCACGAGTGAAGCGGGGGTCGTGCGCCTGCCTCCACGATCAGCGTGGGAAGAGGCCGTGCTGCTGGGTGGGTTTGTCGCAGCGGGGTTCGTCGCGGGATATCTGCTGCCGCAGGATCGGAAGTGAGGGGATCAAGCTAACTTGCGGTCGGAGCGATTGAGTCGGCGGCGGCAAGAAACGATGTCCAGCGGTCGAGTTGCGCGGCGATATTCGCGGGGGATGGGGCGCCTATGGATTTGCGCGCGAGCATGGCGGCATTTAGATCGAAGACGCTATAAAGGTCTAGGTCGAAGACTGTGCTGAGCGTTTTGTAATCGTCGAGGGTGAGATCGGGCAGGCTGACACCGCGCTGTGCGCCGAGCGCCACGATGTGTCCGACGATTTCGTGCGCGCTCCGAAATGGGACACCGCGGTTTACGAGGTAATCGGCAAGATCCGTGGCGAGGAGAAGCGGATCGCTTACGGCGGCGGCGCATGACTCCGGGTTTATCTTCACCTCGTCGAGCATGGCGGCGAAGACAGCGAGCGCGGCCTTTACGGTATCGACCGAATCGAACACCGGCTCTTTGTCCTCCTGCATGTCGCGATTGTAAGTCATCGGCAGGCCTTTGAGCGTCGTAAGAAGCGAGATGAGATTGCCGTACACTCGGCCTGTCTTGCCGCGAGTCAGTTCGGCGACGTCGGGATTCTTCTTCTGCGGCATGAGCGACGAGCCGGTGGTAAAAGCATCGGAGAGCGTGACGAAATGAAACTCGGAAGAGGCCCAGAGGATGACATCCTCGCTCAGCCGGGAGAGATGCATCGCGACGAGGGCGATGGCGGATAGCAACTCGACGGCGAAGTCGCGGTCGCTCACGGCATCCATGGAGTTTTGAGTGAGGGCCGGGAAATCGAGCAGGCGGGCGATCGTTTCGCGATTGAGCGAGATGGTGGAGCCTGCGATCGCGCCGGAGCCGAGAGGGAGCACGTTCATCCGCTTGCGGCAATCGGCGATGCGTCCGGCGTCGCGCTCGAACATTTCGACATAGGCCAGCAAATGGTGAGCGAAAAAGACGGGCTGAGCCCGTTGCAGATGGGTGTAGCCGGGAATGACGATCTCGCGGTTGCGCCCGGCAAGGCCGATGAGCGAGTGCTGCATGGCGCGCAATCCCGCGGCGATGGCATCGCACTCGGCGCGCAAATAGAGCCGGAGATCGAGCGCGACTTGATCGTTCCGGCTGCGGGCGGTGTGAAGCTTCGCGCCTGCGCCGCCAATGCGCCGGGTCAATTCGGCCTCGATATTCATGTGGATGTCTTCGAGATCCGTCTTGAAAGCGAAGCCGCCCTTCTCGATTTCCGAGCCGATTTCGCGCAGCCCAGCGACGATGCTCGCCCGCTCGGCGGCGGTGATCAGACCGGCCTCTTCCAGCGCGGCGGAGTGCGCGACGGATCCTTCGATGTCATAACGCCAGAGGCGCCAGTCAAAGGAGATCGACTCCGAGTAGGTCTGGAGAAGCTGGGCTGTTTGTTCTTGAAATCGGCCTTTCCACATGGGGCAGCCCGTAGTGAATGGCGAAAAGGAGGTTCTGGCAAATGCGGATCGATCTATGGGGCGACGCGGCCTTCCAGCGGCTCGATCCCGGGGCGGATCTTTCGCATGCGCGCTTGTGCTTCGGGCGTGGGTGCGGCTGGATGCGGCTCAAGCTTCACGGGAGTGGGTGGGGCGGGATCACGACGGACGAGCCAGCGCCAGAGCCGCTTATGGATCGGAGCTTTAGGGTGCGTGGCTGTTGGTGGCATTGATGTCGGGCGGGTGAATGTTATTGAAGTCTGCGGAGCTGCTAGCTGAGGGCGAAAAATGAATGGTATAGGATGTCGTTCCAGATGTCTGACCGTCGAGCTGGCCAGTGACCGTTACGGTTTTTGTGAGCGAAATATCGTTTGGCTCGAACGTGAGGGTGACGCTTTGCGCGGGCGCGCCGCCCGCGACGCTCAAGAGGCCTTCGCTTTGCGGCGAGCCTTGTCCATTGGCGTTGACCTGCGGGGCAGTGATCTGCAGCGTAACGGGCGCGACGGAGCGGTGAGCCAGAGTGACTGTGAAGGTGGCCGTATTCCCGGCGCCGTGATCCTTTGTAGCCACCGTTGCCGGCGCATGGACGACGATATTGTTATAGATCGAGACGCTCACCCTCAGTCCGGTGATGCCGGCGAGCAATCCGGCGCTGGACGCGGGCCCGACGGATATGGAAAGCGGGGACGTGGAGCTTCCTGCCTGGGCCGCGCCAGCCACACGGACCGCCTGCCAATCCTTCCAATCGGTGTTGTTAAATGTGATGGCGGCAGGGGCCACCGTCACCGCTGTCGGATTGCTGGATGTGAGCGGAATAGTGACTGGGGCGGGATTGCCGAACGAGTCCAGGCCCGGCGCCTTATCGAGCCGAACGAAAAAGTACTGGGGGGCGCCGGCTGCGTCCGTCTGGACGCTCTGAGGCCAGACGATGAGTCCACTTACCTTTCCGACGACGCAATCGCGCTGGATCGGTTCGTAGTCCGCGATGGGATCGCGCCATGTGAAGTGCGCGAGCACATTGTAACCGGCGCCCGTTTCATTTGCGGGCGGCATGAGCCGGAAATCGCCGGCGGCGGTGCTGTCGAAAGTGTAGGTGATTCCCTGGCCGGCTGGGAGCGGAGGGATAATGGCGTAAGTGTGCGATGGGCCGATCCGCAGGGGGATGGCAGCCGGCTGCGCCGAGGCGGACAAGGTTCGTCTGGGCGAAAGGTAGAGATTGAGCACGGAATAGGGAGTGGGCTTGTTCCCCGAATTGATGACGAACAGTTTGTAGGTAAGATATGTCTGGGAATAGACATCGACATTGCCAATGGTGGTCTTGGTGGGTTTTGGTGCGCCGTTTGGGTTGCGGGCATCCAAGGGAACCGTTGAGAATTCGCCGACGAGGTGCGACTGATCGAATGGCGGCAGATGTTTCGGACCAGTGAAGCCGCTCAACGACGCTGTCGTCCACGCGAAGGCGTCAGCGGAGCCGCCCGCGAGTTTATGTATGGCGACGCCGATCGCGTATTTTTCCGGATCGATGTAAGCATGGCTTCCGGTAACCGCAAAGCCGGAAGGCTGCGCGTGGCTGACCACGCCCTGAGTCACAGCGCCGTCGCCCCAATTCACTGTTGCGGTGTAGCCAGCCGGATCTATGCCCGCCGTGCTGGCGCTGTCGCTAAAGCTGGCCACCACGGCGTTCGTTACCTTGGGGCTTGTGAAACTAAGAGCCGTCCCCACGGCGCTGACGGTCTGCGACGGGTCCGTTATGCAAGCCGTGCTTGTGACGGTGTTTGTTACTTGAGAGTTTGGGACGTCCAGCCCCGCCGGATCGACAAAGTTTACGGTAATGGGATATACGCCGCCGTGCGCATAGGTATGGCTGCCTGTTATTTGAATGGCTTTCGATCCTGGATGCGGATCGGCGATGGCAGTGCCAGCAGTGGCAGGAGCCGGCGTAACGACAAACTGAGGCGGCTGTGCGGTGTTTAGACCTGTCGTATAAGAGCCGTCTCCCCAATCGATAGTCGCGGTCAAGTCACCCGGCTTGGCTCCCACACCGGGAACGACATAGGAGACAACCGCAACAGAGGTGAGAGGCGCGCCGGCGACACCCTGCACGATGAGCGGCGTTGCCACCAGCGCTTCTCCGCCCACACTGATCTCGGCCGCCGAATAGGTTCGCGAAGTCTGTTGCTGATCGAGCCCTGGGCGGAAGGTGGGATCGTACTGCTGCGCCTCCACGTAAAGATCGAGCGGCCCGATGTAAGACGCTGTCTTCTGCGTCAGGGGATCGACGTACTGTGAATTCCCGACGACCGCAACGGTGTTTCTGGATGTTATTCCCGTGAATCCCGATGGATTGGAGGCGGACGCATTTGAAATCGCCGAATTCGTGCTCACGTAATCGTATTCCAGATCCGTGACTGTGAGCGGCAGCGTGATCGCGCTGCCCGGCGCGGCGACCCGATCGTCCAACGCCGAGACAAAGGGAGGTGAGTTCGTCGTATCCACGACTGCGCTTACTTTGAGAGTCGTCGTGGTCTTTCCACCATGGCCGTCGTCCGCGGTTACCGTGAGGATGGCAGGGGAGCTGGTGGGAGCGACTGCGCTCAAGAGGAGAACGGCGTCCGTGTTATTGGCAAACACGTGCGCGCCCGTTATTTGTATATCTGTCTTGGGCTTGCTTACCTCCTCATTAGGCGCCTGCTGCACGGGGTCGTATGGCGACGTGAATGGATTGAACGGCTGGGGACCGACCGGCACGTTATTTGCCGCAGCTAACAGGTCGAACCCGCGGATCAACTGCCCAAATATCGTATAATTGAAATCGAGCAAGCGTGTGGCGGAGGTGGTGACAAAGAACTGAGAGCCGTCCGTTCCGTGGAAATTGCCATCGAAGCCGGAGTTTGCCATCGCGAGCTGGCCCAACCCGGCAAAAATCAAAGCGGGGTGGTATTCGTTATCGAAGGCGAAGCCGGGACCGCGATCGACTCTTACTGTGGGCGGGTTGGAGGCGCTGAGGGGCGAGCCGGGGGATGCGAGCGGAGCCGTGGGATCGGGAAGTTCGCCATTGGGATCGCCAGCCTGGATTACGAAATTCTTGACGACGCGATGAAATATGACTGTGCGCGTCTGGGTTGAACCGTTTGCGGTTCCGGATTTAGGCGAGTAGAAACCGCCCTCCGCCAAGCCGGCAATAATCGACGCGGTTTTCGGTGTGAGGTCGCGAAATAGGATAAATTCGAGATTGCCGGCAAAAGCGGGATCGGAAGCCGAACTGCCTGCGTAACTGACCGAGAGCTTGAGGTGGGGATCGCCGGTGCGGACCCGTGGGAGCACATTCGGATTGCTGCTGGTTACGGTGTAGGAAAGCGGGAAGCCGTCGGAATCGGTCGCGGTGAGGGGAATGACGATTGCCTTGCCGATCGGCACTTGGTAGGGATCGGAAGGATTTGCCGGATCGAAAGGAACTGCGGGATCGAAAACGGGGGCGGCCGAGAGCGAAACGGCGAGCGACAGGGTAGCGAGAGAGAGCAGGACTCGGCTTTGGAAAATGAACATGCGGAGGAATAATATTATCAGACCCCCTTCGCAGAGTCAACTATCGGTCTCAGGCCTTTACGCCGCCCGCAGTGGGGGCCGGCATCTGATGGGCGACTCGCAGGATTGGCATCCGCTGCCTGCTCCTTTTCTTGCGCGGCTTCGAGCCACCCAGCGTAAGGGCGATGAACTCCTGCTGGCTATTCCTCGGCTTCGCGTCCGGCTTGACGGCGCGTTCGTAGCCGCCGTCGGGCCGAAGGATCCAGGCCTTTGTGTTGTCAGCGAGCTGCGCTTCGAGAATTTGATTGACGATGCGATCACGGAGCACGGGATCTTCAACGGGCAAAGCGACCTCGATTCGCCGGAGGAAATTGCGAGGCATCCAGTCGGCGCTTCCGATGTACACTTGGGGAGAACCGCCGTTCTCAAAATAGGCGACGCGGCTGTGCTCGAGAAAACGGCCTATGATGGAGCGAACCCGGATATTTTCGCTGACGCCTTTCATGCCTGGGCGAAGGCAGCAAATGCCGCGCACGATGAGATCGATCTTCACACCTGCCTGCGACGCGACGTACAGCGCTTCAATGGCCTCCATATCGACGAGCGCGTTCATTTTCGCGGTGATACGGGCTGGCTTCCCGGCTTGGGCATTTGCGGTCTCCTTCTGGATTTGGGCAAGAACCGTCTGGTGGAGGGTGAAAGGGGCTACGAGCAGTTTGCGGGTGGGCTGGAACTGGCAGATGCCGGTGAGCAGGTTGAAGAGGTTCGTCACGTCCTCGCCGAAGTCCTGGCTCGCCGTGAACAGGCTGAGGTCGGTATAAGTGCGGGCGGTGCTCGGGTTATAGTTTCCGGTGCCGAGGTGGAGATAGCGGCGGAGACCGTCGTCGTCGCGCCGGACGACCAGGGCCGCTTTCGCGTGCACTTTATGATGGACGATGCCGTACACGACATGGACGCCGGCTTCTTCGAGACGCTTTGCCCAGGCGATGTTATTGGCCTCATCGAATCGGGCCTTCAGTTCGGTCACGGCGGTGACCTGCTTGCCGTTGCGCACGGCATCCATGAGAGCGCCGACGATGCGCGGATCGCCGCCGGTGCGATAGAGCGTCTGCTTGATGGCGAGGACGTTGGGGTCGCGAGCGGCAGCTTCAAGGAAATCGACGACGCAGCCAAAGCTCTCGTACGGATGGTGGGCGAGCACATCGCGCTGGCGGATAATATTGAAGAGATCGCCACCGTCGCGAAAAGCGGGTGTGGCCGGCGCGAGAAACGGCTTGTCGCGAAGCTCCGGCGAATGATCGCCTTCGTAGATGGCCATGAGGCGGCTCGGGTTGAGCGGCCCTTCGATGATATAGAGATCTTCCTCGGCGAGATTGAGCCTCTGGAGGAGATCCTGATAAACATCGGGCGGACAATCGTGATCGACTTCGAGCCGCACAGCCGCGCCGCGCAGTCTGTTATGGAGTTCGTGTTCGACGGCATTGAGAAGATTGCCGACATCCTCCTCGTCGATATAGAGCTCGCCGTTGCGCGTGACGCGGAAGTGCCAAAAGCCGAGGATGGTCGTGCCTGGGAAAAGGTCGCCTAGGTAATGGCCGATGAGCTGCCCCATGAAAATGTAGTCGCGGTGGTCGTCTTCGCGCGGCAGTGGGACGAGGCGGGGCAGCACGCGGGGAACCTGGACGACGGCGAGGCGGCGCTGGACGACGCCGTTTCGTTCGATCTCGAGTTGCACCGCTAGATTGAGCGATTTGTTGAGAAGCTGCGGGAAGGGATGGGCCGGATCGATGCCGAGCGGCGTGAGCACGGGGCGCACGTTGGCGTTGTAATATTTTTCGACCCACGAGCGGTCGGTCTTTTCCAACTCGCCCGGCTGGAGGAAACGGATGCCGTTTTCAGCGAGCGCCGGGACAAGCTCATCGCGCCAGCAGCGGAACTGATCAGCGACCATCGTTTTGACGCGCTTGCGGATGGCGCGAAACGTTTCCGTCGCCGTCCGGCCATCGATGCTGCGCTCGACGATGTTGCTTTCGATCTGCTGTTTGATGCCGGCTACGCGGACCTCGAAGAACTCATCGAGATTGGAACTCGCGATGCAGAAGAATTTGACCCGCTCGAGGAGCGGATTGGTGGGGTCGATCGCCTCGCAAAGAACGCGTTGATTGAATTCGAGCCAGCTCAATTCACGCGAAAGGAAATGCGATGCGGTAAACGGTTTCAAAAGTTGAGCGGGATGGATTTTGCCGGACCGCTACGGCTGGCGCCGATTTGCGGACGAAGGTAATACGACAGCGCGTGGAAACCTTCAAAGCGTAATAGCGCCGGATCGGCATCGGGAACCGAGAGAAGGCTCGCCATGGCAGTCGCCGACCGCGGAGAGTCTATGAGCGAAATCCGAATTCCGCGCCCAGCCGAAGGCATTCGTCGAGCGTGCGCAGGCCGCCGGTGCATGTCTCATGGCTGAGATTGGCGGCGGCGGCGCAGACGGCGTAGCGAAGCGTTTCATCGAGGGGACGTCCATCGTGCCAACCGAGGAGGACTCCGGCTGTAAAGGCGTCGCCGGCCCCGGCGGCCCCCTTGATGTAATCGGGGGGGAGCTTTACGCTGCCATGTTCGTGCCACTGTCCGTCGCGGCCCAGCGCGGCTCCGCCTTCCGGAAAATGGACGACAACGCGCTCCCGGACGCCCATTTCAAGGAGAGATTCCATGGCGGCGCGGAGTTCGGAATGGTCGAGGGTGTCGCCGCGACGGATCTTTCTGCCGGTGACGCGTCCGGCCTCGAACTCGTTCATGATGCAAAGATCGACGTGTTTAAGGGCGGGAACGACGATTCGCGCGAAGCGATCACTGTCTTCGCTTACGGCCTCGACGCTTGTCTTGAGTCCGGCGGCTTGAGCACGCGCGAGGACTTCCGCGGCTACGGTGCCGTGCTCCGCGTGCGGCAGGTCGAGGCGATCGAGAAGCAGCAAGTAGCCGAGATGGAAGATGCGGGCGGTCGTCGTCGAGAAGTCGAAGTGAGGGGAGTCAAGCAACGCGTTGGCTCCGCGCGCATGAAAGAAGGTGCGGCGGCCGCCGTCTTTGACGGTCATCACGTCGGTATAGCTGGTCGGGGCTTCACCCGTGCGATGAAGGGCGGCGGCGCCGATGCGGTGTTCGCGGCAGCGATCGAGAATCCAGCGGCCATTTTCGTCGTCGCCGACAAGACCGACCGCTTCGAGAGGAAAACCGGCTCCGAGCAGGGCGAGATCGACCAGAACGTTAAAGGGAGAGCCGCCTGTGCCGCGGCTTGTCGAAAAGATATTGGCAAGCGCGTCCTGTTGCGGCCAGGTATCGATGACTTTTACGGCATCGACGATCCAATTGCCGCCTGAGAGCAGACCGGAACGCTCGCTCATGGGAGATCGATCGAGCGTTTCTCTTCTGCGGATTGAAGCGCGGCTGCGAAGAGTTCATGTGAAAGGACCGCTTCATCGGGCGTGGCGCAGCCGAAGCGGTCGGCGAGATGGCCTTCGCGTTCGGCGGCGAAAGCGGCCCACATCTGGAGGAAACAGTCGGGGAAGCCGGCTTCGAAGATTCCGCCTGTGATGACGGGGAAACCGCTGGCTCCAGAGCCGATGTCGTACCGCTCCCAAACCTGGTCGCGTTTGCGATCGAATTGCCAGAGGGTCTTCGGCTCTTTCGTCGAGAATCGGACGCCCCGCTCCGTGCCTAGTATTTCGATGTACCACGTATTCATTTCGCCGGGGGCGAGACGCTTGGTTTCGATGCGCATCGGAACGGTTTCGCCACTTACTTCCGTATCGCAATGGAGCATGCCGTTATCCCAAGTGTCGCACGCCGCCATGCCGCCTTTGCCATCGGGGCGCTCCGCATAAATCTTTTGGAGTTGAGCGAAGACGCGGCGGGGTTTGTAACCGAGGCGGAAGGGAAGGTGGACGGCATGCATGCCGAGATCGCCCATGACGCCGATTTTGCCGCAGAACTGAGTCTGCCGCTTCCAATTGATTTGCTTGGTGGGATCGAGATCGCTAGCGTGCCAGAATCCGGAGCGGATTTCGAGGAGGCGGCCGAGGTCGGCGGAGCGGAGATACTTCCAAGCTTTCTGAGCGCCTGGCAGGAACGGGAACTCGGACGAGCAGCGGACGAAACGGCCGAGATCGCGAGCCGCATCGCGGACTTTGCGCGCCGCTGCGAGATCGATGCCGAAAGGTTTTTCGGCCAGGAGGTCTTTTCCAGCGCGGAGAACATCCAAATAAATCGCCTCATGCAGGTGATGCGGGACCGCGACGTACACGACATCGACCTCTTCGCTCCGGAGGAGTTCATGGTAATCGCCCGTGAACAGCCGGACGGTGGGCACCTGCCGGAACCAGTCGCGGACTTTCTCCTGCACATCGCAGACGGCGACGAGTTCGAGGCGAACGGGAAAATCGACGAGGGCAAACCAGCGGCCGAGCGCGCTGGCGACCTCGCGTCCCATGAGGCCGCCGCCGATTATTCCGAGGCGAAGCGTCGTCATTTGGCGGGAGCAATGAGCTTTGCGGCGGCGGATGCGGAGGCTCCCTCATGCACAATGGACATCAGAGCGCGTGTCATACCGGCGGGGTCTGGATGCTGGATAATGTTGCGGCCATAGACGATGCCGCTCGCTCCCTGCTTGATGAGGTTCTCTGTGCGAGTGAGGATTTCCTGATCGGGGGCGCGGCCTCCGCCACGCACGAGAACGGGGATGGCGCCGGCGATTTCGACGATTTTATGATAAACGCTGACGTCGTCTGTGGGATCGGCCTTTATAATGTCGGCTCCGAGTTCGACGGCCTGCCGGACGAGCGGCATGATCTTTTCGAGATCGCCATCGACCATATAGCCGCCGGCTTCGCTGTTGGGGCGGAAGACGAGCGGTTCAATCATGAGGGGCATTGCGTAGCGGTCGCACTCGAGCTTGAGTTCACAGATATTGGAAATGCAGGATTCGGTGACTTCCGGCTCGCCGGGAATCTGGAATAGATTCACCACGACGCAGGTTGCGTCGAGGCGAATGGCCTGCTCGACCGGCTCGGCAATGATGCGGGAGAAAAGGGTGCGCGGAAGTTCGCGCCCGTAGACATTGGCGACGTCGGTCCTGAGGACCAGGGCGGGTTTTTGTTTCCCGGGAAAACGCTGGAGGATGGGCGCCTGGCCGACTGTAAGCTGGATGGCGTCGGGAGCGGCGGCGATGAGCGTCTCGATCGAGCGCTGCAGATTTTCGATGCCGGAGAGGAAGCTGCGCTCGTTGAAAAAACCGTGATCGATGGCGACATCGAAGCAGCGATTGGAGCGCGGGTGAAAAAGTCTCTTGAGGCGGAATTCTTTCATTGGAGGATTTAGGGCCGTGGATCGCGGGAAATGAAGGAATGCCGAAAGCTGAGGGATCAAAGCAAATCTTTTCGGAATTTTTGGGGTGCGAAGAGCCGGCTGGCACAATGCGGTGGAATCACCGAGCGCTTCGGATTGCATCGCGAGCGGTTTGACTGCAATGTCGCGGAATGTCTTTACTGCGGTCTCTTTTGTTGCCTGCCGTGGGGCTCATCGCGTTGAATTGTGGTATGGCTGAAAGCTTTCCCGACGCGACGGCTCTGCCGGCGCATCCTGCATTTCCCGATCCGCTGATTTCGCAAAGTGGCGCGCCTGTGAAGACGAAGGAGCAATGGGAGAAAGAGCGCGCCCCGGAGTTGCGCGAGCTCTTCCAACATTACGAATATGGCTATCTTCCGCCCGCGCCCGCGAGCGTGACGAGCGTTACGCGGCGCGAAGACAAGGAGGCTTTGGGGGGGAAGGCGACGCTGCGCGAGGTGACACTTAGTTTTGGGATGCCGGACGTGGAGATTCATCTGCTGCTGGTGACACCGAACCATCGGAGCGCTCCGGCTCCCGTTTTTCTCGGGCTTAACTTTAACGGGAATCACGCGCTGCTGGCCGACCCGCTCATTGCGGCTCCCAATCCCGCGACTTATCCAGAAAAGGGCGGACCCGAGCCGCACCGTGCGAAGGACGTGGATGTGTGGAATATCGAGCAGAGCATCGATCGCGGGTATGCTGTGGCGTCGTTCTTCTCTGGCGATGTCGTGCCGGATCAGCCCGCGCCGGCGCTGGCGAGGCTGAAGCGTTTTCGGTCGGCGGAACAGTCGGCGGCTCCAAATGCGGACGATTGCGCCACGCTTGCGGCGTGGGCGTGGGGGATCATGCGCGCAGTGGATTATCTGATCGGCGATTCGGAGATCGACGGGAAGCGCATTGCGGTAGTTGGGCATTCACGCAATGGGAAGGCGGCGATGCTTGCCGGGGCGATGGACGAGCGGATCGCGATGGTGCTCCCGCTCCAGGCGGGGTGTGGCGGCACGGCGCCATGCCGAGTTGCGCCGGAGATCGGCCTGCAGCCGGACGGCCACGCGATTGCGGAGACGATCAAGCGAATCAATACCAGTTTTCCATATTGGTTTTGCGCTGTGTTCAAGGAATTTTCCGATGTCCCGGACCGGCTCCCCTTCGATCAGCACGAACTGATTGCGCTCTGTGCGCCGAGGCCCGTGATGGTTTGCGCGGCCACGGAGGATCTCTGGGCCAATCCAGCGGGCCAGCTCCATATGGTGACTCTTGCGGATCCTGTGTACCGGCTGGTGAGCGGTGAAGGATGGGAGGGGGTGGAGACTCCCGTCGTGGGGGATATCCCCAAGAGCCGGCTGGCGTACTTCATCCGCGCCGGCAAACACTCGATGGCGAAAGTGGATTGGGAAGCGTTTCTCGCGTTCGCAGACCGCTGGCTGAAGTGATGCCTGAGCCGATGTACGATGTGGTGATCGTCGGGGGCGCCTTTTCAGGGGCGGCAACCGGCTTGATGTTAAAACGGCGCCGTCCGCAAACGCGCGTCCTCATCGTCGAGAAATCGGCGGAATTCGATCGCAAAGTAGGGGAATCGACGACGGAAGTAAGTTCGTGGTTTCTTACGCGCGTGCTTGGGCTTGGAACGTATCTTGGGCACCACCAACTAAACAAGCAGGGGCTGCGAATGTGGTTTGCGCGATCTGGCGATGAGCCGTTCGAGCGGTGCGTCGAGATGGGCGCCCGCTATAATTCGCGCCTCTCCGGGTTTCAGGTGGATCGGTCAACGTTGGACGAGCATGTGCTGAAGCTCGCCGTCGAAGCGGGATGCGACCTCTGGAGGCCCGCAAAAGTTTTGTCGCTCGAATTGGGAGGCGATGGGAAGAATCGGGTGGAGGCGCGGTGTGGGGAGGAGACGAAGAGCGCCGCGGCAAAATGGATTGTGGACGCGAGCGGACGCGCCTGTGTGGTGGCGCGGAAACTCAGCATACTGCGTGCGCTCGAGGCGCATCCGATCAACGCGCTCTGGGCGCGTTTCACCGGAGTGAAGGATTGGGATGGGCACGCATTGCGCGATAAGTTTCCGTGCTGGTCAATGGCAACCTGCACCGGCCGGAACTGGGCGACCAATCATCTCATGGGACTCGGCTGGTGGTGCTGGATCATTCCACTAAAGGGTGGCGATACGAGCATCGGGCTGGTTTACGATTCGCGACTCTTCCATCCGCCGGAAGGGGGATCGATCGCCGACCGGCTCCGGGCGCATTTTCTATTGCATCCGGTAGGCAGGGAAGTGCTGGGCGAGGCGCTTCCTGTGGAAGGCGATCAGAAGGCATATTCGGCGCTTCCGTACCATGCGGAGAAGGTGGCTGGCGACGGATGGGTTCTCGTGGGAGACGCGGCGTCGTTCATCGATCCGCTGTATTCGCCAGGGCTCGATTTCTGCGCCTTCACGACGCACAAGGGAGTGAGTTTGATTGTGCAGTCGCTGGAGGGGGAGGAAACCGCCGCTGCGATCGACGGATACAACGAGCGATTCGCCTTTTGCTACCAGGCGTGGTTCGAGGGGTTGTACCGGGACAAATACTACTACATGGGGGATGCGGAACTGATGGCCGCGGCGTTTCTACTGGATATCGCGGCCTATCACCTCGGGCCGGTGCGGCAGGTTTTAAGCGATGCAAGGACGCAGTTCGATTTCCTCCCATTCGATGGTGTGCCTGGACGCATCGTGGCGGCGTTCATGCGCTTCTACAACGGACGTCTTGCGCATCTCGCGAAGCAAAAAATCGCGGCGGGCGTGTACGGAAAAAACAATGCAGACTGGCGTTTGCTGGTGGGCGGTTTCCTGCCAGACGGCACTTCGGGAAAGCTGCTTGCCCGTGGGCTGCTGCTGTGGTGCAAGGCGGAGTGGAAGAATCTCTTTGTGCGACCGCGATGCGAACCCGCGCCCGGCGCCGATGCGCCGCCTGCGCGCGCGGAGAGCCCCATCGCGTGATGGCCAGCGTATTTCTCTCCGCGGAATGGCGATCGCTGCTGTTATTAAATTACGCGATCGATCCCGCGGTCCTGGCTCCGTGGACTCCCCGCGGAACGGAGATCGAACTGCTGGGCGGCTCGGCGATCGTGAGCGTCGTCGGATTTCTTTTTCTGAAGACGCGTCTGTACGGTGTTCCGATTCCGTTCCATCAAAAATTTGAAGAGGTGAACTTGCGGTTTTATGTGCGGCGCCCGATTGGCGCGGCTGCGTCGCGAAGAGGCGTTGTGTTTGTGAAGGAGATCGTTCCGCGATGGGCGGCAGCGGCTGTGGCTCGCGCGCGGTACAATGAAAACTATGTGACAGCGCGAACGGCGCACGAGGTGGAGATCGATCCCGCACGGGGAGGCTTTGCGCGGTACCGATGGCGCATCAATGGATGCTGGAACGGGATGGAAGCGGCGGTCTCGGGTCCGGCGCAGCCGATTTTGGCGGCGTCGGAAGCGGAATTCATCATGGAGAATTACTGGGGTTACACGCGGCAGCGCGACGGCGGATGCGTGGAATACGAGGTGCTGCACCCGCCGTGGGAATACTGGAGCGCGGAGGAGGCCCGCCTGGAGTGCGATGTGGAAGGGATCTACGGCGCGCCCTTTGTGGACGCGCTTTCGGCGAAGCCGCATTCGGCGTTTGTCGCGATCGGGTCCGAGGTGAAACTACGCTCGGGTATTCGATGTAAAACGGGCGAGGAAAATTTGCCGGCAAATGGCGCGTGACAGGTCCACTTTGGCTCTCATATACGAATCGTAAAACCGTTTTGGTCCGCATTCGGGACCGTTAACGCCCATCCAATCGAAGACGTCTGCCTCACTTTCCGCACTCATCACTCACATGAAATCCCTTTGGGATCGCTTCACGACGCATCTACTCCAAAGCCCTGACGCCCTCGGCTTTTCAATCGACATCAGCCGAATGCGATTCGGTGACGACTATCTGGAACGGATGCAGGCGCTCGCCGAAAAAGCGATCGAAGAGATGAAGGTGCTTGAGGCCGGGTCGATCGCGAACCTGGATGAGAAGCGGATGGTCGGGCACTACTGGCTGCGCGCGCCGCAGCTCGCGCCGACGCATGAACTGCGTGACGAGATCGAGAAGACAAACGCGAGCATAAAGGAGTTTGCCAAGTGGGTGCATGAGGGGGGCAAGTTTACGGATGTGCTGGTGATCGGGATCGGCGGCTCGGCGCTCGGCCCGCAATTCGTGGCCGACGCGCTTGGAACGCCAGAGGACCGGGTGCGGCTGCATTACTTCGATAACACCGATCCTGACGGATTTGACCGGGTGCTCGCAAAGATCGGTGATCGCATCGCGCAAACGCTGACGATCGTGATATCGAAATCGGGCGGAACGAAAGAGACACGCAACGGCATGCTGGAGGCGGAGCGGCGGTACACGGAGGCGGGCTTGGTTTTTGGAGAACATGCGGTTGCGGTGACCGGGGCTGGGAGTGAACTGGATAAAAGGGCGGAGAAACAAGGATGGCTGCTGCGGTTCCCAATGTGGGATTGGGTGGGCGGACGGACGTCGGTTATGAGCACGGTGGGCCTCGTGCCGCTTTGCCTTCAAGGCGTGGATATCGATGCATTCCTAGGTGGGGCGGCTGCCATGGATGAGTGGACGCGGGAAGCTGGCGCTCGAAAAAATCCGGCGATGCTGCTGGCGCTCATGTGGCATTTCGCCGGGAACGGCCGCGGCGAAAAGGATATGGTGGTGCTGCCGTACAAAGACCGTCTGATGCTCTTTTCGAAGTATCTACAGCAACTGGTGATGGAATCGCTCGGCAAGGAGCTCGACCGGAATGGGGCGACGGTGCACCAAGGAATTGCGGTGTATGGCAATAAGGGATCGACGGACCAGCATGCGTACGTGCAGCAACTCCGCGATGGGGTGCATAACTTCTTCGTGACGTTTATCGAGGTGCGCAAAGACCGCTCGGGGCCGGCGGTATTTGTGGAGCCGGGTTTTACGAGCGGCGACTATTTGCAGGGTTTCCTGCGAGGGACGCGGACGGCGCTGTACGAGGGAGGGCGCGATTCGATTACCGTGAGCCTTCCAGACGTAACGCCGTGGAGCGTGGGAGCGTTGATCGCGCTGTACGAGCGGGCCGTCGGGTTCTACGCATCGCTTGTAAACATCAACGCCTACGATCAGCCTGGCGTTGAGTCTGGTAAGAAAGCGGCGACAGCAGTGCTGCGCTTGCAAGAAGGCGTCGTGCGCTCGCTCACGGAAAGTGGAGGTTCGGCGCGCACAGCGGTTGAGATTGGCGCGAACCTCGGCGAAGACCCCGAGGCTGTGTATCACATTCTGAGGCATCTCGCCGCGAACGATCGGTCTCTCACGTGTGCAAGGGAAGGCAGCCCAGCGGAGGCGAGCTTCACCCGGTTATGATCGCATCGAAACTCCTTACGCCGCCTGCGAGCGATGTGCAGGTGCCCATGGAACAGGTTGGCACGTTCGTGCGCCAATTGACGCACGACATACGCAATGGGTTGAATGCGATCGACCTGCAAGCGGCGTATGCGCTGGAACTTTCAGGCCAATCCGAGGCTGCCGATGAAATCAAACGGATGCGCGCCCAGATCCAGCAATCGGCGCGTTCGCTCCAATCGCTTTCAGCCCACTTTTGGGCCGCCGAGCCGAGCATCATCCCGTACTCGGCGGCGATCTTTGTGGAAGATCTGCGGCAGCGGCTCGGCAAGCAGAACCCGGAAATGGAGAGCCGGGTGGTGTGGGAGGTCAAGCTCACTGACGAGACGATTGGCATCGACATCGAGATGATTTTTGCCGCGATGGCGGAGATATTCCGGAACGCGCTCCATTTCGGAGATAGAGACTCGCCTGTTTCGGCGCGGATCTCCGCCGAGGAGGGGTCGCTTTCGATCGAAGTGGCGGAGAGCAAGGCGGCGATGGAGTCGGATCCGTCCGATTGGGGAGTCGCGCCGTTTCGTTCGACGCGGAGAGGCGGTTACGGGCTCGGTTTGTTTCGAGTTCGGCAGATCCTGGCTGCGCACAACGGAAGTATCACATTTTATTACGATTCAGGGTGCGCCCTGCTCACGACGCGAGTAAGATTGCCGCTCGTCGTCTGAGTTCATGAGTGGATCACCCCTGCCTCCGGCACCGCGCAAGATTGTCATCATCGACGATGAGCGTCCGATATTGCTGACGCTGGAGGCGCTGCTAAAGCGGCATGGGTACGAGACGCACACCGGGAACACGGCGGCGGCGGGAATGTCGCTCGTGCGGAAGATCGTGCCCGATATCGTGCTGCTGGATCTCGGATTGCCGGATGCGGAGGGGCTGGACGTGCTGAAGGAGATCAAGGCGGAGATGCCTGGCGTGCAGGTGATTATTTTGACGGCGCACGATTCGCTGTCGAATGCGATCGATTCGATCAAATCGGGAGCGTTTCACTTTATCGCGAAGCCGTACGCTCCTGAAGAACTGATGGCGCTCATCTGCCTGGCCGTGGAGAAGCGGGAGCTCGTCGCGGAGACGATTCATTTGAGGGCGGAGAAGCAACAGCTTTCGCGCCGGCTCGAGAGAGTGGAGCGTCAACTGGCGCCGGTGGTGAAGAGCCGCTCGATGCAGGAAGCTTTCGAGCTCGTGGCACGGGTGGCGCCGACTGAGGCGAACGTGCTGCTGCTGGGAGAAAGCGGCGTGGGCAAGGAGGTGATGGCGAATCAGATTCATCGGATGTCGCACCGCGCAGGCGGACCGTTGGTGAAGCTGAATTGCGCAGCGTTTCCGCCCAACATGATCGAAGCGGAACTTTTCGGATACATGAAGGGCGCCTTCACGAATGCGATCGCCGATTTTCCCGGCATGATCTCGGAATCGGCGGGAGGAACGCTCTTTCTGGATGAAATCGCGGAGATGCCAGCGGACTTGCAGACTCGATTTCTGCGTGTGCTGCAGGAACGCGAATTTCGTCCGCTGGGAAGCACCAAGACGGTGAGGGCGGATTTCCGGCTCGTGGCAGCGACAAATCGACCGATCGACGAAGCGGTGCAGAGCGGCGCTTTGCGTCAGGATCTTTACTATAGGATCAACACCGTGAGGCTTACGCTGCCGGCGTTGCGCGAGAGGAAAGACGACATTCCGGCGCTTGTTGCGACTTTCATCAAACGATTTGCCAACCAGATCGGGAAGGCAGAGCCGTCGATCAGTCCGCAAGCGATGGATCTGCTGCTGGCGTATGGATGGCCGGGAAACATTCGCGAGCTGCAAAATGCGATCGAGTACAGCGTGATCCTCGCGGATCGCGACTTGATAACCGAGAAGCAACTTCCGAAGGAGATCCTGCTGCCGCCTGTGCTCCAGGGAATCCGCGCGAACGGAAATCACGAGCCGACGCTGAATCTGGACGACCAGGAGCGCGATACGATCCTCAAGGCGCTGGCTCAGGCGCACGGGAATAAGAAAAAGGCGGCCGAGATCCTCGGAATCCATAGGCCGACGCTGTACTCGAAACTGAAGCGGTACGAGATCACGTTGTGATGGGGGAGGGATTGAGGGGGGAACGGCGCGGCTTGACCGCGGGCGGCTGCGCGGGAAGCTTCCGATGAACATGACGCTTCACCGGGAAAAAGTGCTCGCGCACGCGGAGCAGCAACTGCTGTCGAAAGGGACGCCAAACTCCTCGGAACTTCTTGGGCTTTACAAGAAGTTCATGAAGATCGAGAACCACCGGCTGCGGCTGAAGCATTACAGCGGCGGCGGCGGGAAAGAGATTTGCGCGCAACGGGCCAGCCTCATCGACATCGTGCTGCGGCACCTCCTGCAGGCGGCGCTGGGATCGGTGGGGAAAAGCGCGGCGATGCCGGAGCTGGCGCTGGTCGCCATTGGCGGCTACGGGCGGGGTGAGTTGAATCCGTACAGCGATATCGACATCATGTTTCTGCATCCCAACGCGATTCGGGACGTGAAGGGCCGGATCGGGGATGTGATCGAGAAGATCCTTTACATGCTTTGGGACATTGGATTTAAAGTAGGCCACTCGACGCGATCGATCGCGGAGGCGACGCGCCAGGCGAATGTCGATATGCTCTCGAAGACATCCCTGCTCGAGGCGAGGCTCATCGCGGGGAGCGCGGAATTATTTGCCGACTTCAAGGTCGAGTTTGTGAAGCGGTGCGTGGTTGGATATGAAGAAAGTTATATCCACGATCGAACGATCAATCAGGCGGAGCGGCATGAGAAATTTGGGCGCACTGTCTATATGCAGGAGCCGAATATCAAGAATGGGTGCGGCGGGCTTCGGGATTACCAAAACCTGCTCTGGATCTCGTTCTTCAAGGAACGGGTGCAAACAACCTCGCAACTGGTGGAGAAGAAGCTTTTGAACGAAAGCGAGCGGCGGCAACTGGACCGCGCGTACGATTTTCTGCTCAGGATCCGGACGGAGCTGCACTTTTTCAACAAGCGCGCGGCGGATGTGATCGTGCTTAGCCAGCAATTGCATATCGCGGACAAGCTGAACTATCCGCAGAAGAATATCCTGCGCCGGAGCGAGGCGTTCATGCGGGATTACTATCAGCACGCGCGGAACATTTATAACATCACCGACCTGCTGGCGGCGCGGCTTTCGGTGGCGGCGCCTGCGGACAATGGGAGTCGCAAGAAGCTATTTGGCTTGATACCGCGGCGGGCTAAGGCAGTCGAGCGCTTCGATGGTTTTCGCAGCGTGGAAGGTAAAATCCATGCGGATGTGCCGAGCATCTTCAGCAGCGACTCGGCGCGGCTCATGCGGCTATTCTGGCACATGCAGCAGCGGGGATTGAAAGTCAGCCCGGATTTGCGGCAGCTCATTCGGAGGCGGCTGCACCTTGTGGACCGGACCTTCCAGTACTCGAAGGATGCCCGCGAAACTTTCATGGCGATCCTGTCGCACAAAGGTGAGGTGGGGATCGTGCTGCGGGCGATGCACGGGGTCGATTTCCTGGGGCGGTATATTCCTGAATTTGGACAACTGACATGCCTGGTTCAACACGAATTTTTTCATCGTTATACCGCGGACGAGCATACGCTCGTGGCGATAGAAAAGCTGGATTCGGTGATCGATACGACGGACCCGAAGCTTGGGGAATACAAAACGCTGTTTCACAAGCTGGAAGACCCCGCCGTGCTCTATCTGGCGCTTCTGCTGCACGACACCGGCAAGGCGTCGAACGCGAGGCATCACGCCGAGGCGAGTGCGCTCTACGCACAAAAAGTGGCCGCGCGGCTGCAACTGTCTCCAGAGCGCAGAAAAGCGCTCATCTTTCTGGTCGATCACCATATTACGCTGTCGAGCACCGCGCAGCGCCGGAATCTGGACGACCCGGAGACGATTGCGGAGTTTGCCGGGCTGGTAAAAAACCAGGCGAACTTGGATATGCTGATGCTCCTGACGCTAGCGGACGGGCAGGCGATCGGGGATGGAACATGGTCTGACTGGAAAGAAAGCCTCGTGTGGCAGCTCTACCGGCACACATCGCTTTACCTCGCCGATGGGGAGGCCTTTTACCAGCGGCGTCAGGTCGAGCGGGAGGGGCTGCACGCGGCGGTCCTCGAGCGGGTAAGGGAGGGGCTGCATGACGACGTGGATGCGCATTTCGCAACGATGCCAGATCGTTATTTCCAGAGGCACACCGTCCAGCAGATTTGCGAGCACATCCGCTTTTTTCATAGTTTCCTGAGTGTGCACATGCGCGGGGATGCGCTGGCTCCCGCCGTGAAATGGATTGCGCACCCAAACGAAGGGCATAGCGAGTACTGGTTTTGCGGATGGGACCGGAAAGAGCTCCTCGCGCGCATAGCCGGGTCGCTTGCCGTCGCGCACCTGAATATTTTGAGCGCCGATGTCTTTACGCGGGGCGACAACCTTGTCTTTGATATCTTTCGCGTGTGCAACACGGCGTTTGAAGCGGTGACGGACGAAAAGGAGATCGCGCGCGTGGAAAGCACCGTGAAAAAGGCGCTTTCGGAGGAAGCTTTCGACTTTGCGCCGCTGATGGAAAATGTATTGAAGCGGCGCGGCTATCACCTCGCGCAGGAGATCGATTTTCCGACGCGGATCACCATCGACAATCACACGCACCACACGTACACGCTCATCGATATCATAACGCCGGACCGGCTCGGTTTGCTTTACAATCTGCTGCGGGCTTTCGGCGAGACGAATATCCAGATCGCGCTTTCCCGCATCACGACGGAGAAGGGGGCTGCGATCGACAGCTTCTACGTGACGGATGCCGAAGGGAAGAAAGTAAAGGGCGCCACGACTCTCGCGAATCTGCAGCAGGCTCTCTGGCGCGCGTCGCAGATCCACGCACCTTTGGGATAGCAGGACGGAGGGGCAATGATGCGGCGCAGCCTCAGAATACTCCAGGGTACGTGCATTGTTTCTCTTTAATTCTTTACGAGCCAGACTAAAAAAGAGAGGCCTTGCGCTGTTCTCTCGTTCACCTCGTCAAATCACATTCCCATTATGCGATCTCTCCCTATAGTAATGGCACTGGCGCTATCGGCGATGGGCCTGCGGGCTGCCGCACAGACGGCTTATCCAGTTGCGTATTCGTTCGACACCCAGCGGGTCTTCTCGCCCGAAACGACGGCGACGCTCACAGTATGCGATGCGTCCGGCAACCCGACGAGCTTCGCCCTCGCCGGGTCGTTCGTCGCAAACGGCTCCGGATGGTTCACCGGTACGTTCTCCGGATGTATGCCGCCATGCTCATGCACATTCTCCCTCGTCGGATCCGATGGAAATACCTATCGAAGCGCGGTCGCGACGTTCCCGCTTTCTGGCGGGAATCTGGTGCCGCCGCCCCGCGCGTCCCACGTGGAACTGCTTGTGACAGGCGTCCTTCCAACCGCCTCGACTCAACTCTCTGGCTCGTACGACATCGGCGGAACGCTGGACGTGAACGGGAACCTGTTCACGCTCGGCGGATTGAACACGAACTCTTTGGCCGCCGGTTTGACTCTCGGATTCTCCGATGGTTACACCACCACCGGCGCGCTCTCCAACCCCACCGCCGTTACTTGGACGGGCTTTCGCAATAATACTCAGTGGTTCTGGCAGAAGCCGAGCCACGCCGCATCAGGAGCAATGGTGCAACCGATGTGGCTTGACGATTACGGCACGCTTTCGCTTTCCAGCGACACGTCAAAGAACGCCATCGTTCTCGACCCGGTTTCTGGCAACATTTCGATTTGGGGGGCGCCCGTCGTAGTATCGAAAGGATCTGCCGCGGGAAGCGTTGGGATCGGAAGCGTCGTCAATGCGTCTGGTATCGATAGCACCGCGATCGGTTATTACGCGTCGGCCAGTGGCTTTGGATCCTTTGCTGCGGGTTATGCAGTAACCGCTTCAGGTCTCGACAGTATCGCAATTGGCGATTACGCCACTACCACGAGCGCGGCGACGCAAAGCGTCGTCATCGGCGGCAACAATACCGCAAGCAACATCAATTCGGTGGTAGTCGGAAACGGAGGCACCGCCTCCGGCCAATATTGTTCTGTCGTAGGCGCATACTCGACCGCGAGCAATCTTGGCGCGGCGGCGATTGGCTACAGAAATCTCGCCGCTGGCCAGTATTCCTATGCCCTCGGACGCGGCCTCATCGCAAACGGGTTCGGCCAGACCGTCGTCGGCAGCTACAACGTCCCTGTCGGGAACACGGCAGCTACCGGATTCTCAGGGCCGTCAGACATTGTTTTTGTCGTCGGAAATGGTGATTCTGGTACGGGAAACCAGTCAAACGCGCTCACCATTTCAAAGGGTGGCTCGCTGGCCGCTGGCACTGGCGTAACGTCCGTCCAACCCAGCCAGGCGGTGCTCGGCATGAACAACGATCCGCGCCCGAATGACAACGGAGTCGATCACACACAAGGCGTTTTCATTGTAGGAAATGGCACCGGAAACCCGAACGATCCTCAAGCCACCAAGCAGCGGAACGCGTTGCGCGTGACAGCGAGCGGAGCAGTGCTGATTCAGCCTCAGGGTGATATTTCAATGGGCTTGTTCGCGAGCGGCGCCAAGCCCTAAGCTAAGCAACGGCACCCAACGCAATCTACGTATCCCCTGAGCACGATGCGCACATCGACTGGGCATTTTGGATCGATTCTTGGAGTAACGCTGCTTTCAGCGCTGCTTAGTTTATTGAATGTATCGGCGCTTCTGGGACAATCGATAGCGCCGCCCCTCTTGCCAATCCCGGCAAATCCGCCGCCTTCCTTCCCAAGCTGGTGGTTTCAATACGGCGCGATTTCTCCGCTGAATTCCGGGAATGCAAGCCCAGTCTGGCCCCAGGATTACGCGTCTCCGAGCGATTTCGCGATGGTGACGCAAGGCCAGTTGAAGAATATCGCCGTTGCCGCCTTCGACGAGTTACAGGCAAACCTTCCGGGAGGAGCGGGCGGTCGTGTAACCGCTCTCGTTGAGCAATGGCTTGCCTCCGACGGAGCGGGCAACTTGTTGTATGATTGGCAGGGAAATCACATTGCTGCGGCGACTCCCAATAATGATTTCGTTGCGGTCAATCTTGGGCAGGTCAAGGCGGTAGCGGCGCCGTTTTACGATCGACTCATACAGACTGGCTACTGCAGTTCTTACCCTTGGAATGGACCGACCAGCGACTTCGCTTCGGTTAATTTGGGCCAGTTAAAAAGCGTCTTTAGCTTCGACGTGGGAGCCGATTCTGATCAAAATGGCCTTCCCGACTGGTGGGAGATGAAGTACTTCGGCCACATTCTCGGAACAAATCCCGCCAACATTCCCTACGGCGCTACGCTGATCTCACTTCGGTATGAGTTCACGAACGGAATTGACCCTACAACGGGATTTGCCGACGTGTACGGCGGCAACCTTCCATCGTTAACAATGTCGGTTGGAAATGGGCAGGTGTCTTCGGTCAATCGCTTCTTTAAACAGGCCTTGGCCGTCCAAGTTCGGGACGCATCCGGCCATCCGCTACCGAATGCTCCGGTGACTTTCTCGGTGCAGCAGGGGGGCGGATCGCTCGCGGACCCGTTTACCCTTGGCCAGATGGGGGGGGCCTTCAGCCAGCTCACTGATCGCAACGGCCTCGCTTCAGTCAGGGCCTATGCGGGGTCCATATGGGGGCCGCTCGTGATAAACGCGACCGCTCAGACGCTGGTGGGAACGACCCCGCGAACAGCCTCTGCCTCATTCAATCTTGCAGTTTCCGGCCTTCCGCAAAAGCCCCCGGCATTTACCGTGGCAGCCCCCGGTGATGGATCGGCCACATTTTCGTGGACTACGCCTGTTGGAAGCGTGGATCACTTCACCATCAGCTACAGCGCTGATAATGGGGTGACATGGCAGCCAATCGCAACCGCTGCTGGCGGTGCGTCCTCGGTCACCATCGCGTCTGGAGCACTCCCATCCGGGGCCGGCCCTGGAAGTGGCGCGTTCGCCATCCAAACGACGAACAGCGCAGGAACATCATCTCAACAACTTGATCCTGATTATGGCGCTCTCGACAACGACATGGACGGCCTCACCAACCGACAGGAAGCCGATGAAGGGACCGACCCGAACAACCCCGACACCGATGGCGATGGAGTGCCAGACGGGCAGGACGCATGGCCAAATGAGAAGCTCCTCAGTTTTTCCAGAATCGGCACGCCGGCGTACGCGGTGATCGACTTGGGTCCGGCGTCTTCCGGCATGTTTCCGTGGGCGCTGAACAACAAAGGAGACATCGTGTATGGTCAGCGGGTCGATCAGACAAATAACCGCTACTTTTTTGTTCCCGCGGGGCAGACGATTGCGTCAGCAATCGAAATGAAACCGTCCGATTCCAATCCGGCCCCAACCGGTTGGACGCGCGATCCGTACGGATACTTCGTGCCTTCATTATCGGACAACGGCGAGGCTGCGGGAAGGTGGATTATGAAAAATTCCGCTGACTCCACCGATCCTACTTCCCCAAAGTACGAAGTCACGTGGGATCCTGTATCCCATGACCTCGACTATCGAGGCATGGCGTCGGCGGACGATCAAGTAACGACGAACCTCGGCCCGGGGTGGCTCAAGGCTTTCAACGACAGGCAGTGCCCCTCTGCAGTTGCCGTCAACGCGAGCGGCCAGATATTGGACACAATGGGATCGGCAGGCGGCATATACGTCGCCGGGCCGGGGGGCGAAGCGCTTGACCTGGGAGGCCTCTTCGACGTTGGCATACCCGGTAGAAGCGGAAGCGCATTACAGGCGGGTGAATCGGGAGTGTTTAAGAGTCTCGGTAAGTTCTTTCCGCAGGATTGGACCCTCCCGAAGGGCATTTTTTATTATTATCCGGCGCTGCTGGCGGTTGCAGAGAACGATGCGGGAGACGTCATTGGCTCTGGACAGGGTGATCACCCGCAGGACGACATTTACGCGTTCTCTGACTCCAGTCTTTACGTGTCTGTCGGAGGAGGAGCATTCAAACGGCTCAGCTACGTTGGTGCGGACAGCGGCGTAATCGCCATGAACAACTCGCGTTACCTTTTGTCTGCGAATACGCTGTTCGTGCCCGATGTGTTCCGAGATCCATCCGGCGCCACTCAGAAGCCGGTTGCCCTCCCAGGAGAGGGAGTGAACTGGATCGCGTTGAACAATTCCACTCAGGCAATTGGCTCAAGGATCAGCCCGCTCGACTCGACAACAACAGAGTGGTTTGTACTGGTCAATGATCAGGCTGTCTCGCTGGAGTCGCTTCTGCCGAGCGGATGGCTCATTAACGCCGCCACCAGTCCAGCCACCGCACGCGCGACGACGATGAACAGCGACGGCGTGATTCTCGCCGAATTGAATCAGGACGACGGAACAAACCACTTGGTCAACCCCCTGCCAGTGGAGGTAATCGTCAGGAAGAAGGGTGAGGCGGTCGATCCGAAGGGTGTCTTGGTAAAGAAGGGCGACGTGCTGGAAATCGCGCTCGCCGAGAGTTGGTTCGCGCAGGAGAAGCAGTTCGAGAATCTGATTACTTGGCAGTATCGACAGATGAAGCTGGATGGAACTTTCGAGGGCTGGACTGACTTCGGGAATCAGGGCAAAGGCACCAAGTTTAAGCACACGACTGCGCTGAGCGGAATCTTTGAGCTAAAGGCAGTCATCGGCAGCGCCGGTTCGACACAAGATCAGTTCTACCAACGCAAGAAGGACGATCCGCATTCCGCGCACAAGAAAGGCGAGAACGACTGCTTCGGTGTCGCCGATGACCAATGGCAGATCAATGTCCGCCAGCAGGCATGGATCAATTTGGGGAGCACTGCCTATGCGCGTGCCGTTAAGAATGGGCCAGTTCCTGCAGGGCCGCCTGGCGGTTGGAAGTGTAATCTTTTTGTCGCCCACAAAGAGACTGATGGCGGAGCAACCGTTCCGTGGATCAACAGCGGTTGGGTCCATAGCTTTCCGCCTAGTGCTAATCAGTGGGCGGGAACAGCGGGAACTGAACAAAAGAACATCCCCAATTGGTCGCTCTTGGGAGCCGACGCAAAACCTCAGGCCGGTTATGTTGTCGCGCGCGGCGCAAGCATCGGACACACCGGGATATTAGACTATGACGGTGCCTGGATAAGCGCCGGTGAGTTAAACGTGAACCGAAAGGCTGACCTTCGAGAACCCTATTACCAGCCCGCTCGTGTAAGGAAATACACCGGCAATTAAGGAGCCAATTAATCCGTTATGTTTACAACCAAACGAATCCTGCTAAACATACTTCTGTGTCTGATCGCTGCCGCGCAATCGAATGCCCAAACTGCTCCTATGACTGAGATAAATCAGCATGTCCAAGCCCTGCTCAATAGCAGTATTCTAAAAATCGACTCTGCATTGAGGGAGGAGGCTTTGGCCGCCGCGCCCGATTACGTTCAGTTAAAGAACCTCTGCCAAGTGAATTGGAGTTCGATCATCGACAACTTTAGTGCCGTCCAAGGCGGCGATGCTGGAAAGTCGATGGTTATCTCGGCTTTTGAAGGATTAGACGCTGGCAGCTACATGACTGCTCTGGAGCGCCTTGCCGAGAAGTTCCGGCTGAGTCAAATCAGCAAGCCTGTCATGGTCTCCGCGTTACGCTCGAGTGGCAGAATGCAGGCCTTCCTTGCCGACAATTACCAACAGGCTCGCGTCCAGGCTTTGCTCAATGATCTCAAGCCCCGGTTCGCCGGTGATGCTGCAACCCAAACGGCGATTACCGACATCCTATCCGGGCAGACAAAGACGGATACCGATGACATTCGGAAAGCCTACGGGAATAGTGCCGAGGGCAATATCCCAAAGGTGCTGCTGCCGCCGTAGTTGTCGGGTAACTGCGCACGCACAACCGCCTTGCCGTTGAAGTTGGCGGCGTCCCGCCGCGGCAACTGTTAGCGAACCGCCCTCCGTGCAGGCATCGCGCCCACGCAGCGAGCTGCCCATTTAACCACCAGCTCCCTGCGCGGTCACGCTGCCTGCTCAAGCCGCGCCGGGGACCGCCAACCCCCGCCCGCTCCGCCCACCGCGCGGCTGTCACGCCGGCTGCTTGCGCGAACCGCTGCGCGGGGGGGGGGGGGGGGGGGGGCGGGGGGCCGCGCCGGGGGGGGGGGGGGGGGGGGGGCCCCCCCGCGGCCGGCGGCCCCCCCCCCGCCCGCGCGGCCGGGCCCCCCCCCCCCCCCGGCCGCCCCCCCCCCGCGGTTGGCGGAGCGGGCGGGG
>JBBSFI010000042.1:0-36364 GCA_038238905.1 Chthoniobacterales bacterium | reverse complement strand
GATGATTGAGAAACATCGCGCCGACGCCTCGTGCGCCTCGTGCCACGCAAAGATGGACCCGCCCGGAATGGCACTGGAAAATTTTGATGTCATCGGCGGATTCCGTGACCGCTATCGCCTTGCGGGAGGGCCGAAAAAGGACGAGCCGACCGTGGAAATTTTCGGCAGCGGTGCTTATCTCAACCGCGCCAAGCTGCGCCTCGGCTCCGAAGTGGACGCCACTGGCGAACTTGCCGACGGACGGAAATTTGCCGACGTGAACGGTCTCCGCGCCCTGCTGCTCGCCGACGAAGACGCCCTCGCCCGCAACGTCGCGCGCCAGCTTCTCATCTACGCCACGGGCGCGGGCATCCGCTTCTCCGACCGCCCCGGCATCGAGGCCGTCATCGCCAAAACCAAACCCACTCACCACGGCCTGCGCTCACTCGTGCAAGAGGTCGTGGCGAGCGAACTTTTCCAAAGTAAATAGCCGCATACACCATGACCCACATCGCCCACACTCCACTCTCCCGTCGCACCTTTCTCCGCGCCACCGGAGCCGCGCTCGCACTGCCGCTTCTCGATGCGATGCGGCCCGCCTTTGGCAAGGACACCGCCGTCGCGCCGCGCCGCCTCTTCGCCATCTGCACAAATCTCGGTGTGCTGGAACGGCACTTTTTCCCTGCTGAAACGGGCCGCGGTTTCGCGCTCACCCCCTATCTCGAAACGCTGGGGGATTTCCGCGACCAGTTCACCGTCTTTTCCGGCACGTCGCACCCCGATGTGACGGGCGGGCACTCGGCGGAGGCGTCATTCCTTACCGCCGCGCCGCATCCCGGCAGCGCGTCGTTTCGCAACAGCATTTCACTCGACCAATTTGCCGCCGAGCGCATCGGCATCCAGACACGCGTGGCCGCGCTGCCGCTCGTCGTGGCGAAGAGCGGGAACCAATCGCTCTCATTTAACTCCAGCGGCGTGATGCTCCCGGCCGAGAACAGTCCGGCGCAG
Organism: Chthoniobacterales bacterium; assembly: GCA_038238905.1. Classification (GTDB taxonomy): domain Bacteria; phylum Verrucomicrobiota; class Verrucomicrobiia; order Chthoniobacterales; family Chthoniobacteraceae; genus JBBSFI01. Next base: position 35,377 of record JBBSFI010000042.1, on the reverse strand, counting down.
GTTTTCAAAGCGTTATTCGTGGAGGGCGATGCCGCGGCGGTGGAGAAACAAGTCGAAGACCTCCGCGTGGGCCGCAGCATTCTCGACACCGTGGCGACACGCGCCGCGACCTTGCAAAAGCAGCTCGGCAGCGCCGACCGCGAGCGCATGGATCAGTATTTCACCTCGGTGCGCGAGGTGGAGCGCCGCCTACTCGTCGCCGAAGAATGGGAGCGCAAACCCAAGCCTAAAGTGGACGCGCCCGCGCCCAAGGATGGCGAATACCTGCTCGAAAAACTCGGCGCGATGGTGGATCTCGCGCACCTCGCTTTTGCGACTGACAGCACGCGCCTCATCACGCTGATGATTCGGCTCGACGGCTTTAGCGAACACATCCCCGGCGTGAGCGGCGAGAGCCATAACCTATCGCACCACGTCGGGCGCGAAGACAAACTCGCGCAACTCAAAAATCTTGAACTCGCCGAATTCCGGCAGATCGCTGCACTGCTCGCGAAACTCAAATCCGCGAAGGAAGGCGACGCCACCCTGCTCGACCGCACGCAAGTCCTCTACGGCAGCAATCTCGGCAACGGCAACAACCACGACACGCACAACCTGCCCATAATCCTCGCCGGCGGCGGCTACAAGCACGGCCAGCACCTCGCCTTCGACAAGGCCAACAACTACCCGCTGCCCAATCTCTTCGTAACGATGCTCCAGCGCCTCGGCATCGACGCGGACAAATTCGCGACCAGCACGGGCGCGATGCGCGGGCTGGAGATGGCGTAGTTCACGAAACCAAAAAGCGACTTGCCTGCACCCCCGATGAAATCCATCCGCAGTCGCATCTCGACTATTGCCTCGCTCGCCCTCGCTTTCGCGATAACCGCAGCCTTGAACTCCGCCTTTGCCGATGAACCCGCCTCCGCGTGGAAGATCGGCACGCCGATAGTGACGTATTTTGCCGGGCCGGGTTTTCCCAATGGCGCGGACGCCACGGACGCCACGGCGAAGCAGATGGCAGACGGTGGGTGGAATCTGGCGTGGTGCCGCGAGCGTGAGCTGGACGTGCTGAAGCGCAATGGCCTGCGCGCGCATCTCACCGATCCGCTGCTCGTCCCCGACGCGCTGCACGATGCGACGAAGCGCGCGGCGCTGGAGGCCTTGGTAGCGCGCGTCCGCACCCATGCGGCGATGTATTCCTACCACCTCAGTGATGAGCCATCGGCGGGGAGTTTCCCGGCGTGGGCGGAGCTCGTCGCTTTCCTCCGCGAGCGCGATCCGGCGCATCTCGCCTACATCAATCTGCTGCCGACCTACGCCAGCAATGAGCAGCTCGGCAACAAGGGCGACACGGTCACGGCGTATCGCGAGCACCTCCGCAGTTTCGCGGAAACGGTGAAGCCCGCGATATTGAGTTACGACCACTATCACTTCACTCGAAATGGGGACGGCGCGGGGTATTTTCTGAATCTCGGCATGATACGCGCCGAGGCAGTGGCGGCGGGACTGCCATTTATGAACATCGTGCAGGCCAGCAACTGGGTTCCGGGTTCGCTCGCTTCGCCGACTTCACCCCGTGTGCCGGACGGCGAGGAAATGCGCTTCCTTGTTTACACCACGCTGGCCTACGGCGGGCAGGCCATTTCGTATTACGTCTATAGCTTCCCGGCGCACGAAGGCGGCATCGCGCTGGCCGATGGCACGCCGACGCCGCTCTACGCTGCGCTGAGCAAATTGAACCGCGAGTTCATCGCCATCGCCACGCAAGTGCAGCCGCTCGTTTCGCTCGGCGCATTTCACGCGGGCATGATGTCGCGCGGCACTGCGCCCTGGCCCGCCGCCGCCGCCATCCGGCTCGATCCGCCGGTGGCGGAAATCGCGTATGTCCCAGGCGCGCGCGTCGAGGGCGTGCTGACGGGCCTTTTCGGCTCCGCCGGAAAATCCGCCGCTGAGGCCACGCACGCGCTCGTGGTGAATCTCGACTATCGCAAAGAGCGCACCGTCACCGTGCAGGCGAATGCGCCGATGGAGGTCTTCGATGCAACGACCGGCGCGTGGTCGGCGGCGGTCGGCGCGCGCGCGGAATTGAAGCTGCCCGGCGGTGACGGGCGGCTGCTGCGGTTTGCAAAAAGCGCCGCCGCCAAGCAGTGAAAAGCGCCGTATGCACATGATTTCCAAACGGCTCGCACTCGCCTTCCTCACGCAGGTGAATGGCGTGCTTAACAGCGCGAATTCCAAGCTGTCGGCCGATGCCGGGATCATCGTGTCGCGCCGCGACACCGCGCTGGAAATCGCCGGCACGTGGCGGGCAAGCGCGTGATCCTCTCTTTACCCTCCGACAACGACGGCAGGATGCGCATATTCATGGGCGCGGCGCAGCCTTACACGCCGCGCCATCGCGGCTTCGTGCGCGCGTATTCGGAAAAGTTCGGCATGGCCGCGATCATCAGGACGTCGCACGACAAACTCGCCCGCATCGAAATCCCCGTCATCGGCCTCGATTGCCAGGCGTGCGCCCTCGCGACCTATGAGGTGATTTACAAAATCGACGGCGTCGCCGCCGCGACGGTGGACTATAAGGAAGGACGAGTCACCGCGCTCATAGACTCCAGCAAGACAACTCAACCCGCACTGGAAGACGCGTTGACGAAACGCGAAGTAAAATTTCCGCCGAAGAAGTAGCGCGCGCCAAGATTCTCCGCACGTGCGGGTCTTTCACGATCCGCCCACGCACGATGAAACTTCTCCTCGCTCTCCTCTCCCTTTTCACCGCGGCGCTTGCGGCGGCGGAGTGGTCGCCGACGGTTGTTCCGACGAAGTGCGAACTGCACGGGCCGGTGTGGTTGCGGTGCTTTGTGCGCGCGCCGGATGACATGGTGACGCCGCAGGAAAAGGATCTGTGGCGCGACTCGATCACGCTGAGCCTCGGCGGCATCGGCGGGCCGGTTTCTGTTTGGCTGAATGGGACGAAGATCGCGGAGGCGGAGGCGTTGCCGGCGGGCGAGCGGCGGCGTTTCAAGATGCCGAAGGGCATATTGGAAAAGAAGGTTTTCAACGTGCTCGCGCTGCGGATCGAGGGCGCGGCGCGAGGGGTGGAGATGGCGCCGATTGTCGCGGGATATTTCGACGAGTTGCTGCTGGAGGGCGCGTGGGAAATGCGGGCTGGCGAGGCGGAGCCAGCGGAGTTGAGAGCGGTGAGCGAGCAGCCGCGCGCGGCATTTTACACGGAAGCGGGTTTTCATCCCTCGACCACGCCGCTGTCCGCAAACCAAGTGCTGATGCCGGGTGCGCGGCTTTCGCCTGCGGACTCGCTGGCGAAGATGACGGTGGCTGACGACCTCGTGGTGGACCTCATCGCGAGCGAGCCGGACGTGGCGCAACCGACGCACGTGAGCTTCGATGAGCGCGGGCGGATGTGGGTCGCGCAGTATCGGCAGTATCCGTATCCGGCGGGCGTGAAGATGATCAGCCGCGACAAATACTATCGCGCGCGCTACGACCGCGTGCCGCCCGCGCCGCCGCATCACGACCGCGGGCGCGATGTCATCACCGTGCATGAGGACACGGATGGCGACGGCGCCTTCGACCAAATAAAAGTCGCGATCGAGGGGCTGAACATGGCGAACGCCGCGCTCATCGGCCACGGCGGGCTGTGGGTGATGCAGACGCCGTATCTGCTTTTTTATCCGAGCAAAAATGGCGACGACTTCGGCGAGCCGGAGGTGCGGCTCGCGGGCTTCGGGCTGAAGGATACGCATTCGGTCGCAAACGGTCTCGCGTGGGGACCGGACGGCTGGCTCTACGGCGCGCAGGGCAGCACGACGACGAGCCGCGTCACGCGCCCCGGCGTGGATGCGCCGGATTTTTCCGGCGTGTATCGCGAGGCGTGCATGGTCTGGCGTTATCACCCGACGACGAAGGCGTATGAGATTTTCGCCGAGGGCGGCGGGAATACGTTTGAGTTGGATTTTGATTCCGAGGGCCGCTTGCACTCGGGGCACAACGGCGGCGAGACGCGCGGTTTTTACTATATGCAGAGCGCGCTGATGCTGAAACAAGGGATCGATCCGGGGAAGTTCGGCTCGCAGGCGAATCCGTTCGCGTTCGGTTTTCTCGACGCGATGAAAACGCGCAACCCCATCGCGCGTTTTACCCATGCGACGATCATCGCGGACGGCACGGCCCTGCCCGCGCGCTACGCCGGGCGCTTCTTCGCCGCCGATCCGCTGCACCGCAATGTGGTCGTCTCAGAACGCTACGCGCGCGGCTCGACGTTCGAGACGAGCGACTCCGGCGTGGCGCTCGCGAGCAGCGATCCGGCGTGCCGCCCGGTGTATCTCACAAACGCGCCGGACGGCGGGATTTACGTGGCGGATTTCTACGAGGAATACATCGCGCACGGGCAAAACTACCAAGGTCAGATTGACCCGAGCACGGGTCGCATCTACCGGCATCCGCGGAAAGGAAACGCCGCTCAACAAGGACGTGAATCTCGCGGTGAAAACGGGCGCACAACTCGTCGCGCTGCTCGACCACGCGAACCGCTGGCACCGCCAGACGGCGGTGCGGCTGCTCGGCGAGCGACGCGATCCCACGACGCTGGATCCGCTACGCGCCGCGCTGAAAAAGAGAGCGGAGCATCCCGCGCTGGAGGCGTTGTGGGCGCTGCATCAAATGGGCGCGCTCGACGAGGCAACCGCGCTCGCCGCGCTCGCGCATCCACAGTCCGCCGTGCGCGCGTGGAGCATCCGCTTGCTCGGTGATGCGCAGAAATTGCCCGCCGCTTTCGCCACCGCCGCTGAGCGCCTCGCGGCCACGGAGCCGGATGCGGAAGTGCGCGCGCAGTTCGCCGCCACCGCGCGCCGCCTTCCCGCTGAGCAAGCACTGGCCTTGGTCGGCGCGCTGCTCCGTCGCGATGCGGATGCCGCCGACCCGTGCATCCCGCTGCTCTGCTGGTGGACGCTCGAAGCCCACTGCGCGCAGAACCGCGACGCCGTGCTCGCCGCGCTCGCGTGGGATTCCGTGCTGGTGAAACAGCACATCCTCCCGCGCCTCATGCGCCGTTTCGCCAGCACGGAAGCTCGCGCCGATTTGCTCACGTGCGCGCGCCTGCTCGATGCCGCGCCGAGTGCCGAGCACCGGGAGTTGTTGATGAGCGGTTTCGAGGAAGCCTTCAAGGGCCGCGCGCTTCCAGCCCTGCCCGAGGAGATGGCGAAATCCCTCGCGCAACACGGCCTCGCCTCACCGCATCTGCGCGTGCGGCTGCGTGAGCCCGAGGCGGTCACAGCCGCGTTAAAGACTGTCGCGGACGACACCGCGAAGCCCGACGAGCGGCTGCTCTGCGTGCGCCTTTTCGGCGAAGTGAAACTGCCCGAGTCCGTCCCCACGCTGCTGCGCCTCGCGACTTCCACACAGCCCGCCGAGCTTCGCAAAGCCGCGCTCAATTCCCTCCTCCTCTACAACGACGGCCCCATCGGCGAAACCATCGCCCGCGCCTACACCGCGCTGCCCGCCGATGTGCAGCCCGCCGCACAAACCCTGCTCACAAGCCGTTCCGCGTGGAGCGTGGCCTTTCTCCACCTCATCGAAACCAACGCCGTGCCGCGCACCGCCCTCGCGCCCACCATCGTGAAAATGCTCCGCGAGCACGAGAACGCCGTCGTCGCCGACCTCGCAAAAAGAATCCTCGCCGCCCCCGCGCCGCGCCCCCAAGTGCGAGTGGAAATCGAGCGACTCCGCCGCGTCATCGCCTCCGCGCCGGGCGATCCCTACAAAGGCGAGCCCCTCTTTCTCCAACGCTGCGCCGCGTGCCACACGCTCTTCCAAAAAGGCGGCCACATCGGCCCCGACCTCACCGCGTATCAGCGCGAAGACCTCGGCACTTTACTCCCGAGCATCGTGGACCCTAGCGCAGAAATCCGCGAAGGCTTCGCCACGCAAGTCGTCAGCACCAGCGACGACCGCATGCTCAGCGGATTTCCCGTGGATCAGGACGCGACCACCATCGTCCTGCGCGGCCTCGACGGCCAAAACATCAGCATCCCGCGCCGCGACATCCGCGACATCCGCGCCGCCCCCGCGAGCCTCATGCCTGACGGCATCCTCGCCGGCATGAGCGACCAGGAGCTGCGCGATTTTTTCGCGTACCTCCGCATCCCGCAGCCCATCACGCGGTGAGCGGAGTGTGTTGCGCCACGCCAGGAAGGAATCTATATCACCGCCATGAACATCACACTTCCGCCCGCGTTGGATCGCATCGTCCGGGACAAAGTGAACGCCGGTCTTTACGCCAGCGAGACTGAGTTGGTGTGCGAGGCGCTGCGTCGTGAGTTTGGCCGCGATGCGGTTCACGAATGGGTGCGCGCGCAGGCCGCAGATGGATTTGCCCAGCTCGATGCTGGTGAGTTTGAAGACCTCTCGCGCGAGGAGGTGATTGGCCGTCTCGCGCAACGCCGTGCCGCCGGACCATGCGACTGAGGCTTTCCAAGCTGGCCATCGAAGACCTCACGCTCATCCACGAGTACACGTTGGGTGAATGGGGAGAGGACCAAACGGTAAAGTATATCGACGTCCTATGGGATGCGCTGGAGGAAGTCGCCGCCGCGCCGGAACGGTGGCGATTGCGGCCCCGACATTTTCGACGGCTGCCGCGCGAGGATTTCCACCAGCCACCTCATCATCTACCGCGTGTGCGGGGGAACGGTGGAAATCAGCTGAATCCTGCACGGCGCGATGAATCTGCGCGACCAGATGCCGCGCGATTTCATGGGAGACGACTGATCGGATGAGCTGCTCCCAAAGCCGTCGCCTACCTCCGCATCCCGCAGCCGATCACGCGCTGACTTTATGAAGCACCTCATCCTGCTCGCCCTTGCCCCGCTCATCTCGTGCGCGGCGGATTTGAAAATCGGCATCGTCTCCACGGACACGGAGCACTGCATCGCGTTCACGGAAATCATCAACAACCCGAATGCGCCGGGGCACGCGGGGGGCGGGCGCGTGGTGGCGTTTTTGAAAGGTGGGAGCGTGGACATTCCATCGAGCATCGGGCGCGTGGAGGAGTACGCCGCGAACTTGGAAAAGGAGATGGGCGTGAAGCGTGTCGCGTCCATCGAAGAGCTGTGCGCGGAGGTGGATTGCGTGCTCATCGAGAGCGTGGATGGGAGGCCGCATCTCGCGCAGGCGCGGGCCGTCATTGCGGCGAAGAAGCCCGTGTTCATTGACAAGCCGCTCGGCGGTTCGCTGCGCGATGCGATGGAAATTGCGCGGCTCGCGAAGGACGCGGGAGTGCCGGTGTTCTCGGCGTCCGCGTATCGCTACTACGACAGCATGGTGGAGCTGAAAAAGGCCGACGTGGGCGGAAGCCGCAGCGCGATTTCCTACGGGCCGTCACCCATCGAGGAGCATCACCCCGATCTGTTTTGGTATGGCATCCACCCGACCGAGGCGCTCTTCACCGTGCTCGGTCGCGGCTGCGAATCCGTTGTGCGCACGCACACCGCCGATACCGATGTGGTGACGGGAACGTGGTGCGGTGGACGCACCGGCGTTCTCCACGCGTTGCGCACAAAGCCGACGCCGCATCGCGTGACGGTCTTCGGTGCGAATGGATTCGCCGAACAGAAATCCGCGGGAGACAGCTACGCGCCGCTCGTGCGCGAGATCGTCCGCTTTTTCCAAACCGCCGTCGCCCCCGTGAGCATCGAGGAAACGGTCGAGATCATCGCCTTCATGGAAGCCGCCGACGAAAGCAAACGCCGCAACGGCGCAGTGGTGAAGCTGAGCGAGGTGATGGAGAAAGCAGCAGCGCAGTGAAGTGATTGCGCGTAGAGCGGGTGGTGTCCACATCCGCACTGCGTCTGTAATTTTCAAAACACCGCCGATGAAACTTATCCATTGCCTCCCGGCGATAAGCCCGGTTCCACCCGCGCGCTGCAAGTCATCGAAACGCACGGCGGCGAGCCACCGCATTCCAAGCGGAACCGAACAGCGCGGTCATCGGTCTTTATCGCACCCAGCCATGAAAACATTTCTGCGACTTTGGTTCTTCCTTGTCCTCGCGTGTATTGCCGACGCGCGTCAGCCGCTCATCGTCACGGGTTGGGATTCGCCGACTCCCGCGCAGTTTCATGAGCACGTCGCGGAGTTTGAAAAGTGGGCCGTGTTCGACGGAACGACGATCAAGCCCACGCGGCGCGGCGTGGACTCGCAGAATGCTTTTTCGCGCGAGCCTTGGCAGTGGGAGGATTTCGCGGCTGAGTTAGCGGATTTGCGCGCGGCGAAGACGACGACGTGCCGTGAGACTTATCTCACGCTATATGCGAGTCCGGGCGATGTGGATTGGTTCGACGATGCGGGCTGGCGCGAAGTGGTGAATCACTGGCGGCTGCTCGCGCGGCTGGCGAAGCAGGGCGGGTTACGCGGGCTGCTCTACGATTCCGAGCCTTACGAAAAGCCGTTTCAGCAGTTTTGCTACGCGGCACAAGCGGAGTTCGCGCGGCACACTTTTGCGGAGTATCGAGTGAAGGCGCGCGAGCGCGGGCGCGAGGTGATGCGTGCGGTGGTGGAGGAATTTCCGAACGTCACGATTTTCAGCTACCGCCTTTTTTCCGACCTGCTGCCGCTGCTCGATGTAGGCGACGTGACGCGCGCGCTGGAGCCGGACACTTATGGGCTGCAGCCCGCCTTCGTCGATGGCTGGATGGAAGTCGCGCCCGCCACGCTCACGATCATCGAGGGCACGGAGGACATCGGCTACCGCGCGAATTCGCCAGCGGAATACGACGCGGCCTTCACACGCGAGCGGCTGCGGCTGCCCGAGTTTCTCGCGTCGGAGCATCGCGAAAAATTTGCGCGCCAGCTTCGCATCGGGCAAAGCCTTTACCTCGACGCGCACATCAATCCGCCCGGCAATCCGTGGACGATCGACCGCACCGGCTCGTCATCCGAAGGCCGGCTCGCAGCGAATCTGGCTTCGGCGCTCGCTGCGAGCGATGGCCTCGTGTGGCTGTACGGCGAGCAAGCGCGCTGGTGGCCGGGTGGCGATACGAAGCTGCCAATGTGGCCGGAAAAAATGCCTGGCGCGCTGGACGCGATTTCCCGCGCCCGCGATCCGGCAGCGTTTGCGCACCGCATCTTTGCCGCCGAAAAATCACCGCCGAACTTGCTGACGAATGCCGACTTTTCCAAAGCCGAAGGGAACGCCCCCGAAGGCTGGTTCACCTGGCAGGCCGACGGTTCGCACGGCGCGTTTTCCTGCGCGGATGGGCGCGTGGAAATTCGCGGCGCGAAGGAAGCCGTCGTCGGTTTCATCGCCAAGGTCGAGCCCGGCGCAGTGCTCGCCGTGCGGCTGCGCGTGAAGTGCGCAGGACGCGGTCTGGGCGCGCTGAGCATCGGCTGGAAAACAACCGACGGGAAATGGACGGCCTCCGCGCACAACCGGCGGTTCGTTGCAGCATCACCGCCCGCAGTCGATGGCTGGCAGGAGATCACTGGCCTCGTCGAAGTCCCACGCACCGCGACCCGGCTCGTCTTCATGCCCTCCGCCGGTTCGCAGCTTGGCGAAAGCGACCGCGCCACCTTCACCGATGCCGCGCTCACGCTCGTGCCCACGGGCGAGCAGCGTTCGACTTACCCATGAAATTACCCACCCTCTTCTTTGCGCTCTCTGCGTTCCTTTGCGGCCAACTCCTCGCCGCCCCTGGCGATGACGTCGTGCAGCTCGACTACCCATCTTCAAAGGCGGACGGCGAGCTTTCGTGCGAGGCTCATTTTTACCTCTGGCTCCCGCCAAAAGTGCGGCGCGTGCGCGGCGTGATCGTGCATCAGCATGGGTGCGGGCAGGGTGCGCAGATGGGTTGCCTCGCCGCCGCGCAAGACCTGCACTGGCGGGCGCTTGCGGAGAAATGGGATTGTGCGCTCCTGGGCACTTCGTATCGCGCGCCGGAGAGCGATTGCGGCGCGTGGGCCGATCCGCGGCGCGGGGCGCGCGAGATCTTTCACCGCGCGCTGCGGGAGCTTGGTGAAAAGACGCATCACCCGGAAATCGGGAGCGCGCCGTGGTGTCTGTGGGGCCACAGCGGCGGGGGTTGGTGGGCCAGCTACATGCTCGCGCTGGAGCCGGAGAATTGTGTGGCGGTGTGGCTGCGCAGCGGCTCGGCATTTGGCGCCACGGGGACCCTCACCGATGCGCCGCCGCCTGCCGTGCCCGATGCCGCGCTGCGCGTGCCGGTGATGTGCAATCCCGGCGCGAAGGAGAAAGACGACGAGCGTTTTTCCAAGGCCTACGAAAGTATGGTCACGCACTTCCGCGACTGGCGCGCCAAAGGCGCTCTCATCGGCCTCGCCGTCGATCCGCAAAGCAGCCACGACTGCGGTGGCTCGCGTTATCTCGCCATCCCCTTTTTCGACGCCGCTCTCGCTGCACGCCTGCCGGAAAAGGCCGGCCCGCTCAATCCGATGCCGACCGATGCCGCATGGCTCGCCGCGCCCTTTTCCAGCGAAGCAAAACCCGCCGCGACTTACACCGGCCCGGCGAATGAAGCCGTGTGGCTGCTCAACGAACGCATCGCGATAGCGTGGAGCGAATACGTCCGCGCCGGGCGCGTGTCCGACACCACGCCACCGCCCGCGCCGCATGATGTACAACTGCGTGACGGCGAACTGACGTGGAAAATCCGCGCCGATTTGGAAAGCGGCCTGCGCGGCTTCCTCATCGAGCGCAACGGCGCGCCGCTCGCCTCGCTGCCCGAAAAAATGGACGACAGCACCGTCTTCCAAGGGATCAACTATCATGACACGCCCAATGACCCACCGCCCGCCATCACCTTTACCGACCCCGCGCCGATGGCTGGTGCGAAATACCGCATCGTCGCCGTGAACACCGCCGGGCTGAAATCCGCGCCGAGCGCGGAGGCCACCGATCCGTGATTCCGACAGTCGCTCGATCCAGAGCTTTCAATGCTATGAAACACCTTTTGATCCTCCTCCGCAGCCTGTCTCTCCTGAGAGGGCTCACGCGAATGGGCGAATGACCGCTCCGAGTATTGGCACCCTCAAACTATCCACCTTCACCATCCATGCACCTCCGCTTCTTAAGCGCCTTTTTCATCGCCACAGCGACCACTGCCTTCGCCGGCTTATTTCCCCAAGACGCCAGCATTGCTGACGTGAAGCGGGACTAAGGGGCCAAGGGCGATGGAGTCGCCGACGACACCGCCGCCATTCAGAAGGCGATCAGCGCTCAACTCGGGACGCGCGGGATCGTTTACTTCCCCAACGGAATCTACAACGTTACCGATTCGCTGGCTTACAAAGGCAAAGACGGCCGTTGGTTTGCCAGGCTTGGCCTCCAAGGCCAGAGCCGCGACGGAGTGGTAATCAAGCTGGCCGACAACGCAGCGGGCTTCTCCGACAAGAAGAACCCCAAGGGCGTCATCATAACCGCTTCGGAAAACCCGTTCAAGGACGGCGGCAACAACCAGGGTTTCCAGAACACCATCCGCAACCTGACCGTCAATACTGGCAGCGGCAATAATGGGGCCGCCGGCATCGATTTCGTGGTGAGCAACCAGGGTGCGATCAAGGACGTGAAGCTCGTCGCAGGTGATGGACAAGGCTTTGCCGGCATTCGCATGGATCGCGCGTATCCGGGACCAGGGCTTATCAAGCGCGTGGAAATCGATGGTTTCGATTTCGGCATCCGGCAGACGGTCACGGACTACAGTATGACCTATGATACAGTGTTGTTGAAGGGACAGAAGGCAGCCGGAATGGATTTGGCCGCCATGGCTCACATCTACAACCTCACAAGTATCAATACGGTGCCGGCGCTGGATTGCCGGGAGGGCGTGCTCGTCGTGATTAAAGCCAATAAGCGGTGGCGGGCGGGGGAGGCGGCTCTCAAAATCAGCAAGAAAGGCCGAATGGTGGCGCGCGACGTGAGCATCTTTGCGCCCGCTCCGCCGCGACTTGCTGCTTCGCTGACACCGGACGGATCCCCCTTTTGAATCGCGAACAGCCACACCGGGAGCCGTGGAAATGGCGGAAGGGGTGGGATTCGAACCCACGGTAGGTTTAACCCTACGCTCGATTTCGAGTCGAGTGCCTTAAACCGGACTCAGCCACCCTTCCAGAATGGGATGCGCACTTTATTGCATCGGAATGAAAAGGCGAGGGAAATTTTGGGATCGCTCCCGCGTGCTGGTATGCTGGTATGCTGGTTCCTCGAATTGGCACGCGGATCGGTTTCACTTTCGTCAACTCGCCCGTTTGATCAACGTGCTGTAGGTTGTGCGCGGCGGGGTTCCCCTTGCCATGCGCTGGGAGACGTTGAAGCGAAACACGGCATACGTTCGCCAATCGAAAGAAGATCAAAGCCTGAACCCCAACCCAACGAATATGGACGAGTCACCGAAAATCACTGATTCTCCGACCCCATCTACGCGACGGTGCATGTGGCTCGTCTGGACGATCCTTGCAGTTTCCATTTTGGGAATCGCCGTCCTTTACCGATACGTCGTGTCCGGCGGTTTGATCGCCCGGCAAAATCCATCAAAGCTGGAAGCTTTCGTGGCGCAAGGGTTGGTGGATTTGAGTGTTCCAAGCGCGGCGAAGGCGTCAAAAAATCCTCTCGGCGGCGGGGAAGCGGATGTGCTCGCTGGACGCGAATTGTACCAAGCGAAGTGCGAAGCGTGTCACGGCTACGACGGACGTGGAAAGACGCACCTCAGTGGCGGGCTCTATCCGCCTCCGATCGATCTCCAAGGACCGGATTTCGTCAAAAAGACTGACGGAGAACTTTTCTACTTTATCCGCAGCGGCGTGCGCAATACAGCCATGCCGGGCTGGCAGCTCCCCGACCAGCAGACGTGGCAACTGGTAGTTTATCTGCGCAACGTGCCAAAAACGGCAGCGATGGGCGCGCCTCTCACGACAGCGAAGCAAGGTCCGCCATCCCGGGCGGCGCACTATGTCGGTTCCGCGACGTGTCAAAAGTGTCACACCGAAATCTATGACCGATGGACGAAGACGCTGATGGCCAATGTCGTGCGCGATCCTCGCGAACATCCCGAAGCGATCATCCCTGATCTCGCTCACGCCGATCCGATGGTGCAGTTTACGGTGGACGACGTTGCTTTCGTCTATGGGAGCAAATGGAAGCAGCGTTATTTCAAAAAAGTCGGGGACGATTATTACCCCTACCCGGTGCAGTGGGATGTCACGAACAAGAAATGGCGGCCATACGTAGCCAAAGATGACTGGTGGGTCGCGTTCTATCCGGCTGACAATTTCCAGCGGCCAACCGGGACGCTGTGCGACGGCTGCCATTCGGTCAACTACGACATCAAAACCAAGAAAGTCAGCGAGTGGAATGTCGGATGTGAGAAGTGCCATGGGCCCGGCGGCGAGCACATCAAGCAGGCGGTGAGCGGCACGATTCTGAATCCGGCCCGCATGGACTACGTGGCGGGCAATGACACCTGCATCCAATGCCACTCTCAAGGGCGCCCCTTGAACAACCCGATTGACGGGAAATACTACGATTGGCCCGTCGGATTCGAGCCGGCCTTGCAATTAAAGGACTTTTGGAAACTCGAAGATCACAAGCTGGGGACCACTTCGTTCACGCATTTTGGGGACGGAACAGCTCACAAAAACCGGATGCAAGGCAACGACTACGTGACGAGCCAGATGTACGCGCACGGAGTCAGTTGCTATACCTGCCACGACGCACACGGCACGGAGAATCGCGCGCTGCTGCGGAAACCGGCCAGCACGCTGTGCCTTGACTGCCACGGCCCGAATTCACCGAGCGGACCTCGGACGGCCACGATCGAGGAGCACACCCATCACAAAGCCGGCAGCGCTGGCAGCGATTGCATCGCCTGTCACATGCCGAAGATTGCGCAGACAATCGCCGACGTAAATGTGCGAAGCCACACGTTTCGATTTGTCAGTCCCACAATGACGGAATCGTTGAAGATTCCGAACGCGTGCAACGCGTGCCACACGGACCAATCTGCCGAGTGGGCGACCAATGCTCTGAAAACATGGAGCGACAGATCCCCGTGGCGAGTTGCTGAGTGAGGGAAACATCGGGATCGCTCCCGCCTACTGGTAGGCTGGCTCATCCCAATCGGCACGCGGATCGGTTTCGACTTTCGTCAACTCTCCGCGTTTGATCAAATCGCTGTAGGTTGTGCGCGGCAGAGTACCCCTTGCCATGCGCTGGGAAACGTTGAAGCGATCCACGGCATACGGTTTGCCAGCGCGGTAGCAGACGAAATTGGAACACATGACGTTGCCACGGGTTGCCTTGACCAAGGCGACGCTATCGGCCATGGCTTGCTCGCGGATTCCGATCTCATAGCGCAAGGTCTTATCGAACAGAAGCCGCGTGGCGGGAAGCGATTCGAGGCGCTTGAAGGGGACCATGCGCCAGCAGAGCGCTAGCAGGAGCACAGTCTGCCATATGGACGGGCCGAGGCCGCGATGCAGCAGGCGTTGCGCGCGGATTGAGGCCGCATGGGTGCAGGCGAGCCCGGCTCCCACGGAAGAGGCGATGATGAGATCGAACGCCGCGTTGACGTCCACTCCCGATCCCATTTTCTGAAGGAAATAGACCCCAAGGCTCAGGAGGATCCAGAAAGAGCAAAGTTGCACGGAGGGATCGCGTCGTTTGATATAAGCGATGAACGCGTACACGATGAGCGCCACGTCCAGGCACTTGAGATGACCGATCCCGTGCCACGCGCGCGCCATCGAACTGACCCGCGGGGTCAACATATTCGACACGAAATTCGGACCGTACGCCACATAACAAGCGGCGAAACCGAGTGTGATGGCGACCGCGGCGGCAGCGACACACTTCACCCCCTCGCTCCGGCGGTACAGGAGGAGCCAGCAGACCGCGACGGAGGGCATGGCGATGATGTTGTGCTTGATAAACCCAGCCGCGACCATCAGCAGGATCGGCCAGACGAAGCCCCGATCCCGCTGGCGTGCCGCGAGGAAGGCCGCAAAGCCAAAGGCCATCACGGCCTGCGCCAGCAACTGCGGATCGTCCATGCCGACGTACCGGAGGAAAGAGCGCGACATCATCCCCACGAATAACGAGGCGCCGACGATCGCGCCGAGCCGGTCCCCACCCAGACGCCGTACGCACAAGGCGATTGCGCCGGCGAGAGCTGCGACCGCCGCAAGGGAGAGGAGCCTGCCTGCAAGGATCGTGTCTCCGATCACGCGGCCCAGTGCGCCGACGATGAGAAACGAGAGCGGCGGGTAATTATTTGTGATCAACTGCGACGGGGCAGGGTAGAGGGGCATGCTGCCGAGCGCCGCATCGTCGAAATAGGCGTTCCAACCTTCGTTCGTGTCGATTTCGATCTTGAACCACGCGCGATATACAGGCCACGCAAAGTATAAGACCGCAGTTGCGGTGAGCAGGGCCACGAGGCCGTGAATAAACCGTGCGCGACGATGCCGCGGAGATTCGGCGGGAGTGGTGGCTGCCATGAAGTCGGAATTGTATCGCGCGCGGGAACGACAGCCGCAAATAGTCGTTTGCAAAACGCTTGGCAAACGACAGGCAAGACCGTTAAATGTCATCCTCCCGATGAAAACCCTGCGCCTTCTTCTTTTTGCGACTGCCGCCCTCTCCGCCCTGCCAGCGGTGGCGGCGACGCTGACGCTAAACCCGATCGCAGACTCGTTTGTGGATTCCGCTCATCCCGACAACAACTACGGCGTCGCGGGCGCCCTGGCAGTCGCACCGGCAGGCGCGCCCAAGGGTGAGTTTGACAGCTTCCTGAAATTTGACCTGTCAGGCGTGGTGGGTCTCACGATTCAATCGATAAGCCTTCAGCTCAATGCAGCCAGTCCGAACAACGGCATTTTCAACGGGAATCTCGCGGGGCCCGGCGGCACAAACGTAAATTCGGCGGGTGGATTGGATGTGACATGGCTTCAGAACGATTCGTGGGTCGAAGGGACTGGAACACCGAATGCGACCGACATGAACCCCGCAGACCTGAATTTCACCAATCACAGCAATTACTTTTCGGCTGGAGACGCCGGGCTCGGCGCGTTCGCCTTTAGTGGCGCCACGACAGGCGCTGCGGTCTATACGCTCACGCTCGCGCCGAGCTTCCTGGCGGATGCACAGGCGGGGAATGTGGTGAGTCTTTACCTCTCCGCCGCTGACACACAAATCGTCGCGCTGTTCAATTCAAAAAACGACTCGAGCCCAGGGAGTCGGCCGGTGCTGGAGGTCGTCACGGTGCCAGAGCCTGGAAGTCTCGCGTTTGCGGCGCTAGGAGCTGCGATTTTTGCCGGAATGAAGCGCAGGAAATAAGTATCGATAAGGGGCCCCGCTCCCAGTCCGAGGGTCGGCTCCGTTTATCGATTTGCCATCTGCTTTACGAGACTCGCGCGGAGATCTTCCGGAATGCCGGGCGCATTTCCGAGCCACTTTTGGCGGCGTTTTTGTCCTGATTCATCCAATTCGACACGACGTTGCGAATGGCGTTCCGGCGCTGCGCGTCGTCACCGATGGAGACCGACCACGCGCCCGCTGTCTCGGGATCGGATTGCTCGACAGCGCCGGTGAAGGCCACGATGGCGTTGTCGCGGATCGGACCCGCGGCGATCTGGTTCATCCACGCCGCGACATCGGCTGGGGATTGCCGCGCCCAATTGCGGAGCACGTTGCCAATGGAACCGGCTGGTTCCTTCGCATTCTGAATGAGCCAGGAGGCGGCCGCTTGCGGATCTTGCTGGCCCCAAGTGCTCGCAATGCTCGATGCGATTGAGCCATTCACATCGATCCCGCTTTGGAGCACCCAGTTGCCCGCCGCTTGCGGTTCGTTTGCCGCCCAAGCCGTTGCAATCTCCGAGAGAGCGGATTGCTGCCCTGCGCCTTGCATAGAATTTCGCGCGTAATCGATCGCTCGCGTTGGATCCGTGTCGGCAAGCTGGCGAAGGCCGCGGAAGAGCGCTTGATCACGCTGCTTGCCCTCCGGAAGCGCTGAAGCCCAACTCAGCGCTGCTTGGGGATCAGTCTGCATCCAGTCTGACACGACGCTGGAGATCGCCTGCGTGTCGTCGGGCACGTTCTTCACGCAGTAGTTGGCCGCGGCGCGTGGATCATCCTCTGCCCACGATTGCAGGATGGACGTGGTGGCTTGATTGCGAGTGTCTGGACTTGTCAGCGCGGCGGCCCATTGGAGAGCGCCCGCGACGTCTTGCCGCGCATAGTTGCGGGCGATACTCATCGCCACATTTTGCTGGCTCGACAGAGGTAATTGCAGCACGAAGTCCGCGGCGGCTTTCGGGTCGCTGTTACCGAGTCGAAACGCAATGTTCGAGATCGCATTGGCCCGATCGGAAGCGCGAGGCAGTTCGGCGAGAAGGCGGATTGACAGGTCGTGATCTTCGGCAACGCAGCTTTCGAGCACCTGAAGCACGGCTGCATCCCGTACTTTGCCAGGCGCGAGACCGAGAGCGCTAGCCGCCGCAGCTTTCGGATCGTTCGAGGCCCACCCCCTCATGACGTTGCTCATCTCCGAAGCGCGCATCCTGGGATCGGCGATTTGATTGACCGATGCCAGGGCAGCCTGCGGATCCTTCTCGCCCCACCCATGGATCGCAGTGCCCAAAGCGGCATCTCGATCGGCTTTCCGCGGGAGTTGCATGGCGTAATGGGCCGCACCTGCGGGATCGGTTTCGGCCCAGCCGTCGAAGAGTTCCGAGCGGAACTCATCGGAGTGATTGGTTTTTCCCAGCGCGCCGAGGAAAGAGACTGCGGCGGAAGCATCTTTCAAACCAAGCGAATGGAAAAACTCGCGGAGCATCGTGTGCTGGTGCTCTTCGTTGGGGAGTTTTCGGCTCCAATCGAACGCGGCGGCGTCGTCCAGATCGAGCCACCGTGAGAGGAGGGTGTGTTGAGCCCAATCGAGTTCCGAAGGCGGAAACTTATCGGCCTCGACCATGCCCTTGGCGTCTAGCGAGAGGGCGATATCGTAGAGGTGGTGCTTCCGCATCGAGTGAAGAGATGGTCGAAGGCGTGCGCGCTTCGGAGACCGACGGGAAACGGGTGATGGATTGCGGCTCCGCATGAGCCGAATTTAAGTCTGCGTGCGCTGGCGATGCCGGACCGGAGCGAGCCGTTCTCAGGAACGCATACTCTGCGAGCGCGCCGGAGATAAAGGCGAATGAGAGCAGCGCAATGAGTCGGGGCGTCATGAGGGAAACGCCGGCTGACAACGCAGGTTACGACAGCGACCGGCGAAGTCACGTTCAAGGACTGGAGGAAGTTGTCCGAAGCAACAGCCATCGGCGCCTGCGAAAACGAGGCGCTGTCTGATGCCCACAAAAGCGAGCGGCGCCGCGTGGGCCTTCAGACTGCTCAAAGACGCCTTCGCCAGGCGAGCCGAGACTACAAAACGCTCTCTTTGGCGGCTTTGACCAGGCGGAGTTTCACGACGGTCTTCGCGGCGATTTTGATTTTCTCGCCCGTCTTTGGATTCACACCCATGCGCGCTTTGCGCTTCTGCTTCACGAGCTTGCCGATGCCGGGAATCACAAATTCCCCCTTCTTCTTTGTTTCGCGGTAGGCGATTTCGGCGAGAAGGCGGAGGAACGCGGCTGCCGTTTTGCGGTCTGTCAGGACGTGTTCGGCGAGGGCGGTTTGAAGTTCGTATTTGGTCATGCGAGGGGATGGCATAGGCGAGCGTCGTACCGGTTTGCTCGTAAGTGTTCAACGAAATTTTACGTTCTGCCGGGCTGGGATGAACGATTCTAGCTCGGCAAGTTCACTCCCTGGTTGCTGTTGCGGGAGATTTGGCTTTGCTCCGTTCACCGTTCCATCCATAACGCGAGACGCTTTGAATCAATCGACCGCACCCAATCCGCTCCGTGAAGGGCTTTCGAGCCGTCCGATGCCGCAACCTTGCAACGTGGTGATCTTCGGCGCCTCCGGGGATCTCACTTACCGCAAGCTCATTCCGGCTCTTTATAACATCGCAGCGGATGGCGATCTGCCCGCCGCTCTTTCGATCGTTGGCTTTGCCCGGCGTGAGAAGACCGACGAGCAATTCCGCGACGAACTCGAGGACGCGCTTAAGAAATTTTCCCGGCAAGGGTTGAATGAGCAAGTTTGGGCCGATTTCGGGCCGCGCATTTTCTATCATCGGGGCGAATTTGGGGAAGACGAAGGGTACCGCTCCCTCGCCGAGCGGCTGCAGAAATTGGACGCGGAGCGGGGGACTAAAGGAAATCGGCTGTACTATCTTTCGGTCGCGCCAAAGGAATTCGAGGGCATCCTCGAGAAGCTCGCAAAATTTGAATTGAACCACGCTCCGGAAGGAAGCTGGGCGCGGGTGATCGTCGAGAAACCGTTCGGTTCGGATCTCGCCAGCGCCAGGGAATTGAACCAGGTCGTTAACAATGTCTTTCATGAAGAGCAGACGTACCGGATCGACCATTATCTCGGAAAGGAGACCGCGCAGAACATCATGGTCCTGCGGTTTGCGAACGGCATTTTCGAGCCCCTCTGGAATCACCGCTACATCGATCATGTGCAGATTACCGCGAGCGAACCGCTTGGAGTGGAAGGGCGGGGGCCGTACTACGAGAGCGCTGGGGCATTGCGAGACATGGTGCAGAACCATTTGCTTCAGCTCCTATGCCTGGTCGCGATGGAGCCGCCGACGGATCTCACCGCCGATTCCGTGCGAGACGAGAAAGTGAAGGTGCTCCGCTCATTGCGGCAGATGACCTTCGAAAATGTTGCGCGGGATGTAGTCCGCGGCCAGTACGGCGCCGGGGCGATCGAGGGCAAAGATGTGCGGGCCTATCGCGAGGAAGATCGCGTCAGTCCGACGTCGCAGACTGAGACCTATGCAGCGGTCAAAGTGAACGTCGACAATTGGCGCTGGGCGGATGTGCCATTTTATGTGCGCGTGGGGAAGCGGCTGCCGAAGTCTGGCGCGGAGATTTCGATCCAGTTCAAGAACGCGCCCGGCGTGCTATTCAATCGAGATGAGACTGCGGTCGGTCCGAACGTGCTGGTTATCCGGATTCAGCCCGACGAGGGAATCTCGCTGCGGATTCAAGCCAAGCGCCCGGGCGCGCAGTTAAGGATCGAGCCGGTAAAGATGGATTTTCACTATGGAACAAGCTTTGGCAAGGCGAGTCCCGAGGCTTATGAGCGGCTTCTGCTCGATGCAATGAGCGGCGATGCGACCCTTTTTGCCCGCCGGGATGAAGTTGAGCACGCTTGGGCCTTCATCGATAGCATCGAGCAGGCGTGGCACGAGAATCCCGCGCCGCCGCCCTTGTGCAACTATGCGTCGGGGACATGGGGGCCGGCGGAGGCAGACGCCCTGCTGGAGCGGGACGGACGCGCCTGGCGCCGACTCTAGGAACGGCATATCGCAAGATGGCTTTCGACTCCTCTTTATTGGGACAGCCGCTGGAACTCGGGCAGATCTCACGCGAATTGAAGAAGCTGTGGGAGGCCTCTGGAGGCGCCAAATCGCGCGCATCGCTCGTGAATTTCGTCGTCTTCACCCCGGGAACGGAAAGTTTGGATGAGAATACGCGGCTGATTTCTGAATTTACGAGAGACCATGCGTGCAGGGCGATGCTATTGGCGACGGACCCGTCAGCCGCGAAATCCGGAGTAAAAGCTTGGATCAATGCGCACTGCCACCTGAGCCGGGCGGGGGCGAGCCAGGTCTGCTGCGAGCAGATCACGATCGTGCTGGATGGGTCTGCCGAGCATCTGCTTGCGAGCGTTCTCTTCGCGAATCTCGATTCGGATCTGCCGCTCTACCTGTGGTGGCGGGGGCCGTGGGATGAATCGGTGAATGCGCATATCTGGACATGGGTGGATCGGCTGCTATTCGACAGCCGGAACTGGGAGGATCTTGCCCGGGAATTTGCGATCCTCGAGAAATCCCGGAAAGAGGCTGGATCCCGAATGATCCTGTGCGACCTAAACTGGACGCGCAGTCTCCATTTGCGGCAGGCAGCGGCGCAGACCTTCGATCATCCTGATGTGCTGGCGGAGATCCCGCGCATTACCCATTTCAGCGTGACGCATGCCACCGATTCGCGATCGACCGCGCTGCTCTTCGCGGCCTGGATCGCGGCTCAACTTCGATGGGAGTTATCTCGGCGAGATGGGAAGGGATATATTTTCCGAACCGCCGAGGGCGCTGAGGTCGCAGTGCAACTGGAGACAGCGGAAGGGCCGACGATCGGCGCGTGCGAATTTCTGTCCTCACAATGCGCGGTGCGGATTCAGTGCGAGAGAGGATCCCAATTTTACCGGGCTGAAGTGCGGCCGGTTGGGGGAAAGCACCATCAACATTTGCTGCCGGGCGGGCGGGAAGATATAGCGAGTCTCCTAGACGACGAACTTACTTTCGGGGGCCGCCACCGTGTGTACTTAAAGGCGCTCGCTGTCGCGCAAATGTTGTTTTAAGGCGCGGGTAGTGGGGATGACGGATTGGGCAAAGTCGCGAGGAGCTTCAGCCGTGCCGGCGATTGAAGCTTGAGACCTCGCGCTCGACTTCACGCTTGGTCGCGCGCTCCTTCAAGTCGGC
This sequence comes from Chthoniobacterales bacterium, assembly GCA_038238905.1. Classification (GTDB taxonomy): domain Bacteria; phylum Verrucomicrobiota; class Verrucomicrobiia; order Chthoniobacterales; family Chthoniobacteraceae; genus JBBSFI01. Next base: position 13,784 of record JBBSFI010000042.1, on the reverse strand, counting down.
GCGCTGATCAGCCATTTCCTTGCCCTTTCCGACGCCGAGTTCGACCTTTACCCGATGCCCCTTCCAGTACATTCGGAGCGCCACGATGGTGTGGCCTTTGACTTGAGAGAGACTCAGGAGGCGCTCGATTTCCGAGCGGTGCAGCAAAAGACGGCGCCGGCGCTTGGGCAGGTGTTGCTCGAAGCTGGCTTTCGCGTATGGCTGCACATCGGCGTCGTATAGAAAGGCTTCCCCCCCTTCGATCCGGGCAAACGCATTGCTCAGATTTGCAAACCCGGCGCGAATCGATTTCACCTCGGTGCCGCGGAGTTCCACTCCGGCTTCCACTTTTTCGAGGATGTGAAAATCTCGAAGCGCTTTGCGATTTACGGAGATTTCAGTGCTCACGAAGGGATCCTTCGCCTATGCGCGACGAAGCAGCAACCCGCCTCGAAGCGGCTACACGCTGGCGGGTGTAGCCGGAGGAAGTTCAAACGTGAGCTTTCCCTCAATGATTTCGCGCAAGGCGATGTCCGAGAAGCCCATCCGCGGACCGGTCTCAACCATCGGGCGATGGCCTTGGGAAAGCTGCCGAACACGCCTTGAAACGACGTTGACCAGCACCTGCTGGTTTGGGATGACTTTCATGGCTTCTTCGAGGAATTGACTGGACATAGCGCGTTGGATCACCGGCTGGGACAAAAGGAGTGGAGACGGTGGGAGCCACGCGTCTGTTTGTCAACCGGAACTTCCGAAAAATCTGCGGCTCGCGAACAGTGCCGAGACGAATTACCACCATCGGCGCGGCGACGCGGGCTGTCAAGCTCCGTTGCTTGGAGGATCATCCGAGCATTTTCCTTAATGACCGGATGCTGACTTGAGTCGCACTTCGATGCCATGGCTGCTCATGTTAGCCGCATCCGCTGCGCTACGCGGCAGGTTGAGGGCGGCGTTTGAGCGTGATCCGCTTTACGCGAGAATCATCTGGTGGGCTCCAGGTCATGACCTCCGGATCGTCCTTGAAAAGCGTGTGGACGATGCGGCGCTCATAGGCGTTCATCGGCTCAAGCTGGTAAGAGCGCCCCGTCTGCCGCACGACATCGGCGAGATGGCGCACTCGCTGCGCGAGAGCATCTTCCTTCATCGTGCGGTAGTGCTCGATATCGACTTGAACCTTCGGAGCGTTCTTGTCCCGCGCCTGGAGCACCCGGTTGAGCAGAAGCTGCATGTCTTCGAGCATCTCGCCGTCGTGCCCGATTAACCGCTCCTTCTCAGGTGTATAAACTTGCAGATGAATCCCAAACTCATCCTCGGATTCGCGAATATCGCACACGAAGCCCAGAAGGCCCAACATGTTGTCCAGCGTGTCTCGGGGATTCAAGCTCATGGTTTCATCATCGGCGCAGCTTCTTTTTGGACGCCGGCGCGACTTTCTGCAAGATCGGTATTTTTTGATTTCGCGTAACGTAGAGCTGAACCATCGAAACGAGATTCTGCACCGTCCAGTAAAGAGCCAGCGCCGACGCGTAATTGTAGCAGAAAAAGACAAACCCAAACGGCATCAGCATCATGATCTTCTGCTGTGCGGGATCGCCGGTCCGGGGCGTCAGCCGCATTTGCAAAAACATCGTCCCTGCCATGCAGATCGGCAGGATGTTGATCGGAATCCCAAGCCCTGGGAGCATCGCAATCGTGTCGGGCTGGGACAAGTCATGCACCCAGAAGAAGTGGCTGTTTCTCAATTCGACGGCTTTTCCCAGCATGTTGAACAGCCCGAAGAAGATCGGAATTTGCAGCAGCATGGGGAGACAGCCCGTCACTTGAGAGAGCGGATTCAGGCCGTAGTCGCCGTAGAGCTTCATCGTCTCGCGGCTCATCTTCTCCGGATCGTCCTGATATTTCTTTTTAACCTCCTCCATCTTCGGCGCAAGCTGCTGCATCTGCTTCATCATCCGATTTTGTCGGTTTTGCAGCGGCCACATCAGGCCGCGCACAATGAGCGTAAGAACGATGATCGCAGCGGCGTAGGAGCCGAGGTGTGCATGAAGCCAGTTCATCGAATCGAGCAGAAGCACGCTCACGGGCTTCACGTAACCGAAGTCCATGATTTCGCTCTGGTTGGCGGTCATCGTTCTCAGTGTCCTGTACTCTCGGGGGCCAGCGTAGATGTCGAAGTGCTGGCTTGCCGATTGTCCGGGTTCCAACGTGAAGCCGGACATTCCGAGCGCGCCTTGCACGGCGAGGAGAGGATCTTTCGGCGCCGCTTGATTCGGGGCTGGCAGGAGGCGGTTCAATTCCTCGTCACTTACGCTAAACTTTCGCGCCCAAACGGCGGAACCTTTCGCGTTGCCAGGTGTCACGATGGTGCTGAAGTATTGGTTCGTCACCGCCGCCCACGCGACGTCCGGCGCGCTTTGAGCGAGGACAGGAGCGTCCTTGCGTCCAAATCCGAAGACGCCTCCGCTCGAAAATTGCGCCACGCTTTTAAAGAAGTTGCTGCCGTTGAAATAATCGAAGCCGGTGTACAACGTCCTGTCCTGCCGATGGATCGGCCCCGCCGATCCGGTATGCACGTAGTAGCTGCCTATCTGAATGGGAGCCGCGCCCCGGTTGGTAAACGTGACGTCAAGCCCAATGAGGTAGAGGCGGCGGTAATCCGAGTCTCGCGAAAGCGTGAATTTCTTTTCGGTCTGAAGATGACGCGCGTCTGTCCGTCCGAAGGTCGCCACGCCGGAAACGGGATCCACAGTGGCGGTGAAAGGTGCGCGGACGTCCTCGTCCGCGTGTTCGGTGATCGCGCCGATCGGCACATCTCCAAAGCCATTGAGCGTGACGTCGGACGCCGCGCTGCCGGGCTGTTTGCCTTCCAGAAGCACCACCTGGGCGATGCCGCCTCCCAAATTCGTGAATTTGTACTGCGCCGATGGATGCTCGGGAGACGGGCTGAGGACGTCGTCGATCTTTTCCTCCACTTTCTCGGGAGCTTTTGGCGGTTCCGGGTTCGCGCCTTCCGGGGCGGCCGGTGGGGTGGATGCCGTGGAAGCCGCGGCGGTCTCCGGATGCTCGGTCTTGGCCTTGTCCGCGGCGGCTGCGTCGTACGCCTGCTTTGCCTTTTGGTACGCCGCCATTTGGCGGGAATACTGGGTCTGCCAGAAAATGAGGCCGACGACAGCGAGGGCGACAGCGATGATTCCTTTTCGGTCCATTATAAATGTTCAGTCTTGCGTTTCAAAATTTGCGAGGCACCGGATCGAATCCGTGGCCACCCCACGGGTGGCAGCGTCCGATCCGTTTGACCCCGAGCCATGAGCCACGGAGGATGCCGTGCGTCTCGACAGCTTCAAGGAAGTAACGGGAGCAGGTTGGCTGGAAGCGGCAGCCGGCGTTTGGCTGGCCGGTCAGGAGCGATAAGACCGGGGAAATGCAAAGCTGGTAGCCGCGAATAAGGAGCCGGATTAGGAAGAGCATGGGGCAGGGGCCTCGGGCTTAAGCACACCGCCCCGGCGGGCGAGCTGGCGCCATTCCCTGCGCAAATCGTCGAAGGTCGCACGTGTTGCGTATTGGCGGGCTACAATGACCATCCAGATATCATCGAGCAACTCGGGTCGCGCGTGGCGGAAGATCTCGCGCAACCGCCGGCGCACCTTGTTGCGGGCGACAGCGCCGCCGACCCGGCGTGAGGTAATGATGCCGACGCGAGCCGGAGCGCTTGGAGAGAGAGATTTGATGACGCTTACGACCATGAATTTGCCGTGAAAAGAAACGCCCTCTCGCTTGAGCTTGTCGAATTCTGAGGAGCGCGCGAGGCGCCCCGATTTTGGAAAACGCAGCCGCATGGAAGAGATGGCAGCAGCGGACTGCGCAGGCGATCGGCGCAAAAGCACTGCGCACGATGCGTGCGGCCTAAGCGGCGGCAGCCGGCTTTGCCGAACGGCGCAGAGCGGAAGCCGTGGCGCGACGTTGTTTGCGCTGGGCCATGCGCTTCGCCGCGTTGTTGTTCAGATCGGTATGCCGCGCGAAATGCACTTCGACGCCCTTTGGAAGGAGCCGCTTGCGCCCGCGCTGGCGGCGCCGCGCGAGGATGGCGCGCCCGTTCTTCGTCTTCATGCGCGTGCGAAACCCAAACTGTTGCTTGCGGGTGCGTTTGGACGGTTGATAGGTGCGTTTCATAAGATGTTGCGGCGGTGCTTTGGGAAAAGAGGGCGCAGTGTAGCGGGGAACGAACCGCTGTCAACGGGTTCCGAACACTTCCTCACTCGATTCCGGCGTCCGCCCGTTCGCAGCGGAGCGGCCTGCAATCCAGCCTGTGGTCCACGCGGCTTGAAAGTTGAAGCCCCCCGTGACCCCGTCGATGTCGAGCAATTCCCCGGCAAAGTGCAGGCCGGGGCAGATGCGGCTTTCCATCGTCTTGAAATCGACTTCGCGGAGGCGCACCCCGCCGCAAGTGACGAATTCATCCTTGTTAAGACTCTTTCCGACTACGGTAAGTTCCATTCGGCAGAGCGCGTTAACGAGAGAAGCGAGCTGCGTGCGCGATATGACGGTCCATCGCGTGGTTTGAGGGATGCCGGCTTCGGCGACAAGTTTTTCCCAAAGCCGGGCGGGCAGGGGCTGGATCGAAACGCTCACTACGAGCTTGGCCGGATGTTCGTTTTTATGGGAATGCAGGGCGGCGGCGGTCGTTTCGGCATTGCAACCGGGGAGCCAGTTGAGCCGAAGAATGAAACGGTAACCGAGGCTCTGCAGAGTGCGAGCGCCCCAGGCTGAGAGCTTTAAAATCGCGGGCCCGCTGACGCCCCAGTGCGTCACCAGCAGCGGTCCGCGCTCCTGTAATTTAGTAGATGGGATCGACACCTCGACATCTTCAACGGAAAGTCCCGGCAAATCCTTCAGCCACGGCGAGTCGATGTGAAACGTGAACAAGGACGGCGCAGGCGGTTCGATGCGGTGCCCCAACGATTCTGCAAGCGCTCCGGCAGACGCTGTCCGGCATCCGCCGCTCGCGAGAATGAGCGAATCGCAGTCTGCCGTTTCACCGGTGGATAATACAGTTGTGAATCCGCCCAGTATTTTGCGCACGGCCGACTCGAGGCTTCTGCGAGTCCACATTTGAACGCGAGCCTTCCTTGCCGCGTTTACGAGACACTCGACGATTGTCTCGGAAGAATCGGTGGTGGGAAACATGCGGCCATCCTGCTCCGTTTTGAGGCGGACGCCGCGCCTGGCAAACCACTCGACCGTATCGCGCGGCTGGAAGCGGTGGAACGGACCGATCAAAGCCTTTCCGCCGCGCGGATAGTTTTCCGCGAGCGCCAGCGGATCGAAACAAGCGTGGGTCACGTTGCACCTGCCCCCGCCGGATATGCGAACCTTTGAGAGAAATTGCGGACCCTTTTCAAGCAGCCACACCTCGACATCCGGGGAAGCCTCCGCGCAGGCGATCGCGGCGAAAAATCCCGCTGCTCCGCCGCCACAGACGATGACGCGCCGCTTGCTCAGAGCGGAACGACTTCCGACGCTTCCGTCATGTTGCCAATCGCGGCGGGGCGTTTCCTCCGGCACGAACAGAAATGAACGCATAATCCCGCCAGCCATGCCAAAAGACCCCCGACTATCAGCCAGAGCCCCAATTCGGGCCGCAAACCTTTGCGGATCGTCTCAATGGAGACCATGCCCATGCTTGCGAATTCCTCGAGCGTCCCCCATCGGTACCGGTAAATCTCGTATAGCGACCATCCCAGCGCGCCGAACGCGGCGACCGCGAGAACAGCAAGTTTTCCAAAGCCGAAGCGAGGAAGGAACGAAAGGACAACCGATGCTGCAAACAGACCGATCAGCACGTACGCGAGATACGTGCAGCGTATGCCGGCCACGTCATTGTCCATGTACGCGACATCGTGGATTACCGGAACGAATACGAGCGGGCGGAAAAGGCCCCATGAAATAAGGCCCGCCCCGGCTGCCAAGAGCAGCGATCCGCCGATGTTTTGAGTCCGCATCCGTGATCGCCTTTTTCGACTACCGGCCCGTTTGGCGCTTGTAGAGAGCCACCGCAGCGACGGTGTAACAGCCGATGGCCCAAATTACCAGGATGAAGCCGCTCAATCGCGCAGGACCAGTATTTGAGTACAGATCGCCCCGGGCCACCTGAACGTCCGCCCGTTTTTCGACCTGGTTCACGATGTCACCGCGATCGTTCCGTTCCTTATCCCGCATTCCGAGCAATTCCCGACTCACGGTGAGATTCTGCCACGATTTATTCACCTGCGAGATGCGGTCGTACTTGGTCTCGTGTTTGCCCCCCGAAGTATCGGACCACTTGACGATTTCGTCCGAATTCGGCGGATTGGAAAGGAAAGCCGGGATTTTAGTCTGGTTTGTGAGGCGCGGAGCCAAGCGCCCATAGACGAGCCCCACATCCATCATCTCCTGGAGGTTGAAGCTTGGGAGCGCTTTGCTGAACGCGAGGACGGCGTCATTCATCTCCGGGATGATGACGACGAACGAGCCGAACAGAATCTGTGGAATGAGAATAAGGGGCACCCACATTACCGATTGCGTGGGAGTGTCCACGAGTGAAGAGACCGCTATTCCGAGCGCTACGCCCACCAGGGCGCCGAGCAGCAAAGCTCCGAAACGGATAATCATCAGATGGAAAAAGAAACCTTTCCACGAGCGGGCATAATCGAACCGCAACAGCGCGACCGATTGGCTTGGCTCCAGCATGACTTTTTTAACTCCGAGAGAATCCAGCGCGTTGTCTTGCACACGCAGGAAGAACGCAACCTTTTCGAGCAGCAGATACTCCCCGCTGTCGGGTGAAAGATTCGCCGGATTCATGTACACCACCCGGCCTTGCTTCGATGCCGATTTGCCCGCAACGGGATCGTCGCCCATTACCTCGAAATCCGCCGGATTCTTCGTTGGGCTTACAGAAGCCGCAGGGGCTGGCGCGTCGCTAAAGTCGTGATTTGTTTTTCCCTTGGACAGAGACGACCAATCGTCGTCGAAGAAGGCCTTCCGGAATTCCCGCACCGTCTTGTTCCGCGTATGCCCGGTGAAGTCCGCGACCATGACCTCGGGTTTCTCGGGGTTGTGACCTTCACTCACCTGCTTGTCGTACTCTTCCTGCGCTTCGACGTCGTCCGCATTCGATTCCGGATGAAAGATCGGTGAAGTGATCAAAATCATCGAAAACAGAATGATCCCCTGGAGCGCGGTGATGACTCCGTAGAAGAGGAACTTGCTTGCCAGATAGGTGTGAATTCCAAGGCCCGCGAGGCGCTCGCGGCGGAAGATCGCCAATTCCGAAACGATCTGCTGCGCGCCGTTGCTGCACCCAAACCAAAGCGTGGCAATCAACGCGAGGAACATCTGCAACACCAGATTCTCATTCACCCAGCTAATGAGGAGCCCGATTACGAGAGCCTGGGCCGCGAGGAAAAGGTAATTCAGCTTCGACGAGATCAGGATCTTCCACTGGCGCGAGATGAGAAGCCAGAGGCACGTCAGGGCAGGAACCTGCTGCGGCGGCGCGATCTTCGCCGGATTGGCCGGCATTGGCGCGGGCGGAGTGAAAAACTTCGAATCGTGATACGCGTTTTGCCACGCTTCCGATTCCCTGTCCTGATCGGGAACGGGCTTCGTCGTGTCTTGGGCGATGTCGTAGATATTGGCGACCTTGCTGAGAAGGTCGGCTTCAGAAAATTCCTCGCGCTCGCCGTTCTGATCGTATGAACCGCCAGGCTCCTCGGATCCATTTGCCGGGACCGTCGAAGTGCTCGCACGCCAATTGAGGGCGGCGCGCTCCGGACTTCCTGACAGAATGAAGAACCGGACGGCATCGACCGGATGACCGTGAAAGATGAGGCGGCCCCGCGATATGAACGCGAGCTGCGTCATGACGTGGCAATTCTGCAAGACGTGCGTGGTGGCCGCCACGCCGATTCGCTTATGGCGCGCCAGCAGGGAAAGCTCGCCCATGAGCGAACGCTCCGTCTGTGGATCGAGGCCGGAAGTCGGCTCGTCGAGGAAGATATAGTCGGGTCCGACCAAAAGTTCCGACGCGATGCTGACGCGCTTGCGCTGGCCGCCGGAAAGATTGGTGATCCGCTTGGCGCGATGCGGTGTAAGCCGGAGGGTGTCGATCGTCGCGTCGAGCAAATCCTTGAGCTGCGAAGGAGTGGTCCGGAGCCGCAGGCGGGCGCTGTAATAGAGCGCTTCTTCGACCGTGAGCTCTTTGTGAACGATATCGTCCTGCGGCACGTAGGCTATCCCCGCGCGGGTCACATCCCGAGGCGAACCGAGCACCGCCCCATCGACATAGACGCCGCCACTCGTCGCCGGCACGATCCCGCACAGGGAGTTCATGAGCGTCGATTTACCCTGTCCCGAACCGCCGATGATTCCCATGAATCCACCCTTCTTCAGTTCGAGATTTACCGTGTGAAGAATGCGCCCTTGAGGCACATCCACCGAAAGATCGAGCCCCTGAAGCGATCCACCCTGGCCGAGGTAACGCAGCGCCGTGCCTGTGAACTTAAATGTGTAGAAATCGCAATTCGGAATGCTGATGCAGTCTCCGAAGACCAGCTTGCGCTGGTCGAAATTCATATCGCCATTTACAATCGTCCGCCCAGCCGGACTGGGGTTGTGATTGACGAGAATGTAGTCGGGGCCCTCTTTGCGAATCTCCGCCTGCGTCGTTGCGATCGCGCGCATGGAGCGATCCAGTCCGAGACGCGGGGTGTCGCTTCCATCCTTGTTTTTTATCCCGCGGCCGATCATCAAACCCGCCGCGCTGAGCGGGATTTGGACGGCGGGTTCGCCTTGGTAAAGCGGCGCCGCCGGTCTGCGCTGAAACTTAAATCGAAGATTTGCGCCTTCGCAAAAGAGTTCCGTCTGCCACATGAGCAGCGGAAGCGTTTCGCCGCGATTCAAGCGCCGGGTCTCGACCTCCAGTTGGCTGGAGGAAAGATTTTCGATGATCCAAGTGGCGTGATTCCATCCCCACGTGAAAGAGAAATGCTGGGGATCGAGACCGCCGCCCTGAACGCTCAGATCGCAATCGGGCGCGGAGCCGACCGTGAAGACGGCGGCGCGCTGCGACTGGCTCGCGGCGTCCGTAAACGAAACCGGCAACGCGATGGGATCCGTATAAGTTCCCTCGCCATTTTGAAGTACTGCGATCGAGCCTTCCATCCTTGGGGTGGACCGTGATTCCAGCCGCGATTACTGCCACCCCATCTTCAACTTCGTGGCCCCGCTGTTTCCGCCGGGATTCACCATCTTTGGAGGGTTCTGGGCAGGCATGCGGCCGGGATTTCCAGATTGGGTTCCTGGTTCAGCCGCAATCGATGGCCCTGCTGCAGCCGGGCGCGACTGGCTCAGCGCGTCGATATTTTTCTTCATCTCGGCGAAGAGCGGGGCGTTATTTTCCGCGACCTTCTTTGCCACTGCTTCGGCCAATTTCTCGGGATCCTGGGCCTTTGCCGCCTGGACGCCGATATCGGAATTTGCCTTTTCCAGTTCTTCGAGTCGCTTATTAAGGTCGTCTATCGTCTTCTCTTTCGCCTGGAGTTCGTTGCGGAGCGCGAGCGTTTGTGCTTGCTGCAGATCACACCCTGCGAAGGCGAGCAAGGATGCCAGTGCGGCGAAGCCGGTTGCGATGGGGATTGTTTTCATAGAAGACGGTCGGTGTGGAGCTTGCCGCTTGATCAAGCGGCTCATTTCGAGAAGACCATACCGCGTCATCCGGGGCAACCAATAAATAAAGCCTGCAAAGGCTGGAGACGCATGAAAGCGGCTACTCTTTGGCGGAGTCTTCCTCCCCCGATTCCTTCGCGGGCACATGCCGCGGCTTCTTGGCCGCGGGCTTCTTCACGCGTTTTTCAAACTCGAACTTCACCGCGCCTTTCTCTTCGAGCACCAGGAACGCGGCGAACGGCTTATTCTTTTTCGAGATAAAGCGCGGGAGCAGATCGGTCTTGCCGGTCGCGAGCAGCTTCACCACCTGCTCACGCGGGATGTCCCTTTGCAGAATCTTCTTTCCCATCCGGAAAGTGCATTTCTTCGATGCGGTGTTCTCGCATTGAAAGGTCGATGCAGACTCGAATACCTGGCCCTTTTCACAGACCCGGCATTTCCCGACCGGTTCGGGATTCACCCAGACCGGCGCCTCGCGTTCGCCGCCGGCCTCGTCCTGCTCGAAGTCGAACTTCTGCTTCCACTCGGTCTTTTCGCTTAGAATCACCACGGCGCTGAAGGCGCGTCCCAGCTTTGAGCGAAATCCCTCGAGCGGTCCGACCCGTCCCAATTCGAGCAGGCGCTTCACTTCGTCGCGCTCAAACTCGCGCCCCGACATGGTCTTCCAGACGATCGTCTTGCAGTTTCCCTCGCACTCGTAGGCTTTGAACGTCTCCTTGTACGGGCCGCCGCCGCAGCGTGGACATTTCACTTCGAGCGCGTGGAATTCGCCTCGCACTTCCTTGCCCATCCCGCCGCGGACCTTTGCGACGATATCCGTCGTAAGATCCCGGATGTCACCCATGAATTGGGAGCGTGAAAGCTTGCCGCGCTCCATCTGCTTCAGCTTGAACTCCCATTCCCCAGTCAGCTCCGGCTTGGTAAGCGTTTCCGCATCGAGATTCCGCAGCAGAGTGATCAGCGACAATCCCTTCTGCGTGACAATGAGTTCCTTGCCTTCTCGCAGTATGTAGCCTTCGAAGATCAGCCCTTCAATGGTCTGTGCACGGGTTGCGGGAGTTCCCAATCCGCGTTCGCTCATCGCCGCGCGCAGTTCTTCGTCATCGACAAACTTGCCCGCCCCTTCCATCGCCGAAAGGAGGGTCGCCTCCGTGAAGCGCGCAGGCGGTTTCGTCTGGCTTTCCTTTACCTCCACGTTTTCCGTGCGCACGGGTTCGCCGGCTCGCACCGGCACGAGCGTTTTATCGCCGCCGTCTTCGCTCTCCGCCTGCCGCCCGTAAACGGCCAGCCAGCCGGGATCGACGATCACCTTGCCATCCGTCTTGAATTTCTCGCGCTCCACCGTGGTGATGCGTGTCGTAACTTCAAATTGGGCGGATGGAAAAAAGACCGCGATGAAGCGGCGCGCCACCATGTCGAAGATTTTCTCTTCACGCTCGTCGAGGCCCTTCGGCGCCGTGCCGGTCGGCACGATGGCAAAGTGGTCGCTTACTTTCGCGTCGTCGAAAATGCGCTTGTTGTGCCGCACCCATCCCGCGCCAAGCGCCCGCTGCGCATGGGAAGCTAGCGTGGGATTCCCAAAGGCGCCCATCACGCTCTTCGCCGTTGCGAGATGATCTTCCGGCAGGTAGCGGGAATCGGTTCGCGGATAGGTCAGCGCCTTGTGCTTTTCGTAGAGCGCCTGGGCGATCTGCAGGGTCATCCGTGCGGGGAAGCCGTGCCGCTGGTTCGCTTCCCGCTGCAAAGTGGTGAGATCGTATAGGAGCGGCGGCGCCTGCGTCGTTGGCTTCTTCTCCTCTTCCACCGTGCCCGGCTTTCCATCGCATTTTGCCTTGATGGTGTCGGCCTTCTCGCGATCCCAGATGCGCTCGGCCCGCGCGTCCTCTTCTCCATCCTTTTTGAAGCCCGCGTCGAACCAACGGCCCCGGTACGAACCGGCCTGCACTCCGAAGTCGCCGAATACCTCGAAGTAGGTGCGCGGGACAAAGGCGCGGATCTTCTCCTCGCGCTCGACTAAAATCGCGAGCGTCGGAGTCTGCACCCGTCCCGAGGTGGTCTTGCTGAAGCCGCCTCCTTGCGAATTGAAGGCCGTGAGCGCCCGCGTGGCATTGATGCCGACGAGCCAGTCCGCTTCGCTGCGGCTGATCGCGGCGTCGGCGAGCGGTTGCATCTCTTCACCCGACCGCAGCCGCGTGAAGGCGGTGCGGATCGAATCGGGCGTCATCGATTGCAGCCAGAGCCGCTGGATCGGCTTGGAAATACCGGAAGCCTTCATGACGTTCCGGAAGATCAGTTCACCCTCGCGCCCGGCGTCGCAGGCATTGATCACGGCGCCGATGTCCTTGCGCTTCAAAAGCTTCTTGAGGACCGCCAGGCGCGCGGCATTCTTCTCGATTGGGACGAGATCGAACTCCCGCGGCAGCGACGGCAGATTCTCGATCTTCCACTTGCCGCGCGCCGGTTCCGAGCCTTCGGGCGGAGCCAATTCCAGCAGATGACCCACCGCGGACGAGATGACATACCGATCGCTCTCGAAGTAGTCTCCTTGACGCTCCGCCTTTCCAAGCGCTTTGGCGATATCGCTCGCGACACTCGGCTTTTCGGCAATGATCAGGGTCTTGGCGGACATGGATGGGCGTGGAATTAGCGCCTCGTGGCAACAAAGCTACAAAAAAAGCAGGGGTTCACGCGGAGGGGTGGAGGGGGCGAGGACGGTTTGGAGGGAGGTTTTATCGGGTTTCCGGTGTGTTTCGGGGAGGGTTCACGCGGGGGGGCGGGGAGGGGGGAAGGATGAATGATGAAGGATGAATCGGGTGTCAGGTAAGCAGGTGTGCGGGTTGAAAACCAGTTTTCACGCGGAGCAGCAGTTCGAGTGCGCGCGGGCGGAATCGGTGTGACCGTGCCGTTCGGCGGCGAATGAGTCAGGGCGAACAGAGCAGAGTGGTGGCCCCCCAAAGGGAATCCGCTCCTCGGCCAAGATTCCTTTCCACCCGTATTCCTTCTCATCATCAGTTTAATTGGATTCAGTCGGATTAGGTCGGATTCGCAGTCCCGGCCTGCCTCTCGGCGCGTTCCCGTTTGGTCTGCGTCGCCACCACACCCGCGCCACATTTAGCCCGGAATTCTTCGTTCTGCCTCAGGCATTCCCGCATCCCCTCCGGCATTGGCGGACCAGCATTCCGGAAGTCGCGCAGATTTCCGTCCGCATCATACCACTCGGGCAGAAAGCGCCCAAGCTGCTTCCCCATCCACCCATCTTCCAGCTCGACCTCCAATCGCGTGTCACGTCCAAGACATTCGACAATGGCTCCTCGATTTCCTACGCCTACGAGAATACTACGAGCCGTTTGAAGTCGAAAACGGACGTGAACGGTCAGGTCCAGTCGTACGCGTATGATGCCGGCAACCATTTGACCGGCAAGAGCTACACGCTCCCGCAGGGCGTCGCGCCGACATGGCCGGTTACGTTTTCCTACGATCCGGTGTATGACCGACTTGCTAGCATGACCGTAACTCGCGACACAGGGCTCGACGTCACAAATTACGGTTATTTTCCTGTCACTCCGGCGGCCCTCGGAGCGGGTCGCCTGCAAAGCGTTCAGCGCCTTCAAAACCCCGCTTCCACCATCGGCTACACCTACGATAAACTCGGCCGGTTGGCGTCCTCGACGATCGACGGAGCGGCAAACAGCACAGCCTATGCCTACGATGGACTCAGCCGGATCCAAACCGCGTCGAACAATCTCGGGGCGTTCACCTACGGCTACCTGGACGCCACAAACCGCGTTCAGACCATTACCGGCTCCACTAGCCCGATCACAACCCGCTTTGCCTATTACGGAAACGTTTCTCCCGCTGGAACGGGCAACGGCGACGAGCGCCTCCAGCAAATCACGAACATGCTGGCCGGAGCCACGCTTTCCTCCCACGCGTACGGTTACGATCCTTTCGGACATATCACGAATTGGACGCAGGCGAATGGAGAGCACGCGAATCCATGGCAATGGGCATTTCAATACGACAACGCCGATCAGTTGACCGGCGGCACGGAGACCGACACGACCAACGCCGTTCAATCCCAGGCAGCCTACGCATACGAT
>JBBSFI010000041.1:0-36927 GCA_038238905.1 Chthoniobacterales bacterium | reverse complement strand
CGATCCCGCATGCACCGCCAAACCACACACCGGCAAAACTTGCATGCGCTGCGATTTTACCGCCGCCACAGGCTGGGGCGGTGTCGTCTGGCAAAGCCCCGCTAACGATTGGGGCGATCGTCCAGGCGGCTTCAACCTCACCGGCGCGAAGAAAGTCAGCTTCTGGGCGCGCGGCGAAAAAGGAGGTGAAGTCGTCACATTCAAGTTTGGCATCCTCCCTCGCGACAAACCGTTTTACGACACCGCGCAAGGCCAGACCGAGCCCGTCCCCCTCACCGCTGACTGGAAACAATATAGCATCGACGCCGTAGGCAAAGACCTGAGCCGCATCAAAACCGCCTTCGTCTGGACCGTCGCGGCCTCCGGCGCCCCGATCACATTCTACCTCGACGACATTATTTGGGAGTAGGGGTAGGATGAAGCGGGGGAACGTATAAATAACGAACCGTGCAACCGTTCATCCTTCCGAACCCTTGAGAGTCTCGGGATTTGCCCCCGCAAGCGCGTTACCAAAATTGGGTTTGGTAACGAGATGGGGATAAAGGCGCGTGGCGCGAATGTGGCCTGCTTCGCCTACGCGGGGAGGCCGTCGAGTCCGTTGAAGAGGCGGGCGTGGCTCCAGGCGAATTCGACTTCGGCGCGCAGGTCTTGCAGCATTTCACGGGTGATCTGCACGCGCTCGGCGCGCATACGGTTCCACTCGGCGGCGGTGGCCTGGAGACGCTCGATGGCTTGCGCAAGGTAGGCGCGGGCGCTCGCGGAGAGCTCGGCTGTCGTCATGTGCGCGTCGAGGCGGCGCTGCGCTTCGGCCAGCTCGGAGAGAAGTATCTTCTCGGTGTTCACGGTGCGCAACTCGGAGGCGAGCCCCAGTTTCGAGAGGCTCCAGATGATCCACTTGGTAGGATCGAACTGCCACGGCTTCACGCCATTGCGGTAGTCGTGCTGAAACTCATGGTGAAAATTGTGGTAGCCCTCGCCAAAGGTGAAGATGGCGGTGATCCACGAATCGCGTGCGCTGCAACGTGAGGAGTACGGCCGGCTGCCGATGGTGTGGCAGAGGGAGTTGATGCAGAACGTGCAGTGCTGGAGGAAGACGACGCGGGCGACGCCGCCGATCAGGAAGCCGCCGAGGGCGCCGCTCCAGCCTTTCCACAGGTAGCCGAGGGCGGCCGGAAACAGGAATGCCACGACGACAGCGATGAGGACCACATGGCGGTGCTGCCACATCACGAGCTTGTCTTTCTTAAGGTCGCTGACGTTGTCGAATGGAGGGAACGGCTTCAGCTTGAAGAGGAGCCAGCCGATGTGGGCATGGAAGAAGCCTTTATTGATGTCGTACGGGTCTTCATCGTGATCGACGTGCTTGTGGTGGGTGCGATGTTCGCACGCCCAGAGGAGCGCGGAGTTCTCGAAGGCTGCGGCGCCGAAGATGAGGGTGAAGAGGCGCACAGACCAGTGTGCCTGAAAGGTGAGATGCGAAAAGTGGCGATGGTAGCCGAGCGTAATGCTGAAGCCGCATGCGGCGAACATGACGAGGAAGAGGACGACCTGAAACCAGTCCAGGCCAAAGTGGATGATGTACGCGGGCACCGCCGTGAGGGAGAGTACAAGGGTGCCGATCAGGAACGAACTGGTCGTCCAGTTCACTTTGTCGAAGGGGATGCGTGGAAACATGTATGGGAATAGGGCGCTTCGCGGTCCAACGGACGGTCTAGCGGGCGGACTGCGACGTGGCCGGGACTATCGGGCGGTTTGCGGAAAACGCCAGAGAAAAATGTACCGCGCTGGGACGCGGAGGAGACAGAGAGAGGTAAGGGTTTGGGTTACCGTAGGGGCGAGTGCACAGGTAGCCGCAGTGAAATTCTGGACAGGATTTACAGGATTTACAGGATGGGGACAGGTGAATTGCCGTGGGACGGGCGCACTCCGGGCGGGGCATTTAGGGATTTCACGCGCAGCCTCCGGGGACTGCGGCTTGCCACGGGGCCGGGTTTCACGCCAGCCTGAGGCTGGTTAGAACTCCGGTCGCGGAGGAGACGAAGAGAGGTAAGGGTTTGGGTTACCGTAGGGGCGAGTGCACAGGTAGCCGCAGTGAAATTCTGGACAGGATTTACAGGATTTACAGGATGGGGACAGGTGAAATGCCGTCGGGCGGGCGCACACGCGCAACGGCATTTTTGCAATCACGCGGCAGGTTTCGCTTCGCTACGCCGGGTCAGAAGTGCGGAGGAGGGATGGGACGGGCGCCAGCGTGAGGCTGGGTTTATGGGTGGGGATGCGCGGCGGAGCGGTGGCAGAGGTCTTTGGCGGCGTCGGGCCAGTGGGGAAACTGGAAGGCGAGTCCGGCAGCGAGGATGCGCTCGGGGATGACGCGGCGGCTCTTTAGGATGAGTTCGGTCTCGGTCTGGAGAGCGAGCGCGCCGATTTCCAGCATCCAGCGGGTTGCAGGCAGGCCGATGCTGACACCGGCGGCGTCGCGCAAGGCTCGCATGAACTCGGAATAAGGGAGCGGCTCGGGACTGGCGATATTTATAGGACCGCTGAGGGAGCCGTCGGCGATGAGCAGGCGGATGGCGCGCACGAAGTCGTCGCCATGGATCCAAGATACATATTGGCAGCCATCGCCGGCTCGTCCGCCGAGACGGAGGCGCACCAGACGCAGAAGGGTGGCAAAGATTCCGCCAGGATCGGCGCTCATGACCATCGCGGAACGCAGGATGACTTTGCGCGTGCCGGAAGTCACCGCTTCATTTACCGCCGCCTCCCATTGCCGCGCAACTTCAAGGCTGAAGCGCCAGGTATCTGGAATGCCGGGTTCGGAGCCGCCCAGAATGCCGGTGGTGTCGTCATTTGGGGCGTCATAGCGATCCGAATAAATGGTCGCGGTGCCCGCCTGGAGCCAGACGCGCGGCGGATGCTCGGCTTTCGCAATGGCGTCACCCACAGCGCGTGTGGAGCGGACGCGAGAGTCGAGGATGAGCCGCCGATTGTGCGTGGTGTAACGGCAGTTAACGCTGCGTCCGGCGAGATTGATGACAACGTCGGCGCCATCGATCTCCCGCGACCAGGGGCCAGCGTTTTCGGCATCCCACGCTGCTGTGCGCCACGGGGTGGCCTGCGGGGAGCGGCTGAGTACGAGGACTTCGTCTCCCGCGGCGTGGAAGGCCCTCGCAAGGAGCGTTCCGACTTGTCCGCTGCCACCGGGGATGACGATTTTCATGGGGAACTACATGTTATCCACAGATTGACGGAGATGGGCGCAGATTTTTGGGAGCGGCTTTCTGTTAAGACAGGATTTACAGGATGGGGGACGGGCGAATTGCCGTGGGATGTAGGGTTTGGGTTGCCGTGGGGCGCTGGCGGACAGGTAGCCGGAGGGAATTTAAGACAGGATTTACAGGATTTACAGGATGGGGACGGGTGAATTGCCGTGGACGGGCGACGCCTGGCGCAAGCTCAGTCCCGTGAAATATAGACGCTCTGCCGGTTTCTTAAAAATCTGCGCCTATCTGCGTCCATCTGTGGATACTAAAGCAGGCTGGTCTCTCAGGGAGGAGCGGATTGCGGGCCGGTCTCCAGGTTCGCAACGATCGATTGCCGGGTGGCTATTTCCTGGCGGGCCAAATCCGCGGCTGATTCTCCTCGCTTGTTTCGAATCGCGGAATTTGCGCCAGCCTTAATCAGAAGCTCGGTGATTTCTTTCGAGCCATGTTTCGCAGCCCACATGAGCGCGGTATAGCCGTCCACATCGGACTCATCAATCTTGATGCCTGGCTCCGCCAAGAGAAGCCGCATCACTTCGATGTTTTCGCGGTACGCTGCGTTCGTGAGGGCGATCGTGTATTGACCACGGGCGTTCGGATCCACTCCGGCGTGGAGCAGTGTGGTGACCATCTCCAACGCCTGCTGATGCCCAGCAGCAAAGGCGGCATCCGCGAGTTCATGGCCTTTGGGCTTTGCGCCGTGCGCAAGCAGCAGCTTCAACATCGCGACATTCCCCGTATAAACTGCGCCATCCAGGGTGCTAAAGGTTCCACACCCGATCGGCGCATCGATGTCAGCGCCGCGGACGAGCAATTCCCGAACTTTTCCGACATCCTGAGTCTGGAGAACCGCTACTTGCATTTCGCGACTCAGCGCGGATTTATCCTGCGCCGGCTCGGCTAAAGCCGCTGTGGAAAGCGCGCCCAACCCAAAGAGCGCCTGTGTCATCAGGCTTGCGAAGCATTTCATGAGATCTGCCATTGGGGATTCTACCACGAACGCACGGCGTCCGCCGAATGAAGTGAGGAAGGTTGCCAAATGTTCCAAACTTGCTCATGCCCACCCTCCCGCAAAGTCAGGCCAACTCCGCAATTCCGCCGCCTGCTCCTCGCCACGCTGGCCGGTTCGCAAAAGGTCGAGGTAAATTTGAACATCCGAAACCAGATTGAATCCGCGCACGGTCTGAGCGGGATGAAAGACGCCTTCTTCCTTCGGCAACACCAGTCGCAATCCCCCGTCGCCAGCAGACACACGCCGCACTTCCTTGTTGAGCGATGCCAGCTTCAGGAACGGCACACGACCCAGCAAACCGCGCAACAACGCCTCGAATTGTGACTCCTAATCCCGTGGTTTCAATGCTGGTGGCGTAGATGTCGGCGATTTTTTGGTAGAACCGACGCTCGGAGGTGCGGATGTCCTGAATCCGGCGCAGCAATTCATCGAAGTAATCGAAGGGGTGGTCGGGGTTTTTCAGGCGTTCATCATCGAGAACGAAGCCTTTGACGATAAATTCGCGAAGCTTTTGCGTGGCCCAGATGCGGAAGCGGGTAGCGACGGCGCTTTTGACGCGATAGCCGACGGAGATGATGGCGTCGAGGTTGTAGTGCTCGACCGCACGGGTCACCTGGCGGTTTCCCTCCGGTCGAACTATTAAGAATTTCTTAACAGTTGCCTCCACCTGCAATTCGCCCTCCGCGTAGATGTTGCGGAGGTGCATGCTGATGTTGGGGACGGCGGTCTGGAACAGCTCGGCCATGCGGGCCTGCGTGAGCCACGCGGTTTCGTCTTCCAGCCGGACATCCAGTTTTACCTGCCCGTCGTCCGTTTGATAAACGAGGAATTCCTGATGAACTGTATCGACAGGCCAAAATTCAGGCCGCGCATGAGAACCCGAAGGTGAAAGACCTCGTGAGCGAAGGGCTGCGGCTCGTGCTTGGGGTGACGAGGAAAACCCGGCCGCGGCATCTGCGCCGCATGGGGAAAGCGCCAGTGACGATTCGCAGGGGCAACGTGATCCCGGCGCTCTCGAATGAGGCGATGGCGGAGCTGCTGGAACGGTCAGGCGAGCGGCTGCCGTGAAATTTCTTGCGGGGCGCGCAGGTTGGCGGGCTGAATTTTGGACAGGATTAACAGGATTTACAGGATGGGGGGCAGGAATTTTGGTTAGTGGAACGCACAGCTTGGCGGGCGTTTATGGGTTGATGACGGCTATCTAACTAATGGGCAGGACTGGGCGAAGTGCTGGGGAGGTCGAGGGCGGCGCGGAAGCCTTGGTTGGCTAGGGAGCCGTGGCGGTCCATGCGGCCGATGTCTATCAGGTTAAAGGAGTTGCAGGTGTTTGCGGAGCACCACCAGGAGCCGCCGCGTCCGGCGATGAGCGCGCGCTCCCTGCCGCGCAGGGGCTCGGGAAGGCCGCTGCAGTATTCGAAGACGTTGCCTATGACGTCGTAGAGGCCCCACGCATTGGGTGGGTAGCTGCGGATGGGCGATGTATAGGTGTAGCCGTCGCCAGATGTCTCGCGCTTATGGGTGGCGCCATTCCAGATGTTGGCGCGTCCGGGGATGAAGGTTGGACCCCACGGGAAGCGGGTCTGGCTTCCGGCGCGCGCGGCGGCTTCCCACTCATCGAGGGTCGGGAGGCGGGCGCCGATCCATTTGCAATAGGCTTCGGCGTCGGCGCCGCTAATCTGTGTGACGGGATGGGTGGGAAGATCGGCTGCAAGGGGTCCGCCGGGGCCCATCGGTTTGCGCCACTCTGCGCCGGGGGTGGCGGTCCATGCCCAGTCTGGCATGCCTTCGTGGAAGACTTTGCCGGAGCCGCGCCGCTCGGCGTCTGTTATATAGTGTGTGGCATCGACAAAAGCGGCGAATTGGGCATTGGTGGTCTCGGCATCGGCGATCCAGAATGGGCGGAGGCGGGCGGTGTGAAGGGGATTTAGGGGGTGATCCTTTTCGCCGAGGCGATATGCTTCGGCGGGGATCTGGATGAGGATGTGGCCATTTGGCCCCTCGCGCTTTTGCGGGAGTGGGGCTGCGGCGAGGAGCGCTGGCAGCAGTGCGCCGAGGGCGCCAAGGAGAAGCAGGGCGCGGGCGGGCGCGAGAGGCTTCATGATGGCGTCAGCCGGTTTCGGTCACCTCTTTTCGTCGAGGAAGCTCTGGACGAAGCCGCGGATTTCATCGCGCACCTGCGGGGTGAACGGCGTGGAGGGGTTCTTATCGAAAAAGCCCATTGGGACGTGAACGATGGGATCAAATCGGATGACCTGGCCTTCGGGGACATCGGCGGCTGTTTTGATGTCCTTCAGGTCTTCCTGGCCAGCGCGGGCGACGAGCGCTTTTTCGTAGGCTTTTTCGAGAGAGGAATCGAGGACTGGCTGGAACTTCTGGCGCCGGAGGACGTGAAGCATGACCGAGAGGAGTTCGCGCTGGAGGACGCGTCCGTATTCCAACTGTTTCTCGCGTTTGGAGAGTTTTTTGGTGGTGAAGGTGGGGCTGCCGTCGGGGGCGATGGGTGGCGGCGGGGTCTTGGGATTGGCATCGGCAGCAGCGAGGAGTGAGCGAAGCTTTTCCTCGATCGCGAGGAGGGTGGGAAGGGTCTCGACGGCATCGAGTTCGACGACGATCTGGAATAGCATCGCGCTGAACTGGTAGGGGGAGACGCCGGATTCGGCGACTTGATCGGCCTCATCGCCGCTGGGTGCGTCCTTGAACTTTAGCTCAGGAGCGCGCGGCGCGGGCTTTGTGAGGTCGATGGCGGCGAGACGTTTATTCAGGGCGTCCACGACTTCGGCGCGGCGTGTCTTGAGGAGTTCGATATTTGCCGGGGAGAGGTTGATCTCGCGATCGTACAGTGTGCCGAAGAGCGGGAGCGGGACGCGGGTGTCGATGGGCGGCGGCGCGTCGCACATTTGATTGAATTCGCCGGGTTGGTGGATGACTTTGTCGATAAGGGCATCGGCGGAAAGGTCGGCGGACGGGGCGGAGCGGGTGGCGACGAGGAGAAGGAGGAGGATGGAAAGGGTGCGCATGTATGGGAAGGGTAGGCGCGGAGGGGAAACGCGCAAGTTTCACGCCAGCCTGAGGCTGGTAAACTCCGGGGGAGAGGGTTTGGTTGTCGTGGTGGCGAGAGCGCATGGGTAGCCGGAGTAAATCTTGGACAGGATTAACAGGATTTACAGGATGGGGGCGGGCTGGGTGGCCGTGGGGGTGCGCGCACAGGTTGGCGGGCGTTTATGGTTTCACGCCAGCCTGAGGCTGGTTGCAACTCGGGGGCGGAGGGTTTGGTTGCCGTGGTGGCGAGAGCGCACAGGCAGCCGGAGTAAATCTTGGCCAGGATTAACAGGATTTACAAGATGGGGCGGGTTGGGTTGCCGTGAGGGTGCGCGCACGGTTTCACGCCAGCCTGAGGCTGGTTGCAACTCGGGGGCGGAGGGTTTGGTTGTCGTGGTGGCGAGAGCGCATGGGTAGCCGGAGTAAATCTTGGACAGGATTAACAGGATTTACAGGATGGGGGCGGGCTGGGCTGCGTGGGGTGCGCGCACTACCGCACAGGTGCCTGCGGAACGAACGGTTTACGCGCGGGTGCGATGGGTCGGGCGAGCGGGACGAGCGGGGGAGCCGGGTGAGTAAAACTGGAATGTTCTGGCGTGGTGTGTATGCTGCTTTCCCTCCACCGAGCGAAACTTCGCAAAAATGTTGTTGCCTGTCACGTGCGCCATCCGTAATTCTGCCCCAATTGCACTAAATGTCTGAAGATGCATCCAATCTCCTAAGGGAGATCGTTGACTTCGATGTTGTTCGAGAAAACGCGCGAAAGCAGCATGTCGAACTTCGCCAGATTGCGATCCTCTACGAAAATTCAACGTCCGAAGAAATCCAAGCCATGCGCGGCCAAAATGCCTTACTCGACGATTCTGAGAGCGCCGGTCGCTTCCTACCAGGCGGTTCCGTAATGTTTCCTGAGAAAGCGCGCACAGTGTGCAGCCTAGTTGCAGACGTATGAGTGAACTCAATCATAGCCGCTTCCTCACAGGCATTCTGCGCTGTGTTCAGAAGGAGACCGCAGATTCGAAGGCTCGGTGCTCCGAGAGCGAATTGAAGCGTCGGATCAACGATGCTCCCGAATGCAGGTCGTTTAAACACGCGTTGTCTGAACGATTTGTTCTGATCGCCGAGATCAAGAAGAAATCTCCGAGTCTAGGGCCCATGAATCCGAAAGACGTGGAGGCTGCCCCTCAGGCTTACGACACGAGTGAAATCGTGGGAGCGATCTCCGTTTTGACGAACAACTCGCATTTCGGAATGAACGTTCAGGAAATCTCAAAAGTGAGAGCGCGGACGTCCAAACCCATACTACGCAAAGACTTCATTATCGACGAGTACCAGGTCTACGAGGCGCGTGCATGGGGCGCGGATGCCATTCTTTTAATGGCCAGCGTCCTGTCGAGCGAGCGCCTCTTGAGCCTAGGCAGCTTGGCCACCGAACTCGGGATGGATGTTCTCTACGAGTCCCACACCGCAACCGAAATTTCAAGGATTCCAAAAGAAATCGCCCAATGCTGGGGAATCAATTGCAGGAAACTCGACTCCTCGAACGAGTTGGGGCGGTACAGGTTCTCCCGGGAAATACATCGGTTTACCCGTCGCTTTACCGGAAAAATCACTGACTTTAGCATCAAGGATGAACCATTGAGCCTAATAGGAAGGCTGCCTAAGGAGGCGCCGGTTAAGGTCGCGGAAAGCGGCATCAATCCGAAAAAGATTTTGAAGGTCCGTCAAATGCGCTTCAATTCAGCGTTAGTCGGGAATTGTCTTCTCGCGTCCGACAAGGGTGTGGAGGAAATGCTCCGGCAATTCAGCCGGGCTCTGGCCTCACCAGAAGAAGTTTCTGCGCGCCCGCAGCCGGAGGCTTATGGGGCCGCGTTGCATATCACCTAAAAGTTTAGCGCTAAACTCGCCGGAGAAAGCCGAGCTGGGCGCAGGTTACGAAAAAAGACGCTGCGTTTTGCAGCGCGCTTTCTTTCTTGAGCACTAGACAAAGGTGGCCCATGAGAACTCGAATGGAAGCTGTCGCGCTAACTGGACCTGGACCCAATACGAGTTCCCCGCCACCATTGTAGACTGCCAGGGAAAGCAGGGACGCGGCGCCATCGCGCGTAAGAAACTGCTTCCGCCTTTGAACGGAAGAACGGGCCGCAACCTTCGACTTCGTACACTTCCCAGCAGGACGTGCTTAACGTCGAGGATCTGCTGGAGACGATTCGACACTTTGGGTCACGCGAGGATTGGGTTGCCGTGGGGTGAGCGCACAGGTTACCGGCCTGAATCTTGGACAGGATTGACAGGATTTACAGGAGGGGGACGGGTCGGTTGCCGTTGGGTGGACGCACAGGTAGCCGGGCTGAATGGGTCACACGGGGGCGCGGAGGGGGAGATGTTTGATTGCTGTGGGGTTGAACGCACAGGTGGCCGGCCTGAATCTTGGACAGGATTAACAGGAGGGGGACGGGTCGGTTGCCGTTGGGTGGACGCACAGGTAGCCGGGCTGAATGGGTCACGCGGGGGCGCGGAGGGTGGAGGTGTTTGATTGCTGTGGGGTTGAACGCACAGGTGGCCGGCCTAAATCTTGGACAGGATTAACAGGATTTACAGGAGGGGGACGGGTCGGTTGCCGTTGGGTGGACGCACAGGTGGCCGGGCTGAATGGGTCACGCCAGCCTGAGGCTGGTAAACTCTGGGCGTGCGGGGTGCTCGCAGAGTGTGTGCGGCGTGGTTTCTGGCGGGGGCCGGAAGCCCTTTCCGGGTGAGGCGCCTTGTGTGCTGGCTCGGGGACGGAGTGGGTGCTGGGCCCGAGCTTGCGGGGCGCGGCGTCGGGCTTAGGCGGGGGTGGCGCCGGGTTCCACTGCTTCGACGGTCTCTGAGGCTTCGCCGGGTTCGGCCGGTTCGTCCTGACTGGCGCCGGGGTTGGCGTCCTTATTTAGCTTCCGCAGCCGTTTTTCTTCCTTCTTGGCCTTTTTTTCCAGGTCCTTTTTGCGCTTTTCGAACTGGTAGTTTGGTTTCGGCAACTTTTAATCCTTTCGGTTGGGTTTGAGGTTCGGGCGATTTATTCTCGGAAACTTCGACCTTGGATGGGGAGCCATTCAAGCCGAAATCGGCGCGGGGTGAAGGTTCGTGAAACTTTCCGAGAGCGAAGCTCGCATTCCGATCGGCGGCAAGCGCAAGAAAATTTCCGAGCGCGGTTGCGACGCCGCGATACTCTTTACCGGTCTTCTTCACGATGCCCTGCTGAACGAGGGATTGAAGCTTTTCGTAAGCCCGGAGGCGGAGCATCTCTTCGCCTCCCTTTGCGGCATTGCGCGCCCGAAGATTGGTGTGAAGGACTTCGAATAGGGGCTTAAACTCGAAGGAAGCACTCGTGGAAAGGACTGCGGCCAATTCCTCAGCTACAATATCAGGACCACGGCGGGAGAATGCTGATTTCATGCATACAATTAGCACCAATCCAGAGGAAGTCGAACGAAAGTGCGGCTTATTTCACAATATGCAGGTCAAAAATCCGCCTTTTTCGCGGCTGGCGGCGGCGTTCCGGGCCGGACGGAGGGCTCTTAGAGAGCGGATTAAGGCGGCGCTTCGGATGGAGGCGCAGGTGGGGCGCTGCCCGGCAGCGGCCCGGGAGGCGGATCCAGATGGGTTTCCACCGTGGGCTGGGTTTGCGGGGGCGGGGCGGCAGGGAGGGCGGATTGCGGCGCGGCGGCGGCTTCGCTCTCCATTCCCCAACGTTTGCAGGCATCGGCAACAATGGAGTCGAACTTTTTCTCTTGATCGGGCTCGAGGACGCTTCTGACGCGTTGCGCCGCCTGGTCGAGCGCGGCGGCCACTTCCGGCTGCGTCTTCTTTCGGATGCGCCGAAGGGATTCATCGGTATCGGTGGCGATATGGCCGACGATCTTTTTCTGACCTGCATCGAGGCGCAGTTCGCGACTGAGCCGCTCGACGACAAACTCGACAACGCGATCCGGGCCGGCCTCGACCGTCTTGCGCATCTCTTCGCGGACGGTTCCTGTGGCTACGATCACACCGAAAGCAACGCCAAAAAGGAAGATAAGAATGACAAACCCGACGCCGCGAAGCCGTTTCATCGGCGATCTCCCGGTAAGTAGGCGGCGAGCATATCCTGCTCGATGCGACTGGCGGTCTCGACGAGCACGGCGGCATCGACGGGCGCCTGGCCGCGCGTGCTCTGGCTCCATAGACCTGCGGCGACGGTGAGGAGCGCGAAATAAGGGCAGAGCCTGCGCGCCCACCAGGCGATGGATTCGCCACGCTCCTCACGCAGTCGGGCGAGCAGGCGGGTCTCGAAGCCGTACTCGGCGGCGGAGGTGTCGGGAGCGCCTTCGGAGCGGGCGGCGTCAAAAAGGCGATCCAGCAAGTGGTCAGTCTTCATGGTGGCTCTCGATGATTTTCCTGAGGTTTTGGCGTGCGCGAAAGGCGCGCACTTTCACATTGCTCTCGCTCCAGCCGGTGGCCTGCGAGACTTCCTTAATGGAGCGCTCTTCGAGTTCACAGAGGGTGAGTATAAGCTGCTCGTCTGCGGGGAGCTTGCGGAGCGCCCACGTGAGCAATTCCCGAGCGGACCCGGCGGCGATGGATCGATCGACGGCATCATCGGCCAGATCCCAAGCGACGGCATCCAGCGGCGCCAGCTCGCGGACGCGGCGCTCTTTGCGCAGGAAATCGTAACACGCGGAGATGGTGATGCGCGAAAGCCAGTGGGTGAAGGGGGCGTCGTGGCGGAACTGCGAGAGATTGCGAAAGACGCGGATGAAAATCTCCTGTGCGAGATCGGCAAGCTGATGGTCGTCGCGCGCAAACCGGGAGGCCGTGCCGAAGACGCGCTTCCGGTGGCGGCGAACGAGTTCCGCAAAGGCGGAGTCATCTCCGCGGAGGCTCGATGCGACGAGGAGGGCGTCTTCCCTATGCGCCCTGGCCGACGCGCTCTCCGGAGCGGCGCCGCTGCTGGATTGCGCGGGCGGAAAATCGAACCAGGCGATGGCGGCGGCGGATGACAAGGAATGGTGAGATGATGAAGGCGGCGGGGCGTTCGCCGGTGGAAGACGCCGCGGCGGGCTGCCTGGTTACAGCAAAATCACTCCCCGTGCGACCCGAATGCTTTGAGGAAGGCGACTTCGATGGCGAGCTGCTCCTGTATGCCGCTCCGGCCGAGTAGATCGCGCAGATCTTCGAGCGAGGCCGTGCGAGCGAGGGCGTCGGCCTGCGTGCAACGGGAGGCGGCGAGGGCGGTCTCACTGGAGCACTCGGGGTAGTCGAGCTTGAGCGAGGGTATCTCTCCGGCGGCTTGGGAGAGCGTTTGCTGGCGCAAAATGTCTCCCCACCATGTCTCCAGCACTTCGAGCAGGCACCCGCGCTCGACGCTGTAACGGGCTTCGGTGAGCGCCTTGTAATGGTCCTCGCGCTCCTCGAACCACTTGGGATCGGCGATCTGTTTGTACCGCTGGCTTTCGGCTTTGAACTCGGCCTCGCCCTCCTCCTGAGCGGACTCCTTGGCGGCGGCGAGGAGTTTCTGAAAATCGCGCGCCAAGTCGAATACGCCCGGCAGATCGAGGCGCTCGCGGGTTGCGTTGCGCTTTAAGACGGCGAGCAACTCCTCCTGGCGCGGGCTTAAGGGGACGCGCTCGGTGCGATGAAGCGGAATCTGGATGCAGCGCGAGAGGATCGTCTCGAGCAGTTGATCGGGGAGGGAGCTTACGAGGATGAGGTGCGCCTGAGCGGGAGGCTCTTCGAGTGTCTTGAGAAAAGCATTGGCAGCCTGCGGCTGGAGGCGGTCGGCATCGAAGATCACGCCCGCTTTGCGCGTGCCGTTCGCCGAGCGCATGTGCAAGCCGTGTTCGAGCGCGCGGATCTGGTCGATGACGATCCGGCGCGACCTAGATTCCGGCTCGATGGCATGCACATCGGCGTGGCGCGCGGGCTCGATTTCATCGCCCACGATGACCCCACAAAGTTTCAGCGCCAGATCGCGCTTGCCGCTGCCGGAAGGCCCGGTGATGAGATACGAGTGGGCGAGACGATTTCTGCTATTGGCCTTGCGAAGCAGGCCGAGTGCATCCGCGGCTGTGAGTGGCATTTGGCCGGATGGCTTGTGACTTTGGTCTCCGCCAGCTAACGCTTCGCGGTGGCGACGCGCTCGACGGCTCCGCGCGACTGCTGGACGAACGTATTATTGTCGCCGAACACCGCCCACGGCCCCTTCGGCACCTCGCTAAACTCGACGAAGCGCCAGTCGGTGACATCCACATTGGAACTCAACCCGAGGTAATCGCGAACCGCGGGCGAGACATCGAGGCCGGCTCCTTTATTCAGATTCGGCTTGGGGCGTTCATTGCCGAAGACGTACTGCCAATGGTCGGTGCGAAAGGGGCCGCAATCGCTCCATTGCGCGTAGCAGACGCGGTGAGTGCCCGGATTTCGGATGGCGATCCAGCGATCGTGGCAGACGCTCGTGCCCTCGCGCTCGAAGGCGTTTTTGAACCACGGGATGACGACGCGCGCCTCGGGCTTGGTGGCGCTATGGGAGACGTCATTGTACGGGAGCGCGATGTAGAAGGGATTCTGGCGAGGGGCGAAAGCGGTTGGCGCGAAATTTCGCCGGTGCAGTGTATCGGGATCGTCGAAGCCGCCGTAGCTGCCTTCCCAATTTTTATCCCAGCACGACGACCTATTATGCACGGGATTGCGGGAACTGGCGGATTCACCGACCCAAAAAACGGTCGTGACGATGCCGGACTTCCACGGGTATGGAGTGCCGAACAGGGACGGACGCGGGGCTGCCAGTGTCTGCGGATCCATGTGCAGAAGCGAACTCTCGCGCAGCTTGGAAGAGTACTTCGAGAAATCCGCGCTGCTCTGATAGGGACTCTCCGCACGGAGCGCCGAAGCGCAAAGGAGGATCGGGAAGACAATTCCGGCGGCAAGATTCAATGGGAACAGTTTCATGCTCGGAAATGCGAACTCTGTAATAGCGGATGAGGCCCGGCGGGTCAACCCAGATTACAGACGGGTAATGCACACCGCGCGAAAGCGGAGCCTGCTCTGCCGCTGGTGAACAAAGCTATTTCCGGACCCGGCGGCTGACATATTCGCTGCCATCGAGAAGGAAACGCCACGGAAGATGGGCTGCCTTGGAGATGCCGATCCGCACATCCGGCACGATGCGCACGGGCGGCTGGGATGGATGGAAGCAGCGCGCGGGATGCGAACAGAGATCGCGCCCATGGTCGGCGCCTGTAACGCCCAGCGCTTGAGCGAGCTTCCCTGGGCCGGAGCACAAAGCCGCCCGCGAAGAGTGGCCACGGCGGCGCTCCATAAGGGCGACGCCGCGCAACGGCTCTAGGGCGCGGAAAAGGACGAATCCATCCTCGGCGCCGCCTTTGACGAGGACATTGAGCATCCAATGTACGCCGTAGTTGAAATAGACGTAAGCGGAGCCCGGTCGATGGGCGGCGACAAAGGCGCGGGCGCTCGGACGGGCGAAGGTGTGGCAAGCCTCGTCATTCACGACGGAGTAGGCTTCGGTCTCGACAATGATCGCTTCGCATCTGCCCCAGACCAGCCGCGCGCCGACGAGTTCACGGGCGCAAAGGAGCGGTGTGCGTGCGAAGAACTCGCGCTCGATCACAGGCCGGTCGGATGATCGATAAATTCCCAAGGAATCTGCAATTCCGCGGCGAGATGCGCGGCGAGCGCCTTGACGCCAAATGTCTCGGTGGCGTAGTGGCCGCCGTAGAAGAGATTGATCCCAGCCTCCTCCGCCTGGGTGTATGAGTGGTGCGGCCCCTCCCCTGTAATGAATGTATCGACCCCTTCGGCGGCAGCTTGCGCGACTTCGCCGCCAGCGCCACCCGTCACGACTCCGATGCGGCGCACCTGATCCGGCCCACCAGGGCAAAGGTGGGGCGGCGATCCGAGGATCGATGCCAGGCGGATAGCCAGTTCGCCGCGCGAGAGGGATGCCGAGCCTTTGAGTCCGATAGGTCGTCCCTTGAACGGGAAGGCTGGTTGGCAATCGGCGATGCCGAGCGCCTTGCAGAGGAGCGCGTTATTTCCCACAGTGGGATGGAGATCCAAGGGCAAATGGGAGGAGTAGATGGCAAGATCGCCCGCGATGGCCGTGCGGATTTTACGATACATGGCGCCGGTCAGCGGCTGCTGGGTCCAGAAGAGACCGTGATGGACGAGAAGCAACGAAACGCGGCGATCCGCGGCGGCGGCGATAACGGCCTCGCACGCATCGACGGCGGCTCCCAGTTTCACGACCTGGCCGGAGTTTTGAAGCTGCAATCCATTGAACGCGTCCGGATAATCGACGATCGCCCGCGTATCCAAAAAGCGATCGAGGTGCTCGACAATTTCGATTAGAGAGGTGCATGGTATCACAGCAGGTGTATGTACAACCAAAGAATCAGGCTTGCCCACGGTCAACTCTGTGAGCGAGTGAAATGCTTCATTTCAATGCCATGACGACGATTGAGACCCCCACGGAAGTGACCACGCTGAAGGATTGTCCGCTCTGCGGAGCGCCGCTGGATGCGGCAAATCCGGTCGAATGCACGCAATGCGACTGGGTGGCCGGGTACCGCCAGCGCCAGCAAAAGGCGCTGAACCCGAGAGTGGGACGCGACCGTGCGGCGGCTGTGATGAGTGTGATCCCCGGCTTGGGGCACATTTATAAGGGCCATCGGCTGCTCGGCGCTGCGTTGATGGCCGGGACGCTGCTGATTGTGTTTTTCTGCTGCGCTACGGTCTCGGCGACGGTGGGGGCGGTGCTGCTGCTTATCCCGGTGTATTGGTCCGCAGTAATGCTGCACGCTTTCTGGGCAGAAGATCGCTCGGCGAAGAAGGCGGCTCCTGTGAAGCAGGACGCAGTATAAGGGAGGGCGGCCAAGCGCCGAAACGGAAGGGCCTGTGCGCCCGGATCGGGCCGGGCGAGCGCAATTGACAACCCGGCGGCGGCGAATACGTTTCGCGGTCCTTTCCACCCCGGAAATGTCTCATCCCTCCACCCGCGCGCACGCTCCTTGCTGCGTTCGTGCTCCTCCCATACCCTATGCGTCTCCCCGTTTTCGCCACCGCTTTTGCCTTTGCGGCTCTCCTCATCACACACCCGCTTCACGCGACACTCCCAACCGGCTGGACCGATCAGGACATCGGCGCCCCGACGCCCGCGGGCTCGGGGAACTATGTGGCTGGCACGGATACGTGGACCATCGCCGGCGGCGGCGTCACCGCCGTTGGAACTGCCGACAAGCTGAACCTGGCTTCGCAATCCTTCAACGGCAACATGGTGGCGACCGCAAAAGTCACAGCGGTGCAGAATACGAACGCGGCGGCAACGGCGGGGCTGATGGCCCGGCTGTCGAACGCGGCGGGATCGCCCTTTGCGGCCGTGCTGGTGACGCCGGGCTCGGGGGTGCTTTTTAAATGGAGGACGTCCCTCAATGGCGCTACCTCAAGCATGACGGCTTCGGGGGTGACGGCCCCGCAATGGGTAAAGCTGACCAAAATGGGGAGTAATTTCACAGCCTTTTACAGCAGCGACGGAATGAACTGGCTGCCGGTCTGCGGCCCCCAGCCGATCCCGGCGATCACGGGCAATATCCTTGCCGGGCTGACCGTATCTTCCGGAGTGAGCGGCACGCTGAATACGAGCACCTTCAGCAATGTCTCGCTCGCCTCCAATACAGCGCCGACAGTGGCCGCGGGAGCCACCGCTTTTCCCAGTCCGGCGGCAGACACGCGCACGCTGCTGAGCGTACTTGGAGCCGACGACGGGGTGGAGGCCAATCTGACTTACACGTGGGCAACAACCGGAACGCCTCCCGCGCCGGTTACTTTCGGAGCGAACGGAACAAACGCATCGAAGAACGTGACGGCGCTCTTCACGGCATCGGGCAATTACTCCTTTCAAGTGACGATCACCGACTCTGGCGGACTGAGCACGACGAGCGGAGTGGCTGTAACGGTCAATCTGTCAACTGCGCCAGCAGTGGTGCAATTTCACAATGACTTTTCGAGCGACGGAGTGAACCCAAATGAAACACAGCTCACTGTGGCGAACGTGACACCGGCTTTGTTTCAGAAGCAATTTTCGACGCCAGTGGATGGGCAGGTTTACGCGCAGCCGCTCTATTTGCCCGGCGTAAATATCACAACGGGCAGCCAACCAGGAGTGCACAACGTGGCGTATGTGGCGACGGAACATGACAGCCTGTACGCAATCGATTCGACGGGCGGCAATATCCTCTGGCGGACATCCTTCACGAACACGAGCGATCCACTCGTGAATCTGCTAGGAGCGGCTGCGATGAGCAGCGTGCCGCAGGGAGACGTAAATACGGGCGATCTCGTGCCTGAAGTCGGAATCACATCGACTCCGGCTATCGATCGGAGCGCAGGCCTGATCTACCTGGTGGCGAAAACCAAGCAGACGGTGACCGGAGCGGCAGGACCCCACTATGTCCAGACCCTCTACAAGGTGAATGCCGGAAGCGGCGCGATCGTGGCGTCGACAATCATTGGCGATACCATTTACGCCGGGGGAGGGTACACCTATCGCACGGTGAATACCGGAACGGGAACGGATCCCTTTGTGGCGGGGACGGGCAGCGGAGCAATCACAGTCGGAACGCAAAGCCGTGTTTATTTCAACGCACTGCGACAATTCAATCGCTCGTCACTCGCATTTGCCAACGGCAGCCTGTACGTCGCCTCGGCATCGCACGGCGACAATGGACCGTACCATGGCTGGCTGCTGCGGTATAACGCCGGGTCGATGGGGCTTACCGGCGCACTGAACACCACGCCAAACGGCGGACTGGGGGGAGTCTGGATGGGCGGCGGCGTGCCGGCCATCGATCAGGCGGGCGATCTGTACGTGATGACGGGAAACGGCACATTCGATGGCAATGTATCCGGCTCGACAGTAACCGGACTGAATGCGAGCGGGTTCCCGCAGAGCGCGAATTACTCGGACTGTTTTATCCGCATAACAGACGACCCGTACAGCAGCGCAGTCTGCCAGAACACAAACGGATGGGGATTAAAAATCGCAGACTACTTTTCCCCTTACAATAACCAGGATCTGAACAATCGGGACGCGGATCTCGGTTCGGGAGCGGTGATGCTGCTTCCTCCTTCAGCGGGAAACGCAACGCATCGGAATCTTGCGGTGGGAGCAGGCAAGGATGGGACAATCTACCTTCTGGATCGAGCCAACATGGGGAAATTAACGGCGACCGACAGCGGAAGCGTGCAAAAATCGGGCAACTCCTCCACGACTGGCATCAATGGATCGCTAAACACACCCGCTTTTTATAACGGGCATCTCTATTACTTTCCGGGATACGGCGGAAGCGGCCGGGCCTATTCCGTAAGCAACGCGGCGTTTTCGACGGGTTACACCAGTATAACTCCGGACAGCATCGGACAACTCGATGGGACTGTGAGCATTTCGGCGAATGGTGGGACGAATGGAATCGCATGGGTGCTCGATCGGGGATCGAGCGAACTGAAAGCCTACTCGGCGGCAAACCTTGCCACGGAGCTTTGGACGAGCGCCTCGGCTGCTGGAAACAGGGACCAGATTCCTGGAACCGTAACCAAATTCGCGACACCAACCGTGGTGGCTGGACAGGTGCTGGTAGGTACGACAGGCGCCGGCGCGGCGGGATTTCTGGCAGTCTATGGACCGCCGACAGCGCCGACGAGCGGTCCGGCCGCGCCGAGCACCCTGACGGCGGTTGCGACAGCATTCAATAACGTCATCCTGAAGTGGAATGACAATTCCAACAACGAAGACGAATTCGAACTCGAGCGCTCCGGCGACGGTGGAGCGACCTGGAGTCAGATCGCCACAACGAGCGCAAATGCAACGTCGTACACCGACACAACGACACTCGCGACCACCGCATATCAGTACCGGGTGCGCGCGCACAACGCATTCAACGGAGGGACACAATCGGCTTACTCCAATGTGGCAACGGTGACGACGCCTCAAGCGCCTCCAACCGGCACTGGTGATGGCCTGGCAGCGGCATACTATAACGACTTCGGGAGCGGCATCCATCTGGTCGATCCGCCGTCTCTGACCCGAGTCGATTCCACGGTAAATTTCGTGTATCCGAACGGCGACTCCCCTGCCCCGGGAATCGGCGGCACGAACTTCTCCGTGCAGTGGCTGGGGAAGATCCAACCGGAATTCACCGAAACGTACACATTTTACACTGAATCCGACGATGGAGTGAGGCTCTGGGTCAACGGCCAATTATTGGTGGACGACTGGAACGACCACCCTCCGACCGAAGATAGCGGAACGATCACGCTTTCCGCCGGACAGGAGTACACGATCGAGATGGATCTGTACCAAAACCAGGGCGGCTCGGAAGCGCAGCTTCTATGGGAAAGCCCCAGCACGCTGAAGCAAATCGTTCCGCAGGCGCAGCTTTACTCCGGCGTGGCGCCGATCGCGCCAGCAAATTTAACGGCTACGGTGACTTCGGGGACACAAATCAACCTGGCGTGGAGCGATAACTCAAACAACGAGACCGGCTTTTCGATCGAGCGAAAGCAGGGAGCCGGGGGAACGTACGCAGTGGCGGCCACGGTCGGGCCGAATATAACAGTGTACTCGGACACCGGCCTCGTCCCAAACACGAATTACTTCTATCGCGTCCAAGCGACGAATTTTGCCGCGAACTCGACGTACTCCAACGAGGCCAGCGCGACGACTCCGGTGCCGCCGCTGAAGCCGACGATGGCCGTGGCATCGAACATCACGACAACGTCCATCCATTTGGCCTGGCAGGACAACGCAACGAACGAAGACGGCTACCGGATCACAAGGGTGCAGAATGGCGCCACGCAAATAGTGGTCGCGCCGAACTTGCCGCCAAACACGCAGACATTCACCAACGCCGGGCTCACGTCCGGCAACGAGTACGATTACCATATCATTGCATACAATCTCGCTGGATATTCGGACTTCGCGGGCACATTAACAGCGACCCTTACCGATCCGCCGACCGCTCTGGCCGCCGTCGCGGACCAGCAGAGCGCCGCGCTCTCATGGACGCCGCCATACTTCGGAGGACTTCCTGCCCACCTCACTTACAATGTTTACCGGGGAATGACCAGCGGCGGCGAGTCAGCGATACCGACCGCCACCGGCGTCACTGTCCCAAGCTTCACCGACACAGGGCTTACCAATCTCCAGACGTACTACTACAAAGTCACGGCGGTCGATCCAGGCGGGGAAAGCCTTGCTTCCACCGAAGTGGCCGTCGTGCCGCACGTCACCACCTTTGCGGGGTGGCAGCAGCAGGCGTTTACGGCTGCGCAATTGCAGCAGGGGGATCCGAACGTGATCGGTCTAACGGCAGATCCGAGCCATAGCGGCATATCGAATCTCCTATCTTACGCGTTCAATCTCAATCCGATGGATCCAAATCCGGCAGGCCTCCCAGCGGTGCAGGAATTGAACGGATATCTAACTATAACGTATTTCCATCGCATCGCGCCATCGGACATCACGTACACGGTGGAAGTGTCTCCTGACCTTTCCACCTGGAATTCAGGCGCCGGGTTTACGACGACTCTCGCGCCTTCGCCTATCGACTTGGTAACCGAATACGCGCATGTGCGAGACGACCGGCCCGTAGCCGATGGCATGCGCTTCATGCGGGTGAAGATCACGCATTAAGAGGCGCCTTCACCACGGAATAGGCGCCCGGTTTTTGATAAATTTTCCGGTAAGCGACTGAGGCGCCTCGGCAGCGAGCCAGACGATGCTATCCGCTCCTTCTTCGACGGAGCGTGGCGCGTCCGGCCCGCCCATGCGGGTGCGGACCCACCCGGGACAGACGGAATTCACGGCAAATGCCGGGAGTGCGGCGGCAAGCTGGACCGTGACGGCATTGAGCGCCGTCTTGGAAATGCAGTATGCGGGCGCCCAGCCATCGGCCCCATCCTCCAATTGGCCGCCGCCACTGGAGACATTGATAATGCGGGGCGCTGGCGACTTGGCCAGCAGCGGGTGAAAGATCTGAGTGACGAGGAGCGGCCCCAGGGTGTTTGTGCGGAGCGTATCGCGAAGCAATTGCGGGGCCGTAGAGAGGATGGACTTGTCGTCATCGAAGACGACGCCCGCATTGTTAACAAGCACATCGATGTACGGCATCATTAGCAGGCGTTTTGAGGCTGCAACAATGGACGGACGATCGGACACGTCGAGCCGCAGGGGCGCGGCCATCGGGCCGAGCTGCTTTGCGGCCTGGAGTGCGTCGTCCTCGTCGCGAGCGGCGAGCATGACGCTGAAGCCCCGCTGAACAAGCTGGCGCGCCACCTCGAATCCGATGCCTCGATTGGCTCCCGTAATCAGCGCAATTGGAAGTCTGACCATTACAAAGTAGTAGATTTACTATCCGCCTGATTGGACACTCAAGCCTTACATCGGCTTTTCGAGCGCTTTGCGATGCACCCATACGCTGTTTACCAATCCAAGGGCAAACATGATCATAACGAGAAAGGTGCCTCCGTACGAGATCAAGGGGAGCGGAACGCCAGTGATCGGCATGAGAGCGATGCACATGCCGATGTTTTGATAGACATGGAAGAAGATCTGAGCGGCAAATCCGGTGCATACGATCAGGCCGAAATCGTCTGCCGCCTGGTGAGCCGTGAAGAGGCAGCAGAGAACGAGCAACGCGAAAAGCGAGAGCAGCACCATTCCGCCAACGAAGCCCCACTGCTCGGCGATCGCGGTGAAGATGTAATCGGTGTGAACCGTGGTGCCTGGGATGAACCCTTGCTCTACCTGGGTTCCAGTTGCCTTGAATCCCTTGCCCGCAAATCCACCGGAACCGACGGCGATCAACGCCTGATTGATGGCCCATCCCGTATTGAGCGGATCAATTGCGGGATCGGTGAACGAGACGATCCGGTCGCGCTGATACGGCTTCATCAAGAAATTGATCTCAATCGGAACGGCCGCAACTCCCAGAAGAAGGATGGCGATCAAATAACGCTTGGGCAGGCCCGAGACAAAGAGCATGGCGAGCATGACCGGAACCCAAACGATTGTCATTCCCATATCGGGTTGCTTGAGGATGAGGATCATCGGGCCGATCACGATCGCGCCAACGCAAATCAATTTCAGCGCGGGATGTAGTTTGCGAAGCTGGCTCAGAAACAAACCGACCGTGAGGACAGCGGCGACGACCGCAAGCTGGGACGGCTCGAAAGTGCCGATGCCCGGAAGGCGCAGCCAGCACTTTGCGCCGCCATGCTGTTCTCCCAACCTGGTATAGGTGAGGACGACGAGGCTAATCCCGGCGAGGTACATCGGAAGCGCCACCCATTTTACCCACCGATAATGAATGAGGCTGGTAACGATAAAGATCGCGGCGCCCGCGCACACCCAAGTGATCTGTTTATGCCAATATTCGTCGGTGCGAAAATAGGTTGCGCTATACACCGCGATAACGCCGAGGACGCAAAGCAGAAGCGCCAGGCCAAAAAGCACCCAGTTCATGCCGAGCAATTTTCTGAGAAAAGGCGTCATCGCGGCTCAAACGATCCGGCAGGCCGGCAAATTACGCAAACTTAGGAACGGCAGCGAGCAGCTTGCGCGTATAGTCATGGCGCGGATTTTCATAAATCTCCGCCGCGGAAGCGCTTTCGACAATCTTGCCGCGGTACATCACAAGAACATGATCGCTGATATGCTCGACGACGGCGAGGTCGTGCGCGATGAAAAGATAAGTAAGGCCAAGCTCCTCCTGCAAATCCTGCAGCAGGTTGACGATTTGCGCCTGTACGCTGACATCGAGGGCGCTAACCGGTTCGTCGCAGACAATAAATCGCGGATTCACCGCCAGCGCCCGCGCGATTCCGATGCGCTGGCGCTGCCCGCCTGAAAACTCGTGCGGGTAGCGCTCCATCATCTCGGGCTTCAATCCAACCTGGCGGAGCAACTTGGCCACGCGCTCCTTTCGGGCGTCGCGATTCATTTGGCGAAAGTGGATTTCAAGCGCCTCGCCTACGATTTGAAAAATAGTGTGCCGGGGATTCAGTGAGCCGAATGGATCCTGAAAAATCATCTGCATCTGCCTCCGGAGCGGCCGAAATTGGCCCTCGTCCATGCTCAGAATCTCCTGGCCCTTGAAGAAAACGGCGCCTGCAGTGGCCGGAACCAGTTTGAGAATCGTCTTTCCAATGGTGCTCTTCCCGGAGCCGCTCTCGCCAACGAGGCCAACCGTCGTCCCCTCCTCGATGATAAAGCTGACGTCGTCCACTGCGCGCACATCATCCGTATGCCGGCGGAATATTCCCGTGCGGATCGGGAAATAGGTTTTGAGATTGCGGACTTCGAGGAGCGGCACGATTGATCGAGCGAAAGTTTCGGCGCTTCCCTCTCAGCGCGCAACCGCTCCTTTGACGGCCGGCAAGAGTCGCCTGGGCTTAAGCGCCATGCGTTACGATATAATAGAGAGAAGCCACCGCCCCGCAAAGTGCGAGG
Organism: Chthoniobacterales bacterium; assembly: GCA_038238905.1. Classification (GTDB taxonomy): domain Bacteria; phylum Verrucomicrobiota; class Verrucomicrobiia; order Chthoniobacterales; family Chthoniobacteraceae; genus JBBSFI01. Next base: position 13,073 of record JBBSFI010000041.1, on the reverse strand, counting down.
AAGAGGATGAAGAACATGAAGCGGCCGCGATTCCGCTCCGCCCTTAGCCGGCGATGTTTGGCCGGCGCGCCTGCATTCAGTTCGTAACGCCGATCCGGCAAAGCGGAAATGGAGCCGAATCGGCCCTCGATGCGCGCCACACGCGCTCTGGCTTCCTCTTGGAGCACCTTTCGGCGCTCTTCTTTGATTTTCGGCGCGAGATCCAGCACCTTCTGGCAACGCTGCATCTGCGCCTGGAGCTGAGCTTCCTGCTCGGCAACCCGGCGCTGCGCGGCATCGATTGGAGTCGCTTCCCGCGCACGGCCCCGCGAATTGGGAATCCGCTTCTGGGCCATCACTTGTTCGCCATGTAAGTAAACAGCACGTAAATGAGCAGCATCCCCAAAACGGTGATGGGAAGGGTAAACGCCAGGCCCGCCTTTAGCCAGTACAGGAAGCTTTTCTCCGAACTTGAGCTGTAATCGTACTGGTAGCCAGCCGTAGCGGCGACGGGATCGCCAGAATCGGTATTTGTCTCCGGGCTAATCTTCGGAATGGTCTTGCCATACTCGGCGCGGGCGTCGTCCACGGCGCTGAGCGCCTTGTTGAGCTCCCGATTCATGTCGAGGCCTTCCCATGCCTTGGGATTCACAGACTCCAGGTTTTGGAGGTGCGCGCTGAAATTATCGTGGATTCCATTGAGAAGTTCCACGCGCTTCTGCGCATCGTACGCCTCGCGCTCGACGACGACAAGGGCGCGGGTGAATTTCTCGATCATCTCGGTCTTGCCCACTTGCAACTGCTCCTGCCGGCGTGAAAGCTCCTCGAGTTCGCGCTTCTGCTTCTCGATGTGCTCCTGCTGCCGTTTGAGCGAGAGAATTTGCTCCTGTGCTTTCTGAACTTGGGAATCGAGGTGCTCGTGCGAGAGTTCCTCTTCGGTGAGTTCGAGTTTTTCCTGATCGTAGCGCGCGGGCTGTGGCATGGGCAAGGTGGCGACACGTGCAGTGTAGAAATCCGCTTTCAGATTTCCAGCCTTTTCACACGCTTCCATGCACTTACGAGGGGAAATAAAAGAATTCCGAGGCTCAGAAGCACCGCCGCCCCGTACGGAATGCAGTCTGGGAGGGAAACATCGATGGAGGCAGCGCGCCGCACATCGGGCGCCGCGCAGAGGGCGACATAGACCGCGACGTAGATGAAGGAAATGACAAGGCAGAGCGTACCGCCAAAGCCGGAGACGATTTTGGAAGGGTTCTCCTCTTTGAAATTCGGAAACAGCGCGCCCAGCCCCGCAGCCAACCCGGAAAGCGCGGCTGCCATCAAGGCAATGGCCGCGACGAAGAAGGCGACTTTACCCCACGGCAGATGAAGCATGAGGCTCGATGCGACCATCAGTCCGGCAGTCACCAAAAGAGATACGATGCAGCTCATCCAAAACTTCTGGAGCAGCACCTTTTGAAGACCGATCGGCGAAAGGCCAAGAATCCAGATTCTGCGCCCTTCGAGGCTAAACTGAGGGAAGACAAAGCGGGTCGTCAAGGTCGAGAGCGTGAGGGCGGACGCGGCGAGATTGAGATAGGAGATGATTGTCTCCCAAAACGGGCTTTGGAAACTGTAGGTGACGTTTCGAAGGTTGAGGACGTAGATGCAGAGGAGGCCGAAAAAGATCATGAACTGCGTCCATTGCGCCGGGTCGCGCCAAAAGAGACGGATGTCCTTTAAAATCAGCGCCGCTATGGGCTGTGACAGAGGGCTTGCCGCGCGCGCCATATGCTCGAGGAAGGAGCGGCGCCATCCGCGCGACTTCCGCGACTCGGCCCGTCGGTGAAAGCGCTCCGCGCGCGACGAGAGTGCGGCAACCCAGCTTCCGTAGAAGCAGCGCCCGAAAACCTCGAAGCCGACCACCAGACCCATCATTGCATTGCTCAACAGGAGGAGGAAAAAGAAAACTCCCTGCGGAGCGAGTCCATCGCTCCATGCGAGGATCGAACTGGCGAGCCATGAACTGGGCAGGTACGGGCTGGTGCTGAGGCGCGTATGGTGAAGGAGCTGATCGAGAGTGATCGAGTTTTGCTGCTCCAGTCCCATCGCATCCGAGACGGGCTTCATGCCATACCCGATGAGCAGCACGGCGCCTGCGGCTGCAAACAAGAGAAGCCTGCGGACGGACGGACGCCCCAGCACCCTGACAAGAAAAAGATTGATCCAGGAGCCGAGCAGCGCCGGAATGATAACAAATGGGATATAAGCGAGTATAACCTCCGGATAAAAAGCGAAGCCAACCTCATGCACCCGGCCATAGGCGATCATGAGCGGCGCGCTCAAAAACACGAGCGCCCAGCTTGAAATGCCGGCCGCTTCCGCGAATTTCCATCGATACACTGCGTAATGCGGAATCGGAAGCGAAAGGAACCAGGCGGTCTCGCGATTTCGGAAGAGCGTGGTGTAGCCGATAATGAGGTTTGAAAAAACCAGCATCACAAAGAAAAATGCGAAGATGAGGAAGAGGATCCGCTGGCTCAAAAGCCCTCCGACGATCGGGAAGTGGTACAGGTAATCGAGGCCGGCGCTGAAGAGCCAGTAGCCGATCCCGATGTATCCAACCATGAGGCCGGCGAGAACGAAAATGAGCAGCGGCGATTCGCGCCGAGCCGTCCTCAGCCACGCGAGGAATCCGCGCCAATGCACCCAAAAGAGGAGCCGGTAGAGTTGCGACGTGTGCAGCGGAGGGAGAGATCGGCGCAAATCACGCGCTAAACCTCGAGTTCGGTGTGAATCCGGATGAAATGCAGAATATCGTGGCGGGTCACCATGCCGACGATCTTCCCCGCTTCGGTAACGACAAGGCGCCCGAGACCTGGGCCGAGAAGCTGCCTCATGGCGCTAGCAGCAGGGACGCCGACTTCGATGCTCAGCGCGGCCGCCTGCTGCCGGCTGGCTACGAGATCGCCAGCGGTGGTGTATGGCCACCTATCCCGCGGGACATCCTTTAGAAATTCAATGCGAAGCAGGCCTCGGAATTCCGCGTCGTCTCCACCGACCGGAAAGGCGATGTGATGATTGGCCAGGAAATACTCATCGACGGCGAGATTGAGCGGCATGCTGGCTGGAATCCAGATGGGATTGGCCGACATGATCTCGCGGACGGTGACGCCCGACAGCAATTCGCGCTGGAGCGCGTTCGCATACCCGGATTCGGCGGCGCTCTTCAAGAAAAGCGCGATCAGGAAAAAGACGAAGCCATTCCACTGGAACATGAACGCTGTGATAAAAACACCCACGGCGACGAGCACCCACGAGAATCCGATGCCGATGCGAGAAGCGATGAAGGTAGCCCAGCGCAATCTGCCGGTGCGGGCCCAAAGAATTGCGCGCAAGACACGCCCGCCGTCCAGCGGGTAGCCAGGGATCATATTAAAGAGCACGAGCGCTATATTCACCGCGACGAGCCAATTCGCGACGATCTCAGAAGGCTGCCAGCGCAGTGATCTGAATAACCACCCGGCAAGCGCGCACACCGCGATGAGGACGACCGTCACAGCCGGGCCACCCAAGGCGATCTCCAGCTCCGACCTGGCGTCGTCGGGTTCCCTGGAAATTTCGGCGACTCCGCCAATGAAGAGAAGCGTGATGCGCGGAACAGGAATCCCGCGGCGCTGGCTCACGACGCTATGGCCGAGTTCATGCAACAGAATGCTAACAAAGAAGAGGAAGGCGCCACAGCCGCCCATGATGAAATAGACGAGTGGCGCGACCCCCGGAAGCAGTGCGGGAAACGCGCTCTTGCTGAGGGTCCAGACGAGGATTGCGGCGATGAAAAACCACGTCGCGTGGAGATAGAAACGAATGCCGAGCACCTTGCCGATGTACACGCCATTCCGAAGGAACGAATTGGAAAGGCCTCCGAACTTCATGGCTCGGCCGCAGGTTCAACTTTCGGCCCCGCAAACCAATCGAAGTTGCCGAAGCTGGCGCCGGCTGCTATCGGCCACGCCGGTTGAGCGCCAGCATGTTCTCCCGGTTCCTGTTCACCCGCCAGTTGGGCGCGCAGCCATTCGGGCGTGAGCGGCGGCGCGCAGGAAAAGAAACGAACACAGTGGCTGATCGGGCCATCGGCAAAGGCAGTATAAGCAATAGAATCACCGACAGCGCCGGACACTGCAAGGCTGATGCTAGGATCGTTATCGAAGCCCGGTCGAAAATCCAGAATACACTCGCGGGCGATCGGCGAAAGAAAACCCGACTGCACAGGCAGATTTCGAATAGTAACGGAACCTGACAATGCCGGAGCCGCGCCGGTGCCTGCTATTTTCACAGCGGAAGTCAAATCCCCGAGTTGCGCCTGGTCGCCTCCTGCCGAGCGCTTGGAGAAACCGAGCGAAACCGGTTCCGCCGATTCGCAGTCGATCTCAAGCCGCCAGTTTCGCCACGGAGGACATTGCCAGACGAACGGCGGCGGGATCGGATTCTTCGGCGCAAACGCCCGAAAATCCCCGCCGTACGTGATAGGTCGCGCATCGCGCGCACGCCATAAGGCGCTAATATCCGGTTTGGTATCCAAGCCGATTGCAACCGGGACGGCCTTTCCGGAGACCTCAGCCTGGCTGCACGGACCAGACACCCTCAAGTCCGTTGCCGCGGTCACTTGGACGCCGGCGGCATCCGGAGCGGCTCCAGGGAGTGAGAAGCCTGGAAAGAATGCGATGCCGAATCGGTCGCTATGGATCCCGATCTGAAGCGACGGATCGCGAATCGCGCCGAAATCGACGTGGCCTGTGACAGCAAGGCTCCCATGAGGCGCCGAGCTGCAGGCGAACTTCTCAAGCTCGAGGGTCTGGCCGCTCAGTCCAAATGTTGCGTCGAGATCGGTTAACTGTTCGCCGCTCCATCCGAGCGGCATTCGGCCGTGACTAATTGCGATCCGGCCTCCCGTATCGAGGGCGCCGAGGCGGCCCTCGGCTTCAATGTTTCCATCGACCACGCCTTCGATCGGCCATTTCCAGCCGGTCAACTGCGCGGCTTCACGAAGCTGCAAGTGCGTCGCAACCAGACTGATCTTGCCAGACGGTTGGTCGCTCAGCAGCTTATCCATCGAGGCATCGGGCCATGCCTGCCAGACATCGATCGGGAGCGTGGCATCGCCCTGAAGCCAGAAATCGTTCCCATGCAACAGTCGTATGCCAGCGAGGCTCACGGCTTTTGCGCTGACGCGAACGCTTGCCGCAAAGGAAGATTCGTCGTCCGAGATCGTGAAGCGGGAAAACTGCATCGCACTCGGGGCATACGTGCCCTCCAGATCGGCGTTCACAGGATGGAGCATGGCTCCGGTGGCGCCGAGGGTGCGAACCTTGTTCAGCCGCGCCAGAAACTTTCCGCTCTGTCCCTTGGCCGATCCCTCGCCCGACCACTCGATCGCGGCGCCGCCTGCCAGCGGCTCAGGCACGATAGGCTTGCGGAGAATGGCCGAGTAAGCGGCGAGATCCGCGATCGATGCCTTGAATTCTCCCCAGTACTGCTTGGCGCCGACGATGTTGATGACGCCGCGTCCACGAATGAAGTCGTCTTTGTTGAGCAAATCGAGATTCGCGACCTGCAATTCATTTCCATTGAGCCGAATGGCGGCTCGCAGATCCTCGATGGGCGCATCGCGCCACGTAATTCCCGATCCCGATACGATGACCGCGCCGTGAAATTGCTGATCGTGCCCGCGCACTCCCCCATCGACGCTCATTCTCCCGGCAGTGTACGTAAATTCAGGAAGGACGAGCGCGGAAAGCTCGGTGAGGTTTTCGACACGCGCCGATAGATTCACCGCAAAATCGGACTGCCACCATTCCTTGCCTGGTTTCGGAAGGGTGAGTTCCCCATTGAGGCTGAGTTGATTATGACCCTGCCGGAGTTCGAACTCAGGAACGGAGATGCGCCGGTCCAGCAATGTCGCAGCGGTGATGAGCGAATCCCATTGCCGGGATTCCCACTGAAAATTATTTGCGGTGAAACTGACAGAGGCAGTTGCGTGAGATGCGTGGGACGGATTGCCGCGGAAGGTGAATTTTCCCTCCTTCACCGAGCCGCCTGCTGCGTCGGAAAGATTGAAGAAAGTGGCCAGGGGAGCGATTCCGAGCATTGAGAACTCGCCGCTGGCATCGATCCCGCCGTCAGCCTGGTCCGTGAGCGCCCGCACCTGCGCGCGGAGATTGCCGCCAAAGGCTGCGATTTTGATGTCGCCGTTGATGTTGTTTTTAATGAGGTCGGGAATTTGCGCTGAAAGGGACAAAACCTCGATATCCGGCTCAAGCACGAGGTGAGTGAGGAAGGCGCGCGAATCGTGAACGGCGGTTACGCCGCTCACATTGCGAAAATTCCTCGAGAACCACTGCTCCTTGATGGTCACAAGCCCGGCATGGATCGAGCCATCCTCCACCTGGCTGAACACACATCCGCTCTCCGCAATCCGGACCGCGTTCGCGCCGTGTTCGAATAAGAAATTCACCCCCGACGCCTCAAGCCGTTCCGGAGCGGCCCATGAAGGGATGCGAGACACATGCGGTTGACCCGCCTTGGTTTCTCCGAACCGAGCCGAATCCGAAGGAAGCCATAGGTGAACCGCTCCATTCACCCCCTCAACGATGAGGCGGCGAAACCAGCGCGGACCGCCGACAGAAATGAGATCGCGCCAGCGCCAGTTAAACTCGGCCTCAGCGCGCGCGATGGCGACCTGCACCACCATCCCGCTGGGAGTGGTCTCAGTGAGGCTCGCGTCCGAAAAGACAATTGGCTCAAAAAAGCTCCCCTGGACGGCGCCGATCTGGAGGTTTGCGGAATTTCGCCACGCGACGATGTAGAGCGCTTCCCGCACGACAAACTGGAAGACCGCTGGGATAAGGAGGGAAGCAAGCGCGAGCAGGAGCAGGAAAAAAGTCAACCTGACCTTATGAACCCGCTTTCGCGGGCGCGGCGGCGCTGGGGTGCTGGCAGTTTGGTTTTCGGACACTGGTCCGCCACCATAAACGACACGGCGCCGCGGAGCGAGCGGGAATGGCGCGGCGGCGCTAAGCCGAATTGAAAGAGCGAAAACACATTTCGGTCCGGGTGTTCCCGCACCCCTGCATGACAACAGGCTGATCCGCTATTAGTTGAGTCGAAGATGAATACGAAATCCCCCATTACAGGCGTGCTTGCGCTCGTCTTCGCCATCGCAAGCGGTTTCTCCCTGCCCGATCTCAAGGCTGCGACGGTCGCGATGAACGATCCCGCATTTCTCTACTCCCCATTCAATTGGGGCGTGACCGCCCAAAGCGCCAAAACCATCAACTCGGGGGCCTACTTCAAGGTCCTCTTTAGCGGGACCTCTTGCGCGTTGACGACGGACACGAGCGGCGACGCAGCGCCATTTTCGGAGTTTTGGGCGCGGATCGATGGAGGTCCGTTCTCCCGATACACACTGGCCGCCGGCAATCCCGTATTTGCGGTCGGCGCGTCGCTTCCAAACCGGAAGCACATCCTGGAGGTCGTCATCAAATCGACGAGCGAGACGATCGATCGCTGGTCAACGCAGAAAACCGCGGTCGTATTTACCGGTTTGACGCTGGATGCGGGCGCGATCGTGGCCGCGCCGGTGCGTAAGCCGTTCAATATCCTTATCTACGGCGACAGCATAACGGAAGGGGTCCTGGTCAATGGGTCTCAGGGATTCGCCAATGATACGGACCGGAACGATGCGGTGCAGGATTATTCCTGGCTGTTGGCGCAGGAAGTCCCTGCGGAGGTTGGAGTTGTCGCCTTCGGTTATACCGGTATTATACACCTCGGCAACGGAAACGTGCCGGCGCTGGGCGCCTCATACGATCACCTTTGGGCCGGGCAGTTGCGCTCCTTCACTTCGCCCCCTCCCGATCTCATTCTATACAATGAAGGAACAAACGACGGATCGAGCATCACGGCGGGAATGACCGCGATCGCAGCGGCCCTGCGAACGGCCGCGCCCGATGCGCGGCAACTGCTGCTGCTTCCATTTAATGGATCGCATGCAGCCGATCTCAAAGCGGCAGTCGCCGCCATGGCCAGCACCAAGGTTACCTTTGGAGATACGACCGGCTTCTTTAGTTCGGCAGATTCACCCGATGGGTTGCACCCATACGGCTACACACATATCGCATCGATCGCGCCACAAATGGCGCGCCTCGTGACGCCGCTCCTGCAACTGCCGCCATCGGGCGTGGCTGGCGCGGAAAGCAACGGCGCCGTAGTGCTAAATTGGGCGCCCGCGACCAACGCCACGGCTTACAACATCAAGCGCGCGACCAACAGCGGCGGCCCTTACACATCGATCGGATCTTCATCCGCGCCCACCTACACAGACGGATCAGGAGCGAATGGCACGACCTACTATTATGTTCTTTCCGCGCTGTATGGAGGAGTCGAGGGTGTGAACTCTGCTGAAGTCGCTGCCACTGTGTTCATTTCGTTCAACACATTCCAGCACAGCTATTTCACCGCCACGCAGCTTCTCGATCCAACGGTCAGCGGCGTTCTGGCAGACCCGAATCAGAGTGGCGTGAACAATCTCCTCGCGTATGCCTTTAACGTGACTCCGTGGACTGCCACGGCGGCTAATCTTCCCTCGGTGCAAAAGACTGGCGGGCTGCTCGCGCTATCATTTACGCGTCGAAAGCCGCCAACGGACGTGACCTATGCCGTGGAAGTCTCGACCGATCTGCTCTTCTGGAATTCAGGGCCGGGATTTACCACCGAACTGAATGTCGTGCCGCTCGATGCAAACACCGACCGAGTGACGGTTGGAAACAATAATCCGCCGAGCGCGAACAACCCGGCTGGATTCATGCGATTAAGCGTGAGCTATTAAGCCAGGACGCAAGGCCGTATCGGCGCACCGCGATCGGCCATCAGCGCGAAGGACCGCTGACAAGAAGCGCCTCGAAGCGGCCGCTCTCTTTTGAGTAGAAAGGATAATCCCGGCCGCGCTGGCGCGGGCGATAGCGAAAGTGTTTGTAAGCCCAAAGATAAAGTTCGGGATGCTTGCGGACGGTCGGCTCAAATGCATCCCAGCAGCGTTGCGCGATCTGCTGAAGCGTATCTCCAGGTTGAACAGCCACGGGAGCCTGCGCGATGGCCGAGCACGAGCCGTCCGGCTGCGAAATGGCTTCGGCAGGGACGAGGATCGCGCCGCCACGCTGGGCGAGAACGGCGTGAAGAAAGGGCACGCACATCTTCAGACGCTCGCCGGTCTTTGGATCGCGGAAAGTCTCGATGATCGTCGATGCCTGGCTGGGCGGGAGCGTGAGATCGATGACAAGCGACGCCGGGCCGCCCCGCTTGACCGCCTTGAGCATGCGCAGAACGGAATTCTCTTGCGGAATCAAGGTTGCGCCGCTTCGCTCCCGCAATGCTTTGAAGATCGCGGTGAGGCGCGGATTCTTGAAATTCTCGGCGACCGTAACGGGTTTCACGCCCAGAAATCCCGCTGCGAGATTGGACCACTCCCAATTTCCGAAATGGCCGCAGACGAAGACGAGACCTCCCCCGCCGGATTCGATCCGTTCGCGGAGCGGATCGATTCCATCGACATGAATCCATTTTCGAAAATTCTCCGGCGTCAACCCGGGCGCCCAAAAGAGATCGAGCATCGTGCGCGCAAAATTCCGATAGGAGCCGAGGGCGATTTCGTGTCGGCGCTCCATTGAGAACTCATCGCCGAACGCGCATTCAATGTTTGCGAGCGCGATCGCACGCCCGCGTGCGTCGAGCTTGTAAGCGATAGCCCCGATCGCGCGCGCGAGGCGGGCGCAAGTCTTTCGAGAGAGCTTCGGAACGACAAATGCGAGCAGTTTGCATCCGGCTTCTTCGAGCCGGTAGCGAAGCTGTTTCCAGCGGGTCATGGCAGAAAGCTCAAAGTGGCGAACGCTGGCCCATGCGCGGTATGGAGCAAGCGTTTACAGTCGGCAAAGGTTGAAACTTCAAGGCGCGGCATTAATACCATTTTCGACACGATGTCTGCTTTGGAGCTTTTATCCACTTGTGAAGCGCTGCTCTCGCAGCCGACCGCGCCATTTTGCGAGGAGCAGGTGCGCGCGGAGATCCTTCGCCGTTGCGCCGCCTTTCCCCACGTCGCGACGGAGCAGGACGCATTTGGAAACGTGATCGCCCGGTACCAGAAAGGCGGCGCTCCCTCGGCATTCGCCTTCGCCGCGCACATGGACCATCCTGGCTACGTTCGCGGTGAGTTTCTCGGCGGCGTGCCGGAGCGCTATCGCGCCAAGCTGCCTCCGACCCGGGATTTTGGCCCCTTCGCAATGTGGGATCTTCCCTCGTTCGAGGTCAGGGAAGAGCGCATTTATTCGCGAGCTTGCGACGATCTCATCGGATGCGCCGTGATCCTGGACGTGTTCGCCGAGCTCGAGCGGAGCGGGGCGCCGGCGCACTTCCTCGGCCTTTTCACTCGGGCGGAAGAGATCGGTTTCGTGGGCGCCATTCAATTGGCGAAATCAGGCGCGCTGCCGGAAGGGCTTACCGTCGTGTCACTCGAGACCAGCAGCGAACGCGGCGGCCAAGTAACCATGGGAGATGGAGTCATTATCCGCGTGGGAGATCGGACGAGCGTTTTCGATTCCGAAGCGACGGCTCAACTGGAATCCGCCGCCCGGGCGAATGGGATTCCTTTTCAGCGCGCCCTCATGCAAGGCGGCACGTGCGAGGCCACGGCATACCAGCTTTATGGATGGAAAACGACCGGTCTCTGCGTTGCCCTGGGCAATTACCATAATTGCGGACCGGACGACACAATCGCTAGCGAGTTTGTATCCATTGCGGATGTGACGGCGATGGCACGCCTCTGCACCGCAGTGGCGTCGGGAAAAACAGCCGTCGATCCGCGACTCGCCCTTCGCGAAAAGCTCGAAAGGCAAGCAAACGAGTGGATTGCCCGAATCGAATCTCCGGGGCGGCAACCGAGCGTATGATTGCGGATTCATATATAATCGGCCTGGCGGGGAAGCGCTCAACCTTTCTGCTTCGCGGTCGCTCGTGTGACGGAATATGACACCACGCAGCCTTTCCCTCTTCGACCTGCAAGTAAACGGCTTTGCCGGCGTGGATTTCCAGCGCGACAACCTTTCGCTGGCGGACCTTCGCCGCGCCGTGGATGCCCTTCGATCGACGAAACATCAGACGGAAAGAATCTTACTAACACTTGTCAGCGACAGCATCGATGCGCTTGCTGCGAAATTTGGCAACATCCAGGAATTGCGGAAGCGCGATCCGCTCGTCGCGGAAACGGTCTGCGGCTATCATCTCGAAGGGCCTTTTTTAAGCCCTGAGGAAGGGTATTGCGGAGCGCATCCGGCGGATTGCCAGCGCGCGCCGGACTTGCGAGCGTTCGGCAGGCTGCAAGCGGCCGCAGGAGGCATGATCCGGCTCGTGACACTCGCTCCAGAATGGCCCGGCAGCGCCGATTTTATCCGCAGCGTGACTCGGGATGGAGTGATCGTATCGCTCGGACATACCGATGCATCGGAGGCGCAAATCGACGAGGCCATCCATGCGGGAGCGACGCTTTGCACGCACCTGGGAAATGGGGCGCCGCAAATGTTGCATCGTCATGACAATGTGATCCAACGACTGCTGGCGCGCGACGAACTGACGGCCTGCCTCATACCGGATGGCATACACCTTCCGCCATACGTATTGCAGAATTTGTTTCGCGCGAAGCCAGCCGGCAAAGTAATACTGACAACCGACGCTATTTCCGCAGCAGACGCTCCCGACGGCCTCTACACGGTCGGCAAGAGCCAGGTCGAATCGCGCGATGGCGTGGTGCGCCAGCCAGGGAAAGCGCACTTTGCGGGATCGTGCCTTACACCGATGCGAGGGGTGGACAACGCCGCCCTGTGGCTCGGCATTTCCCATACACAAGCGCGCACCCTTTTCTCCGAAAGAGTGGCGGATCTATTTGAGATCGACCTGCCGGAAATCGAAACGCGCATCGTATGAGAGCATCGAATGTATTCAAGCGCGAGCGGTTGACAGTCCGGATTCATGCGAAGCGCAAACTCGCTGGAATTGCGGCGGCTGCGGATGTGTCCGCTTGGTTGAGGGCAGCGTGCACCGCGGATGGAAAGGCGCGGGTCGTCTTCGCGTCCGCGCCGTCGCAAGATGAATTCCTGGAAGCGCTGGCCGCTGAAAGCGTCCCATGGCCGGAAGTCACAATCTTTCACATGGACGAATATGCGGGGATTGGCGAAGGCCATCCGCAAAGCTTTGGCCGCTATTTGCGGGAGCACCTGATTTCCCACATACCCGCACCGGCCGCCGTTCACTTTATCAACGGCGGAGGCGATCTGGAGGCGGAATGCGGGCGCTACGCAACCTTGCTTGCGGAGGCTCCGATCGATTTGGTGTGTTTGGGTATTGGAGAGAACGGGCATCTCGCTTTCAACGATCCACCGCTGGCGGATTTTCACGATCGGACCCCAGTCCGCATCGTCGAACTTCAGCCGGAGTGCAGGCAGCAACAGGTGAACGACGGCTGCTTTGCATCGCTCGAAGCCGTCCCTGCGCACGCCATAACCCTCACGATCCCGACTTTGTTAAGTGCCCGAAAAATATCATGCGTAGTCCCCGGAAGGCGGAAGGCGGGAGCCGTCGGGGCAGCGATCCTCGGTCGAATCGATTCCGGATGCCCGGCGTCGATACTTCGGACACATGGAGACACCACGCTCCATCTGGACGCCGAGTCCGCCGCGGCTCTCGATTAGCGTGACGAAGCGCTATTTGCTTTTGGCATCGGTCGGCTTTTGATTTCCCCTATGAACCTCATCCGATCTCTTGCCGGGGCCAATCCGCGCCGGGTGCTGGCAGCATTGCTTTTGAGCCTGTCCGCTGCGCAGGGAGGCGGCGGCGCGGCGGATCCTGTCGAGGTAACGGTTGGGACCATCCGTAAGAGTCTTGCGGAATCGGCGATTTTGCGCGCGCATCCCGATGTGGCGCTTGCGGACGACGGGCGGGGGAAAATCCGTCTCTCCTACCGCACGCGCGAATGGCTCGTGTACGGATCGTTTATGAACGGCGATTGGACT
>JBBSFI010000040.1:0-37453 GCA_038238905.1 Chthoniobacterales bacterium | reverse complement strand
CTTATGGCGTCCGTTCTCCCGACGCGACCATGCTGGCTTGCTCGCGCGACGAGGTGGAGAATCGGACCATACGGCGCGGGGCTCACACTGCCCCGTTTTCAAACGAATACAATGCTGGAAAGATCGCGGACGTAGTTAGGGAGGCGTTGTATTCGGAATCCGTGACAAGCGTGAATCTCTTTGAGTTCCTTTGTCCAAGCTAAGGGAAAATATCAGTTCTTCTTGCCTCATGTGGGCTCCAAATGGTGACGAAGCATTTGATGCCGGCAGTCGTGTTCTTCAATTCGATATCGGAGGCCGTGTGCGCTTGATCGCGTATACGGAGCTTCCAAAGGATGGGGATTACTGTCACGATCCCAACACGATACGGGATGTCTGGCTGAGTTCCGATCGGTTTTACGCCATTCTTTCGGAATGGCTCGCCGCCTTCGATTCCGAGTGGCATTCTGCGCCGAAGGCGGAAGGTTGAGTATGTGTCCCGGCGCCTTACGGAAATCGCGCGCTCCAGGTGCGTACGGTTGCCAATCGCCGTTTCAAGACGAGACTCCGATCAACTCGCTGGTGGTAAGCAGCCGGCGTCAGTCTATGCACGTTGACAAGCATTCAACGGTTTGACCCGCAATGCGGTCCTAGCATTCTTCCGCTCAGCCGGAACGATTCAGATGGAAAGTTGGCAGCCGTTTGGTGAGGCTGGCTAATAAATGAAAAAAGCAACCGAAGCCTCACAAGAGGCCAATCACCAAACGGTGCCGCTGGTAATTGAAACCGCTGCCGGCCCGAAGTCGATACAAATGGGGTTTACCAATCAGCGCCTCACCCCACATGGCGGGCTGGCCCTGTTGGCGGCTTCAATGGCACGCGCTACTCCAAGACGGTCGAGCTTTACGATCCGGTCACCGGAGTTTGGAGCGCAACGGGCAGCCTGATCGAAGCGCGCTACGGGCATACGGCGACGTTATAGCCGGGAGGCAAGGTTCTGGCAGCGGGCGGTTCCGGCAATCAAGGCATTCTGGCGAGCGCCGAAATTTATGACCCCGCGAGCGGCGCTTGGAGTGCAACGGGAAGTTTGATGGGGGGGGCGCTACCTGCACAGCGCGATTCTTCTGCCCACAGGAAAAGTTTTAGTCGCGGGTGGGCTTGATCGAAACACGTTTCTCGGGACGGCTGAGTTGTTCGATCCAGCCTCGGGCACATGGGCGGCCACGGGGAGTATGGTGACCGCACGGTTTTCATTTCCGTGTGCTTTGCTTTCTGGGAATCGAGTCATCGTTGCCGGGAGACCCGAGCTTTACGATGTGGCGACGGGAACCTGGAGCACTACCAGCTCTTTGATAACCCCACGTTACTCACCGAGCGCGACCGTCTTGACCGATGGCCGATGGCTGATCGCGGGCGGGGAACCTGCCAACGTAGTACTCGCAAGCTCCGAACTTTACGATATCGGGCTGGGATTCAGCGCCCCTGTCCGACCGCAAATTTCGACAGCGACTCCGCAGTTATCCAACGACGGCGGCAGCCTGACCCTGAGCGGACTGCGCTTCCAGGGAATTGGCGATGCGAGCAGCGGGAACGGCCAGGATTCATCGTCAGGCTTTCCCATCGTGGAGCTACGCTCGCTGTCCAATGGACAAAGCCTGTTTTTGGGCGCGTCGTCCTGGTCGGCCACGGCTTTTACTTCCACCTCCATCAGCGGTTTTGCGGCGGGCTATGCGTTGGTGACGGTTTATGCGGACGGGGTGCCCGGCGTTTCGGCCATCACTCGCGTTCAGAATCCGGTGGCGCCGGTTTTCGCGGGCACGGTTTCGACCGTTTTCCAGCTTGGTTTACCGAACAGCTTCCAACTGTTTGCGACGGGAGACCCGGCCCCTGGTTTCAGCGAGACCGGCGTGTTGCCACCGGGTGTTTCCCTGAGCGCAGCCGGTGCGCTCAGTGGGACTCCGACCGCGGGCACGGCGGGCATTTGTCACCTGAGTCTCACCGCGTCGAACGGTGTGCTGCCCAATGCCACGGAGAGCTTCACGCTGACCGTCAGTACTCCGCCCTCCGTCGGTCTCGACGCCTTTACCGTGGCCCAAGACGCTCCGGCGTCGTTTGCGGTCGCGCGCCTCCTGCTCAAGGACAGCGACGCCGATGGGGATGCACTCAGCATCGTGAGCGTCTCGACGATCAGCACGCACGGGGCCACGATCGCCGTGAGCGGCGGCACGCTGACTTACACGCCGGCCCGGCTCCGCTGGGTCCGATGACTTTACTTACACGATCAGCGACGGGCGTGGCGGGACTTCGACCGGGATCGTGCAGGTGACCATCACCAATAGCGCGTCGGGCAACGCCGGACCGAACCCGGCGCTGGCCAGCATCGTGCCGGTGAGCGGCGGCATGCGGTTGCGCTGGGACGAGATCACGACGCGCCCCTACCAGATACAGTTTCGCGACGATCTGGCCACGGGCATGTGGCAGACTTTTTCGGGCACGATTGTCTCTGATGCGAACGGCATCCTGGAATTCACCGATTTCGTGCAGCCCATGCCCGCCCGCCGGTTTTACCGGACGATTCTCGCGCCGCAGCGCACCTGCCGCGTTCTGAAAACCGTGGCGGTGGCCAGCGCACCCTCGGGATCATGACGGCGTGGGTTAGGCGTCGCGATGATACAACTTCGCGTGCTGCGTGAACTGTTCGAGGTTGCTTCGGAGAGTGGTGGCCGAACTCTCCATTGTGCCGAGGAGCGTATTCCGAAAATCAAACTCGCTGATCTTTGCGTGCTCGTCCTTCGCAGTGAACGCTTGAACAACATCTGACGATTCCAGTGCGCGTACGAATCGCCCAGCGCGCGTCCACAGTCACCGCTCGCCTTATTGCTGCCTGGCGGGGCGAAGTGCTTCCGCTCGCCGGTAAGAATAGCCGCTGTCTTTTCCGCCAACTGGAGTCCCTTTGAAGTCAGCGAAACCGGCCGCACTGCTGCCGTGCAACCGCCCCTTGTCACGGCAATCCGGCTGTAAACGTCGGGTGAGAATCCCAGCAGTTCTTTTTCAAGGGCGCTGTTCATTTCGTCATCGTTTTCTTTTCAACTCAGGAGTCGAGCCAACGGACTTTGATTTCCTTCTCCAATGCCTTGAACTCCGGGTCGCCGGTGACGAGTTCGGCTTTGCGCTCCTTCGCCAGCGCGGCGGCGAAGGCATCGGCGAGGCTGAGTTTGTAGCGAGCTTTGAAGTCGGCGGCCACGTCGGCGAGCGCACGCGTGGCGGGGTGGAATTCGATTGGGAGCGCGGGGAGTTCGCCGGCAATCTCCTCCCATCGGTCGTTTCCGTCTTTGCGAATCACGATGTATTTGACCTCGGCATAGTTCACCTCAGTCATGTGCAACGGTTCATCGCGGACGCCCGCGCGTTCGAGCAGCGCGGCGACTTTTTCTTCGCCGACTTCGCCACGAAAAAACGCGAGCAACGCGAAGCTATCGAGAACTACGCGTGCTGCGCTCATACTTGGCTTCCTCCAGCGCTTTCTCTCCCGCCGTGTGCTCGGCCCACTCGTCGGCGAACGGTTTGCCGCCTGGCTTGCGCTTGAGGATGCCGCGCAAGCGCGAAATGGCGTGTTTCGTCACCGGCTTGAGCAGGATGCCCCCGGGCGTGGATTGGACGACGGCGCGCGTCCCATTCTCGATGTTGAACTCGCGCCGCAGCCAGGCCGGGATCACGATCTGGCCCTTGGTGGTGAACCAGACGGAATCGGGCTTTGATTTCACATTCATGCTGTGAAGTCTTACTTTTTGGAAAAGTATGTCAATACCTGATTTTGCTGCCGAAAGCGGCTGCTGCCCTTTCCTTTTCGCCGCAACCACGTGTTGCACGCTGCTCGGCGGTCAGCGCTACTCGCATTGTCGGTGACACGGCCGGTGCGGCGGGCGGCGCTCTGCTCGGCAACAAACTGGGCAAAAGCAAATCGCTTTACACCGCACTCGGCGCGGGTGGCGGCGTGGTGCTCCGCGAGTCGCTCTAGCTAAGGGGAAAAATCAGTTCTTCTTGCCTCATGTGGGATCCAAATGGTGACGAAGCATTTTGACGACGGCAGTCGTGCTCTTCAATTCGATATCGGAGACCGTGTGCGCTTGATCGCGTTACGGAGCTTCCAAAGGATGGGGATTACTGTCACGATCCCAACACGATCCGGGATGTCTGGCTGAGTTCCGATCGGTTTTACGCCATTCTTTCGGAATGGCTCGCCGCCTTCGATTCCGAGTGGCATTCTGCGCCGAAGGCGGAAGGTTGAGGATGTGTCCGTGTGCCTTGCGAAAATCGCGTGGTACAGGTGCGTACGGTTGCAGATCGTTGCGAAGCCGAGACTCGGATCAACTCGCGGACGAGACCAGCTGACGGCGCGTTGCGATCACAGTTCGGCTACGCGTACGATCTTGCGGAGAACCAGACTTTATCGCAGGATATCGGTCGTCCTGTGAGCTACGCCGGGAACGACCTTAACGAGCTGACGGAGATCCAAACGGGCGGATCCGGCGCCCTCTTTATCTCCGGAACGGCGAGCAAATCGACGAGCACGGTAACCGTCAATGGCACTCCAAGGGCCGCTCCTACACGTGGGACGCAGAAATGGGCATTTCGGGCGATTTCGCTTGCGAGGCGCCGTTTTGATTGGCGATGCTGCTTGTTCACCGCCCAGGCAACTTGTATTTATGCGATCATACTGTCGTGACCTGCAAGCTGCCGAAGAAACTCGCTGCGAAACTTGACCGCGTCGCAAAGGCTGAACGACGTTCGATGCAGACGCTCCTGCGCGAAGCGATCGAACAGCGATTGAAATCCAAGCCGCATGCCGGTGGCGTCCCTGCATACGAGTTCATCTAGCATCTAGTGGGCGCCTTGGATGGGTCGACCGATTAGGGAACGAATCCCGAGCACATCAACGGTTTCGGTGAGTAGCGCGATCACGCTCGTCGATACCGGCGCGCTGGTCGCCGTGCTCAATCGCAAAAGAACAGCATCATGCCTGTGCCGTCGAAATCGCTGCTCACCGAGACGTATTTTCTCGTCTCAGTGCTACCCGGTGGTCCGCTGCGGTTTTTCGAGTTCCTTCACTCCGGGATGGTCGCGGTTGATTTTTCAGTTATCGCCGAACGCGACGCGCTTTGGAAGCTGATTCACAAGTACGAAGACCTGCCGATGTCCCTGGCGGATGCCTGCCTTGTCCGTCAAGCCGAGGAACATGTTCGGTGGACCGGAAGCACACCGCAGAGAAAGAAATCGGGGCGACAGGATTTGAACCTGCGACCTCCTGGTCCCAAACCAGGCGCTCTACCAAGCTAAGCTACACCCCGACATTTCTTCTGACGTGAGGAGTGTGCTCCAGAATCGGGACCGCGCAAGGGCAAAGAACGGGAATGTTTTACGGTCGCGGGATTCGATGCGTGGCGGCTTGAATCCTCGCAATTTCCAGCTACCGTCACGGGCCATTATGAGCCTTCCCCCTCCGGAACCCGCCGCCGCTGGCGCAGGCGCTCCCAGCGCATCCGCGCCGATTTTTCCTCCGGCGATTGCCGTGGACAAGGATCAGCGCATGTGGGCCATGCTCGCGCACCTGAGCGCCTTCGCGATGTACGTCACCGGGATCGGCCACATCATTGGGCCGCTCGTAATTTGGCTCTCGAAGCGCGACGGAAATCCTTTCGTGGAAGATCAGGCAAAGGAAGCGCTGAACTTTCAAATCTCGATCACGATCTATCTCATGGGCGCGTTCGTGCTCTGCTTTGTGCTCATCGGCATTCCTCTGCTCATCGCGATCCATACGTTCCAAGTGGTCTGCATGATCATCGCGGCGATAAAGGCGAATGACGGGATCGCTTTCCGCTACCCCTTCACGCTCCGATTTGTTTCGTAGAGCGCGCCTGTTTTGTGGTTGTTGGGATCGAGCGATCCAGACCGATGGCACTCCGGTCTTGCCACGCGGCGGGACTGCGGCATTCTTGCAGCCCCGCATGAAATTCCTCCAGCCACTTTTTCTCGCCTTGAGCCTTGCCGCCCTGCCTGCCGTCGCCGCGCCGCGCGACGATTCCGCATCGGAGAAGCTTGGCATGAAGCTCTCGCTCCAGTGCTACACTTACCGGGCGCTCACGCTTTTTGAGACGGCCGACAAGGCCGTGGCTCTCGGGGTGAAGTATCTCGAACTCTTCCCAGGGCAGACGGTAAAGCCCGGTTCCGGCGAAAAGGCGAATCGGAGCATGAGCGACGCGACCTGCGACGCGATCCAAAAGAAAATGGCCGAGTGCGGTCTGAAGATCATCGGATACGGCGTGGACGGAATACCGGGCGATGAGCCGGGTGCGCGAAAGGTTTTCGAATGGGCGAAGAAAATGGGCATCCAAGTGCTCGTGACGGAGACAACTCCGACGGAGATGCACGATAAGCTCTGCAACGAGTTCGGCATTCGCATGGCGTTGCACAACCATCCGTTAAGCTGGCCGCCCGACGACGTGCTGAAGGCGTGCGAAGGGCGCTCGAAGCTGGTCGGCTCCTGCTCCGACGTCGGGCACTGGATGCGGCGGCGGCTTGTGCCGGTGGAGCAATTAAAGAAGCTCGAAGGGCGCGTCGAGCATCTGCATTTCAAGGATTTGAATCAATATGGACCCGACGCACACGATGTGCCTTGGGGCACGGGCCAGGGCGATCTGGCGGCGCATCTTGCCGAACTGAAGCGGCAGAACTACAAAGGCTTCCTCTCGATCGAGTACGAAACCGGCAGTGTGGGAGATCTCGATCGCGATTTGCCAAAGTGCGTTGCGTTCTTTGACAACGCGGTCGCAAAGCTCGCGCCGTAACGGAGCGGCGGGCGTAAAGCGCCCGCGAAGAAAGTCCCTTTTCGCCAGCGGCAACCGCCGTTAGGATTCGCGGATATGCCACTTGATCTAAAGAAGCTCGTACAGACGCGCCTCGGCGAGAATTACGCGCTGCATGAGCGCCATCTCAACAGCACGCTCGTCCAGGTCCAGCGCATTATCGGCTTCGATCAGGTCTATGCGCGCGCGGAAGGCGCCTACCTCTACGATCGCGAAGGGCGCGATTACCTCGATTTCCTCTCCGGCTACAGCGTGTACAATATCGGGCGAAATCATCCAGCGATCAAAAAGGCGATCGTGGACGTCCTGGAAATGGATCTGCCGAACATGGTGCAGATGGATTGCTCGCTGCTGTCGGGACTGCTGGCGGAAGCGCTGGTTAAAAAGGCGCCGCCTCATCTGAATGCGGTCTTCTTTTGCAATTCAGGAACCGAATCCGTGGAGGGCGCGATCAAATTTGCGCGCGCGGCTACGGGGCGTCCCGGATTGATTGGATTCAAGGGCTCGTTCCACGGCCTCACAAACGGATCGCTTTCCGTGATGGGCGACGTCCACTTTCAGGAGGGATTCGGGCCGCTGCTTGCCGATGTGACCCGGCTGACGTTGGGAGATTTGCCCGCACTGGAGGCGGCGCTCGCCACGCGCGCGGTGGCAGCACTCGTCTTTGAGCCAGTCCAGGGAAAAGGCGTTCGCTTCCCGAAGGACGACTTCTACGAACAGGCGCAGGCCTTGTGCCGGAAGTATGGGACACTTGTCGTATGCGACGAAGTGCAGACGGCGCTCGGCAGGACGGGCCTCTGGTGGGGGCATCAACATTGGAAGCTGGAGCCGGATATCGTGACCGTGGCCAAATCGCTCAGCGGCGGTTATGTTCCGTGCGGGGCGATTCTGACCCGACGCGCGATTTATCAAAAGACCTTCTCGCGGCTCGACCGGTGCGTGGTGCATTCGTCCACGTTTGGCCGCAATAACCTCGCCATGGCGTGCGGCCTCGCAACGCTTCAGGTGATGGATGACGAAGGGCTTGTGGATCGCTCGCGCGATATGGGGTCAAAGCTGCTGCAAAAACTCGCCGAACTTCAGACCAGGCATTCCCTCATCAAAGAAGTGCGCGGACTTGGCCTGATGATCGGCATCGAGTTCCACGAACCGCGCGAATTCGGGCTGAAGATGGGCTGGAAATTTCTTCACAAAATGGAGGCGGAACTTTTCGCACAAATGCTCGTGACGGCGCTTTTCCAGAGGCACCGGATCATTTCGCAGATCGCTGGGCACGGAATGGACGTGATCAAGATCATTCCCCCGCTCATGATCGGCGATCGGGAGATCGAGCGCTTCGTTACGGCCCTGGATTCCGTGCTCACCGATTGCCGCTCTTTCCCCGGCCCGCTCTGGGATCTCGGCGCGAATTTTGTGAAGAGCTCGCTCAAGCGCTCCAACTCGCCCGAGCAACTGGCAATCCCAGTCGAGGCGTAGCGCTCTTGTCGGCGTTCGGCACAGGGGCGCTCAGAAAACTCTGAAAAAGCATTTGCAGCCATCGGGGCGACGCTTTACTTTCCGCCCCTTCGATTTGAAGGAGCCTTAGCTCAATTGGTCAGAGCGCTGCCCTGTCACGGCAGAGGTTGCGGGTTCGAGCCCCGTAGGCTCCGCCATCCCTTTTTCGGCGTCGGACCTTACCACAGGGCGGATTCCACGGTCGTTTTCTGACGTTCACACGGAGCTTGCGGATCTCCGGTCGCGGCATATCCGGTTTGTGGTGCGATAGCTGCTACTGTTGAATCGTTATGGAAGCCTTCTCAGGGCTTCACACAACCCGCCGGAAATCATGCGCCCTCCACCCCGCCGCCGCTTAGGCTTGCTGCTCGCAGCCGTAGCCTCCACAGCCATTCTCTTCGCTCTGGAAGAAGGCCGCGCGACGAGCGTCGATCTGAACGGGAATGGGATCAGTGACGTATGGGAAATGCTGTTTCACGCGCAGGGCATCGCGCCCAACGGGGATGCCGATGGAGACGGACTGAGCAATTTACAGGAGAGCATCGCGGGCACGAACCCCAACGACCCAAAGTCGGCCTTTCGAATCGCGGAGGTCACAATGGCTGGCGGCATGGTAAAAATCCGCTGGGCCTCGATCGCTGGCAAATACTATCAGGTGTACAGCAGCTCCGATTTGGCGCATTGGCAGACCGTGGGCCAGTCCGTCCCCGGGACCGGATCGACACTCGAAAGCGATTTCGCAGCGGCAGCGCCGGCCTATTTCCGCGTGAGCGTGTACGATGTCGATTCCGATGGAGACGGAGTGAACGATTGGGAGGAGCTTCAGCTAGGATTGAATCCCAACAAAGCATCCTCGGATGGCGTTACGAACGACCTTGCGCGCGTCACCGCGGCGCTGCAAGCGACTGCCATCACGGTCTCGGTTTCAGCCACAAATCCTGTCTGGTCCCCGGCAGGCATAAGTCCCGGCACGTTCACGATTGCCCGGACCGGTCGTCTCGATCCGCTCACTTTGACGTATGCCATCTCGGGGACTGCGGCGGCAGGATCCGATTACACAGCGCTCTCGGGAACTGTGAACATCCCATTCGGCTTCGCGCCCGCGACGGTGCAAGTGAATCCGTTGATGAATCCGACCAGCGGCACGCCGCATACGATCGTGCTCACCCTCAATGCGAGCGCTGGCTACCAACTCGGCGGTCCAGCAAGCGCAACGATGACGATACCGACACAACCGGGCGCGGCTCAAGTGGTGCAAGAAATCTGGTCAAACACAGCCGGAACACTCGTGTCAAACATTCCGCTCGGAAGCGCACCCACGACGACGCGGGTTTTAAATACTCTGGAAAACCCGGCAACTTCTCCTCTCGGGGTCAACTACGGAACAAGGGTGAGGGGCTATATTGTCGCGCCCGCCACGGGGTTGTACCGCTTTTGGATCGCAAGCGACGATCAAAGCGAACTCTGGATTGCGGACGACGCGGACCCCGCGACACGGACAAAGCGGGCATCGGTATCGGGAGCAACGACGAGCAGGCAATGGGGTAAGTTTCCAGAGCAGGCGTCCCGTTCGCTGGCGCTCATCGGCGGTCAAAAGTATTACTTCGAAATCTATCAAAAGAATGGTTCACCGAACGAGAATCTAGCCGTGGGCTGGTTGAAACCGGGGCAAACTGGAACGGCGCCCTCCGAAATAGTGGGAGCATCCGCCGGTTCGCTAGCTCCGTTCGCGCCAATCACGACCTTGTCCGACGGCTCAACACTTTACACGACCAACATGACACCCGTGAGCGGAGCGGTATCGACCGCTTCGGGGAGTGCATCGCTGCGCATGAGCGCGGACCGCACCTCGGCCGTGCTGCGGCGCAGCTTCACCAATCTCAGCGCTCCACTGACCGGAGAGCATGTGCACGGGCCAGCCGGGTCCGGCCAAAATGCCGGAGTTCTTTTTGACATCGATTCCGCGACGCCGCAGCAGGACGGCTCGTACCTTTGGACCTTTGTGCAGACCGGGGTCAACAGCCCATCCGACATTGCTAGCGCAATACAGGGCGGCCGGACCTATATCAACATACACACCACGGCATATCCGGCAGGCGAGATTCGGGGACAGTTTCTGCAAACCACCGGAACCTCGAACTTTACGCCCCCGGCAGCGCCGCCCACCATTGCACCCGGTCCATCGGCAGCGCCAGACGCGGCCCGTTTTCTCACCCAGGCCACTTTCGGGCCGACCAATGCGCTGATCGCCCAAGTCCAGCAAGTCGGCTTTGCATCATTCTTAAATCAGCAATTTAACACGCAGGTATCCCCCACCCTGCCACGAGTGGACCAGGCGATTGCAGCGCTGCCGGCCGGGCAAACGCCCGACAATACGCTCTTTCAAGAAGCGTGGTGGAAAAACGTCATCAGCGCGCCGGATCAATTGCGGCAGCGTGTGGCATTCGCGCTGAGCGAAATCTTGGTCATTTCCGCCATTGGCGACGATTTGAACGGAAACCCGGACGGCGTTGCCATTTATTGGGATCTGCTGGCGCGCGATGCGTTTGGCAACTTCCGGCAACTGCTGGAGGACGCGACGCTCAATCCAGCGATGGGCGAATACCTGAACATGGTGCACAACGACAAGCCGGACCCGGTCGCGAACACCAATCCGAACGAGAACTATGCGCGCGAGATCATGCAACTCTTCGGGATCGGCCTGAGTCGCTTGAATCCAGATGGCACACTGCTTCTTGACACCGCAGGGCAGCCGGTCGCGACATACGATCAAAATGTAGTTATCGGCTATGCGCACGTCTTCACTGGCTGGTATTGGGCGCAAGCCGGCGCGCCGACCTGGGATTATGTCGATCCAAACTACCGGGCGCCGATGATCGCGATCGCCGCCGATCATGACTCCGACAATCCGAAGCGGTTGCTGGACAATGTGGTCTTGCCGGCTGGACAAACGGCCGCCCAAGACCTCAAGGACGCGCTGGATGTTTTGTTCAATCACCCAAACGTCGGGCCATTTATCTGCCGGCAGCTCATTCAGCGGCTGGTGACAAGCAATCCGAGCCCCGGCTATATTTACCGGGTCGCGCAAGTTTTTGCGAATAACGGCCTCGGCGTTCGCGGCGATATGAAGGCGGTGATTCAAGCCATTCTACTGGATTACGAGGCGCGATCCACCAGCGTGGTTGGGACCGCAAGCTTCGGACACGAGCGCGAGCCGCTGGTGCGCCTTGCCAATATTTACCGCGCTTTCAACGCGACCTCCGCGAGCGGCCGATACGGAACGGGCGACGAAATGCCAAACTTCGGGCAGGCAGCCCTGAATGCACCGACCGTGTTTAACTTCTTCCAACCGAACTATATCCAACCTGGAGCGCTGGCGCAGGCCGGCCTGTTCTCACCGGAGTTTCAGATCACCACCGACACCACGGTAATCACTTCCGCCAATGAGATGAGCAATAACGTCTATGCGACTCCCGATCCTTCGTACCCCGACACGCTCGTGCTGGATCTCACAGCTCTCTCGGCGCTTTCCGCGAACCCCGGGGCGATGGTCGATTCACTCAACAATCTTCTCATGTGCGGAGAGATGTCTGCATCCACGCGAAACATCGTCGTGAACGCAGTCACTCAAATTTCCGCGGACAGCCCTCTGGAGCGCGCGCAGACCGCCGTCCACCTCCTGGTCACCTCTCCCGAATTCGTTATCGAAAAGTAAGCGAGCCGTCTCGAACCCACCCTCCGCAATGCCTATTTCCCGCCGAAACTTTATACGTCAGGCAGCGTGCGGCGCCGTCGGCACGACATCGATCGCGTCCACTGTCTGGAATCTGCGCGCGATCAATGCGGCGGCGGCGCAAACGCTACCGGCGAGCGCCGAGTATCGCGCGATCGTTTGTCTCTTTCTCTACGGCGGCAACGATGCGAACAACATGGTGATACCCGTCGATAACACGAACTATGCGAAGTATAGCGCCGCCCGCGGCGTGCTGGCGCTGCCTCAAAATACGCTCCTCCCCATCGCGCCCGCGACTCCGGACAGCCAGGGGCGCTCGTTCGCATTGCATCCGGGCATGCCGGAATTGCAGACTCTTTTCAACACGGACAAACGGCTTGGGGTCCTTGCCAACGTCGGCACACTCGTCGAGCCGATCACCGCGGCACAGTACCTCGATGGTTCCGCGCCGCTGCCGCCACAATTGTTTTCGCATGCCGATCAGCAAGTGGAATGGCAGACCGCGTGGCCGGATGCGCCGCCAAAGACGGGATGGGGAGGCCGAATGGCGGATTTGCTGACCTCCTTCAATAATGCGAATTCGATTTCGATGGGAATATCCCTGGGAGGAACGAATACTTTCCAAGTCGGAAACAGCGCCTTTGCCTATCAGGTCTCGACCGATGGGAGCGTCGGATTGAACGGGTTCGGCGATACCAATGGACAGATTCGCTATCAGGCCGTCCAAGGGATGCTCAATCTTCCGCATCAGAACTTATTCGAGGCGGAGTTTGCCAAAATCACAAATCGCTCGATCGCGAACAACGCGCTTCTGTCCAGTGCACTCGGAGGCGTGACGCTCGCCACACCGTTCCCGCAGAACTCCGACCTGAGCAATCAGCTTCAGGTCATCGCAAAACTCATCGCGGCGCGCCAGACCCTCGGCATGCGCCGGCAGATCTTCTTCTGCTCGGTGGATGGATATGACACCCACGACAACGAGATCGCCAGCCAGGCGAGCCTGCTTGCCGAACTCAGCCAATGCATGAGTGCGTTCTACCGGGCAACGCAGGAGTTGAACATCGCCGATCGCGTCACGCTGTTCACCGCCTCCGATTTCGGCCGCACCTTTCAATCAAATGGGTCGGGAGCGGATCACGGATGGGGAAGCCATGCGTTTGTGATGGGAGGCTCAGTGAAAGGCGGCGATATCTATGGGAAGTATCCCACGCTCGTGCTGAATGGCCCAGACGATGTCGGCGATGGGCGATGGGCGCCTTCGACGTCAGTGGACGAGTATTCCGCGACCATTGCGAAATGGTATGGATTGAGGAGCCCGAGCGACATCGCCACCGCGCTCCCCAATATCGGTCGTTTCGCGCATCCCGACTTGGGATTCTTAAACGCCCTTCCCACCCCGCCGCCGCCCGGCGCGTGATGAAACGTCGGATTTGGGCGATCGGTCTAGCCGCCACATGCCTTTTGCTGGGGATCGTTCTATTGCGCCCGCAACCGATGGCGCCGCATTTATCGGAACGCAATCCGCTGTCGGGGACGCGGGGAGCGCGTCTTCTTGACCAATCGACCGCGCCGGTCGCTGGACTGGCGAACGCTTCGCCCCGGGGAGCCGCTCCGCGCCCGAACCCTGGCGGCGTCCCGATCCGACGCGGCGCCACCGCGGCGCAGACGCACGGAATTGCCGCGGTCTCGGTGGATCAGGAGCCGGCGGCGGCTTCAGACAAGCATTTGCTTGGTGTAAAAAGCTTCTTGCGAGACTACCGCGCTGCTTTTCATCAGAATCCCGTCGGCAATAACGCTGAAATCACAAAGGCGCTGCTCGGAGCCAATCCAACGCATTCACGATTCCTCCCGCCGCAGGCAGAGATCAATGCGGCGGGGCAACTCGTGGATCAATGGGGGCATCCGTATTTCTTTCATCAGATTTCCGGAATTCAAATGGAGGTCCGCTCCGCTGGCCCCGACGGCGTCATGTGGACCGCGGACGATGAAGCGACGCGATGAAGAATCTCTCAGCGGATTTGGAATGCCGCTCATTCATATCGCGTGCCGGCGTTGGCTATGGGCGTTTCAGTTCGACTTCCGTCCAGGAGATGGTGCGGTCCGCAGCCGCACGTCGGACTTTTGCGACATCTACGGGGGAAACTGGGTCGGCGTTATGTTCCCATTCGCGGCGAATATAGGTGAGGACATTCGCTATATCGTCATCACTTAAGGCTGCGCCGAGCGGCGGCATCTCGAGGCGCCACGAGGTCCCCGCGACGGAGATCGGCCCACTCACACCGTGCAGGACGATGCGAATCGGCCTTTCAGCGGGGCCGAGCACCCATTCCGAACCGAGAAGAGGAGGCGCGAGACCGTCCTGGCCCGTGCCGCCAGGCTGATGGCATGCCGCGCAAATGTTTGCGTAGAGCATGCGGCCTTTCTCGAATTGTGCCGTCTGCTCCACAGTGAGAGGAACAATCTTCGGGGGCGGCGGCACGCCCGGTTTATCCGACCACGCCACTCTGGCATCGATGGCCGCTGCCAACTTCTGGATCGCAGGGTTTCCGCTCGCCAAAAGCTTTTCCAAGCCCGCCGGTTGCGAATCGACATAGATGTACTTGCCTCTCATTCCGCTCGGGGTGGCTTTGCCTGCGATCGCTTCGAGCACCGCAATTTGGCGCGCGCTGTTTTCCGGAAAACCGGAGACAAGGTCCAGCAGGCGAGCCACTGATATTGCCCGGTGCTCTTTCATGACGCAGCCGGCGAGGATCGGCAGAATATGCGCGCGATCGATGGCGGTGGATGCATCCGACACCGCGGACAGTGCTTCAAACATCTCGACTTCCCTGCTACGCAATCCGCTCGCGAGCGCCTCGCCGAGAAGGCCCGAACCTCCCTTCCGCAAAAGGGCGACGATCGCTTGCGTGGCCTCCGGACCGGATTGCGCGCTGAGGGTAAGCGCCAATTGCAGACGCACAGCGATGCTCGGGTCGTCCACCTGCTTCATTAATTCCGGTCCGAGCGTACGATCCGCAAGACGAACTGCCGTGGCGCGCACATGCGGATCGGGATCGTGCAGACTTGCCAAGATTATGTCGGGCGAGAGCGCCTTGATGCCTTCCAGAGTCCAGAGCGCATGCACACGCCCCTTTGCGGTCGCGCCGGTCGCAGCGACCTTTGCAACCGCCGGCGCCACCGACACATCGCCGCGCTCCACGAGGAGGCGTTGCGCCGTATCGCGGACCCATCCATTCTCGTGCGCCAGATAAGGCACGATTTCCAAACTCGCTTTGGGAAGCTTCACGGGAGCCGGATGCGCATCCACGGGAACGATGCGATAGATCCGGCCAAGATTCAGAGGCTGCTCGAGCTTCCTATCTTTAATGTTTTCGATGAGGTAATAAGTCTCGAAGAATCGATGTTGGATAATGCCGCGCGCCATATCGACCACGTACAAAGCGCCATCCGGACCCGTATAAGTATTCACAGGGCGGAAGCGCTCATCTGTCGAAGTGAGAAACTCCGTCCCCGTGTAAGCGTTCCGGGCGGAGATGTATCCTTCGCTCTCATCGAGAATGACGCGCTTCACCAGGTTTCCGGCCGGCTCCGGTATGAATACGTTGCCCCGAAACTCATTGGGAAATAGCTCGCCTCGATAGACGGAGGCGCCGCACGTCGCGGTGACGGTCTTCAGCGTGCCGTCGGGCCGCAATTGGTCCTCCGCATAGCCACGATTGACTCCGGGCGTCGGATGGGACGGCCAGGTCGTCTGATCCTTCATCGCCTGGTGATTCACCGCGGTGCGGACCGTGAGATTCGGATTCCGGTCATAATACTGCGGCGGCAGCAGATCGCACCGAAGCAGATCGGAATTTGAATTATGGAAAAGCCGCCCCCAATCGTCCTGCGACAAGCCCCACTGTCCGCGGCTTGGAATCGGCTCCATGACAAATTTCCCCTTCTCAAGCCGGTAGCGTGTCCCATGATCCGCGCTCCAGATCCAGTTATCCAGCATCCATGTGAGACTGTTGCACATGTGCTCCGGCTGGCCTCCTTTTACACCGTAGTTGGTTGCCATGATCTCGCTGGAATCAGAGACACCTGTTCCGGCGTGATCGTGATACCATATTAAATTTGGCGGTTCGGCGACGACGGCGCCATCCCCCATCGCCATGACGGCGCGCGGCAGCACGAGCTTATCGACAAACACCGTAGCTTTGTCGAAGATGCCATCGCCCTTGCTCGATTCGAGGCGCTTGATGCGGCACAGCGGCTTCTCTTCGCCGGTTCCATTGAAGTCGTTCATGTATCCGGTCATCTCGACCACGTAGGCGCGGCCCTGTTCGTCCCAACTCATCGCGATCGGCGCTTCGATGAGTGGCTCGGCCGCCACGATCTCGACCTTAAATCCAGGCGGAACTTTGATGGTTCTCACCTCCTCTTCCGGCGTGAGCGCGGGCGGAGACGGAAGCTTGAACCGGATTTCAGCCGCAGATGGCCCTCGATCCTTGGTGTGAGGCTCCGTTTCAACGGCGCCAAGTTTTCGTGGCGCCGGAGAATCCACATTCTCGCCACGGAGGCCGAGTGGCGCCAAGCCGGTGAAGAACAGCGGAACGACGAGAGCGAGTGATGGAATTCGGAGCATGGCTCGAGAATATTAACCAAGATCGCCGCGAGATCACTGCCACTTTTGTGCGAAACGCATGCATGTGCGGTCATTGACACCCCATGGAGAGACACTCCACCATCACCGAATAATGAACCCACACCGTCTCGGCCAGATTCGCTGGCTGCTCGCACTTTTCATGGCGGGCGTCGTCGCAAGCGGAATCACAGCGTTTCCCCTGCTCCACGAATTG
The DNA here is from genome assembly GCA_038238905.1 of Chthoniobacterales bacterium. Taxonomy (GTDB): domain Bacteria; phylum Verrucomicrobiota; class Verrucomicrobiia; order Chthoniobacterales; family Chthoniobacteraceae; genus JBBSFI01. Next base: position 20,543 of record JBBSFI010000040.1, on the reverse strand, counting down.
GACTTGATCGCGCGTGTCCTTACCGCGGACGGCGCAGAGGGCAGAGCGAGCGGAATCGTCTGGTGGATCCTGCATGTGCGCGAGGGACTTCGTCAAACTTACGCGGTTTATCCCTTTGTCGCGTACGGCACCGATTGGCTTGCGTTTGGGCACCTCGCGATCGCGCTCTTCTTTGTCGGCCCGTGGCGCGATCCGATCCGAAATCGTTGGTGCATCCAGGCGGGACTGATTGCGTGCGCGGGGGTCATTCCACTCGCAGCCGTATGCGGTCCGCTTCGCGGCATTCCGATTTATTGGCGGCTGATCGATTGTTCATTTGGAGTCTGCGGCGCCATCCCACTCTTCCTGGCCCTTCGTTTGACGCCGGATCGGGATTCCGAGACAGCCGTTGCGCCGTGAAACGGCGCGCTCTCATCGCACTTCTCCGCAGCGGCGGCGCTTTCGCGGCGGCTTTCGGGCTCGCCTGCACGGCATTGCGCCAGGTTGTGCCGCTCGAAGGCGTTGCCATTATCCGGGAGAAGCTCGATTGGTTCGCGGCTCATCGCGATGAGTTCGACACTCTCTTCATCGGCAGCAGCCGGGTGTATCACCAGATCGTTCCGTCGCTCTTCGACCGGATGGCGCGGGAGCGCGGCATTTCGACACATTCGTTCAACTTGGGGGTGGACCGTCTGTTCGTGCCTGAGGACGGCTACTACTGCGAGCAGGTCCTGCGGCTCAAGCCCCGGCGCTTGCGCTGGGTCTTCGTCGAAGTGAGTGTGAATCGGATACCCGAGCAGCGTTTCGAGAACCCGCCGCTGCGGTCGATTTTCTGGCGCGATTGGAAGCGGACTTCACTAGTAATTGGCAGCTACTTCGATCCTCTCCGCGAGCGCGGTTGGAGTGAGCGCGCGCATCGGGCCGCCGCCGTTCTACCCGACATGACGTTTCACCTGCTCTGTTATATGGAGCGCTTCGTCAGCTACGGCCGGGGTGAACTCATGCTGCGGACGACGCTTGAGAATTTTCCCGGTTATGCGCCGCAGGCTCTCATCGGTCCCAATCTCGACGGCTGCATTCCCCTCTATGGCCCGATGCAGCCGCGGATGGCAGAGAAATACCGGCTAAAGAAGGCGGCGATGGCGCTCCATCCCATCGAGCGGCGAACAGGCGAGCGATTCGATCGGGAGGATTTCCGAGACATAGCTGAAGCCGTAAGCAAGGCGGGCGCGCAGTTGGTCTTCATTCTGTCTCCGCAGCTTTCGGAGGCGGCTGTCATCCCTGAGATTAAGGGGGCATCCGTGCTGAACTTTTCCGACATACGGGAGTGGCCGGTGCTATTTGAGGAGGAGAACCGCATCGATTTGGTGCACTTAAATAGCGCCGGGTCTGAAATTTATACGCGGGCGATTGTTGATAAGTGGCTGGAGAGTATGCGCTCCGCGTCCAGACAATGAAGGCTAACGCAAACGGGAGAACTCCGTCGGCGGCTATTTGACGAGCAGTTTCTCAATAGCACCCGCGGTGTGCGACGTCTCCTCGATCCGCCAATGGGTGCGCAGCGTCGCGCCTTCGTCGAGCTTGCGGAGTGGCGACAAAAACTCCAATTCCACATACTCGCGAGGGGGCGGCAGATCATGGTGATAAATCTCGATCGACATTCCGGCGCCGTCCGCGCCCTCCGGATATTGTCCCTTCTCAGGATCGGCAGTCAGCACAAAGGCGAGGCCGTCCTTTACGCTTGCGAGAGCGGGCTTGCGCGCATCTGCTCCGAGTTTGAAACCTGTTCCAACGATCGTCTTGATTTGCAGCAAGCCCGGATTCAGAAGCGAGGCGCCAGCCTTCTCCATCGAGATGGCGTCGAACCAGAAGACACCACTCTTGTACGGGCTTTTCGGGTTCAGAGGCGCAAACACAGCATCGCTCGGAATTGTTTGAGTGACGGTCCAGACGGCTCCGAGGAGTGTGCTTCCAGGCGCGGGATCGACCGTATGAGTAAACACGAGAGACCCGTCCGCGTCGAAGGCCAGCTCACGGGTAATGCGTGTGCCGTAACCCGGCCACGGGGCGCTCGTCATTCGCAAATGGTTGTCGCCGGAAGCACTCGCCTCCCACGAGGTTCTATCGGGGGCAGGCGGCGGCCACATCTGCGGCTGGGTGAAACGCCACATCGTATGCGGTCCGACGTATGTCTTGTCTCCGCCCCACATCAAGGCATCGCCGTTTCGCTCGGTTCCCTGCTCTCCATTCCATAAGAAATTGAACCCGCCAACGCGTCCGTAGCGGACGACCCGCCCGCCGAGTTGAGGCACTGCGATGGCCTCTGTCTTGCCATCGGTGATTCGATATGCGGGCAAATCGCGCCATGTCGTCTTCTCAACGAGCGGATCGGCGTGAAGCAATTCGATCGAGGCAAAAACGGCTGCGAGGGCAACGATCCGGATCGACAGGCGGCGCACTTGGATGCAGTTCATGAACGGGCCAGAGGAAAGGCCGTATTTCGGGTGCATTCAAGAATAGTTTCCCGCCTTATGAGATGACGGGCGGCCGCGAAGCGCCGAATTCCATTTCGGTTTGGAAGCCGCGCCCGTATGGTTCTTCCCATTCCAGCCGCGGCCGATTTTGTTTTTTAAGAACTTTTTCTAATGAGCCGCGGCTCCCCTTCGTATGCCCCATGAAGCTTATGCCTCCAGCAGCGGACGTTCCTGATCTTTCCGCCCTCATGGAACGCTACGAGCGCCCGCTGGTGCGATACGCGCTCAGCATCGCGGGCGATCTCGATAGCGCCCGGGATGTCGTGCAGGAGACCTTCATTCGCTTTGCGCGAGAGCAGCGGCCCGATCTCCATGAGAATCCGCGCCATCTTGAGGCGTGGCTTTTCACGGTATGCCGGAATCGCGCTCTCGATCACCATCGAAAACATTCCCGCATCGTCCCCATGCCTCTCGCAGAAGACCGCGCAGACGAAGACCCCACCCCCTCGGCCAGCTTGGAGAGCCGGGACACGGCGGCGTGCCTGCTGCGATTGATCGAAGCGCTCCCACCCAATCAGCAGGAGGTCATCCGGCTAAAGTTCCAAAACGACCTCTCTTATAAGGAGATCGCCGAAGTAACAAAGCTAAGCGTCACGAATGTGGGCTTTCTGTTGCACACGGGACTGAAAAAACTGCGCCGTGTTCTTCAGGAATCGCCGGGTGACGAGTGGGCCGCAATGGCCGCTCGCCGCGAAAGTTGACCATTTTTTCATGAATACCGACGATCCCAATTTCACAGCGTACGCGCTGGGCGAACTCGATTCCGAGCGAAGCCTGGAAATGGAGCACCTCCTGGCCGCTGATGCAGCGGCCGCGGGTGAAGCGGCGGCATTGCGGCAGTTCGCGGGCCGCCTCCGCAAGGAGCTTCACTCCGAGAAAGCGCCCGCTCTCACGGACAATCAGCGCGCCCGTGTGCTTACCTTCGCTCGCAGCGCGCCGCACGCAACCGAGATCGAATGCGAAGGCGCCGCGCCTGCGAGCGGCGGCGAATCGTTGCGCGCAAAATGGAGATATTGGATCCCCGCCGCGTTAGCCGCCGGAATCGTCGTTTATCTGGGGCTGTTCCTGCATCCAGCAAAAAGGCCGGAGAAGCTGCCCGCGTTGCTCGCGCAGAATGAACCGCGCCTGGAGGTGGACAACCCCTTGGTGGAGCGTCCGAGCGGTCAGTCCGCGGACCCAGCGGCGAAACCCGCCCAACAAGACCAATCGCCCGCGCAACAAACGGCGCAGGAGACGCGGGGAGGGTTATCCCAGCGGCCGGGCGACGAGGCTGCCAAGGACATCGCATTTAACAAGCCTGGCGCCAACTACGCGAAGGCCGGTGAGCTCCGGTCTCGCTCGTTCGGTGCGCCAATGCTGCAGGAGGATCAAAAAATGGAACCTTCGCCCGAGCTGCCCGCGGCTCCTCCCCATGAACCGCTCAGCGCCGCATCCGCCAAGCCGGAACTTGCACTTGCAAAACAACTCAATGGCACTGAAAGGAACATGGCAACGGACGGAGCCGCGCGGGACGCGGTGGCTTTGCTCGCGAAACGAACCGCATCGAAGGAGACGGCCTTGGGCCTGGATACACGAACAGGCGATGCTCCCCAGGCGGACTTTCTCTATCTAATGCCGGACGGTCTTCCGCCTGAAAATCTCGGCAGGAAAGCCGTTGCGGGGACGAAGGATGCGGCCTCCATGGAGAAGCGCGGTCGGAATTTGCAGTTCGATAAAGGTGTCGAGGCGGCCGGCGCCGCCCCCGCTCCTCAAGGAGAGATCGCACCCGCCCCAAGCGCCGCCTCAGCAGTCCAGCCGCCGGCCAAACCAGCGGTCATTACGACTCCACTCCCAACACGGGGCGCCGTAAATCTTGCAAACGCTGAGACTGCCCCGCAGACGTATGGCGAGAAATCTTTTGCCCGCAACGATGAACTCCGAAGCTGGGCGTCCGATGAGCAGACCGCGGCATTTGTCGAAACTTCGCGGCATCCCGTCGTGGCATTCACACTGGGCGCATATATACAGTCGGCGCGAGGGGAGGACCGTTACACAATCGCCGCGGCCCCGGCCGCACAACTGCTGAACTCGTTCCAATACAATTACAGCCCTCCGCAAAAAGGTGCGCTGAGCGTCGCGTTGGAGGCTGGCGCGTGTCCGTGGGCGCCAGAACATCGGCTGGTGCTCCTTGCCATCCGCGCGCGCGATGCCGCGCCGGGCGAGGCTCTGCAATTGGTAGTTGCCGCAGGAGTTCGCGCCCAGGTTCGATTTAATCCCGATCGGATTTCCGAATACCGCTCGATAGACCGCACACCGATTCCCGCCCCTGAAAGTTCAAATGCGATGGGATCTTCCGCACCTGCTGGGGCGATGAAGGCGGGCCAGGCCGTCACCACGGTCTTTGAAGTGGCGGAGACTGCGATGCCTGCTCCGGAATCCGGGGTTCTGGCCCGCTCCGGTGGTTCCACCGGCGGGCGCAGCGATGCGCCGATCGACAGCAAATCCAAGTTAAAAGCAGGCCGGGAACTGGCGGGGCCAACAGCAGGCGCCCAAGAACACCTGATGGATGTCACCGTGTACTGGAAAGACCCTCGCGGTTCCGCATCGCATTCCCTCGAATATTCACTCGATGACTCGGGCGCAACCTGGAGCGAAACATCGTCCGAATTCCGCTGGGCCGCCTCGGTCGCAAACTACGCCCTCTCCCTCGGCAATCCCCAAGCTGGCGCGGCATCCGAAGCAGCCCGGCGCCTTGTGGAGGAGTCTCGCGGCGCGGAAGTCAATTCTTCGCGCGATTCGTTCCTGCGTCGCATTCAGCAAATTCCTGCGAAACCGTAGAGCGCGGGGGGCTTCTCACAGCCATCCATCGCTCGGATGTGCCGGTCATGAGTCGTTCGGAATTGCATGGCGGCGCGGCGCGGGCATCCTTCCCTCATGACTCTCCTCGATAGCGAGCACGCCGACATACCGACACCCAGCGGTCCGATGCGGACTTTCGTATTCCGCCCAGCGGCTGCGGGACGGTACCCTGGCATTATCCTTTTCTCGGAGATCTTCCAGATCACCGGACCGATTCGACGGACGGCGGCGCTGCTGGCCGGGCACGGATTTGTAGTGGCCGCGCCGGACATCTTTCACGAGCATGAACCGGCCGGCGCAGCGCTTGCCTACGACAGTGCTGGGACGGATCGAGGCAATTCGTGCAAGGTGAACAAGCCGCTCGCCGGCTACGATCACGACGCACGCGCCACGATCGATTACCTGCAATCGCATCCCGCCTGCACTGGCAAGCTGGGATCGCTCGGCATCTGCATTGGTGGACATTAGCACGGGGTTACATTTGAAAGCGCCCCAGCCTACTGAGATAAAGCGCCCGCGCGGATCGCGCGCAGCACGCCTGGCCGTCCTGCTTCTCCTCTCGATTTTGACCGCAGGCGGAATCGAAGCTTACCGCCATGCCGCTCTGCCGTTGCGCACGGCGCATCAAGTTCGCGCGGCTTTCGAGGAGATCGCCCACCTTCAACCGCGAATCTCGGTAAAGGATCGTGTCGTGTACGAGCAGACCACATCGACTCTGCAACTGGCAGTTGCAACGCGGAAGTCGGTGGTGGAACGCGAGGTCGAGCACGAGTGGCTCGGGAGCACGAAGCGTATCAGGCTTCGGGGCACATATAACATCCGCGCCGGATTCGATCTCACGAAGCCTGTGAGCGTTCGAATCGACGGAAACAAGGTATCGATTGAAATGCCGCCTCCAACAATACTCAGCGTCGATCAAGAGTCCGTCGAACTTCTGGAATCGAAGGACGGCCTTTGGAACCGGCTGAAACCGGGAGATGTCGTCGATGAAGTAGCCACCTTGCCCTTGATGGCGCGCAAAAAGGCGGTCGAAGGCGGCCTCGAAAGCGAGGCGCTCGCTCGATTTGAGGAGCAACTGGAGCAGCGACTCGGGCTGTCATACACTTTGGAAGTAAATGGCAAACTGATCGGCGCGGCGCCATTCTCCGGGCAACAGAAATGAGCCGCGAACGACGGCTTCTGCTGCCAGTTACAGCCGGCGCATGGAAATCTCCAGCGCGAGAAGAGCGCGAGCCGTCGTGATCGCTGAAGCGCTCTCAGCGCCTGCTTGAGGCACTTTCGCAGGCCACGAGCCATCCGAGTTCTGCACGTCGATAAGTTGAAGCACCATGGCTTTCGGCCAATCAACCTCCCGCCCGTCTGGCAGCCGAACGATCGGACCGTGAGCGCCGCTGAGCGCCTTGGCCAAATACTCCAAATAGAGATAGTAATTCGCGCCGCTGCCGCCCGGATTCTCGCGCACGGTAAAATTCCGGGCGATCCAAGCGAGAGCCGCACGCATGCCAGGATCGGTTTCCGGCACATGCGCGCAGCGGAGGGCCAGAGTTCCTGCACAGGCTGCGAGACCCGAAGGCGGCGCATTTGCGGATTTGCGTGACGCAGCCGGCGCCGCATCGAAGAAAGCGCCTCCGCGCCGATCACCATCCACCACTGGGAACTGGCATCGTTTCACGAGCATGGAAACCGCCTTCCAATCCATTTGCGGCGCTCGTGAACCGGATTTCTCACCTGACCCTGCCACCGCTTCCAGCATCGATGTGTATGTTACAAGACTCGTTGTCACCCCCACGCTTATGCGCGACACGAGATAGCGATGAGAGCGCGCAATAGCGGGCGCATCCGCTGGGTTGCCCTGCATGGATAAGGCGGTGGCGCACAGGCTCGTGCTCCGCTCCACATCCGGTCCATCCCCGATTGTTCCATCCCTCTTTGCAGCCCGGCGGATATATGCGGCTGCTCTTTCGACTGCCGTGGAATCGGGAAAATCTGCAGTAATCCGTTCACCTTGGAACAACGCGGCCAGAGCTGTGGCGGCGCTCGCAGCGCCGCGCGCTTCGCCTTGCCATGACCCATCCGGATTCTGGCGCGATTTGAGCCATGATATACCTTTGCCAAGCGCGACGACCGCTTCGTTGCGAACCGATTCATTTCCCTGCCTCTCATGGAGTTCAGCATCCGCCGGCGACGCGGCAGATATGAGCCGCGCGACACTCATCGCGCACAGACATAACAAACCGAATCGACAACGTGCATATCGGCCATCCGCAGTGATGAGCGGCGCTTTCACTGCCCCTACTTCCCTGGTTTCTCAGGCGGCGCTTTTGGCGGATCCAACAACTGAATCGCGATCTTTACGGGCGTCTTTGCAGGGGGCATCGCCTTGGTGTTGGCTTCCCAGACTTGATCGTTATCGGACCCTTTTCGCGGATTGTTAACCAATGCGGATGGGTTCGTGACAAGGGCCACGAACGCGCCTTCGAGATCGGCAAGGAACTTGCCACCCGATCCAAACAGCGAGCCATTGTATATCCATGGGCCGCGCTCGGCCGCCTTATGCGCGTCGGTCTTATACACCCAGTCTTCGACAGCCGCCTCCCGATCCATCCCGGCGACCGTCCACTGCACTCGAATCGATACGGCATCGCCCTTCAACTTCGGCGCATGCTTCAAATACTCGGCATCGATATGCCCCTGGGCGGCGCCTGCCGCGGAAGCCGGGTCGCCCGTTGCGCCTTTGGCGCCGATCAGCAGCATCGCCAGATGGAGATCGTGCGGCTGAATCTCGGCCGATACAAGGAGGCTTTCATGCGTGCTTCCCATCGGAGTCACGAGCAGATATTCGAGCGGGCCCTTGTCCATGTTGACCGCTCCGGGAAAGCTGACTGTGTGCGCACCCTGATCGAGATGCAGCTTGCCTATCTCATAGATGCCCGGAGCCACTTCGTGAAGCGACGCTCCGCCCGGCGCATCTGTAAGCGAAGCGTCCTGCGGATTCTCACCCGCGGCGGGAAGAAGGATTGCACCGAGGGAGAAAGCGAGGGCGTACAGTGTCGGTTGCATAACCATTTGTCAGCGCCGCACCAAGGTCGGTTCAATCCAGATTCCTGAGCCTTCAGCATGGACTCCCGGCGCTGAAGGCTCTACGCGCAGTGAAACGGCGCGCGATCCGGCGATGGCTGCGTGAATCAGAAGGGGCTTGTCGGTCGGACCGATCGGCGCCGACCGGAACACGAGTTTCCCGTCTGTGTACACGGCAAAGGTGAGACGCAGATCGGGTTCGCTGCCAGCGGGCAGCGCGACCTCGCTCGTAAGCAGCGTAAATCCCGGGGGAATCTCCCATGTGCCAACGACGCCCACACCCGCTGCAACGCCATGATTCACCGCCACTCCCCAGGCAGAGAGCGCTCTTCCGCTCAACGATTTATCGATCGCAAACTGTGGCGGCGTCTGGCCTGCCGGAGCGTCGATCCTCGCCGGCTTGAGGGCCCAGAGCGGCTGCATCCGGCTCGGGCTGGCTCGCAAACCTGCAATATCCTTCGCCTCGATTTTCACCAAGCCAAAGGCAGCCGTTCGCAACGTCAGACCGGTCTTGTCTCCAGTAACGGCTTCGGCATTTAAAAGGCAGCCGTCTGTCGTTCGCACCTGAATCGGCGCCGCGGACGGCTTTACGTCGCGAAGAATCACCGCGAGGAGATCTTTCTGTTTCGAGAGGAATGTGCGCAGCCCAAATATGGGAGACATTACCTTGACCGATTCCGAATCGGCAGCTTTCACGGCGCCTTCAAAAAAGTCACCGCCTGGCAAAAGAACTCCCGCTCCACCGGCAGGCAACTTCTCAGCCAGGTTCATTGGGAAAGCTTGATAGACCATCCATGCGACATCTTGCTGACTCACGGCGAGGTTATGTCGAGGAAATTTGAACCCGGGCTCGGCAAACGATCCAAATGCGCCGGAGACGCGCGTGCCATCCCGCAGGATCACTCCCGGCTGCGCCTCATCGTCCGTGCTTGGCTTTTCCCCGATTTGGAGGCGCAGCGCGGCGGCGAACTCAACCTTAACCGGAGCCCCTTCCGCCGGCGTAATCACGATGCCATTATCGAAGCTCACCTTCCCTTCATAGCTTTCGCCATTGATAGCCGTTACCGAATCGGCATGGGACATTCGAACGCAGAGCGCGAGTGCGATCGGCGCCAATCGCAGCGCCCTCATCGCTGGTATAAAGGGAGATAATGCCACGGCATCGCCAGGATGGTCGCGTACGCCGCCGTGCAATATACAGGGCCGACCTCCCCTTCCCACCACGCTTCGTCGCCGCGGCGCTTCACCGTCTTGAGCAACTGCTCCTTTTGATCCCCGTACCATCGGCGCCATGTGTCGCCGCCGATCATATACTGAGCCGGTCCGGCATAGTTGCAGCCATAGGTCCACCATTGCTCGCCGGGTTTGGACCGCTGGAATAAAAACGCCGAGCCGCCCTTTACCATCGGGTCATCGTATTGTCCGCATACCTGAAGCGAATAGACGGCCGCGGCCGTGCGCGCAAAGCCCGGGTCATGCTGCCCGGCTTGATAGGAGAATCCGCCTGTCGCGGCATCCTGGCATCGCCGCACGTAAGTGATCGCATCGTCGATGGTCTTTTGGGGAACGTCGAACCCCGCATTTTTTGCCGAACGCAGGGCGACAACCTGCATCACCGTTACGGAGATATCCGCATCGCCGGGATGCGGCTGGTAGCGCCAGCCGCCAGCATGCGCGCCATCCGTGCTCTGTGTCGTGAGGATCAATCGGACCAGCCGCTCGAGCTTGGGCCGGATCGCTGCCGAACGCGATTGGCCGTAAAGTTCGCTCAACGCGATCGTGGCGATCCCATGATTGTACATGTACCGGCCGCCATCGACTCCCCGAAACGTTCCGTCGGGCTGCACCGAATCGAGCAGGAATTGCATTCCGGCATTCACCTCCTTCGCGTACTCGCCTTCTTCCGGCAGATTGCCGGAGGCAAGGTACGCCATGAGCGCATAGCCTGTGATGGCGACTGGATGGACGCGCCGCCCGCCTTCTTCTACCGCCCACGAACCATTGGTCGCCTGTTTGCCGGCAAGCCATTTGAGCGCCCCGTGTACGGCGGATTCCGTGGCCGCATCCACCACCACGGCGTCGGTCGGCGGCGGCGGTTCGTCGGCCATGGCGGCGCCGCGCGCAATAAACGTCAACGCCGTACCGATCAGGATGGCGAAACTCGAAGGGAGGGATATCGGCATGCGCGCTTTACATTACGCTGGCTGAGGAACCGTTTACGCGCAACGCATAACGTCCTGCCATTCGCCGCAATCGGCACTTCGCTCCGAAGGCCTTGCTAAGCATCGGTGTCGTCAGCACGGCACTCTTTTTACCAGCCGCGAGCACCTCGCCGCTTCGCAAGAGGAGAATATGCGAAAAAACCGGGGTGATCTCTTCGACATGGTGCGTGACGAGAATCAGCGAGGGTGCGCCGCTCTTCGCGCCAAGCCGTTCCAGAAACGCAAGGAACCGCTCGCGGGCGACTGGGTCGAGCCCCGCGCACGGCTCGTCCAGGATCAGGAGTTGCGGACGCGCCATCAGCGCGCGTCCGATCAAAATGCGCTGCCGCTCGCCCTGGCTCAGCACGAGCCACGGACGCTCCGCGAGGTGAAGGGCCTCAATCTGACGCAGCACACGAAGCGCCGCGACGCGATCGGCGGCCTTTATCCTGCCCCAATGATCGATCGTCGCGTACCGCCCGCTCACGATTGTTTTCAGAGCAGGCTCTTCATCGTGCATCATCTGCCGCACACTCGAGGAAACGATGCCGACATGGCGGCGGAGCTCGCGCCAATCACTTTTGCCGTAACGCTCGCCGAGCACCTGCACCTCGCCGCGCGTCGGTGTCAGGTATCCGGTCAGAGCGCTCAAAAGCGAAGTCTTGCCAGAGCCGTTCGATCCCAGAATCACCCAGTGCTCTCCCCGCAGGACCCTCCAATCGACCCCTTTGAGAATCGTGGTGCTCCCCCGTTCGATGCATAGATTGGAGACTTCGAGAGTGGCGACGCGCTGCATCTTACTGGCTTGAATCGCCTGCCGTCCGAATCGTAATGACAGGCGGGGTCTTCCCGCTCCGATACATCGAGGCGCCATACATTATGGCCGGGCCTTCGTGCGCGTACCGGATCTTGTGGCAGCTGGCGTCCCAGTGCTCCAGATACGAGCAATTCGCCGTCTTCCGTGTGCCTGGAATCGGCACATAACGCACGGAGGTAAATGTAAGAAACGCCGCCTCGCCGGGTAGTGGAACGGGGGCGGCCCAGTTGGGCGATAGACGCACAAACTTCCGCTCCTTCAGATCAAGCGCGTACACCGTGTCTCCATCCGTGCTGTTCAGGTGCAGCCCAAAAAATGCGATCCGGAGCGGTGGATCGAGCAAGAAGCGGCGATGATCTTTCGCCTCCTCCAGCAGGTCATAGACTCCTTCAAAGCCGGGAATCTTTCCGAACTCGACTTCTGAGCCGGTCTTGGGATCGCGTAAAAGGTAATGCGCGCCGTGGCCGAGTCCGTCCACCTGATCGTGCTCGTCGCCCTTCAACTCACGGATGACGACTTCGACCGAATCGTCTGGGGCCTTGTAGCGAATATTGCGGCGCCCGAAATCTCCATCGCCCCCATCGCCCTCAGTGGGATAACCGTAAAAAGGAGAATTCTTCGCCGCCGCGTACCAAGGCGGCGCCGCGCCCAGCTTTGCGAGGCCCGCTCCGCGCGGCTCGATGCTCCAGACTTCCATCCCCTTTTCCGCTTCACGACTGAAGACAATCGTCGCTCCATCGGGAGAGAAAACCGGGTCGCGATCCTGGCCTTGGGCATCGTTCGTAAGCTGCCGGAGCAGCGTGCCGCCCTCCGTGAAAAGATAAAGATGCGCGTGACTGATCCCCTCCGCCTTCAGGTATCGAATTGCGACGACTGCTTCCGATCCGGCGAATGCCGGAAGGGCGAGAGCGATCGATAACCAGAGCGCGGCGATTTGGAAGGGGGCTTTCACAAACCGATGTTTTGCCCTTTGATCTGCTGAATGTCGATCGTCATTCATGAACGGCGGATGCCGTGCGCCAAAACTTCCTCCTTGTCTTTCTAATGCAATCCCCGTCAAACCGGTTATCCCTCAACTCCAATCCATGAAGCTTTTCCCCCTCCTCTTTGTCCTCGCCGCCAGCGGCCTGGCTCAAGCACGCGCCGCCGATCCGCAGTGGATCTGGTTCACCAAAGAAGCCGGGGACGGCGAAGTCCGTTATTTTCGGAAGGAGTTCACGCTTTCCAGCGTTCCCTCCGAGGCGCGGCTTTACGCCAGTTGCGACGACGAGGCGATCGTCTTCGTGAATGGAAAGCAGGCCGGAGAGAGCGGCGCATGGGAGCAACCAGTGGTCGCAAAGGGCGTCGAAAAGCTGCTGCACGAGGGCGCAAATGTAATCGCCATTCGCGGAAAGAATCACAGCGGGGCTGCGGCGGCTGTCGCACGGCTGGAGATAAAGATGCGCGATGGCTCCAAGCAGGAGATCGTCTCCGACGACACATGGAAAGCCGGGGAGAGCGAAGCTCCTAATTGGAATTCCGCACCCTTCGACGCATCGCGGTGGCGCAAGCCGGTCGTGATTGCAAAGCTCGGGGACCAGCCATGGGGCGATGTATTCGCTTCCGGTGGCGGAGGGGGCGCTCCCGCCGGCCCCGGGACCCCAACCGAAGAGATCGCAACGCTGCCAGACTTCAACGTTGAACTCGTACTCAACGCCGAGAAGGCTCGCCATGGTTCGTGGGTTGCGATGGCAAAGGACGACAAGGGCCGCCTCATCCTCGGTTCGCAGGGCGGCAACAAGATCACCCGGCTCACGCTTAAAGACGGGAAAGTCGTGAACGACGAAGATCTCAACCTGCCATTCAGCGAGCCGATGGGAATGCTCTGGGCCTTCAACAGCCTGTACATCAACGGCAATGGCAAGGCGACCGACGGCAAGAACGGACACGGAATTTACCGGCTGCAAGACACCCGCGGCGATGGACACTTCGACAAAATCGAGCAGCTCTTCGCGTGGCCAGGCGGCGCGGGAGGCGAGCACGGTTCGCACGGTTTGGTCATCGGACCGGGCAACAAAATCTACGTGGTAAGCGGGAATTTCACCGATTTGCCGAAGACTCTCCTGCCGACATCGCCGCTCCGGGATTTCGCAGACGATCTCGTGCTCCCGCGCGCCGAGGATGGCAATGGCTTCGGAGCCGGTCGCAAACCCCCAGGCGGCTCGATTCTGCGGATGGATGCGGACGGAAAGAACGCAGAACTGTTCGCCGCCGGGGAGCGTAATACCTACGACATCGCGTTCAATGCGGACGGCGAGCTATTTGGCTTCGACAGCGATATGGAGTGGGATTGGGGGACGCCGTGGTACCGGCCCATCCGCATTTTTCACGCAACGAGCGGGGCGGACCAGGGCTTTCGGGAAGGAACTGGCAAATGGCCCGAGTACTATGCGGACAGCCTGCCAGCAGTCGTCAATATCGGGCTGGGATCGCCGACCGGCGTGATCTTCGGCTACGGCGCGAAATTTCCTGCAAAGTACCAGAACGCGCTCTACGTGCTGGACTGGACCTACGGACGCCTGATCGCAGCGCATCTCACGCCGAACGGCGCGACCTATTCGGCAACTTGGGAAAACTTCGTCGCTCCGAAATCGCTCCATGGCAACGGCCGTAAATGGCCCCTCGACCTCACCGCTGCAATTGTCGGGGACGACGGATCGATGTATTTCACCGTTGGGGGCCGGGACACCCAGGCGAGCCTCTATCGCGTGACCTATTCGGGTAGCGAATCGACGGCGGCAGCCGAAGCGCATGAGGCGCCCATCAGCCAGGACCGGGCAATCCGCCGGCAGCTTGAGGCCTATCACGGAAAGAAGGACGCGCGGGTCGTCGCCGCGGCGTGGCCCTATTTGGGGAATGCCGACCGACATATTCGGTATGCCGCGCGGCTCGCGATCGAGAGCCAGCCGGTCGAGGAATGGCGGGAGCGCGCGCTTGCCGAAACGAAACCAGCCGGCGCGCTCACCGCATTGCTCGCCCTGGCGCGGCTCGGGCCAAAGGAGACGCAGCCGGCGATTTTTGGCGCCCTGCAAAAGATTCCCTTCGCAAGCCTGACGGAGGATCAGCAACTCGATATGCTGCGGGTGGTCGAAGTCTCCGTGGCGCGACAGGGAGCGCCCGAATCGGCGCCATCCATTGTGGCTGATTTCGACGCAGCGTACCCGTCGCCATCCATCTCCCTGAATCGCGAGCTCTGCCAGACGTTGCTCGCATTCAAAGTGCCCGACGCTGTCGCCAAAACGATCAAGCTCCTCGCCGCTGCAAAAACTCAAGAAGAGCAGCTAACGTATATTTTGCACCTCCGCACGATAAAGGCGGGATGGACACCGGAACTGCGCGCAACCTATTTCGGCTGGTGGAATCACCGCCCGCCTGCGTCGCACCCCGACTATGTGCTGAAATGGTTTGACGACGCGGGCCGCCCGTACAGCGACGGATCCAGTTTCAATAACTTCCTGCAAAATATCCACGCGGATGCGGAGCGGACGCTCACGGCTCAGGAAATCGATCAATTGCAGCCGGTGCTTGCCGCGTACGTCCCGGCTAATGCCCGCCCGCCGCGCAAGCCAGTAAAACAGCGCGGCTTCGTAAAGGTGTGGGAAATGGCCGATCTCGAGCCGCTTCTTGGCGAAACGTCGCACGGACGCAATTATGAAAACGGACGGGACGCCTTTGCAGCGGGCCAGTGCCTGTTATGCCATCGTTTCGGGGACGAAGGTGGAGCGGTTGGCCCCGATCTGACCGCAATCGCCGCGCGCTTCTCAATGCGCGACATTCTTGAGTCGATCGTGGATCCCTCGAAGGTGATCTCGGAACAGTACGCCAACGAAGAATTTAAGCTCAAGAATGGAGACTTGGCCATCGGGAGAGTAGTCGGCGAGACGAATGATAAAGTGACGCTCCGTCCGAGCCTTCTCGCGCCGCAGATGCAGGAAATCAAGAAATCCGACATCGTCTCGAAAAGCTTCTCCAAAGTGTCGCCGATGCCTCCGGCTCTTATCAGTACGCTAACCAAGGAAGATGTGCTCGACCTGCTTGCCTATCTGGCCTCGGCCGGCAAGAAAGACGCACCCGCGTTCTCAAAGTAACTGCGGGGCCGACACTGGCTCCCGCCGCTCGCTTCGGCGATGCCCCTCCGCGGGCATCGCCGCAGGCCCCGTTTGACAAGCCCGTTACGATCTCTTTTCCAGTATTCTCCGCGTTCGACCATGAAATGGCTTCTCATCGTAATCGTAATGGCCGGGATCGGCTTCACCGCCTATACCTACCGGGACGTGATCACCTCAAAGTACGCTGAAATGCGTCGTGACAAGGCGCGTGAAACAGCGCCGGCAACTGGCGCTCAATCCCCGCCTCCTCCGATCGGCGCGCCCGCCCTGGCCACGCCAGGCGCAGCGCTCCGCGGCAAGCATCTGGCGCCCGAAGGCACATACTATATGACCGAGCGCGTGAGCGCCAGCACGCCAAACGGCATCGTGGCGATCAACCCGGCCGATAAAGTAACATTGGTAAAGAAGCTGCCCGGCAACAGGATGCGCGTCACCAATGGGGAGGCGGCTGTCGAGATAAACAGTTCGCAGGCTACGAACGACCTCGATCTGGCGCGCGAGATCGAAAAGCGCGAATTCGTCGCGCACGGCGGCAAGCTCTAGCTTTAAAAAACGGGCCAGCTTTCTCATTGTGCGCGGCCTCCTTCTGCCGCAGCTTCGGCCCCTTATTTTAGATGACGGAACTCGAAGCATCGGTCGCACTGAACATGCTCCCAAATATGGGGCCTGTCCGGCTGCGCAAATTGCTGGAGCGCTTTGAAACTCCAGAACGTATTCTGCTGGGGCGCGAGTCGGAGTTTCGCGCCGTGGACGGAATCAATGCGGAGCTTGCCTCCGTCATCGCCAACTGGGAAAAGCACGCGGATCTCAAGGCCGAACTCGACTTGGTGAAGCAATTCGGAGCGAACGTCATCACTCAAACGTCGCCGGTCTATCCGCGCGAATTGAAGACGATTCACAACCCGCCGATCATCCTATACGTGTGGGGTGAACTCACGGAGCGCGATCAGCGGGCAATCGGCGTTGTCGGTTCGCGAAAGACGAGCCATTACGGCCTCGATTGCGCCAAGAAGCTTTCCTATCAGCTCGCGTATGCGGGGCTGACAATCGTGAGCGGTCTTGCGCGCGGGATCGACACCGCAGCGCATCAAGGGGCGCTCGCGGCTGGCGCTCGGACGGTCGCCGTCATCGGATCCGGCCTCATGGATCTCTATCCGCCCGAGAACAAAGCGCTCGCGGAAAAGATCGCCGCCTCGGGCGCCGTGGTGAGTGAATATCCGATGCGGTTTCCGCCGAGCGTACAAACTTTCCCCTACCGGAACCGGATTGTCGCGGGCTGGGGATCCGGCGTCCTGGTCGTCGAGGCGGGTCTCAGCAGCGGCGCGCTGATCACCGCAAATCAGGCGTTGGAACACGGCCGGCTCGTCTATGCGATCCCAGGGCCGATCGACCGTCCGACATCCGCGGGTTCCAATCGGCTCATCCAGCAAGGCGCGAAACTTGTAACCTGCGCTGGCGACGTACTGGACGATCTCAACCTCCTCTTTCACGAGACACCGGCCGCCCGGGCATCGGCGCCGCCTGCACCACTCCTGCCAGACGAGGCATCGATCCTCGCCGCGCTCGAAGAAGGCGACCTTTCTCTGGACGAGGTGATCACCGCATCGAAGCTGCCAGCCGCCAAGGCCTCGTCCTGCCTGCTCGCGATGGAGATGAAGCGGCTCGTGAAGCAGCTTCCCGGGCAGCGGTTTGCAAAGCGAGCCTGACCGAACGACGGCGCCGCCACTCCTACCAGTGAAGGCTGGCCTTCAGCGCCGCCTCCAACTTCTCCGCCATCTTTTGCTGGGTCTTCACGTTGGGATGCCAGTCCGAGCCCAAGCCGTCCTTGTTGCCATCCTGGCCGGCAAACTCGATGAATTGAACTTTCGAATCGCCAGCGCGCGTGAGATCATCCACAATCTTGTGAAGGTACTTGTCCGCGACGGTGCGCGACTTTCGATCGTTCCAGTCGCCCATCATGGGGCTCGACGCGCAGAAGACGATGGCCTTTGGATAATGCTTGAGGACCCGCTTCACAAATTCCTCGTAAGCGCCGGTCCACCCAGCCTCTTCCGGGTTCTGCTTCCCGAAGTCGTTGGTGCTTAAATTGATGACGACGGCGTCCGGAATCTGTTTTGCAAAATCCCACTTCTTCTCCGGCTCGGTCGCGATGACGAGGTCGTAGATTTCCGGCATGGTGAAGTCCGGCCACATTTTGCGGCCAGACCACGCGATGCACGCGTACCCGGCGTCGAGCGCCCGTGCGGCGATCGCGCCGTATGTGTAGTAAGCATTCTCGGTCTTGGGCGAAAAATGCTCGTTCTGGTTTGCCCCTTCGTTGCCGTAGCCGCAACTGATCGAATCGCCGATCACTTCGATACGGCGCTTCGGCGCCGAGATCGGCAACAACGCGCCGCTCTCAGACAACTGGAATCCCAGCAACTGGCTCGGCCCGACCATCGCTTCCGTCGCCTTCACAAGCCGGACGGTATGCACCGCCGGAGAAAGACCTGCGGCGACGCGATAGGAATGCTCTCCCGCCTCCATTTGCAGTGCTTCGGCCGCCTTGCCATCGATCTCCACCTGCCACCGATTCTGCCCCGGATCGCTGAAAGTCGCGTTGAGATCCGTTCCTCGAAAGCAAAGCGCGACGGTCGAGGCAGACCACGACGCTCGCGGCTTGGAGCGGTCCCCGGCGTCCCAGCGTCCCATGTACTGGATCGCCGGGGCGCTCGGCGAAACCGCGATCGGCAGCGAGCCGGCGTCCGCAGCCCACGCGTGGATGCAAAAGAGGGGCCATATCAGAAAAGCAGGGAGGAATTGAGGGCGATGCATTGCGAAGAGATGAAAGCAGCAATGAGGTCGCCTAGGAATAGGTTTTCCGCGCGGGAAGCCGCAACTTTTGGAATCCCCGTCGAAAGTTCGCCGCGTTCGGCAGCGGATGCGCGCTGCCACGTTGCTGTTCCGCACGTTCTCCGTTATGGATTGGAAGACTTCCAACTTCAGGGTGCCCCATGCTCCTCGTCATCGACAACTACGACAGCTTCACCTACAACCTCGTCCAATACTTCGGAGAACTCGGAGCCGAGCTGCTGGTGAAGCGCAACGACGAAATCTCGCTCGATGAGATCGATCGGCTCAAGCCCGATCGCATCTGCATCTCGCCCGGCCCTTGCACTCCCAACGAGGCGGGCATTTCAAACGAGGTCATCCGGCGCTTTGGGCCGGGCACTCCCCTCCTCGGCGTCTGCCTCGGGCATCAGTGCATCGGGCACGTCTTCGGCGGCGAGGTCGTGCGAGCCGATCGCCTGATGCATGGGAAAACTTCGCCGATCCTCCATGGATCCCAGGGGGTTTTTGCCGGTCTCCCAAATCCATTCGAGGCGACGCGCTACCACTCGCTCCTGGTCAAGCGCGCGACGTTTCCGAATGAAGCGCTCGAAATCACGGCTGAGACCGCCGAAGGCGAGATCATGGGCTTGCGGCACCGCGAATACCCGATCCAAGGGG
The DNA here is from genome assembly GCA_038238905.1 of Chthoniobacterales bacterium. Classification (GTDB taxonomy): domain Bacteria; phylum Verrucomicrobiota; class Verrucomicrobiia; order Chthoniobacterales; family Chthoniobacteraceae; genus JBBSFI01. The sequence goes on along the minus strand of JBBSFI010000040.1, from coordinate 1,459 downwards.
TCCAGTTTCATCCCGAATCGATTCTCACGCTGGAAGGGAAGCGGCTGCTGAAGAATTTCCTGAGCGTGTAGCGCCCCAAACGCGCCGCCGATTTTGAATCCTTGTCCGCAGATTGACTCAGATGGGCGCAGATATAAGGAGTGGAGAGGTTTCACGCGGGGCTGCTCGCCCGCCGTGCATCTTGCCGTTGCCCCAACCGCCTCTTCGGCGGAGGTCGCGGAGGGGAGGCGGGTTGAGTTACCGCGGGGTGGGACGCACGGCGATCCGGGCTGAGATGAGGGTCACGCAAGCCTGAGGCTGGTTACAAGGCCGGGATCAGAGTTGAGATGAGTGATCTGGTTGAAAGAAGCGATCATGCGAGGTGGTTCTGAAACCGATTTTAGGGACTGGGCAGGGCTGTTAAAGAACAAACAAGTAACAGGAGGCCTATAAATTCAGATTTTTTTTGGGGCGGGTCTATGAATGTCCGATAGTGCGCCTTTCAAGAAAGACGTCGGGCAGGCTCATAACGCCTCCGTCGCACTCACGGCGCCGTTTGCGTATTGCGCCGTCGAACGGTTGACCTAACGCGGGGTGAAGCTGATCCGATGGATACGAAATCATCTTATTGGCGAGCGAGCTTGGGAGCCATCCCTTGCAGCGCTTAGACGCTGCTATATCCGGCAGTGACAACCAAAGCGCAGCCCACGATTATTCAAGAATATCCGCGCCGCACCAGCCGCAACCTGCTTCCCCCGTGAACCGATTCCGCCCTCCACGCACCGAAGCTGTATTGTACACCGTTGCTGTTTGCTCATGCCGCACCGAAGCTTAATTGCACTCCGTTGACGGCATCCATTTTGCGCGACTCGCGGACAGTCTTTATATATACGAGCCCTCTTGAGTAATCCTACCATGCTCTTCAACAGCTATCCATTTACCTGGAACCTTTACGGCATAGTTATCCATTCCCCCGCCATAATTCACCCTGTCACAAAAAAGCGCAAGAACATAATCGTTATCAAACTGAACTTGCAAGTCACACGCTTCGTTTAATAACTCTACAGCGACTACACGGCACCCTTCTACACCTCTTACGTTTCGGGCAATCTCTTCCTCGTTCTCTCGCCACGTGCATATAATCTCGCCTCGATGCTCCAACTGCCATGCACAACCCCTAATAAAAATGCAATACTCTCCCTCATATGCAGTTTGTCGTTGTGTTTCCGATTTTGCACATCCACTTAAAAAAGTAACATTTCTGGCGATTCTTTCGCCCAAGTCAAAAGTGACCATTGATCCATTTCCACGGCCGCCAATGGCACACCAGCACAATTTATTGCTTCTTCATCAATTTCCGTGGGATTTTTCATGAAGGGATTCGTGTGCCTCAAGGCGGGCAAAGGTCCAACTTCCCGCAAAAGAATAGGATCCTCGTGCGGTAGTTCTCGAAGTTTCTGAAGCCTCGGGCAGAGCTTTT
>JBBSFI010000039.1:0-37560 GCA_038238905.1 Chthoniobacterales bacterium | reverse complement strand
TGAGCCGCTCATTGTTCACGGCGCGAGCCGATTTACCGGGCTTTTTGGAAGCGTAATAGGCGCTGCGCGCCACTCTGAGCACGCGGCAGATATCCTTGACGCTTTACTGTTCCCGAGAGTTCGTCAATGGAGCGTCGGCTCGCTGATCCCCAGGTCGCGAGCGACATGGGAGATCTGCCTTCCCCGCGCACGACCATCTCCACGGCCGATTGCTTGAACTCCTCATCATAGCGCTTGCGCGCCGGTCTTCTCTCAATTCGGACTTTACTTTCATATATTTTCGCCTTTTACTTTACATGAGCTGACGTGTCTGGTAAACCGGGGCAACTTCACAGGCGGGATTCTCGATCCTTGAGGTCAAGCTTGCGGCAGACTCCCGATCGAAAAATATGCAAGGCGATCGGGTCACGAAGAGCGTGCCGATCGGCTCGAATACCACCGTGCGCTTCGGTAGTCTGTCACCCTTTTCTTCCCGCTCGCGAATCCTAAGAAAGTCGGTACCCTTGGCCTCATCCTTTCGGCGTGAAATATCGACTTTTCCAGCTCTGGGTGACCGTGCTCCTGTGCCTGGGCTCCGGCTCCGGCTCCGGCGCTGCGGAGCCCGCGGCTGGGAGTGACTTCTTTGAAGGCAAGATACGCCCGCTCCTCTCGGAGTGCGTGGAATGCCACGGCGCCGAGAAGCAGAAGGGCGATCTCAGGCTCGACTCCAAGGCCGGCTGGGTAAAGGGCGGCGCATCGGGTCCCGCCATCGTGCCGGGAAAGCCCGATGACAGCCTTCTGATTTCCGCCGTCCGTTATTGGGACAAGAATCTTCAGATGCCGCCGAAGCACGCGCTGGACGCTGCCTCGGTGAACGATCTGGTCGAGTGGGTAAAACTCGGCGCCGCCGATCCGCGCGCCGAGGCGTCTGTCGCCGAAGCTCCGAAGGGCGCCTCGCTCATCGACCTCGCAAAGGGGCGGGAGCATTGGTCGTTCAAGCCCGTAAATAAACCGCCACTGCCATCCGTAGCTGATTCGTCCTGGGTTCGAAATGAAGTCGATCTCTTCACGCTCAACCGCATGGAGAAGGCCGGTGTGAAGCCAGCTCCAGACGCCGACAGACGCGCCCTGCTCCGCCGCGTCACCTTCGATCTTGTTGGCTTGCCGCCGACGCCGACTGAAACCGAGGCCTTCGTCGGCGATACCGAACCCGGCGCATTCGCACGAGTCGTGGAACGGCTTCTGGCATCGAGCCACTATGGCGAGCGATGGGGACGGCACTGGCTCGATGTGGTCCGCTATGCGGACACGTGCGGCAATGCGTCCGATTACCCGATTCCGCAGGCCTACAAATATCGAAACTACGTCATCCAGGCGTTCAACGACGATCTGCCGTTCGATCAGTTCGTGCGCGAGCAGATTGCGGGGGATCTGCTCTCTTCCGCGAATGAATCGGAGCGCCAACGCCGCATCGTGGCGGCGGGCTACCTGGCAATGGCCCGGCATTTTGGAGGAGAAGAGCCGCATCTTACGATGGACGACGCCGTCGATAATCTCAGTCACGCCTTTTTGGGTTTATCGATTAATTGCGCCCGGTGCCACGATCACAAATTCGACCCGATATCGAGCCATGACTACTATGCGCTGTATGGCATCCTGAGCAGCACGACTTTTCCTCATCCTGGCGCCGAGGGGCGCAGCCGTCCGGAGCACCTGATCCCTCTGGCGCCAAAGGCCGATGCGGCCCGGCTCGACGGCCTCCGAAAGGACGATCTTGCCGCGCTCGACGCCGAGATCAAGATGGCGGACGACGCCAAATCGGCGGCGGAGAAGCCGGAGGACTCAGCCGATAAGAAACCGAATATCGAAGCAGCGGCTAAGACGGCAGCGGAGGCGCGCGAGCGCCGAAAGCACCTGGCTGAAACGCCCCTGTACCCACTTGCCTACGCGGTAAGCGAGGGCGCTCCGGCGAATGCGAAGGTGCAAGTCCGCGGCGATCCGAAACGGCTCGGGGAGGAAGTCCCGCGTGGATTTCCTCAAATCCTCGGTGGCCAGACACTGCCGAAGGAAGAGGCAGGCAGCGGACGGCTGGAGCTCTCGCAATGGATTGTCGATCCGGCAAATCCGCTCACGGCGCGCGTGATGGTGAACCGCATTTGGCAGCATCACTTTGGGCGCGGAATCGTCACGACGCCAAACGATTTCGGCCTGCGGGGCCAGCCCCCGTCTCACCCGGAACTGCTTGATTATCTCGCGTGCCGCTTCGCGGAAAGCGGCTGGTCGATCAAAGCGATGCACCGTCTCATCGTCCTTTCGCACACCTACCAATTGTCAAGCGGCGGCGTGAGCGAGGCCGATCCAAATAACGCACTTTGGTCCCGTGCCGAACGCAGGCGTCTGGACGCGGAATCGCTGCGGGACACGCTCCTCTTCGTGAGCGGCGAACTCGATTTGAGCACCGGCGGCGAGCACCCCTTTCCACCGGTGCAAAACTGGGGTTTTACGCAGCACAATCAGTTTTTCGCCACGTACGACACGCATCAACGCGCGGTGTACCAGATGCAGCAACGGCTGCGAAAGCATCCCTTCTTATCGCTCTTCGACGGGGCGGACACCAATTCGAGCACCGCCAGCCGACTGCCGAGCACCACGCCGCTCCAGGCGCTCTTCGCGATGAACGATCCCTTTGCGCACGAGTGCGCCGGCAAGTTTGCCGGGCGCATTATGAACACGGCGCCGGACGATCCCGCACGCATCGCACTCGCTTACGCCATGCTCTATTGCCGGCCACCCGACGCCGAGGAAACGGGAATGGCAACCGATTATCTCGCGCAGCTTCGCAGTAAAAAGAGCCTGCCGCCCGACCAAGCGTGGGCAAGCGTCGCGCGCGCCCTGCTCAGCGCAAACGAGTTCCTCTACCTCGACTAACCGTCGCGCCGCACAAAAAAACCTTCCTTATGATGAATCGCCGCACCGCCATCCGCTCGCTCGTAGGGTCTTCGCTGGCGCTTCCGGGCCTCCTTTCGGAGTTGCTCGCAGCCCCATCTTCATCGGACGATCCGCTCGCTCCGAAAGCGCCCCATTTTCCCGCGAAGGCGAAGCGCGTGATCTTTCTGCATATGAGCGGCGGCGTTTCACACGTCGATTCCTTCGATTACAAGCCGAAGCTCATCTCGGATCACAATCTGCCCTACCAAGTTCCGAAGAAAATGCTCGACGCCTTTGCGCCCGAGAATCGGAGCGAGGTGAAATACTTTAAGAAACCGGCGTGGGAATTCAAGCAGCGCGGCCAATCCGGCCTCTGGATCAGCGACCTCTTCCCGAAAATCGCGGAGCGTGCGGACGATATCTGTCTTCTGCGCTCGCTCTTTACGGATAATGCCGATCACGCGCAGGCGACCCTCGGCATTCATACCGGCTCCGTCTCATTCACCCGCCCCAGCATGGGATCGTGGATCAGCTACGGCCTTGGCTCCGAAAACGCCAATCTCCCGAGCTTTATGGTGATCGCGCCGGTCCTGCCGTACAACGGGGCGCAATTGTGGTCGAGCGACTTTCTTCCCGGCTGCCATCAAGGCACGCAAGTTACGCCCGGCCCCGATCCCGTGCCGAACATCCGGCGCCGCTTGGCCGACCCGGAATTGCAGCAGATGGAGCTGGGATTGGCGGGCGCGTTTAATAAGCGACACCTGGCCTCGCGCAACGCCGATCCGCTGCTTGCTGCGCGCATCCGGTCGTTTGAGACGGCTTTTGGAATGCAATCGGCAGGCCCCGAGGCATTTGATCTGACGAAGGAAGATGACGCGACGCACGCCCTCTACGGATTGCAGCGCGGCAGCACGAAGGGGTTCGCCTGGCAATGCCTCATCGCCCGGCGGCTCGCTGAGCGCGGCGTTCGCTTTATCGAACTCATCGACACCGGCGCCTCCAATAACTGGGATTCCCATGGCGACATGGCCGCGCACGCGCCGCTCGCTGTGAACGTGGACCAGCCGATCGCGGGTCTGCTCGCGGATCTCAAGCAACGCAGGATGCTGGAGGATACCCTCGTAGTCTGGGCCACCGAGTTTGGCCGCACCCCGTTCAATACGGGCAAGGACGCCAAAGGACGCGAGCATCATGCCCAGGCATTCTCCTGCTGGATGGCGGGCGGCGGCGTGAAAGGCGGAATCTCGTTTGGCGAGACAGACGAATACGGCAATGCCATCGTAGAAGACGGCGTCCATTTTCACGATCTCCACGCCACGATCCTCCACCTTCTGGGTTTGGATCACACCCGGCTCACGTACCGCCATGCCGGGCGCGACTACCGACTTACCGATGTGCACGGGCGCGTCGTGCGCGAGATTTTGGCATAAGAGCGGCTTTCATCCGAGGGGGCCGTTCTGCGCATCAGGGACGAACCTAGTTGTAATGTCCACCTCGAAGCCTCCCAAACAACTCTGCTGCGAGATCGCCGGGGAACTTCGGGATCTCGCGGCATGGCTCGGCACGGGCAAGCTCGATCCGGAACGCTTCAGCATGGCCGTGCTTGAGTTGGAAACGGCGAAAGTGAATCGCTATGGATTCACGCTGACGGCCAGCAACTCCGCGGCGGGCGTCACCGAATTCATCCTGCGATTCGCCGATAGCGGGAAGATTTGCACGAGGATGGAGTTCGACTCACACAACGGCGAGCTCTCCGTCGTGCACTTGTGCGAAACGGCCGGTCGGAGCCGTTGCGATTGATCCTGATCTCCTCAAGACCTCGCAACCATCGGCGGCACGCGAATGAACACTGTTCAGCGCTTTTACGCCCCCACATGCGTTGTGGTTAATGTCATGAACCGTTTAACCCACACCTGACCCATGCGCTCGATCTGGAAAGGAAGCATCAACTTCGGACTCGTGTACATCCCGGTCGCCGTCTATCCGGCTACGCGGGAGGAAAAGATCAGCTTCAAACAGCTTCGGGCGACCGATCTCAGCCCCATCCGCTACAAGAAGGTGGCTGAGGTGGATCAAAAGGAGGTCGCGCCGGATCAAATCGTGAAGGGGTACGAGTATGAAAAGGGGCATTGGGTGACACTCAAGGACGAGGATTTCGAAAAAGTGCGAATCGAATCGACCCACTCGGTCGAGATCACGGATTTTGTCGAGCAATCGCAGATTAATCCGAAATTCTTCTACAAACCGTACTTTCTGGAGGCCCAAAAAGGCGGAGAAAAGGGATATGCCCTCCTCCTGCGCGCCTTGAGCGAAACAGGCAAGATCGGCATCGCGAAGGTGGCAATTCACAATCGGGAATATCTCTCGGCCGTGCGGCCCGACGGATTGTTCCTCATCCTGGAACTCATGCACTTCGCGCACGAAGTTCTCGAACCGGAGAGTCTGAAAGCGGTCGCTGATCGCGAGGTCTCCCCGAAGGAGCTGGATATGGCCAAGGCGCTCATCGGCGCGATGTCGAGCGACTGGCAACCAGAGAAGTACGCGGATCAGTACCAGACCGCGGTGATGGCGATGATCGAGGAAAAGGCGCAGAACCGCGAACCGGGCGTAGCGCCGGTCGCAACTGTGGCGCCATCGAACGTGGTGAATCTACTCTCCGTCCTTCAGAAGAGCCTCGACCGGACAACCGCCAAACCGCAGGCTCAGGCTGGCCGCTCGCGAGCCGCGAGATCCACGGCGACGCTCGTCAAGCAGAAGCGAAGGGCGTAGGAAGGCCACTGCCGACCGGCAAGGTCAGCGGGAGCAACGGGATCGGCTCCGCTGCCCACAGAGGTTTCAATCCGATCTTACTTCGGCGTCGCGCTCACCGTCTTCGGTGGCACGCGGGAGAGATCAATCAAGTCCGATAGAATGTTCAGAGTCTCGCCGCGAACGGGGTCGATCGCCGGGCGCTTGGATGTTTCGCTGTCATCCATCTCAGCTTCAACAGGTTCCGCATCGGGATCGGATTTCTCGGCGGTCCCATCGGGCTTTTTCTCCGCTTTGGCGAGTTGCAGTTCCGGCTTGCTCAGGTTCTCCAGAGTTATCAGGTAGTTCTTTTGCGCGGGAACGGGCAGCTTCGCACGCTCCGCTGTGCGTTGTTCCTTGCGCGTTTTTTCGGCGTCGAGTTCTTCCCGGCGTACTTTCTCATTGAGGGAGATTCGATTTTCTGAGAGCCGCTGTTTGCTGCGGGCTAGGTCTTCGTTGATCCAGCGAAATTCGGGATCGGCAACCACCCGGCTCGACGAGCGCCGAATCAGATCGGCCTTGTAGAGCGGCTTGTCCCATTTCTGAAAGGGGCACGGTTCGACGGTGTCGTATGGAAGCGGCCCCTTGAGCGAACTTTCGCCGATCTCCGCCAGATCGAACATCGACGGCAGCTTCACATCCGATTCGACGCCGCGCAATTGTGTGGAGCCACCCGCGATCCGGTAAAACTTCTGGATGGTAAGCTTTAGCGCCCCCGCATCCGTCCCGCCCATCACGGTGCTGTTGCGTCCGATCTCCATCATGGTCTGCACGGTCCCTTTGCCGAAGGTATTCTGATCGCCCACGATCACGGCTCGATTGTAATCCTGAAGCGCCGCGGCGAAGATCTCGCTTGCAGATGCGCTCAGCCGGTTCGTCAGCACGATCATCGGCCCGTCGTAAGCGACGGCGCTGTCCTTTGTCCGTTGAGTGTGGACGTTGCCGTTGTTATCCTTTGCCTGAACAACCGGGCCGCGCTTGATGAAGAGCCCGGTGAGATTCACGGCCTCCTCGAGCGAACCGCCGCCATTTCGGCGCAGATCCATCACGAGGCCGGAAATACCTTCCTGTTTCAGCCGGTTCAACAAGGCGAGGACGTCACGAGTGGTGCTCGTGGCGTTTGCGGCGCCGGGATGCTCCATATCGGCGTAAAACGATGGAAGGATGATCCACCCGAGCCGCTGCATAGAGCCGTCGGGCATCGGATGCTCGATAATTTCCGCACGCGCCTCCTGGTCCTTGAGTTTGATCTCTTCGCGCTTGATCTCGATGACCGTGCGCACGGAAGGATCGGCCGCCCCGTGCGGGATTACCTGGAGGCGCACCACGGAGTCCTTTTTGCCCCGGATGAGTTCGACCACCTTGTCGAGTTTCATATCGACCACCTCGACAAATTCCTTATCGCCCTGAGCCACCGCCCGCACCCGATCGCCCACCTTCAGCCGTCCATCGCGGGCAGCCGGCGCCCCGGCCACCAACTCCTGAATGCGCGCATATCCTTCATCCGAGCGCAGGACGGCGCCGATCCCGACTAGCGACAGCCGCATGTTGATCGAGAAATTCTCGAACTCCGAACGGCTCATGTACTCCGAGTGTGGGTCGTGCGTCTGCGCCAGCGTATCGAGGAAAATCTTGATCACGTCGTCCTTCGTCTGCTCATGCAAATTCCGCAGCACCTGATCGTACCGCCGCGTCACGGTCGTGAGCGGGGTATCGGTGACGTGATCGGAATGCTTCGGCGAACCGCTGTCAACAGGCGGGGTCTTATGCTCGGCCAGACTTTCCTGCAGCATCTCGCCTTCGAGCCGGTCGCGCCATAGGGAGTCCGCGGCTGTCTCGTCCTTGGGCCATGGGGCCTTCGAGCGGTTCAGTTCGATCGTGCGATCGGTCGTGAAGGTAAATTTATCCTTCAAGACTTCCTTCACTTTTCCTACCCGGTCTTCGACACGCTTCTTGAAGACGTCGAACATCTTGTACGCCGAATCGGGGTTCCCGAGGATGATGTCATCGTGGAGCGTCGTCCCGTATTTCTGCGAGAAGCTGTCCACGTCCCGCTGCGTGAAGTAGAGGTGGTTGTAATCCAGCGCCTCGAGGTAATTCTTGAGGATCGTCTTCGCCATCGCCGCGTCGATCCGGCGCCGACTGTAGTGGTGCTTTTCGAGCAGGTTCGCCACCGAACTTTCGATTTGGCCGGGATCCGGCTCTTCCGCGGCGATGCCGACCAGTGCGAATATGAGCAGTGCTGCGAGCGGGAGCCGGAGAGAACGTGACAACTTCATCTGGATGGATTGTCCCAATGCGGGAATAAGTGGTAAAACGTGGCAGAGTTCGCACAAAGCGCAAACTCCGGTTTGAGTTGGATCGGCTCGCGCGGCTAAACCACTCTCGGAGTCTGCAATTTGCAAAGCGTTTGCCGCTCTCGGCCGCGGTTGGGCTTCGTTCCGGCGTCGTAGTATCGACGCAAACCTTCCATCAACGTTCAAAAAATCATGCAAATCGAAATGTTTACCGGCGGTGTCTTCGACACCAATTGCTTTTATTTACCCGAGACCGGCATTCTCGTGGATGCGCCGCAGGACGCCGCGGAGTGGCTCTCGTCCGGCCATCGCAAGGTGAGATTGCTCCTTCTCACCCACGGCCACATCGATCATACTTGGGATGCCGCACGCATCCTGGCGGAGCATGGCTGCCGCATCGGCTGCCATACCGACACCGTTCCAATGGTCACCGAGCGCAACTTCTTCAAGCCATTCGGATTCTCCTGGGAAGTGAGCCCTGTTCCCGCGGATTCACTCGATCTGATCTCGGAATCCGAAAGCTCAGCCCTCGGGGGCGTCGATTTCACGACCCTGCTCGTCCCAGGCCACTGTCCCGGTTCCCTCTGCTTTCTCGGGAAGAATGACCGAGTGCTCTTTGGCGGCGATGTACTTTTCAATGGCGGCGTCGGCCGGTGGGATCTGCCAGGCGGCGACGGCGAGCTTCTCTTCAAGGGCATCCGCGAAAAACTTTTCCCTCTGGGCGATGACATCCGCGTCCTGCCAGGCCACGGCCCGGCGACCACGATCGGTCACGAACGAACCACCAATCCCTACGTAGGCGGCGTTTAGGGCAATCTTCTCAGGCCAAACTCGGCCCGCACCCCCTTGGCGAAAATCCATCCGGGAACCAACGAGCGCGCCATGCGCATTCCAAGGGCATCGCGCCCTGCGAGGTATCGCAGCTTCGGACGGCGGGCCTTGAGGGCGCGCAGCACGATTTGCCCGACCACGGAAGGATCGGCGCCCTTCCGAATGGACGCATTCGTCGATTCCACAACGGTGTTCCGAAACGCTCGGTAGTCGTCGATCTGGACGCGGGCGGCAGCGAAGTTTCGGTCCATCGATGTGCGGATGAACCCCGGCTCGACAATCGAAACGGAGATGCCAAATGGGCCAACTTCGTAGCTGAGCGACTCGGAATAGCCTTCGATGGCATGTTTCGCCGCGCCGTAATATGTCTCGAACGGCGTTGGCAAAAATCCTGCGATCGAGCCAATATTGACGATACTCCCGCGGCGGCGCGCGCGCATGTGCGGGAGCACCGCATGGGTCATCCGCACGACTCCGAAAAAGTTGGTCTCGAAGAGCGCCTTCGCCTCCTCCATCGAAATCTCCTCGCATGCGCCGAAAAGTGTAACGCCCGCATTGTTGACAAGGGCATCCACCGGCCCCGACTCCTGCTCCACCCGCGCCATGCAATCGCGCACGGATGCGTCTTCGCGCACGTCGAGCGGAAGCATCGTAACGCCCGCGATCCCTTCCACCTGGGCTGGGGAACGCGCCGATCCGTACACTTTGAATCCAGCCTCAGCCAGGATCGCTGCCGTCGCGCGCCCGATCCCGGAGGAAGCGCCCGTAACCAGCACGACCGTATGGCGATGCGCGGCCACTCAGATGCCCTCCGAAATCTCACCGCGCTCGATGGTCGGAAAGAAAAGCGCCATCGATTCCTTCTCGTCGGCTCCAGTAAAAACGAGCCACTCATCCACCGCTTCCTGCGTTTCTCCCCACAGAACGCGGCAGCGGGCATCGGTTTCGTATCGATCGGGAAGCATGGAGCCAAAGAGACGGCCTCACCTTGCCGTATTTCGCAAGTTTGTAAAGATTGCGACCACGAGTGAAATCATGCTTTGCCAATGCAAAGTTCCATCAGTACTTTTCGGCAATATCGAGACGAAAGTTTCGCTTGATCAGAAAATGGGCCTCCATCGTCCGAATGCCGTGCTGGAAAATGCGGTGAGAACGAGATCCGCGAGAATTCTGTCCGAAGCTGCGGCGGGCCTACATCTCGATTTATCCACCATGCAGACAACTGCTTCAAAGTATTGAAAACGTGCGGGGTCGAGTCCAGCCGAGGGCAGCGGCTCAGTCGTCGGGGTGCAACGCGCGCACGCCTCTGACAGCTTGGGCGTTCCGCATCCGGCGAATGGCAGACGTATTTACCAAAGCGAAGCGATCTTCTGTCATGTCAGCGATCCGTTCGCGCGGCAACAAGGATACAGAGGTAAGGCTAGCCATGATATTTCGAGACGCAGGCATCGCAGGATGGCGTCGCCACCAGCCATTGCCAGGATCGCCCGACTTTGCATTCCGCCGTGAACGGCTTGCGATATTTGTCGACGGCTGCTTTTGGCATGGCTGCCCCAAGCACGGAAGGATCCCCCAAAGCACTCAAGGTTATTTGGCTGCCGAAGCTTCTCCGTAACAAAGCCAGAGACCGCGAAGTTCGTCAAGATCTTAGCCGCCGCAGATGGAGTGTCCTTCGAATTTGGGAGCACGAGCTGAAACGACCGCGCGTTGTCGCGGCTCGATGCGTTCGGGCGCTCCTTCAAGCGGCGATGCGCTCTTGTGAACTGTCCCAGCTTGCGCTCACATCTCGCAATCAATGAGCTATTTTGCGCTGGAACTTTGTGCAGGTGGGGTGGACAGGCGCTCGGACTGGAAATGGCCGGATTCCATCATGCCGCCGCCGTGGAGTATGAGCCGCAATTTTGCACCACGCTTCGAACAAACCGGCCCCAGTGGAACGTCATCCAACAAGATATTCGCAACCTGCGCCCAAACGATTTTACGGGAATCGATCTTCTCGCGGCGGGTGTTCCGTGCCCACCTTTCAGCATTACGGGGAAACAAACTAGGGTCGGATGACGAAAGGGACATGTTCCCAACCGCGCTCGCCATCGTCGAGGGCGATGCCAGGAACCCGCTTCTTGTCGAACCGTCTGCGACTGGAGGGGCTGCTTCCTATCGTCCATCTTCTAGCCCACGATGAAGAAGCGGACCCTGCTTTGAGGAACAAAGCGCGCGGCGTCGAGCGTAAAGGCATCCACGCTGTATCCCTGGTCATTCAATGCACGCAGGGCGGCATGCAGGTCGCCGCCGCCGTGGGAAGTGAGAAATCCCGCGACATTCTCCAGCAGCACGAGCGGCGGGCGGCGCTCTCCCAGTTCGCGCAGAATGCGAATGAAACCCCAAAAGGCCGATGAATGCTTCCCGAACAAGTCTCCTGCGCGCGCCGGCAAGCGAAAGGTCGTTGCACGGGAAGGAGGCCGTGGCGAGCGTCGTGGGCGGAATGCCTGCCGGGTCGAGCGCGTGAATGTGGCCGAGGACAAATTCCGGGGATGGGCCAAAGTGATGGACGTACATTTCCCGCTTCTTTGTGTCGATGTCATTGGCGAAGACCGTCTGCCATCCGGCTTGCTCCAGCCCAAGACGCATGAGACCGATACCCGCGAAGAATTCAGCGACAGTAAATGGATGGATTTCGCGCTTCGTTCCGCCGCTATGAAAAAGTGTATCCATTGTGCCGCCCTTCTGCCTATGCGTGGAGCTTCTCGCCCCGTCGGAGCATCGCGGCAAACTTTTTGCGCGCGGGCTGTCCGTGTTTCAGGCCGCTTTGCCGTTTGAACGCGCCAGCAGAATGCGTAGCGGTTAGTCTTGTCGAGCTTCTCAAAGAAGGCGCGCGCTTTGGGATCCCCAGCCAAAGCGGCGATCAATTCTTGAGGCGTCTCCATGTTCCTGGCGCCGCCGTATGCCGCGTGCCATCTGCCGTCTCCTTTCGCTCTCTCGACCTCGGACAGACCCGCCGCATGCATTTTCCCTTCCTCAATCAGCTTTTCGACCTTTTCGACATTGGCTTTGGACCAAAGGCTTCGAGTCCTGCGTGGCGTAAAGCGCTGCAAAAAGAACGTCTCGTCACAAGCACGCCGCTGCCCGTCGATCCAACCGTGGCACAAGGCTACGACCAGCGCTTCCTGGTAACTCACTGAATGAACGCCGGTTCGCTTCTTTGCGATCTTAAGCCATAGCCCGCGCGTCTGGCCGTGCTGCAGGAGCCACTTCTCCCAGACGGTCGCATCGCGAAAATGCCGGATCGGCAAGTCAGGTAATGCTGTCATCGCGGAGCGTTCGGCCAACGGGACTCAGAGCGTTGTAAAATCGGCCTAACTAAAGCGGCTGACAACACGAATGCCAGGCTTAGCTAATCAACGGCTTGGTGAGCTCGGTGCGCCAATTGGCCGGGTCGGGGCTCGACTCCGGTCCGGCGGCGTAACTCTCGTAGAGATCGGGGCGTGGCGTATGCGCCGCAGCAGTAATCCAATCCTGGAACTCACCCCAGGCGTCACCGAGACCTTCATAGGGACCGTGGTAAACGGTCCGCGCCGCCTTCATCGCCGGCCACTGGCTCGGCACAACCTGTCCTGCGGCGACTACGGGCGAGCCTATGGGAACGCTAATCTCAAAATCCCAAGTCGCCTCAGCTACCCTCAGGTGGTGGCTGAACCATGGACCAGTCGGCTGGATGCCTTGTGCGGCAATGGTCTCCATCAACTCTGTGATGCCCGGCCCCATCACGTTTTGAATCTCATCCTTCGGAATCGTGAGGTGGATGACGGCGGTGAGTTGGGTTGTGGTCTGGATAATGTGTGGGGTATCGATCATGACGTGAATTTAAGAAGGCTCCCGGCTCATTTTTCCCTGTTCATCGGAACATTGGACATGTAAATCGCCTGGTGATCGCTGGCGTCAAATCCGTACATGATGGGGTGGGAATATCCATCGATTTTGGGAGTCTGGGAAGGGCCGGGATCGATGCGCCGGAATTCCTGGGACAGTGCTGCCGCCGATCCGCCAACTCGCGTAATTGCTCCCTGGCTCAGTAGAGCGGGAGGCTCAACGGAAGCGAGGCTTTTCTCACTGCAATAACGGAAATCCTCCGCTTGCCGGAACCGGGTTTGCTCCGATCATTGATGCCCCATGCGAAATCCCTTTGTGCCGGTCGTCTGCACCTTCCTCTCAGTTTTCCTCCTCAAAACTGCAAGCGCCGCCGATGCCGAGCCGATCCGGTACCGAGTCACGGATTGCCATCTTCACTACGTGGATTTCCTCCAACATACCGACGGGATGAAAGCGCTTCTCGACGCGATGGACCGGACGGGTGTCGACGAGACCATGATTTCGGGGATGCCACTGGTGAAGGAGTGGTCGCCGGAGGAGCACCGCCAGCCGCTCTACTATCTGGATGACGACGCGCGGTGCTACTGGTACTCGGCTACGGATATTTTTGTAGCTCGCGACGTAACCGCTCTCCCACCCGAGCAGCGGAAGCGATTTCACCCCTTCATTTGCGGGTTCAATGCCATGGACCGCAACGCGGTGGAGCACGTTCAGCGCATGATCGAGTGGTACCCGGATTTCTGGGAGGGCATCGGCGAAATAATGACCCGGCATGACGACCTCACAGCGCTCACATACGGCGAACCGCCACACGCCGATTCGCCGGGGCTGGATCCGATTTACAACCTGGCGGCGGAGCATGACATCCCAGTTTGCATCCATAGTGATGTCAGTTCCGTCTGGAAGCGGGAGCCGATTTACCTCCCGGAGATTGAAAACGCGGTTCGCACCCATCCGAAGACACGTTTCATTTGGTGCCATGCAGGAATTAGCCGCCGCATCGACGTCCCGACAATGACGGTGGAGTTGCGCCGTCTATTGAAGACGTACCCGAACCTCTGGATCGATCTTGCCTGGGTGGTATTCGAGAACTATCTGGCTAAGAATGGAAAGGCCGACGCAACATGGACCGCGCTGGTGGAAGATTTTCCAGACCGGTTTATGATTGGCTCCGACAAAGTGGGGCATTTCGCGGACTATCCGCACGAGATGCAGAAGTACTACCTATTTCTCGACGCATTGAAGCCCGAAACGGCCCGGAAACTAGGACGAGATAATTTCATCTCCGTCCTTCCGCACCGCAGACCTTCGTCTTGAGCGGGGAGACCATACGCAGTGGCATTGCTGAGCAATTTCATCGCGCCCGGTTGACTGGAATGATGGAAGTGTAGATCGCGCGGTGATCGCTGGCTTCAAACCAGTATTCCGATCGATAGACGCATGTTTTGCCCGGAACGACTTCGTGGAGCACTGCCCGGTTAGCGAAGAAATAGTCGATGCGCGAATAGAGATCCTCCACGCTCCAATACTCCGTCCATTTGTCGCCGAAGGCATCCTTCGCCGGGAGATCGGCGAGATACCCCGCGCTTCCCCGCACGCCCATGACCTCCCGCAAGGCAGGTTGGTCGCGCGTATCATTCAGGTCGCCGTACACGAGGAGATTCACATGCGGATCTTCGGCGAGGATTCGGTCGATATGCTTGCGAAGCAATTCCGCCTCGTGGCGTCGCACGAGCGCCTCGCCCGCCGGCGCAGCGAGCTTCGATTTCAGATGCACACCGACAAGGCGAATGTCGTACGCCGGAGTGACCCGGATTGTCACGTCCAGGATGCCGCGCTTCATTTTTTCCGGCGCCCCATTGAGTTCATATTCGACATTCGCCACGGAGTGCCGCGCAATGATCGGAAATCGCGTGACGAGCGCAAGGTGGCGATCGGGGTCGGGGCCGGCCACGTACTCCGAGTCGATGTAGCCCAACTGCGCCTCACTCAAGCGCCCCTTGAATGTCTCAAATTCATCAGGGAGCCCCATTTCACAGACGCCGAGAATATCTGGATTGATGTCTTTGACCACCCGGACCACCGCTCGCGCGGCTTTCTCTGATTTCGGTTTCGCTCGATGTCGCGCCGCGTCATCGGGCGTCTCTTCGCCGAGATAATTCTCGATATTATAGCTTGCGACCACAAACTCGTCCGAAGCCTCGCGCGATAACGCGCGAAGCGGCTGCACAAAAGCGCATAAACCAAGCGCCATCACTAATCCGCTCACCGCGCGTGTTTGCATGAAAGTGCAACGGACAAAGCTCAGCACTTTGTTCAAAAACGCTACAGTACTATGTTCCCTTCGCATTACGAAAGCGCTCTCGTCTCCGACCGGCTCAAAGTGCTGGCTCACTCGACCGTCACGCTTTTCGCCAGATTCCTTGGCTTATCCACGTCGCATCCGAGATGCAAGGCCGTGTGATAGGCGAGCAACTGCAGCGGGATCGCGGTGAGCAGCGGCGATAGGAAATCCGGGCAGCGCGGGATATAAATCACGTCGTCGCAGATGCGCTCCAGTTTCGTGCATCCTTCGGTCGTCACGGCGATCACAGGGCCGTTCCGGGCCTTTACTTCCTCGATATTGCTTACGTTCTTGTCGAAGACGCTGTCATCGGGGGCGATAAAGATACTCGGCACCTCGGGGGTAATCAGCGCTATGATGCCGTGCTTCAGCTCGGCGCTCGGGTGGCCGCTGGCGTGAATATAGGAGATCTCCTTCATCTTCAGTGCGCCTTCGAGCGCGATCGGGTAGTTATATTGCCGCCCAAGAAACATCATCGCCTTTGCGTGCGCGTATTTTCTCGATATCGCGGCGATCAATTCGCTTTGCTCGAGGATGCTCCGCACCTTGCCCGGGATCTGCTCCAGTTCGTCGAGGATATCGAGACCCTCGGACGATGAGAGGTGATGAATGCGCCCGAGCAGCAGTGCAATGAGCGTCAAGATCGTGACCTGGCTTGTGAATGATTTCGTGGCCGCCACTCCGATTTCCGGCCCCGCGTGCATATAGACGCCGCCGTCGCTCTCCCTCGCGATGGTGCTCGCGACATTGTTGCAAATGCCGAGCGTGCGATGCCCTTTGCGCTGGCTCTCGCGAAGCGCCGCCAGTGAATCGGCGGTCTCACCGCTCTGCGACATCACGAAGACGAGCGTATCCTTCGGCAGCGGCATATTCCGATACCGGAACTCGCTCGCGTACTCGATCTCCGTCGGGATATGCGCCAGGTGCTCGATGAGGTATTCGCCCACCATCGCCGAGTGCGCCGCCGTGCCGCAGCCCGTTATGATGATCCGCTCGATCGCGCGCAGTTCGGCGTTGCTCATTCCCAAGCCGCCGAGTTTCGCCGTGGCTTCCTCACGCGAAAGTCTGCCGCGCATGGCGTCGGTGATCGACTCCGGCTGCTCGAAGATCTCCTTGAGCATATAATGCGCGTAGCCGCCCTTGCTCACGTCGTCCGCGGTGAATTCAACCTTGCTCACCTCATAGCCGCTCGCGCCGCCGACAAGGCTGGTGATCTCGAAATCGTCTCGCCCGAGGGCCACGACATCGTAATCCTTCAGGTACACTGCGTCCCGGGTATGCGCCACGATGGCGCTCACGTCGCTCGCGAAAAAGTTCTCGCCTTTGCCGATCCCGAGCACCAGTGGCGAGCCGCGCCGCGCTCCGGCGATGACATCGGGGAGATCGCTATGCACCACCACGATGCCATATGTGCCGACCACGAGGCGGAGCGCAGACCGGATCGCCTCGATGAGCCGCTCGCTCGTGGCGCCGTCTTTCGCTTCGTCGTACTGTTTGCCGATAAGATGCGCGAGCACCTCGGTATCCGTCTGCGAATGGAAGGTGTGCCCCTCTCGCATGAGTTGTTCGCGCAGCGTCGCGTAATTCTCGATTACGCCGTTGTGCACGAGCGCCAGCCTGCCGCTCTGGTCGAGGTGCGGGTGCGCGTTGGCGTCCGTCACACCGCCATGCGTCGCCCAGCGGGTGTGCGCGATTCCAGCCGGCCCTTCCGGCGGCGACTCCTTTATAAGTTCCGCCAGGCTGTCGATGCGTCCGATCCGCTTCCTCACGTCGAGTTTGCCGCCGTTCAAGATGGCAATTCCCGCGCTGTCGTAGCCGCGGTACTCAAGCCGGCGCAGTCCATCTAAAAGGATTGGGACGCAATTGGAGCGTCCGATGTAGCCAACAATTCCACACATGGTCGTAGATCAGATTGCAGAGTTGAGATGGACTGGCCGCATACTACGCGCACAAGTGGGGCTTGCCGTTTGGGAAAGCAAACGGAATTCAGATTTCGCCCGTGCGCGGTATCCCGGAGACTTGAGACTCGGCTGTACGCGCCGCGGGCATCCAAAATCGTTATTCCATCCCGGCCCAGATTTGCTTCCAGGCAATCATCGTGCGGGCGAGGACAGCGCGGGGGTCTTCAGATATTCCGTAGCCTTGGAATCCGATCGGGCCGCCGTATCCCGCTCGGTGAACTTTAGCCAGGAAGCCCGCGACGTCGTAGTTGCCGCGGTCGAGAGGCTGTATGAGGCGATTCCATCCCATGCTCTTCGTGTCGCCGGCGTCGGCGCCATTCACCGTGACAAACGTGAGGCGCGGAAGTGACTGCCGCAACACCGGCTCCGGATCGCGCTCCGGCCCCTCGACCTTGAGCCAGTGGCAGAGATTGAATGTGGCGCCGATGTTTGGCATGGAAGCTTTTGTCGCGACTCGCACGGCGTCGTCAAAGCGTTCGAGCCATGTGCCTGCGTGCGGATACAGGGAAAGCGAGACCCCGCAAGACTCGGCGAATGTTGCGATCTCCTTGAGATTTGTCAGCGCAACCTCGTCGCCATCCGGCGACGAAGAGGGGAATGTCTTACCGCCATCCGACACGCGCGAGATGGATACCCAGAGCGCGCAGTCGTGGCCTTTCATCGCCAGAATCGCCCGCCGAAGCCCATCGTCGAGCGCGCTCTTCCCACCCGTGATTTCAAGTGTGAGGTAGCCATTGAAGAGCCTGAGGCCCACTGCCTCCAGCGCGCCGGCCATGGCTGCGTCGCCGGGAGATCCTCCCAAACCATCGTAGCCGAACTCCTTGAGCATCGGCGCCACCGTCCCAGGGCCGCCTCGCGCGATGGTATTCATCGCGAAGAACGGAGTAGCCGCCGCCGCCGACGCGATGGTCCCGACGGCGGATAGCAGCGCGAGAATAAGCAAGCGCATACTTACGCGGCGGCAAGGGGGAAGCGGCTTTCTACGCCGTTGCCTTCATCGCTTCCACAGGATGCCCGGTCGCCTCGCGGGGCGGAAGATCGGGATCGAGGAACCCAAGCGCATGCGGCGGCTTGATGACACGGACGCCCTCGCGCTTTTGCAGATCGGCGATTTGCGCATGGAGCGCCTGCATCTTCGTCCAGTGGGTCTTTGGACGGAAATGATGTTCAGCGTGGTAGCCATTGAAAAACCAGATCCAATTGTAGAGCTTGTCGTAGCTGCTCACGCCCCAGGCGATCGGCTTGTCGGGATTCCCACCGTAATGCCGGTAGTACCCGTTCAAATAGCTGAGGCAATGGCCGAAGTACATGAACGGCAGAAAATAGAGGACCATGAAGCGCCAGTTCAGGATCTTGCCCTCGGGCGTAAAGATCGCTTCCAGCGTCATGATCGTGATGAAAACGGCGAGCTCGATCTTTCCCCAGCGGGCCTCTTCTTCACCGCGTTTCTTCAGTTCCCGGCTGATCGCCGCCGGGTTGTCGCGGAAAAAGCTGAGAAAGGTGTAACTCCACGGATTCTCGGCCTGACCTTCGTGCCCATGGCGGTAGATCGAAATCCAGTCGATCGTGTCGCCATCATCACCGGGCCTGTCGCTATTCCCTTTGTGATGCTGGATATGCACCACGTCGTAATACGTCTGCGAGAAGCAGCAGGCGATCGACTCGATGACCGCGAAAAGCCGGTTCAAGAGCGGGGAGCGGAAGTATTGATTGTGTATGAAATTATGGGAGATCCCATTGATGTTCCACGAGATGCTGATCGAGTAGATGAACCCGAGGATCAGCATGACCCAGAGCGGCGCCTTGTCGAAGAGGTACCAGAGCGAAAAGAAGAAGGCGCAGTGCAGGAGGCCCATCCCGACCGGGATCGCGTCCATGCGGCTGTGCGCAAAGAGCTTCGAGTCGGTCTTCGGGTTGTCGATGCGGATCGGGTCAGTGTTGGCGGCCATGGTGGTATGCGCAGTCTGTTGCGGAGCGGTTCCGATACGCGAAACGGGTCGTTTTGCAAGCGAATCGGCCCCACTCGATCATTACACTTCTGTAGCACGGGCATGGCCTCCGCTGACTTCGCGCGCCCGGCTGCGCATGGCGCAGCGATCCGTTTATGCGTGCGGTAAGAGACTGAGGACGATCGCTCCTGCGACCGCGATGAAACCGCCGGCTACGGCGCGCCGCGACGGGCGCTGTTTATCGATGAGGAATGCCAGGAGGATGGTCACGAGCGGCGAAGTGGCCACCACGGGCAGCACGATCGCGCTGGGAGTCGTCTTGAGCGCCCATTGGTAGCAACTCACGCCGACGCTCGGCCCCGCCACTGCGTTTGCCAGCACCATGGGCCACGCGGCGCCAAGCGATCCAGCCGGACGCGCCGTTTGCTTCTTCCGCTGCGCCACACGCAGGATCGCGATGCACACCACGGTCGTGAGAAGCCCTCCGATAATGCGCTGATAGGCTGCGGTCGGACCGTCGATGTCCATGTGAGCCGCGAGCGCCACGGCGTTTGCCTTTCGGGTCGCCACCGCTCCAAACGCCTGGCCCAGCGCGGCGCAGACCCCAAATACGACACCGGCCCAAAAAACCGGGCGTTCGATTATCACCCCGTGGTCTGGGGCCAGAGCGAGCGCGACCCCTGCAAGGATGACGCCGGCGCAGATCAATTCTGGAAGCCGCGGCGCCGTGCCCAGCCACGCATACTCAGTTGCTGCCGCGATCGGGGCCGCTAGACATTGTGTGAGCAAGATTGAGAGACGCGGCCCGATGCGCGCAAGCGCTCCAAAGAGCGCTAGGTCGCCCAATCCAAATCCGACGACGCCGCTCGCAAAAAACCACGGAAGCGCGGGGCCGCGGAGCCCTTGTCCAAACGCATGCGCCCAAATTCCAAGAAGCACCGCCGCCACGATAAGCCGTCCGAGATTAGCCGCTTGCGCGCCGATCATCCGCGCCGAGCGCGAGGCGAAGATCACCGAAAATGAAAACAAAAGCGTGGTAACGAGCGAAGGAAACACGGCGGATTAGAAGAATAACCTCCAAGGCATGCTTGAAGGCTTATGCCGATCCCCTCGACGTCCATCGCTCGGATGACGCGATCACACGACACATTGGTTTGATCGCTGCAAGCGATTTCCACTCTGAAGCTTTACGCAATTCCTGAGGCGAGCGCGGAGCGCAACCTACTGGGTATTGGCCAGCGGATCGCCCGTCGCATACGCGCCCGCGACCTGGTAAGGGACAATCGTCGCGGGGCGGTTTCCTGCAATGAAAGCGTAGTTCGTCACTCCATTAGCCAGGGCGGCGCACCGGGTGACGACATTGTTAGCCGAACCCGCGTCAGCGGCAATTCCCCGTCCAACGTTGCCGATGCAAACACAGTGATCCGCCCTCCCACTCTGTGCGAGCAGGATTCCAGCCGTCGTGTTTTTATTCGCGGATGTCCCATTCTCACTGCAAGTCGAATCGCTGATGTCGCAATAAGTCGTCCCCGCCACGAGCACTCCATTCGCCGCATTGGCACTACTATTGCAGTTATGGATCCGCACGAGGCCACCGTTGGCAACAATCCCCGATCCGCCGTTTTCCGATGCAACACAATTCTCCACGAAACTGCCGTAGTCCACAACGATGCCGTCGCCGTTCGTGCGAGCGCCACCGCCATGCACGATGCAATTGGAAATGTGCCCGTTATTCAAGATGCTCAGGGCCGGTTTCGTGACCGAACCACAATTTTCCACTGAGCAATCGGTGACGTGCGCACCGGTGCCGAGGAACGCAGCGCCGCCGACGCAACTATAAAAGCTCAACTTTTCGAGACGTGCACCTGGCCCGGAAATCGAGATGGCACTTCCCGCCCAATTCGCAAAGATTCCGTTGCGCACAACGACGCCCTTCTGTCCCACCGCAACGATTCCAGACTGGCCATTTCCTCCGTCCAACGAAAAACCATTCAGATCGATCGTCACTTTGGAAGCAGAGACGAGAATGCAGTTCATGCCGCTGGCGCCCGTAATTCCCGCCGTAAGGTAGTACGATCCAGGCTGGCTGATGACATATTGGTCCGATAAATCTCCAGGCAGCGATTGGATCGGAGTCCGCGCCTCGATCTGATCGAGCGACTTCATCGTGGGCGCAGGGGCGCCCGGAGGCGTAAGATTTCCCTGGCCGAATGCGGCGGATGCGAATGCTAGAAGGGCCAACGGTCCCAAAGAAATGATTTTCACTCAGGCATTTAAGAGGTGCCGGCGGGCATTGTCACGGCTTGATTATCGCAAATTTGGCGCTCCGCCCACGAGACTCGGATCGGTTTTAGGAGGTTGTTAAAATAATCGCCGTAACGCGCGCGGAATTTGGTCCCTATGGCAAGGCGCTAGCGCCGAGCATATCCTGTGCCAGCTATAAATAGTGATCGACCACACCAGTTGGCCCAAATTCCACTCGCCGCAAGGGTTCTCCTCATCATTTCCATCCCGGGTGCCCTCCAACCCCAGACGGTCTTCACCCCCGGCCTTTTCTTCACGCAATGGTGCGCTCAGGGGTATTTCAATAGCCTCTGATCAAATAATACTTCTCGACACGTCCCGTCTGGAAGGCCTTAATAGGATCGGCATTACACTATGAAACTGTCCCGCACGCTTCCGCTCGCCGCCTTTTTGGTTTTTTCAACTCAGGCCGCATTCGGTCAAGGCGCGCTTGCGCCGCCCGGAGCGCCGGCCCCTTCGATGAAGACGCTCGATCAAATCGCATCGACGGGCATCGCTCTCAACGCGGTAAATACGCCCGGGGACAACAACAATTACTTCATCATTACAAAACCCGGAAACTACTACTTAACGGGCGATCTGGCTGTGGTGGCAACGAATGGCATCAGCGTCAGGTCTGACAACGTCGTGATTGACTTGAATGGATTTCAAATCTCGGGAACTGGCACCGGCATCGGGATTTTTGCCGGAGTCGGCCTCACAGTCAAAAACGGGTGCGTGACAGGTTTCGCTTTCGACGTGCAGGGCACGTCAGCGAACACTTTTCACGATTTGGAAATAAAAAATTCGATTTACGGCCTCCTCTGCGGCGACTTGGCGCAAGTTGAGCGCGTAAGAGCCGATGGCAATACCGAGACTGGAATCCAAACGGGGTCCTATAGCATTATCACAAAATGCAGTGCCTCCCAAAACGGACTCTCTGGCATGAACATCGGAGCGGGTTCAAGCGTGACAAACTGCACGGCAAGCTTGTGCTCCGATGGCATCCGGGTCGCGGATGGAAGCACTGTGAGCCATTGCGCGGCAACCCAGAACAAGTCTAGCGGGATCACCACCGGCGCATTCTGCGCGGTGGATCATTGCATCGCGACATTGCAGACACAGGCGACGTCCAAAGGAATTTCTGTTTTATCGAATTGCGCGGTCTCAGACTGCAATGCTTCGAAAAATATGGGCGATGGCATTGTCACGGGCCCCGAGTGCATAGTGAATGGCTGTACTGCGAGCGCCAACGGGTTCGGCTCCTCAGGGACAGGCATCGCCGCCGCGATTCGCACGACAATCCATAATTGCATCGTTACATCGAACCAACTGGATGGAATTGCGATCACTGGAGACTGCGCCGTCACAAACTGCCATGCGATCGGCAATGGACAAGGAGCGGCGGGCGCTGGAATACACGTCACACGCGGCAGCGGCAACCTCATCGAGGGGAATCTAGTCCGTGATAACTCAGCGCACGCTTCGGCCGGCATCATAGCGAACAGCGCCGATATCGTCACCCGAAACTCGCTCGGCGGCAACGCGACCAATCTGAACCCCGCGACCGGAGCAAACTTTGGCCCGGTCCAATCGTTAAGCACATCGACCAGTCCTTTTGCGAACGTGGTATTTTAGGATTTTATCCGATCAACCAAGAGGCGGACTTTCGCCGGCAAAGCGGCGCCTGTTACCGCGCTTTTCCCAGATTGAGAAACACGATGCATGACGGGTTTCCGACCGGTGTGAACTGGCCGGTGAAGTCGAGCCGTCCCGATTTTCGATCGACGCGGAAGAGCGTGATGGAATCGCCCCGCTGGTTGCATACATAGAGAAGGTTTCCCGCCGGATCGAATTGAAAACTGCGCGGATAGTCTCCCCGAGTCCACTCCTCGCCGACAAACGCAAGGCGACCCGTTTCGCCCACCGAGAAAAAGGCGATGCTGTCGTGCAGCCGGTTGGCCGCATAGACAAACTGCCCGTCCAAAGAAACTCGGATTTCTGAGGAGAAGCTGCTGCCGGCAAACCCGGGCGGAAGGCTCGAAAGCGTCTGTCTCAGCGTGAGACGTCCCGCCGCGGAATCATAATCAAACAGGGCGATGTTCGATCCCTCCTCCTGGAGCGAGTAAAACCAGCGTCCGTTGGGATGAAAGGCAAAATGCCGCGGACCGTCCCCCGCAGGCAGCGAGACCGCGGGTGGATCGTTTGGAGTGAGAGTGCCCGCTTGTTTATCAAATTTCCAGACGAGGATTTCATCCAGACCCAAATCGGTGGATATCACAAAGTTTCCGGCCGGGTCGGTCTCGATCATATGCGCGTGGGGCAGATCGTGTCCGCTAAAGGCAAAGCTTCCTTGTGGTGCATTCGCTGCACGCTTCGGCCCCACGGTTCCGGCGTCGTGTTTCACATTGGTGGCTGCTCCCAGTCTGCCTCCCGTAAGGATCGGAAGCACCGCCACCGACCCGCCAAAATAGTTGGCCGCGAGCACGAATCGTCCAGATGGGTGGACGCTCAGATAAGCCGGACCCGCTCCTCCCGAGCTGACGGTATTCAGCAACGCCAAGTGGCCGTTGTCGCGATCGATGGCAAATGAACTAATCGATCCGCATCCCGCATCGTCCGCCTTATCCGTCTCGTTGGCGGTGTACAGCCGCGTTCCGGCGGGATCGACGGCAAGGCAACTCGGGCTAAAAGCTTGCTCAAAAATCCCGCGGGGCGACAAGGCGCCCGTTGCGCGATCGACCTCAAACAGATGAATCCCGCGCCCATTTCCGGGCGGCAGATCCACCTGGCCAGGACGAATGTCGCGCAGCGGAGAGCTGTACGTGCCCACGTAAGCCATCAGCGGCCCGGCGGCCTCAGCCGCGCGGCCCAAGGGAGCGAGCACCGGCCCGCTAAAGGCCAGCGCCGCCGAAGTTCTCAGAAACGAGCGCCGGGATAAATGTGCCTGGTTCATGTTGGAGCCATCCTTGCCAGACATTTTCCCGTCTGGGAAATCCTTTCACGTCTCCATGGCGCCTGTTCCTCTCGGGAGCACGGCTGGAGTTGAAGGCTTTCCGATGGCGCTGGCGCTTTTTCACTGGTCACGAGCCGGTTGCCATCTTTAGCTCAGGAATATGACGATCCTCTTTGCCGCGAGTGAAATGGACCCGCTGGCGCGCACAGGCGGCCTGGGCGACGTGATCGAGGCGCTTCCCGCCGCTCTCGCCGCTCGCGGTCATGAGGTGAGCGTCGTACTCCCCTGCTATCGCGGCCTGGCGGAGCGGAAGGATCTTGTCGTTCGCGAGACAGGCGTAAAAATCCCGGTCGCGATCGGCGGCAAGGTTGCAGACGCCGAGATCCTCGAGTGCTCGGCTCCAAATGGCGTGCAGGTTTTTCTCGTCCGGCGAGACGAGTACTACGATCGGGCCGGGCTTTACGGAGAAGCGGGCAGCGACTATCCCGATAATGCAGAGCGCTTCATCTATTTCTCGCGGGCGGTCGTCGAATTGGCCCGCCGCGTCCTGCCACCTCCGGAAATCGTGCATGTGCATGATTGGCAGACCGCGCTGGTTCCGGCGCTCGTGCACGAGCATCGGCTCCCTTTCAAGACGGTGCTCACGATTCATAACATGGCGTATCAAGGCAGTTTCTGGGCCTTCGATTTCGGGCTCACCGGGCTTCCCGGCAGCTACTTTGCGCCAGGCCAGGGACTCGAGTTCTTCGGCAATATGAATCTGCTTAAAGGGGGGATCGTGCTTGCCGACAGCGTCACAACAGTCAGCGAGCGTTACGCGCGAGAAATCCAGACGCAGGAGTACGGATTCGGCCTCGACGCGGTCATGCGCGAGCACACGCACAAGCTCAGCGGCATTTTGAATGGCGCCGATTACTCGATCTGGAATCCAGATACGGACAATCTTCTGCCGGCAAACTATTCGGTGCACAATCTGGCGCCAAAGCGAGTCTGCCGCGATGCGCTTCTGGCGGAGGCTGGCCTCGCGCCGAATCCGAGCGGCCCCGTTTTTGCGATGGTCTCGCGCCTGGCGTCGCAAAAGGGCATCGATCTCCTGCTCCCGGTGCTCGACCGGCTGCTCGCCGACGATGTGCGGCTCATCGTCCTAGGTGAAGGCGATCCAGCGTACGAACGCGATCTGCTCATTGCGAGCAAGCGGCATGCGGAGCGTTTCGCGTATCGAAAAGATATGAACGCGCCCTTCTCCCACCTCATCCAAGCCGGAGCCGACCTCACGCTCATCCCGTCGTTCTACGAACCGTGCGGGCTCACGGCAATGTACGGCTTGAAATACGGCGCCGTGCCGATTGCGCGAGCCACGGGCGGGCTGCACGAAATCCTGCAGGACATCGACGCAACGACCGGAGCGGGCAACGGCATCTTGTTCTT
The DNA here is from genome assembly GCA_038238905.1 of Chthoniobacterales bacterium. GTDB lineage: Bacteria > Verrucomicrobiota > Verrucomicrobiia > Chthoniobacterales > Chthoniobacteraceae > JBBSFI01. The sequence goes on along the minus strand of JBBSFI010000039.1, from coordinate 11,950 downwards.
CGATCCCACTTCCGAAGCGTTATGGGACGCGATCGTGCGGGCGAAGCGGCTTTTTCGGGACAAGCCTGAGTGGAAGCGCCTTATGGAAGCCGGGATGAAGTGCGACTACTCGTGGGAGCGCGCCACACCGCGCTATGAGGCATGTTACGAGCGGCTGCTGCGCAGGAAGCGATAGCGCCGGGCTGGCGAGCTGCGGAAAAGTGGATTTACTTGTGATGCAATGACCGCAGCCCCCAAGCCTTCCACGCGAAAATCGAAGCTCACGTACGCACTCTTTGCGCTGCTCGGGTTAGCCCTGCTCGGATTCATCGGCGGCAAGATCGCGATCGACGCGTACCTGCGCAGCAATCGGTTCCGCACGTTTCTGGCTCATAAAGCGGGAGAAACGATGCGCTCGGAGGTCGAGATCGAGCCGGTTCAATTCAATGGCTCGTCGATTTACTCCGATGCCTTCCGCGCGCGCGGCGCATTGGACGCCGCGTTCTCAGCTTTGGATCTCGACCGTGTCCGGATCGATGTGAGCGCCCGGCGTTTCTTCCAGCATGTGTGGGATATCGATCACGTCGATATCGAGCGGGTCCGCCTGGCCTTGGATGGGCCGCGCCTCCCCGCGGCTGCTTCATCGGATCCATCTAAGCCGCTGCCGCCCGAGGCGGACCATGGATCCACACTGCTGCCCAACCGGGTCGAAGTGCATGCCGGCTCGGTGAAGGAAGCGGATGTTTCGTGGGCCGGCGGAAGCGTCACGGGAATTGCCGTCTCCGCCACGGAAAATGAGGGCGGCTGGAATGTCACTGGAAAGAGCGGAAGGCTGCGCCAGGCGCGCATGCCGGAGATGGACGTGAGTTCGCTCAAGCTGCGATACAAAGATCGCACGATCTTCGTGCAGGAGGCCGAATTACGAGACGGCGTCAACGGGGCGCTGAACCTCACGGGCGACATCGCCTTGGACGAGCGCGCGGATTTGCGAGCCAAGCTCTCCAATATCTCAATGACGCCGCTTCTCGCAAACGATTGGCGCGCGAAGATTCACGGAAATCTCTCCGGCGATGTTCACATCGTGAGCGCGATTCCAGCAGACGATCGAGCCGATATCAGCGGCTCGCTCCATGTCCTGGACGGTCACATCGAAGCCCTACCGCTTTTGGATCGCATCGCCGGTCTCACCGATACGGCCCAGTTCCGCAGTCTCTCACTTTCCACCGCGAGCGGCGACTTCAAATGGACTTCTGCCCGCCTCACGATAAATAATTTGGTGCTCGAATCGGCCGGCCTCATCCGGATCGAAGGATCGCTCGCGATCGACAATGGCCGGCTCGATGGCAGCTTTCAGGTCGGAGTAACCGCGCCCAGCCTGCAACGCCTGCCCGGCACGCACGATCATGTTTTCACGGTGTCTCGCGGCGGCTATCTCTGGGCTCCCATGCGTCTCACCGGAACGACAGAGCACCCGAAAGAAGACCTCTCCCCGCGGATCGCGGCGGCGATGGGCGCCGCCGGCCTCGATGCCGTCGCAGAACTGCTCAACGGCAACATTGGAACCGCCAGAGACGCCGCAGGCGCCGCCCAGGGGACAGTTAACAAACTGATCGACACCGCCGGTAAAGTGCTGGGAAACCTGCTCGGCCCTTAACCACCCTCGCCATGCTTATGCATGCTATTCCGCAGGCGGCGCATAATTCCCGCTCTTTCCTTGGCGAAAGGCAGTCTCGACGCTTTGAAACATAGCCTGCACCTGGTCTTTGCTGGTGAGGCGGTATTCGACGGTGTGGGCATGCGTGGTGGTCGGGTAATTCTTAACCACTTTTTGCCAGGCGTCCTGTCCTGTCGCCTGCGCCGCTTGCGTGAGGAGTTGCTGCGCCTTGTCGATCGTCCCCGCTCCCAGGCCTCCGGGGCCGGAAGTCGGCGTGTTCGGCTCGATAAAGTAGAATCGCGCGAACAGCGCACCCGCGGTGTCGATATTCAATTCGATGACGCGCGCGACACCATCCACGAGATACTCGTGCGTGCTCACCGCGATGATGGACCGGACGGCGACTTCGTATGTTCCGCCAGGAAGGGTGCATCGCCACATCGGGATGATCGTCGGCACAGGCGTCGCCGGAGCGGCATTCGGTTGATTGAAAGTCTGAGCGGCAGGGTCGGTCGCGGGCGCGGCGAGCAGACTTGTTGAAAAAGCGAAAACGATTGGGAGAAGAATGCGTTTCATGGTTGCAACGATCTACCCTTCTTCGCGATGTAGGGGAAGGATTCTCCGCTTCCCGCTTCCCATTCTTTTTCTGCCATGCCTTTGCCATCTCCAAAGTACCGGCCCAATGTCGCCGGCATATTGCGCGACGCCACGGGTGAGATTCTGATCTGCGAACGGCTGGGGATGGACGGAGCCTGGCAGTTTCCACAAGGCGGCTGCGACCCAGGGGAAACACGGGAAGAGACTCTCGCACGGGAACTCGAGGAGGAGATCAGTGTGGGGGCTGGCGATTTCGAGATCGTCTGCTCGCGCGGGCCCTACTGCTATCTCTTCGGCGAAGGGCGTCAGAAGCGGGGCTTCGATGGCGTCGAGCAGTATTATTTTCTGGCGGATTTCAAGGGTCGCCGTGCGAAAATCGATCTCGCGACGCGGAAGCCGGAATTTCAGGCTCATCGATGGATTCGCCCATCGGAATTCCGGCTGTCGTGGCTGCCTTCGATGAAGCGGAAAGTGTATCAGGCGGTCTTCCGCGATTTTTTCGGAATAAATCTTTGAAAAAAGTTCAGAATACGGTTGACGAAGGCATGCACTTTGCGGCAAAAGAGCCGCGCCTATGCTAACACTCGGAATGTTCTCGTTTGTCGTCGCCGCCTTTGTAGGATGCGTCTGGTGGGCTTGCCGCGACGAAGGGGTGTAACATCAGGAGGGTTTTAATGCCGTCGCCTCTTGCAGTGGATGGGAACGATCTGCGGTGGCTGCGCGCGACCGCAAACGAGCTAAATAACCTCCTGCAGGTGATCACGGAGTCGGGCGAGGTGCTCGAAGCGCTCGTGAAGGGGAACTCCGAGGCGGAACGATATCTGGCAATATTAAGGGCGAGCGCTCATCGCGCTGTGGCCACCACGCAATCGATCGGCGCCCGGATCGGCGGCGAATCGCTTCCCGCCGACGAATCGTCTGCCGAGACAAAGCAATCCATTTCCGAGACGAGCGTGCCGTCGATCGAAATTCATAATCCGACCGGCCCGCATGAGTTGATTCTCATCGTGGACGACGAAGATTTCATCACGCTTCTGGCGAGGCGTGTCCTGGCGGAGGAAGGTTACCGAGTCATCACCGCCCGAAACGGCCTTCAAGCGCTGGAGATTTACCGGAAGCTCAAAGATGAAATTTCCCTGGTTATCCTGGACTTCACGATGCCCGTGATGGACGGGGCTGAGGTGTTTGCGGAATTGCAGCAACTCAAGCCAAAAGTAGCTGTTGTGCTCAGCAGCGGCTTTGCCGAGCAGGACAAGCTCCGAACGATGCTCGCGCGCGGACTTCGCGGTTTCATCCCGAAGCCGTACACGCAGGACAAGCTGCTTTCCCAAGTGCGCCAGACGCTGGATGCCCTCCGGTTCGAGCGGGACTTGGCCTGACGGACCCGCTCGGTTGCGGTGCGCTGCGTTTGGCGCGAGTATCCCGGCAAGAAAAGGATGAAGGCGATCAAACTCTCCGGCCGCGAACGAACGGTCATCCGCGAAATCGACGCGGTAAGCGGAAGCACCGGAGCGGAGTTGCTGGAGAAGACGAATCTCGAAGAGTCCGACCTTCTCGGAGTCCTTACCGGTCTCATCACCGTCGGACTGTTTGAGGCCTTTAATGAAGGTGACTCAAACGCAGTCATGGACGATGTGCCGCTCGATCGGCTGAGGGCGACCCGCTTCGAGGTGAACCCCGCCTACGCCCAGCAGATTCGAGAATGGATGCGGCGTTCATAAGGGCGCCGGGCGGATCGGCTGGAGCGGCAGCTTTGCGCTCGTCAAAATCCGAATCGGATCGGCTGCAAACTTATCCGGACTGTCCCGTTTCGATTTCGCTGCGATCGTTTTCAGCCGTTTCACGGAAGAGCTGCCGGATCACCTCTTCGACGGGCAACTCCTCCACGCTCATGTCGGTTACGTCGCATTGGGCCAGCACCGCTCGGCATGCATCGGTGACGCGGGCGCGCGGAACCTTGAGCCGGACGTTGCGCGGGCCGATTTCCACGACTTCTCCCAATGCTCCGATTTCGCAGGCCGCTTCCTTGGCGAAGGTGAAACTCAGAATTTTGTGAGTAGCAAATCGCTCCGTGATTTCCGCGAGCGGCCCGTCGAAAAAAATGCGCCCGTTGTCGATAATAATGACCCGCTCGCACAACTCCTCGATATCCTGCATGTAGTGGCTGGTGAGCATCGTTACGATGCGATGACCTTCGTTGTATTGCCGCAGGAATTCGCGCACCGTTTTTTGCGAGGTCACGTCGAGGCCGATCGTTGGCTCATCGAGAAAAAGGACCCTCGGCGAGTGAAGCAGTGCGGCGATGAGTTCCATTTTCATCCGCTCGCCGAGCGAGAGTTCGCGCACCATCACATCGAGTTTGTCCGCGACATCGAGCAGCTCGGAAAGACCGCCGACGATCCGGCGAAACTCACGGCGATCGATCCCATAGATTGCGCGGTTCAATTCGAGCGATTCACGCGCTGGAAGATCCCACCAAAGCGCGTTCTTTTGGCCCATCAATAGGGCAAATTGCCGCTTCATCGCCTCGCGTCGCTCCCAAGGCACGAAACCGAGCACGCGCGCCGAGCCGCCACTCGGATTCAGAAGGCCGGAGAGCATCTTCAGAACGGTCGTCTTCCCCGCTCCGTTTGGTCCAAGGAAGCCGACAAACTCGCCCTCCTCGATGGAAAAGGTCACGCCATCGGCCGCGCGCGTCTCCTCATACTCGCGCCGGCCGAGCCCTCGGACGGCGCCCCAAAGCCCTGGGCGCTTCTTGTAAGTGCGATAAACCTTCGTGAGCTGATCGGTCTCAATAACGGCCATGATCGCGCCTTGGAATCCCGCCCGATCAGTTTAGGAGCGCGTACCAATTGTTCCTCTGGCGGGCTTCGTACCCGGCCTCCGTTATCAGCCGCTCGATCTGCTCCTTGTTGAGCCGGAAGGTTGTTCCCGCGCTCGAAACCACGTTTTCCTCCATCATGACGGATCCAAAATCGTTGGCGCCGTACTTGAGCGCCACTTGGCCGATGCGCGGCCCCTGCGTCACCCACGAACTCTGCACATTCGCGAAGTTGTCCAGAAAAATGCGAGAGAGCGCCTGCATCCGCAGGTATTCGCTCGAGCCGACGGGTTCCGCCCGCAGCGCCGTGTTCTCGGGCTGAAAAGTCCAGCAGATAAAGGCCGTGAATCCGCCGGTCTCATCCTGCAAATGGCGCAGCCGCTGGAGGTGCTCGATCCGGTCATCGAGCGTCTCGACATGGCCAAACATCATGGTGGCGCTCGAGTTCAGCCCGAGTTCGTGCGCCTCGCGCATGACATTGAGCCATTGGTCCGATGTGCATTTCAACGGGGAGATGCGCTTCCGGATACGGTCCACCAGGATCTCGCCGCCTCCTCCCGGAATGGACCCGAGGCCGGCTGCCCGAAACTTCTCGATCACTTCGCGCACCGGCATCTGAAAGGTTGCAGCGAAATGCTGGAACTCGGGGGGCGAAAAGCCATGCACGTTGATGTGCGGATACTTTTCCCGGATGTGCGAAAGCATTGAGAGGTAGTGCTCGACGCCCAGGCTCGGATGGTGCCCGCCTTGCAGCAAAATCTGCACGCCGCCGATGGCCGAAAGCGCGTCCAGTTTTTCATCCATTTGCTCCTGCGTCAGCACGTAGTGATCGCCATCTTTTTCCGTCCGGTAGAAGGCGCAGAATTTGCAATAGACGTTGCAGACGTTGGTGTAATTGATGTTCCGATCGACGATATAAGTAACGATTCGCTCCCCTTCCCCACCGAAGGCGGCGTGCTTTGCGAGGTTGCGGCGGATATTGGCGAGTTCACCCAGCTCCTGAAGCGGCAGCCGGTAGAGTTCCCGCGCATCGTCCGGGGAGATGCGGTCTCCGGCAAGGACGGTATCAATGAGTCGTTCGTCGAGTGAGGCGGTGGCAGGCATTCAGCGTGGAACTAATCCGAAAAGTGGCCAGCGTCCAGAGCCTTGGGGCCGTCAGGTGGGCGCGGATGCTTCGGAGGATTGCCGCTTTGGATTTCGACACTTACCATAGACCCTCAAACGTGGTGCAAAAAAAACCAGCCGATCCCCTCCACCCACAAGGGCCGCCGGCGCCTCGCGCTCCGAGCCATGCGCGGCGCTCGATCAAGGAGCTGCTCCTGCCGTTCTTGAATCAGGTCGGCGCAACGGCGCACAATCTGCGCGCCGACTCCGCGGGTTTTTGGAAAATCGGCGCCGATCCCTATTGGTTGCCGCGCATCGTATTCCGCGGGGAGGCCGAGAGAGGCGAGCCGTACATCCGCCTCGGAATATTCGCCGGCATCCATGGAGATGAACCCGCCGGAGTCGAGGCGCTCGTCGATTTTCTCCAGGCGATGGAATCCGATCCATTCCTGTTTCGCGCCTACCAAATACATATTTTTCCGCTGTGCAATCCGACCGGCTACGAAGACGGCACGCGGCACTCCAGAAGCGGGCGCGATCTGAATCGCGAATTCTGGCGCGGCTCGATCGAGCCGGAGGTCGCACTCATCGAGCGCGAACTGCTAAGCGGCAATTTTCACGGCATCATCTCACTCCATTCGGACGACACAAGCGACGGTCTTTACGGCTTTGTTCGCGGCCACGTCCTCACGGAGCATTTACTCAAGCCTGCGCTCGCTTACGCCGAAGCCGCGCTGCCAGTAAATCAGGCTGCGGTGATCGATGGCTTCCACGCGGTGAACGGCATCATCGCAAGCGCTTATGAAGGGATTCTCTGCGCGCCTCCGGGCCAGACTCCGGCCCCTTTCGAGGTCATCCTCGAGTCGCCGCACCACGCGCCATCCCATCTCCAGCGGCAGGCATTCGTGCTGGCGCTTACGGAAATCCTGCGCCAATACCGCCGGCTCATCTCCTACGCGGCGGATCTGTAGAGTTGCCGGGCAGGGCCGCTTACGGCTTCTCGACCTTCGAATCGTAAAGGAAGAGGACAGGCCCAGGCGCCCATCAAGGAGCTGGTCACGAGCGCGACGGAGGAATTTCGTAACTGGGTGAAACTTCGCTTTCTCACGTAGCTGAACTTTCACCGCGCCGCGCCGAAAGCGACCCGGGCGTCGAGTCACGAGCGCTGCCGCCGCAGCAAGCGGTGTCGTCAAGATCGACGGAAGCGCCGTGGCCCTCACGCCCCGACAGCCAACGGCCAATTCAATTACCTCGGCCTGGCCGACTAATTGGCCTACTCTACCCGGCGGGCTGCTTTACGCCATCTCGATCCCCGCCATCGTTCCCGTACTGGAGGCAAATGCCCCCGCTTCCATGCCCATGCGCTGCAGCATGGTCACGAACAGGTTGGACAGGGGATAGTTATTCAGTTTATCGAAGGCGAGATGCTTCCCATGGCGGTAGCCGCCGCCGGCGAGGACAACGGGGAGATTCGTCGTGAGATGGCCGCTCGCACTGCCGAGATTGCTGCTGAGGAAGACCTGGGTGTGATCGAGCAGAGTCGAGCCGCCGTCGGGCGTGGTCTTGAGCGCGTTGAGAAAATCCACGAAGGCGGAAAGGGTTGCGCGCTCGATCACTTCGAGCTGGGCGAGCATCGCGGGGTTCATGCCGTGGTGGGAGAGCGTGTGGTAGCCGAGATCGACCCCTTTGATCTTGGGCACATTGCCGAAATTGAATCCGCTGAGCGCGATCACGCGCGTCGAGTCGGTATCCAGCGCGAGGCGCATCACATCGAAGTGCGCGCGGAGATAGCCGATCATGTCGGAGTCATCGAAATTGCCCGGCGGTCGCGCGTCCACCTTCGGCTTCGGCGTGTTGCTCCACGATTCCGTTTTCACAAGTCGTTGCTCGGTTTCGCGCACGGCGGTGAAAAACTGATCGAGCTTTTGGCGATCGTTCGCGCTGATGCGTGGCGCCATCGCCTTCGCGTCCTCGCGGATCGTATCGAGGATGCTGTGGCCGTCCTCCAACTCGCGCTTCTGCGCCGTGACTTCCTCAGCCGTGCCGGTGAGAAACAACCGCGCGAACGACTTGGCGGGGTAGCGCTCCGTGGGAATTGCCACCCCATTCGCCGACCAAGAGAGCGACTGATCGCCGAGCGTGAGCGAGGCCAAGCGCGTCGCGGCGCCGATGCTCTGCGCCATGCATTGATCCAGCGAAATGGTGTTGCGGAACGTGCGAGAACCCGGATGCGGGGCGGCGGTGAGGAATGATTTCTCCGCCGCGTGCCCTCCATCCACCCCGGGATGGCTCACCCCGGAGATGATGGTGAAATCGTTTCGCAGCGACTCGGCCATTTTGAGATACGGGCTGAGCGCGTAGTCCCCCCCGGCGTCGGTCGGGAAAAAATTGTCCGGGATGAAACCCAGCGGAATGTTGATCCCGACAAAGCGGCGCGGCGACGCTGGGATTGCGGTCCCCGCCGCACGACCCGTAGCCGGGATCATCGCCTCCAGCAGTGGGAGGGCGAGGGCGACGCCCGCACCGCGAAGGAAGGTTCTACGTGGGATTGGATTCATGGGCATCGTGTATCGGGCAATCGGAATCGAACATTATCGTGTCGCGAATGTTTCGCTTTCCGCAATCGCGTGGATCAGGCTGCGCAGCCCGCGCGCGTGCGCGTCGGATTCCTTGATGATGACTGCAACGGCGTCACGTTCGCTGAAGCCCATCTCCCGGCCAAGCCCGAAAGTCAGCAGCTTTTCGGTCAGGCAGCGGGCGAAGTTGTCCTGACGTTCGACCAGCAGTTTTTTGAATTGGCGGATGTCGTCAAACGTCTGGCCCGTGGCGAGTTGGCCGCTCGCGTCCACCCTAGCTCCCTGCTCCACATTTCCCCATCCCTGCTCCGCGTTGGTCACTTTCCAGCGCAGATACTTTTCGCGGTGGTCGCCGATCGGGTCGAAACTCTCCATCGCAAAACCCGGCGGATCGATCTTGCAATGGCAAACGCTGCAGCTTTCCAAGTGGCGATGCTTGTCGAGTTGCTCGCGCACGGTCGTCGCGCCGCGGATATCCGGCTCGATGCCGCCGACATTCGGCGGCGGGGGCGGCGTCGCCTCGCCGAGGATATTTTCCAGCACCCAGACGCCCCGCTGCACCGGCGACGTCGTCGTCCCGTTGGCGGTGACTTTCAACACCCCGGCCTGCGTGAGCACACCGCCGCGGACGCAGTTCGTCGGCAGGGCCACCTTCCGCATTTCAATGCCATGCACGCCCTCGATGCCATAAAGCTCGGCTAGTCGCTGATTCAGCATCGCCCAGTTGGAATCGAGGATGTTTACGATTGGCGCATCGTCCACGATCAACTGCCGGAAAAAGCCCTCGCCCTCCCACACCATGCTCACCCGCAGCAGGTCGTCGAACTTGCCGTAGAGCTTCTCGTCGGGTGTGGTGTCGTTGATCAGCCGCAATCGCAGCCATTGACCGGTGAAGTCCGTGACGAAAGCCGCCGAGCGCACATCCGTGAGCAGGCGCTCGACCTGGGCGTGGAGCGTTTGCGGATCGCTGAGTTGCTGCTTCGCCGCGAGGTCGAGCAACTCGGCGTCCGGCATCGTGCGCCATAGGAAATACGAAAGACGCGAGGCCAGCTCCGTGTCCGAGACACGCCGCGTGTCAGGACGGACATCATCGCGCAGATAAAGAAAGTTGGGCGAGCAGAGCGCCGCGACGAGGCCGGTGCGCAGGCTTTCACCAAAACCGCGCCCGGCAGCCATGCGCGAGCGAACCAGCGCCGTGTAGTGGGCCAGCTCCGCATCGGTCACGGGTCGGCGGAATGCGCGCGGCATGAATCGCCGGAGAATGTCCTCTGCATCGGCGGGGGCTCCTTTGGCCAGGTCCACATTGCCGAGCAACTGCGTGAAACTTTTCGGTGGCCATTGATCGATGATCGGCCCAGTCATTTCCACGTCGCTGAAACCAATGCCCGGGTGATCCTCTCCCGGCGCCGGCTTCACCCATCCCGGCAGTCCGAACGCAAAAAACTGGATGGCGCCTTTCGCATCCAACAGCGCCTCGATCTCAAAAGCCTTCGGCTCCGGCCCCACCGCGAAATAGCCGAGGTTCGTTGAGGTCGGACCGATGGCCGCAAAATCCGAAGCCGAGACAGTGAAGAACTGGAGATCGTTCGTGTCATTCGCCGCCGCCTGAAACCGAAAGCGATACCGCCCCCGCACCGGTGCGCGATGCGGGCGCGTTGAAATTTTGGAGTAGTCGCCCCTGTCTGTCGTATAAGTAATGACCCGCCCGTCCTTGTAGCCGAAGCCGCCGGAGTTGATGTAGCTCTTGACCTCATCGAGTGGGCTGACCGTGACCGTCTGCGTCTCGGGACGCTTGCCGACGAGCAGTGCCGCATTCACCGCGCGCTGCGCCGCCGCCATGTAGGCCTGCATTTGTTCTGTGGAAACGGCGAGCGCTTCGCCGTTGTTGTCGAACCCGCCTGCCTGTTGATCCGGTGGCAGCAGGTCTTTGAGATCGATGTCGATGGCGAGGAGATCCCGCATCGTGTTTTGATATTCGTTGCGATTCAGCCGCCGTTGCACCACTTCCCGCCAGGATCGGTCGGCCTCGATCAGCCGTGGCCGGATCGTCGAGAGGAACGTTCTCACATCTTCTGGCGTGGGTCGGGGTTTCTTCTTCGGCGGCATTTCGCCTTTCGCTACGCGGTCGTATATCTTGATCCAGACATCGACCTGCTCCAGCCCCGCCATCTTCGGGTCCGTCTTCTCCAGATTCAGCCCCCCCTTCTTGGTCTCCGCGTCATGACAATCGTAACAACTGTGCTCGAAGAACGCACCAGCCGGACCTTCGACACCGCACGCCGCGTCACCGCCTGCGGCCAAGATCGGGCGCGCGACAGTGAAAAACACTGCCAATAGGATGGGCCAATATGAGACGGAATGCCCCATCAAACTGCTAGGAATTCGCTTTTCACCGCGCCGTGCCAGAAGCGGGTCGGGCGTCGAGCGGCGCCGGGGAGTGGGTGGATAAATAAGGCTGAAACGAACCGCCGCTGCTGCTCCGCCGGGCCGGCTCCTGGGGTTGAACATCGATCGGCGAGTGCTTCACGTGCTCGTTTTATTGTTCGCGAGCATCTCATGCCGTTCCGCATTGCCAAGCAGATTTTCTGGCAGCGGTCTTTCAGCTCTGACTCCGATCCAAAGGCTGAGGAGGCAAGTCGGCCTGCGATGCCTTCGGTTGAGAAACGAGACGCGAAGCGCGCGCTCCGCGCTGGCATCTGCAATCCCGGAAACAAGTGGGATCACCTGCGTATTGCGCGTCCGAAGCGCTCGCGAGAGCGTATCTTCGAGGCGTCCAAAACGAATCATATGAGCGAATCGACAACACCCTCGCGCGTCTGGTTCATCACCGGCTGCTCCAGCGGCTTTGGCCTCGCGCTGTCCACCTCGCTGCTTTCGCGAGGGCAGCGCGTCATCGCCACGGCGCGCCAGCCAGGCTCACTGGCCGAACTGGCCGCGCGCAACCCGGAGACGTGCCGCGTGCTCCGGCTCGATGTCACCGATGCGGTTCCCGTAAAAAGCGCGATTGCTGAAGCGGCGAGTGCGTGGGGCCGGCTTGATGTCATCGTGAACAACGCCGGCCATGGACTCATCGGCGCTTTTGAGGAACTCGGGACTAAGCAAATCGCCCGCAACTTCAGCGTGAACTTCTTCGGCGCGCTGGAGGTCATTCGCGCGGCGCTGCCTATTCTGCGAGCGCAAGGCAGCGGGCACATCGTGAATATTTCAGCAGCCGCGGTG
>JBBSFI010000038.1:0-38811 GCA_038238905.1 Chthoniobacterales bacterium | reverse complement strand
GCATAAGAATCCGAGTGGATAATCCGGGATTAAAATGGAGAAACTCGAAGCCTAGTTCTGACGTTCGGCAAAAATGCCCAAACTTTTTTTAAACTCTCCTCCCGCAACTGCGAGCGATGGAGTGCCTCGCGCAGACGCTTGATCTCATCGGCGAGCGCCTCAGGCGATGTGGGAATGGGAGTCTTCAAGTCCACATTTCGGCGGGCGATGCCCCGCCATTCGTAGAGGGAGAAAGAGCCGACGCCGAGTTCACGGGCCACCGACGCCACGGTGCGCCCGGAGTTGACGAGATCGACGGCGTGCCGACGAAGGGCTTCGTCGAACTTTCGGCGTTCGCGCGGAACAGGAGGGGAGGATTCGCTGGAGGATTTCATTTTAAGTCTGGATTGAACGGTTTTCATTTTGTAATTCCATCCCTCCCTTTTTGGGTCCACTTTATCGGGGCAGGCTAAAATAATGCGGGAAGCTTTGTCCAAACTTTCCTGTTTGTGCGGATAGATTGCGAACACCACATGAAAATTCAGCACTCAAAACCTCAAACTCCAAATGCCACTACTTACCCTATGAATTCGCAATCTCCCATAAAATGCCTTATTGCATACCTTCCATTGGCCCTTCTCTCCGTCGGCCTCCCCGCCGCTCATGCGGCGCCCGTGACTGTCTCGAATTTTTCCTTCGAGTCGCCCAATGTCGGCACCGGCTATAATCAGACGGGGACAGTCTCGCAAGCGAGCGATACGGCTGTTGCCGGCTTTGGATTCGACGGTTTTATTGGATCCGGCAATGCAGCCGGGCTCCAGTCGGCGCCAACCAACGCTGCTGATGGTTCTCAGATCGCTTACATCAATCAGTTGGGGGACCTTTATCAGGACATTGGTTTGCTGCTCCCCAGCACCGTCTACACGCTGACGGTCGCGGTGGGGCCACATCCCACAGGGTTTGGAACGGGATCGGGCACGTTTGGACAAATTCAGATCCTCAATGGAACGGATGATACCGGAACGTCTTTGGTCTCCAGTGGCTCCATCAACGTACCCACCCCAATCACAAATCCGGGAGCCATGTCGGACTATACGATCACATTTACTTCACCTGCAGTTGTCTCGGGCGACCTGACGATAGACCTGCAAAACATCTCCAATGCTGCAAGCACAGAGGTCAATTTTGATAACGTCCGTTTGGACGCGTCCGCCGCCATCCCCGAGCCCTCCACCGGGATCGCCGCCGCCGGCGGTCTCGTTCTGCTCGCTACGGGCAATTTCCGCCGCCGCCTGAAAGCGTAATCCAGCCCCGGAACTTCCTCGGAAGCGGCTCGTTCGCGCAAGCGGCGAGCCGCTTTTCTTTGTTCCTTTCCAGCAAGCAGGCGCTTCGCCACCTCGAAACCTCCCCGCGCTCAAAATTCGTTTCGATGTTCCGACGATCAAAGCTTGGAAAACTCCGGCGGCAGTGCGCTATAGCCCGACAAAATTGGACACTTCCTTGGTTTTAGAGCGATTTTTGATCGGGCTTCTCGGAAGTCACGATAGGGTCAGCGCCACCTGGACCGAAACTGGTCTCTTTCTCCGGGCAGCCACGCACCCATGCGGCACAAGCACTTTCCGTTCGGCAAATTATCAAATAATGCGAGAGACCTTGTCCAACTTTTTCAATTTGTGCGGATATATATTACAGACCCCCATGCAAAACACCAGTACTCAAGAGTGCTTTATGCATCTGCTGCTTGCGCACGAGGCAGAGCTTTTGCGCTATGTGATGGTCTTTGTGCCTCAGCGGGCCGATGCGCGCGACATTATTCAGGAGACGGCGGTCGCATTGTGGAAGAATTTTGAAGGGTATGACCAAGCTAGGCCCTTTGTGGGATGGGCGTGTGGGTTTGCGCGAGTCGAGGTGCGCCGCTTCGTTCGGCGAGCGCAACGCCAGCGGGCGTTGACGGAGCGGGCGTTGGAAGCATTACTGGGAGTTGCTGAAGAGGATATGGAGGTAGAGCACGAGCGGGAGAGGCTTCTCTGGGACTGTCTCGGGCAGATGCCTGTCGTTCAGCGTCAGTTGCTCGACGACTACTACATTCACGAGCAAAGCGTGGAGGCGATTGCGCGCGAACAATCCCGTACAGTGGAGGCGATTTACAAAGCGCTTCAGCGCATCAGGCGAGCCCTTTTAGATTGCGTCGAACGCAAGCAAGCGGAGGCCGGGATATGAATTGGGCCGAAATCGGAACCACTATCGACCGTTGCATCGACGGCGTTGCTTCCCCGGAGGAATTTGCAGCACTCTCATGCGAACTGGAGGCGAACGCCGATGCGCGAAGCCTTCACCTCCGGCTGGCGTGGTTGAACGCGACGCTGGCCACGCGGATGGAATACGCCGCCGATCAACCGAACGATGTGCGGGGCGCCGCTCCGCTTTATTTGGCGCCGGAACAACTCGTTAAGACGCCGCTGCCCGCGCGGGCAGTGATGCTGCTATTTCGGAATCGTCGGCTCGCGGCGGTCGGTGTGGGTATGATCGGCATAGCTTTGCTCGTACGGCACGCACCGTGGATCATTCGCCGCGGGCCGTCAGAAATCGGCGTCGTTACCGGCGCCGCGAGCGCGCACCCAAGCGGTGCGAAAAAGGGATGGCGCGTTGGCCAGCCCATTCACCGGGGCTGGTGCTCGCTCGAGACTGGGGCGCTCGAACTTACATTGAACAACGGCGTGCGCATGACGTTCGAAGGCCCGGGAGAGATAGAGATCTTCTCGCCGATGCGCGCCTCAATGCATGCCGGACGCGTTGTGGTGCGGGTTCCCCACGAGGCGACCGGCTTCCAACTTGAAACACCGAGCGTGAATGTCGTTGATGTAGGGACGGAATTCGCGGCGACAGCGAGCCAAGGGATGCGCACCGATGTGCAAGTATATGAAGGGGCCGTCGTTACCACGGCGAAATCTTTCGGGTCGAGCGGTGGTTTTCCGCAGCGTCTCACAGAAGGGCATGCGACCCGGTTCTCGCCCGAGATGAGCGGCCAGGCGCAGTCGATTCCTTTCTCGCCAGACCGTTTCGTGCGACGCCTGCCCAAGCCCGCCTTTGGAGGCGGGGTCGACAAGAACGCTTGGAATAAGGCGCGCATTCATGAAATCACTATTACCCACCCGGCTCGACAGATCGTCGTGGATGGCGATCTTTCCGAGTGGAGCCCCGATGGCCTATTCCGTAGTGAACACGAAGGAACTCAAGGAAAGTGCTTTGTGGAAGGACGGATGCGGTATGACTCCACGCATCTTTACATCGCCGCACACATCGGTGATCCCGCGCCAATGCGCAGCACAATCGATCCGTCCAACGATGGGGAACTCGGATGGAACGGCGGAGGACTTCAAGTCAGGCTCTCAACCAATCGCGCGCTGGGCTGGCCCGTGAATGCCAACTCTGAACTTTACTACAACTCCCGGCATCTCACTGTAACACCGGAGCAACTCGGTGAAGCGACCAGCGAGCACTTGGTCCATCTCACGATGTGGCATTACGCCCAGTCGGGGCAAAACTGTCTACACCTTGCTTACGGCATGGATTTCCACGATGGAATCGTGAATCCAGCCGGCTACGAGGGGGCGTTTCGAAAGGATAGCGACGGGCGCGGCTACACGCTGGAATATGCTATTCCCTGGACGTTGCTTCACGCTTCTGAAGCTCCGAAAGCAGGCGATAACCTAGCGGCGGTCTGGAATACCCATTGGAGTGACGAGACCGGGCGTCTTTGGAGATTTCAACATGTGGAAATCTATAACGGAGCGGAGACGCCTGGCATTCACACTTACGAACGCGCAGCCGTATGGGGCCGTGCTCTGTATCGGTAAAGCAACAGTGATGTTATCCATGACGACACCCAGTCACCTATATCTTACAAGATTTCAAAGTCGGAGATCAAATTCGACCCGAGGCATACTCCTTATGTTCCGCTCCGGCGCCCGGCGCCCATCGCCCGTCTCGCACCACACTTTCCCGTCCGACCAAAAGGCGTTCATCTGAACGTGCCGACGGTCGTCCGAGAAATTCCGAACCAGCACCGATATACCGCACTTGCAACTTGCCAATGGATGCACACGCGAGTCCGGCGAGGCTATTTCGCAACCGCTAATCGAAGAATAACTAACCCCAAAAATAAGATCATGCAAATCCCCCAGACAATCCCGCGCGCCGACGGTTTCTCAAAAACCGAACAAAGGCCTGAATTCATGTGGATGCACGGCCGCCGACGCCTCCCCAAATTAAATTCGCCGAACCATAATTTTCGGAGTTTTCGACCGGTCAAAGCGTGGCTCGTGCTGCCGTTCCTCGCACTTTGCTGCGCGTTCGCTACATGCGCGCTGGCAGACGATGAGTTTGTCGGTCCATTTACGACCTGGCTCAATATTCGAAACGCACCTTACAATGCGAAAGGCGACGGGGTAAACGATGATTCTGCTGCGATTCAAGCCGCCATCAACGACGCCGCCAACAACGAAGTAAGCAGCGAAAACGGGAATGTTGTCTATCTGCCGGCCGGCACTTACCTGATTAGAAGCAAGCTCCAGATGCAAATTCCGGGCTGGGCGGCGAATCATAACTGCCTCTTCAACATAAGCTTGATTGGCGCGGACCCCATCACCACGACAATCACGTGGGGCGGGGCCGTCAACACCGATATGCTGCTCCTCAACGATTGCCAGGGGTGCAAAGTCTCGCGATTAACATTTGACGGAAATTCTAAGTCAGCGCATTTCTTGATAAATGATGATAACCTAATTCAAAAGGGAAATGGAGGTTATGCCGGAGAAAATGAGTTCTCCGATCTGGTGCTAAATAATGGGCAGGGCGGAATCATAGCCGGGTTTTCCGGCGGGGACGGCGTCGCTGAGAGCGTGGTCGTCCGATGCACGTTCAAGAACTGCAACATCGGATTCGGGACATGGCAACCAAACGCACTCGATTGGTGGGTTCGGAACTGCACCTTCAACGGTTGCGGAAATGCGGTTGAGAACGTTAATGGGAGCTCCGCAGTCACGCAATGCGTTTTCCTACATTCAACCATTAACGATATTAAAGTAGACCAAAAGTTTTCGTGGAACATTTCTGATAACTATTCTCTCGGCTCCGCTTGCTTCTTCAACGCGGACACTTGGAGCAAGGGTCCCGTTAATCTCCAGCGCAACGTTATTCTGGATTATACCGGACCGACAGCTATTATCACGCCTTACGGTAACAGCCCCGTCACACTAATCGATAACACGATCCGTAGTCTCCAAAGTGCTACTGGTCCAGTGGTCATCGGAGTGGGCATGCTCACAATCGGAAACACCTTTACAATTAGCAACAAGTATTCGGGATGGTCAAACACGAACGTGGATGACGTTGTACTACTCTGGAGCCAGGTGACTCCGAGCCAACCGATTCTCCCCGGCACTTTGCCAAACATGCATCGCGCTATCTACGAAGTGGCCTCGGGCGCCAGCGGAACCGACATTCAAAACCAGATTAACAATGCCGCCTCCTTCGGGGGCGACCGCCCAGTTGTGCATATTCCCGCCGGTAAGTATAATGTCTCATCGACGCTGATTGTGCCCGCCAACAAAAACGTGCAATTGATGGGCGACGGGGGGCTTGTTGGGAATGGCACCACGTTGAATTATACGAGTTCCTCGGGCCAACCAGTACTGAAACTGGCTGCGCCTAGTCACGCTACCGTGCGGGATCTCACCATCAATGGAAATCTAAGCGCGCCTAGTGATTGCATTGAGGTCGATAGCGAAGACAGTCCTGGCAGCAGGGTATTTTTCGATTGGATCTTTAGCGCAAAATATAACGACTTTCGCGCCATTAGGCAGGAAGCTTTCGTGAAGGTAGATTCGCTCGATAATACTATCGTTGAGGCGGCAAGCTTGGTCGGCGACCCGATCCATGTCAGCGGTGGTCCGAGGGCGCAAGCTGGAACTCTTGTCCCGGCCATCCTACGTGTCTTTGGCGCAGATTCCAAACAAATTAAAGTCGAAAGTGGTGGTAGCATGTTGACTGCCGGCCTGTATAGTGAAGGCGAGAGTACTCCCATGGCACAGGTGACGAATGCGGATTTTACTATTCAAGGTTCGACATGGAAACATGTGGGGGCGTCTCCAAGCGCTGAAGTCGTTGTTACTGGCCCCAACGCCTGGGCGTCTTTCCTAGGTGTTACGTTAATTGATTCGCCGATAGGTGTGCAGGGGAATGGAGCGGACACCAAATGCTTTACAACGGGCTTTTTTTCATCTTGGATTACGCCCCGGTACAATGGACCGTGGTTAACGGATATTTCCAACCCAGGGGCGGCCTCGACTCTGCTCAATTGCATTCTCGATTCGGGCACTGTTCTCAATCAAGGGCCAAGCGATTTGGCCACGGTCCGTTCCGCGGCGGCGCTTACACGCGCCAACCCGCCTTATGCGCTTCCGCTCGGCACTCTTGCTCAAGGTGTGACTGACGCCCGCATTTACCGCGTCGCTGTATCGAATGGCGCAAATGGAGTGCACGTGACCTTTAGCGGCCTACCTTCTGGCTGGTCCGACAACGATATCGGCTCGCCTGGTTCCGCAGGATCGGCAAGCTACAACGGTGCCAGCGCCGTCTGGACGGTGGCTGGAGGCGGCGGCGATATTTGGAACACTAGCGACCAGTTCAATTTCGCGACTGTGGCTGCGACTGGCGATCAGACGCTGATCGCCAAAGTGACCGGAATCACCAACACCGATCCGTGGGCGAAGGCCGGGGTAATGATTCGCGACAGTTCGGCTGCGGGGAGCATGTATGTCAACATAGTGGCGACTCAGTCTAATGGAGTCGCCATGCAGTGGCGCAACGCGACCAACGGATGGTGCAGCTTCGCAGGGGTAGCCGGCGTCGCGACGCCGACTGCGACCAATCCCGTTTGGTTGCAGCTTGTTAAGGCGGGAAGCACCTTCAGAGGATACTATTCCACTAATGGTTCGACCTGGATGCAGGTGGGAACTACGAATGTGGCCCTTTCGAACAGCAGCTATCTCGCGGGCCTTGCGGTAACTGCTCACAACAATAGTGCGCTGAATACCGCCACTTTCGCAAACGTCTCCCAATAGCGCGAGCCAGAGCAATGGCGGATCCGTCGATATCTGGAGCTGAAGCGGGGTGGAAAACGATGAGTGGCCTGCGAGCGATGCAGAGCCTCGCGCAGACGAACGACCTCATCGGCGAGCGCCTCGGGAGAAGTGGGAATGGGGAGCCTTCAAGTCCACGTTTCGGCGGGCGATGCGCCGCCATGCGTAGAGGGAGAAAGAGCCGACTGCGAGTTCATGGGCCACCGAGGTGACGGTGCGCCCGGAGTTGACGACTTCGACAGCGTGCCGACGAACGGCTTCGTCAAACTTTCGGCGTTCACGAGCAGGAGGGGAGGATTCGCTGCAGGATTTCATTTTAAGTCTGGATTGTTTACGGATTTGAACGGTTTTCATTTTGTAATTCCACCGCCTCCCATTTTGCGTCCACTTTATAGGGGCAGGCTCAAATGGCGTTGGATGACCACCTTACTGCTGCAACTGCATCTTCTGAGAGTTGCGAGACGCCGCCGTTTGAGGCATTGTCACTGAATGCCGTCACCTCCCCAAACGACGTTTATTTTCGTTACTCGCCTTCTCGGCGTGGGATCCCCTCTCCTGCTGGCATCGCTCGCGCACGCGGCGGCGGATGCGGGGGTTAATTTTAGCCGGCAGATTCAACCGATTCTTTCGGAGAATTGCTACCAATGCCACGGCCCGGACGGGAAGGCGCGCAAGGCGGATCTGAGGCTCGACCGCAAGGAGGGGATGTACCGAACCAAAGAGGGCATCACGGTGGTCGTTCCGGGGCAGAGCAAGGCGAGCGAGTTGATCGACAGGATAAATACTTCCGATCCGGACGATTTGATGCCTCCGGCCAAGTCGCACCGGCAGCTCACGGAAGCGCAAAAGCAACTCCTAAAGCGGTGGGTCGATGAAGGCGCGCCGTGGGCAGAGCATTGGGCCTATACAGCTCCCGTGCGCCCGGAGCAGCCCTCCATCGCGGACGGCGCATTCACCATTCGAAATCCGATCGATGCGTTTGTGGCTGAGCGCCTCGTGCGGGAACACCTGCCGCAGGCCCCGGAAGCCGACAAAGAGAAACTGCTGAGGCGGGTGACGCTCGATCTGACCGGACTTCCACCGACAGAGCAGGAACTCGATGCATTCCTCGCCGACGCATCGGCGGATGCATACGAAAAGACGGTCGATCGCCTGCTCGCTTCGCCGCGGTTTGGCGAGCGGATGGTCTGGGAGTGGCTGGATGCCGCCCGCTACGCCGACACCAATGGGTATCAAGGCGATCCAACCCGGGACATGTGGCATTGGCGCGACTGGGCGATCAAGGCGCTCAACGACAATATGCCATTCGATCGATTCACGATCGAACAGATCGCCGGCGATCTGCTTCCAAATCCCAGCCAGGCACAACTCATTGCGACCGGCTTTCACCGGAATCACATGATCAATGGAGAGGGCGGCCGCCTGCCGGAAGAGTCGCGCGTGGAGTATGTGATGGATCGCACGGAGACGACGGGGACGATCTGGCTCGGGCTGACTATCAATTGTTGCCGCTGCCACGATCATAAGTTCGATCCGCTTCGACAGAAGGATTACTATCAACTTTCAGCCTACTTCAATTCGATCGACGAGAGTGGCGGCAACGACGCCGGGGGCGGACTTGCGAACCCAGTGATAAGTCTCGCGAC
This sequence comes from Chthoniobacterales bacterium, assembly GCA_038238905.1. Lineage (GTDB taxonomy): Bacteria > Verrucomicrobiota > Verrucomicrobiia > Chthoniobacterales > Chthoniobacteraceae > JBBSFI01. The sequence continues at coordinate 30,044 of JBBSFI010000038.1, read as the reverse complement.
ACCGGAGCAGCGCGCGCATGTGGACGAGTTGAAAGCAATTGAAGAGAAAGCAAAGAGCGAGCGCGAAGCGATGGAGAAAGCATTGCGCGATGCTCAGCCCGCATGGGAAGAGGCGCTGAAGGATGGGGGCGCGGATGGAAAGCCGCGCGAGGTCACATGGAAAGTAGTCGTGCCGGATTATACATTGAGCGACCACGGGACGGTGCTCGAACACACGCAGGACGGCACGGTGACAGCAACGGGGCCGAGTCCCGCGGTGGACGACTATATTTATACAGCGAAGAGCCAGTACGGCGTGCCGACGGCCTTTAAGCTGGTCGCCGAACCGGACGATCGCCTTATTAACAAAGGGCCGGGGCGCGCGGATAACGGCAACTTCGTGCTGACGGAAGTGGCGCTTCAGGCGGACGGACGTCCGGTCGAACTGGGCGCTGTAAGCGCGGACTTCGAGCAGGAGGGGTGGCCTGCGCGGAACGCCTTCGATGGAAAACAAGACACAGGCTGGGCGGTGATGCCCAAGTTCGGAGAACCTCACACGCTCATTTTCGAGGCGCGCTCACCGCTCGGTTACGGACAGCCGCAGGTGCAGTTATCGTTCCGCTTATCATTTCAGTACGGAAAGCAGCATACCCTCGGACGATTCAAACTTTATTCGACGACAGACAATACATCCTTGCTGCGTCCGATGCCGGATAACATCCGGGCGCTTATCTCCAAGCAACCCTCCGCCCGGACAGACGACGACAAGAAACAACTGGCCAAGTATTATCTGGATACGAATCCGAAGCTTGCGGCCGCCATTCAAAAGCAGAATGGCGCGAAATCGGCGCGTGAGGCGGCAGAGCAAGCGCTTCCGCGCACGATGGTGATGCGCGATCGGCCAACGCCGCGGGAGACTTTTGTCCTTATAAAAGGGGGATACGACAAGCCTGCCGACAAAGTTTCACCGGATGTTCCCGCGTTTCTCCCGAAGCTGCCGCCCGACTCTCCTCAGAACCGGCTGGCGCTCGCGCGCTGGCTTGTGTCGCGCGAAAACCCTCTCACCGCGCGGGTGAATGTGAACCGCTATTGGCAGACATTCTTCGGAATCGGTCTGGTGAAAACGGCGGAAGACTTCGGAGTCCAGGGCGACGCGCCGAGTCATCCGGAACTTCTGGACTGGCTGGCGTGCGAATTCATGGATAGCGGGTGGGATGTCAAACATATCGTCCGGTTGATCGTAACAAGCGCCACGTACCGGCAAACATCGAAAGTTTCGGCGTCGATGGCCGAGCGCGATCCGGAGAACCGACTGCTATCCCGCGGGCCACGCTTCCGGCTCCAGAGCTGGATGCTGCGAGATCAGGCGCTTGCGGTCAGCGGCTTGCTGGTGGACAAGCTGGGCGGGCCGCCCGTCAAAGTCTATCAACCGCCGGGCATTTGGGAGGACGCGACATTTGGCCAGATCCAGTATCAGCAGGATCACGGCGAAGCGCTTTATCGGCGCAGCCTCTATATATTCTGGCGCCGCATTGTCGCCCCTCCCCTTTTCTTCGACGTGGCAAATCGCCAAAACTGCACAGTGCGGGTCGCGCGGACGAACACTCCATTGCAGGCTCTCGTAACACTGAACGACGTAACCTATACAGAGGCGGCGCGTGGTCTCGCGCAGAGACTGCTGACGCAGGCCGCCGGCGACAAGGCGCGCATTGCACTCGGCTTCCGGCTTTGCACCGCGCGCACGCCATCGGATCGAGACTCTGAAATCTCGGCTGCCGCGCTGGCAAAACTGCGTGAAGCATACGCAAAAGATCCCGAAGCGGCGAGAAAGCTGTTGAGCGCAGGAGAGTCGAAACCCGATCCCAAGCTCGACGCAATCGAGCTGGCGGCCTATACCGCCTTCAGCAGCCTGCTGTTGAACCTCGACGAAACCCTCACGAAAGAATAACAGATGGAACCAAAACTCCAACGCGCCGCCTATCTAACACGGCGGCAGTTCTTTTCTAAATCCGCGGTAGGGCTGGGCGGCGCCGCGCTGGCTTCGTTATTAAACCCCGATCTTATCGGCGGCCTTGCCTCTGGCAAGCAGGTGGGCGGGATCGACGGGCTGCCGCACTTCGCGCCCAAGGCAAAGCGGGTAATCTATCTTTTCCAAAACGGGGCGCCGCCGCACCTCGATATGTTCGACTACAAGCCGGGGATGGAAAAGATGCGCGGCCAGGAGATGCCGGAATCGATCCTCGGCGGGAAGCGGTTTTCGACGATGACTCAGGGTCAAAAGAGCAAGCTGGTGCTGCCGCCATACCCGGCCTTCAAGCAGCATGGCAACAGCGGCGCGTGGGTGTGCGATTTTCTCCCGAAGACGGCGGAGATCGTGGATGACCTGTGCTTTGTGCGATCGATGACTACGACCGCCGTAAATCACGCGCCCGCTATCACCTACTTTCTCACCGGCGCGGAGCAGCCGGGCAGGCCGTCCATAGGCGCGTGGTCGTCGTACGGCCTCGGCTGCGACACGGAGGAGTTGCCGGCTTTTGTCGTCATGACATCGCGGGACAAGGAGGCCTCCTGCGGACAGATATTTTACGACTTCTACTGGGGCTCGGGCTTCCTGCCGTCGAAGTTTCAAGGCGTCCGTTTCCGCGGCAGCGGCGATCCGGTCCTCTATCTATCCAATCCGGATGGCATGAGCCGGGAGGTGCGGCGCGGACTGCTCGACGACCTTGCGCAATTTAACGAGCAGCACTACGCCGATTTCGGCGATCCGGAAATCGCCACGCGGATCGCGCAGTACGAAATGGCTTACAAGATGCAGGCGAGCGTCCCCGAGCTAACAGACTTTTCCAAGGAATCGCAGGACGTGCTGGATATGTACGGCCCCGATGTGAAACGGCAGGGAAGCTATGCGTACAACTGCCTGATGGCCCGGCGATTGATCGAACGCGGCGTACGCTTCGTGCAACTCTTTCACGCTGGGTGGGATCATCATAGAAACCTAACGACTCAATTTAAGATCCAATGCCAGGACACGGACGGCCCTTCGGCTGCGCTGGTGAAAGATCTCAAGCAGCGCGGGCTGCTCGACGACACGCTCGTAATCTGGGGCGGCGAGTTTGGACGCACCCCCTTCCTGCAAGGCGATATCGGCGATGTAAAGAACTGGGGCCGCGACCATCATCCCTATGCTTTCACGACATGGATGACTGGGGCGGGAATCAAACGCGGCATCAGCTATGGGGAGACCGACGACTTCGCTTTCAATGTAGTGCGCGATCCGGTCCATGTGCATGACTTCCAGGCTACGTTGCTGCATTTGCTGGGCATCGATCACGAGCGCCTTACCTTTAAGTTTCAAGGACGGCAATTTCGCCTCACCGACGTGGACGGATCGATCGTAAAAGGGATACTGTCCTGAAAGCTTGCAACCCAACCGCAGAGCGGGGCCGCAGCCGCTTCACCCCGTGATTTGCATCGGCCATCGCGGGGCGGCGGGATATGAGCCGGAGAACACCTTGCGCTCAATCCAGCGGGCGCTGGATCTAGGCGCAGACGGAATCGAAATCGATGTGCAGCTTGTCGGTCGCGAGCTTGTCGTCTTTCATGACAAGCGGCTGGAAAGAACGACGGATGGCTCGGGATGTATCAGGCGCAAAACCTTCGACTACGTCCGAAGTTTGAGTGCCGGACAGGGCGCGGGAATACCGACTTTGCGCGAGGCGCTGGATCTCATAAACCGCCGCGCGTTCGTGAATATCGAGTTAAAGAGCGCGAGGACCGCGGTCCCGGTTGCGGCGCTTCTTGCAGAATTCACCCTTTGCGGCGGATGGAAGCCCGGCGATTTCCTAGTTTCGTCCTTTCTTCGCAAGGAGACGAAACAATTTCGCGCGATTGCCGATGCCAGCATTCCGGTCGGGCTGCTTCTCGCGCGAAGGACACGGTTCTGGCTGCGGACGGCGCGCCTGTTGCAAGCATCCTCCGTGCATCCAGCCGCACGGTTTACCACGCGGCGTCTGGTGGATGAAGCGCATCGCAACGGACTCAAAGTCTTCGTTTATACTGTGAACACCGGCGCAGTGCTCGCCCGGATGCAATCTCTAGGCGTCGATGGCGTCTTTACCGATTACCCCGATCGCGTGGCGCCGTTGTCGTATTCATTGGGTTAAGCCGACTTCCACCTGAAGGCTGCCGCCGCGAAGACTGGCTTGCCGTCTCTCCGTGGCGGCATACCTTTCGGCACTACAAAATGCGATACGCTCTTCTTTTACTGGCCAGTCTATTGCCTGGCTTCACGGCTTCCAAGGCGGCCGATCCCGCGGAATTTCAGGAGCCCACAAATTTGGGAGCAGTGGCTGGCTACGGACGGAATATTCAGCGAACGATGCGGCTTTTGGCGGAGAGCACACCGGAGCATCGCAATACAGTCCGCGTGTTATTCTATGGGCAATCCATCACGGAACAGGGATGGTGGAAGTTGGTTGCGGACGATCTCAAAAAGCGGTTTCCCAATGCGGATCTGATGATCGAGAATCGGGCGATTGGCGGGCATTCATCTCAGTTGCTGGTAAAGACTGCGGAGGCGGATCTTTATCCGTTTTACCCCGATCTCCTGATCTTTCATGTCTATGGCGCCCATGACAAGTACGAAGATATCATCAGAAGCGTGCGGCAGCGGACGACTGCGGAAATTCTCCAGCAGAACGATCATGTGACGAAGCCGGACGATTTCAACGAAGAGACGGACGCGGCGAAGCTGGCGCCCGGGAAGGCATCGTGGGATGCCTTTATGAATCATAACTGGCTTCCTGCAGTGTCGAGAAAGTACAGCACGGAGTTGTGCGACCAGCGCGGACTCTGGAAGCAGTATTTGAAGGAGGCTCATCTGGAGCCGAAGGATTTGTTGAAAGACAACGTGCACTTGAATCCCAACGGAGAGAAATTGATGGCGCGTTTTGTCTCCGCTTATCTGAGGTTCGATCCTTTATTGGGGCCGTCGCCCGCGGAGCAGTGGGTGAAGACGCTCACGGTTGGGAAAGATCTGGAGTGGAAGGAAGGTAAACTCACGCTGGAGTTTGAAGGCAACCGCGTGGATGCGATTGCGAAGGCCGGAGCGACCGCAACGGCAAACGTGTTGATCGACGGCCGCAAGCCGTCCGAACTGCCGGGAGTGCGCAACTTTACCCGCAGTTCACCCTATCCACATAGCAACTGGCCGTGCCTGCTGAAAATCGGTTCGGAAAAGCCGCTCCAGCGTGAGGAGTGGACACTCACGATGCACGATGTGGCGCCGGACTTGAAGAGTTTCAAATTCGATGTCACCGGATCAAGCACAGGCCCGGATGGAAGCGGAGAACGCGGAGCGCGCTTCGTATCCAATTCCGGGCGGGTCATCATCGAGCCGGAAGACTGGAATCTCGAGTATTGCCTCGCGGTGTTTAAGACGCCGGTCGAGGACGGATTTCAGGTTAAATGGAAAGTGGAGCCGCATTATGCCGATCAGTTCGCGCCGCCACCGGCGGGCCGCGCGGGATCCGAACTTTTGATTACGCTCGCGCAGGGGATGCCAAACGGAAAACACACACTGGAAATTTCCGGCTCACGGGAGGCGATCGCTGCAATTCGCATCTACACACCGCCTCTTAAGTGACTGGTGTGCAAAATGCACCTTAACGTCGGGCCGGAAACCAGACGTATAGCATGAGGTAAACGAGGACGCCTGTTACCGAAACATATAGCCATATCGGCCACGTCCATGCGGCGATGCGGCGGTGGCGGTCGTAACGTGCGCGCAGAGCGGGGATGACAGTGATGGTCACCAGCGGGACGGTGAACATCGCGAGAATCGTGTGTGGGATAAGTATGGCAAAATAGACGAAGCGAGGCCATCCGTAGTGGCTGAAGGAGGTAACGCCGGCGTACGCGTGGTACGTGAGATAACCGGCAAGGAAAGCCGTCGAGGAGATCAGCGCGAGGGTCATCCCGGCAATATGGATCTGCTTGTTATCCCGCTTGATCGAGACAAGGCCGATGACGATGAAGACGGTGCTCAGTCCATTGAGGCTCGCATTTACCGCCGGCAGGTCGTGGATGGTCATTGGGATTCGGAGCGGAGCGTGGCGATCGCCGAAAGGATGCGCGGCAGTTCCGCCGCATCCGTGCCGTCGAAAAGGGCGCGCACGACACCCTCCCGATCGATGAGTACGAGCTTGGTGCTGTGCGTTATCGGCTCTGGCAGCTTAAGATTCTCACTGAGGCTCAATTTAAAACCGCGATTTGAGAGCGCGTAGATTTCGTCCTTGGCGCCCGTTAGGAAAAGCCAGTGGACGCCTGCGCCGAATCGTTTCGCATAGGCTTGGAGCACATCGGGCGTGTCTTTGTCAGGATCCGTCGTGATGGAGACAAGGCGAAAGTCTGGGGCCTCACCAATGGCCTGCTGGACGGCGCTCATGCGACTCGAAATCATGGGGCACGGACCGGGACACGTGGTGTATATGAATCCGGCGAGCCAGATCGAGCCTTTAAGACTCGCAAGCGTGACAGTCCCACCGCTCCGTTCGGTGAGACTAAAATCCGGCAGAGGCCATAGCTTTGGCAGCCGTGCAGACGGGCTTCCCCCGCCTTCGGGAGGAGACATTCGGATAAGCGGGCCGTTCTCGCGAGCGCGAAATGTGAGGAAGGCGAGCACGACGATCCCGATACCCAGTAAGATCGTTAAATAGCGCATGGTGTCTTGTGCCCGGAGCAGCGCTGACCCCAAGCTTCAATCGCGCGCGAAATCCGGAAGCTGTTTAGGATTTGGTGCAAACCATCAGGCCGAGCAGGAGCGGCAGATAAATGATCGACGCGAAGAAGAGAAGCCGCGCACTAGACCGCTCGCGCTGCATGAGAAAGAGAAGCGCGAAGCCGAGCATCCCGCAGTCGAGCAAGAGTGCGCCGAGCAGGTACGCGCCGCTATTCATTCCGGCGGTAAATGGGATGAGCGACACCAACCCAAGCCCGAGTGTGTAGAGGAGGCTCGTGGTCGCGGTGGCCGCTCCGCTCGGATCGTCCCGCTTGAGCATCACAAACCCGGCCTGCGCATACTCATCGCGGTACATCCACGCGATCGCCAGGAAGTGTGGCATTTGCCACGTAAATAGGATGCCGAAAAGCACCCACGCACCCAGGCCAAAGGATGACCGGGCGGCGGCCCAGCCGATCATTGGGGGGATCGCCCCCGCAACCGCGCCGACGGCGATGCAGAAGGAGGTCTTCCGCTTCATCGGAGTATAGATGGCGAGATAGATGGCGATCGTGAGCGCTGCGAGCACGGCGCTGGCGCTATTAACGGCAAGCGCCAGGTAGGCGACGCCGGCGATCCCGAGGCCGCACCCGATCCAAAGCGCGGCGCCACGCGACATCCGCCCGCCAGGCAGGGGGCGGCGCCGCGTCCGCTCCATGAGGCGATCGACATCAGCTTCCATGACTTGATTGAGCACGGCGGCTGCGGCTGCGGCCATGGCGGTCCCTGCGACCGCGTTGAACAGCCGAAGCCAGTCGATCTGCGATTCCAACCCCATGCAGAAACCGACGAATGTCGTGATCACGACCAGCATACTCAGGCGGGCCTTTGTCAGTTCCTTCAGATCGCCGTGAAGCGTGTGGCCGGCCTCCTCGCGCGGCAGTTCCACTGGCAATGTGATCTCAGAGTTCATACAGATTTAAGCTGTGCCAGAGAAGGAATCTTCTACCCGGGAAACGCCGCCACTCGATAGGGTCGAGGAGGAGCCGGAAAGACGCATCGCCAAAAGCAGAGTTGCAGACAAAAGGATCGCGCCATTGAACATGTGGGCGGTTTTGACGCTCGCCACAATCCCCCGGAAAGCCCCAGCATTTGCCGGGTCGCTGCTTTGCAGCCAGCCCGCCAATTTGGCGCTGAGCGGAGGCGTCTGGATCTGAATCACGAGGACTCCCAATGTAAATTGCAGGAGGACGAGCGCAAGCACCGTTGCGGCGGCTCGAAAGAGCGGCCGTTCGGACCCGCAGCGGCGGATGACGGCAATTGCGAGCGAGACGAGCACGATGACCGCGAGAACCGCCACGGCGCGTGTGTGGGTGAAATTGAGATCGACGAATGCGTTATGCACCGGCGGCAGCCATGAACCGCTGCTGGCGGCGCGCGGGAAGCTCGGGATGGCGAGTCCAGCGCCAAGGTGGCGCATGGCGGCGCCCAGGACGAGCTGGAGTGCAAGCAGCGCGAAGGCCACCCAGGCGAGCTTCCGAAGACCTTTAGCCCCCGAAACATTCCTGCGCCGCCCCCAAACCGGGGAAAGAATCGTCGCCAGCGCCACGAACTGACACAGGACAAAAAGCTGTGCGAACGAGCCATGGGCGATGCGAAGGACGAGCGCGAGGTCCACGGAGCCAGCCGTTTCCTCGGTGACACGCAGGCCGCCGAACGTCGCCTGGATGCACACGCAGAGGAATACCGAGAAGGCGAGCCAGCGGACGGAAGGGCGATGCACGAGCGGCCTCGAACGCGGGCGGAGGAGGATCGCGGCGATAAAAACGGCGGCGGCGGGCCAGATGGCCAGATGCATCGTGAGGATGCGGGAAGCCCCTGCCATGTGCGCCAGCGGCGGTAAGACGGCGGACACAATGGCCGCATAGAGCAAGGCAGGCCAGCACTGCCAGATCCACGCGCAGAGTGCGCCTGTGAGTAAGCCGACAAGCATGGCAGTCAGCCTATGCCCGTGCTCAAGTCGCACGGGAAAATTCTCCCACCATCCTTGCGGATTCATCGACCCGAAACTCAGCGGCCAATCGGGAACCGCCATGCCCGCCTGCCAACTTGTAACCAGGCCGCCAATAAAAATGAGGACCAAGGTCGCGATGACAACCAGCTTGGCGAAGGCCGCGAGCCATTCTTCGCCGGCAGGCAGCGGGGCGATGCGGCCCGCAGATTCGTAATTGGAAGCGCTCAAAAGAACTCCGCACCTGGCAATTTGCTGCCAGATGAATGCTGGCAATTACTTGGCAACGCCAGCTTCAGCGGGGACGGCAGGGGTCGCAGGCGCGGGCGCGGCTGGCGCTGGAGCGGCAGCCGCCGGATGTTGCATTCCAATCAGCTCTTTCATCCACGACTCGTAGGTCGCCTGGTCTTCAACTGTCATCTGAGCCTTCATCTGGTAGTGATTGCTCCCGCAAAGTTGGGCGCAGACTATTTCGTATTGGCCTGCAACGATTGGCTTGAACCACATCGGGATGCGGCTGCCTGGAATGGCGTCCTGATCCATCCGCATGTGCTGAAGCGAGAGGCTGTGAATAACATCCTTCGACGTAACCTCGATAACGGTCGCACGACGATTAATCAGATGGAGATCGTTCGTGGTAAAGAAGTCGTCCTTCCCGGCGGGATCCTCTGGATCGAGACCGAGCGGATTGCTGGCAGTGACGAACTTCGGATCCTGGCGTCCGAACACACCGTCTGGACCGGCGTAATGGAAAGTCCATAGAAACTGCTCGCCGATGGCGCGGACGCGGAGGGCGTCGGTTGGATTCTTATCGGGAAACTGCGTGACTCGGCGGCCCCAGAGCGGAAGCGCAAAGCCGAGGAGCAGCACGGCTTCGACGAGCACGACGCTAAACTCCAGGTGCGCGGAAGCCTTGCTCTTTACGCCATGGTAGTTTGCCTTCGGGTGTCTCGACCGATGGAATCGGAAAAGGCAGTAGAGAAAGAAAGCGCTCCACCCCACGAACAGGAGCAGCATGAACCAATGGCAGAACTCAAGCATGTGGTCGATGACCAAGCCGTGTTCCGATGCATTGGGCAGGATTTGTCCCCACTCATTCAGGAGAGCCAATGGAATATACATAACTAAGACAATGGTTCGATCGCCTCGGCATTGAGCGATTCGACAAATTTCATGTGATCCGGAAGACTGCGGGAGCGCCGCGCGAACGAGATCGCGACCGCGGCGACGGCGGAGAAAATAAGAGCCAGAAAGCCTAGCATGAGGAAAATCGCGCCATTAAGCGCCTCTCCGTAGTGACTGTCGGCGCCGCTCATGCAAAGCGCGCAGGCGCTTGCCGCCTTGGGAAGGCTGCCAACAATTAGCGCAAGGAGAAGGAAAGATCTCTTCATGTGATAATCTGGCGGCTCTTTCGGACAAACCAGACTCCGTACACGATGAGCGCAAACGCAACCGTCGCGCATCCTATGACAAAAGAAGCTTCGACCTGATTCACAAACGCCCAAGTCGCGCAGAGCGCCGAGAGCGCGATCGCGAGAACGATGAAAAAGATATGAAAGATCTTGAGCGACATAGCCCTATAGGTGCTTCGAGTACGTCGTGCCCATTATTGGATCGACGTGATGAAGCAAGGTGAGCATGAACAGGCCGAAGACAAAGATCGCCGTGAAGATGAGAAAGCGCCAGATGGTGATCTTCTCCTCCTTCAAGTGCATGAAGATCGCCGCTACGAGGCCGGCCTTAAATGTCGCGACGATCATTGCAATGATGATGTTGCGATTTTGGGAGCCGAAATCGACGTACGATAACCACACGGTAATTCCCGTGCAGACGAGGAGGACCCCGCCAACGAAGACGTACGCTTTGACGTGCTTCGACACATGCTCGGCATCGTGCGAATGATCTTTGTGATCGTCCGCGTGAGCCACTGTGGGCGATTGCGGATGCACGGGGGTTTCGGGAGCGGGATGTTCGTCCATAGACTAAAGGAGATAGAAGATTGGGAAGACGAATATCCAAACGAGATCGACGAAGTGCCAGAAGAGGCCAGCAATCTCCACGCGATTGGCCATGTGCTCAGGATTGCGCAGATAAAGCTTCTTTCCGAATAGCAGGAAATACGTAAAGACAAGGACGCCTGCGAATACGTGCAGTCCGTGAAGTCCTGTAATAAGGAAGTAGCATGAAAAGTAAGAACTATGCCGCGGGAAGAATGCGCTGGCGGAAGCGATGTCAGCCGCATCAATCTTTGCGATTTTCTCGGTCACGGCCCGCTGCCGGAAATGGGGCCGGTCGTTATCTTTGTCAGAAGGATCCGCGTTGATGGCATCCAATTGGACTTGGTAGTCCACCAGCTTAACCCCCTCCTCGGAAAGAACGCCGTCCGCTTCGGACGGCGACACGGCTTCTTCCTTTTCCTTCGGCAGGATCGATTCCAGCTTCCCATCGCGCGTAATATCCATCTGATGAATATGGCCGGTGATTTCCAGACGCGGCTCGCGTTTTTCCTCTTCGAGATGCTTGTTGCCTAGATACGGCTCGTACTTGGGGAACGCGTCCTGCTTGATGAACACGCCGAAGTGCTCGAACTTCTGGGGCCACTCATACGTAAGTTTCACCGCGAGGAACACCGTGCCGCAAATAATAGTGGCGAGCATCCAACCCCAGTACGCATTCCAACGGCGCATCTTCAGCGAGGCCCACGCGAGAACGACAGTCACCGATGAGCCGATGAGGACCGCCGTGTTGAAAGTTCCGACCGGTACGTTTAACAACCCATGCGGCCAATAACCGGGATCTGCGCCGATACGCAAAAAGATGTAGCTGGAAAATAGGCCGCCAAAAAGCATCACCTCGGAAGCCAGGAAAAGCCAGATGCCGAGCTTTGCGTTGTAGAGACCGGTGTCGGGACGGGCCGAGACCTCGTATGGAATCTGCATGATTAAAAAAGGCTAGTGATGCGGTGGCTCCTCCGGCGTCGGCGCCGCAGCTTGTGTCGCGGCAGTCGGCTGCGATTGCGGCGTAAAGTCGGTCGGAGCGCCGGGCACGCTGTATTCATACGGCCCGCGATAGACAGCGATGGGACGGTCGAAATTCCCGTGCGGAGGCGGCGAAGGGGCCTGCCATTCGAGCGTCGTCGCGTCCCATGGATTGCGCCCAACCTTCTGTCCCTTGAAGATGCTCCAGACGAAATTGAAGATGAAGATCAACTGCACTGCTCCGAGCAGGAAAGCGGCTGTTGACATGAATCCGTTCCAATGAATGAGTGGACCGGCGAGCTGCTCGTACGTCTTGCCGCCATCGTACCAACGGCGATGCACCCCGTGCATTCCCTGCAGGAACATCGGGAAGAAGACCCCGTTGATGAAGATGAGCGAACCCCAGAAGTGAAGATGCCCCAGAAAACCGTTCATCATGCGGCCCGTCGCCTTCGGGAACCAGTAGTAAAGGCCCGCAAAAATCGCGAAGATCGTTCCGGGCGCCACGACGTAGTGGAAGTGCGCGATCACGTAATAGGTGTCGTGCAGGTACAGATCGACCGCGTTGAACGCGAGCGGAATTCCGGTAAGCCCGCCGATGCCAAACATCGGCATAAAAGCCGTGGCAAAAAGCATCGGTGTCGTAAACCGGATCGATGCGCCCCACAGCGATAGCATCAGCGCCGTGAGCAGAATCACAGACGGCACGGAGATGATGATCGTGGTCGTTTGGAAGAACGCGGCGACCTTGGCTCCCATGCCGGTCATATACATGTGATGCGCCCAGACAATGAAGGAAAGGAATGCAAGCACGAGGATGGCCATCACCATGGCCTTGTAACCGTAAAGCGGCTTGCGCGTGTTATTCGCGACCACTTCGGCAACCATTCCAATGCCAGGCAGAATGAGCACGTACACCTCGGGATGTGCGAGAAACCAGAAAAGATGCTGCCAGAGGATCGGACTTCCGCCGCCCGACCAATGCTGCACGAGCTGCTGTTTCACCACCAGACCGGTCGGCATGAAGAAGTTCGTGCCGAAAACACGGTCTGTGAATTGCATGAACCCGGCAGCCTCAAGAACCGGGAACGCCAAAAGCAGAAGAAACGCCGTGATAAACTGCGCCCAGACAAAAAATGGCAGCCGCATCCACGTCATCCCCGGCGCGCGGAGTTGGATGATCGTCGCCAGGAAATTCACCGAACCGAGGAGCGAAGCGGTGATGTTGAAGACCATTCCGAGCACCCAAAGCGTCTGGCCATTAAGGAAAACGCTATGGGAAAGATCCGCAATCCCGGAGAGCGGAGGGTAGGAAGTCCAGCCTGATTTTGCAGCGCCGCCTGGCACAAAGAAGGAAGCAACCATGATGACGCAACTGATGAAAAAGGACCAGTAGCTCGCCATGTTGATGCGAGGAAAAGTCATGTCGGGCGCTCCGATCTGAAGCGGAACCACGAAGTTGCCGAATGCGGCAAACGCAATGGGAACGATCCCGAAGAAAACCATGATCGTTCCGTGCATCGCTCCGAAGGTATTGTACCCATCGGGCGTCAAAACGCCGGGATTGCCGTTCGCATCGGAAGCGAAAATTGTCGAGCCAAACATCTTCAGCGCCGTCTGGAAAAACGGACCGACGAAAGGAACCGGCACGCCGGGATTCGCCAACTGCCACCGCATCACCAGCATCAGCAGGAATCCAAAAAACAGGAACACCAATCCTGTGATGCCGTATTGGATGCCAATGACTTTGTGATCGGTGGAGAAAACGTACTTCTGCCAAAAGCCGAGTTCGTGGTGCTCCTCATGGTGCTCATGCCCATGCCCGGGAGTCTCGTGGGTGTGCGTGTCGGCGGTGATTGACATACGTGGACGGCTTGGAAGTTACGAAAGAAAAGGTATCGAGCGGCTCATGCAGCGCAATTGAAGATACGCGTGACGGAAGGCTGGGATGCCTCTGATTGAGGGACTTCTGAAAAAAATGGCGGAAACTCCTTCATTTTGCGGGGACGGCCGCATCGTCTTTCCAGACTTTCAATTCCGCCTCCGTCCATGAGGTCTTTCGATCGGCGAATTTCTTGCGCGTGGCAGCCACCACTTCAGGGCCGACCGCAGCCGAACTGTTTCCGAAGCTCGATCGCACGTAGGTCATGACCGCAGCCACCTTTTCGTCGGTGAGGACCAGCTCCTGCGGCGGCATCGGCGCGGCGGCATACACTTTTCCATCTACGGTCATCGGCGGAAGATTGCCTTTGAGAATCATCGCGGCGAAACGCTCCGGCGAACCGTTAACGTAATCAGACTTCGAGAGCGGCGGGAAGACGCCGGGAATGCCGAGTCCCGTAGGCTGATGGCACGCAAAACAGACCGCCATATAGACGGCCTTGCCCGCCGCAACTTGATCGGCGGGAGGAGCGCCGGCAGTCCCTTCGGACCGAGCCGAAACTGCGAGCAGCAGCGCACTGAAGGTAATGAGAGAATGTCTGATCATAAGAACTTAAACGTACGGAAATGCGGCAGCTATTGCGCAGGCGCCGGATCGGCAGGCTTTGGCGCCGAAGGCTCGGCAGGCTTCGCATCGCCAGAGGATTGCGGCGCGGGTGCGGCGGGCGACGCTGGCACGGGTTTGAGCGGAGCCTCGGGAGGAGTCCCAGGAGCGACGGGCGCTGTCGTATCGAACGCTTTCAATTCAGCCTCGCTCCATGCCGTATGCTTCTCCGCAAATTTGGCCCGGGCAGCGGCTACGACATCGGGCGTGACCGGCGGTGCGTTATTGCCGAAGCTGGCGCGGACGTAGGTCATTACCAGAGCAATCTTTTCGTCAGGCAGAGCCGCTTCCTGGGCCGGCATCACAGCGGCGGCGTACGTAACGCCGTTTACAGTCATCGGTGGATTGTTGCCCTTCAAGATCATCGCGGCAAAGCGCTCCGCGGAGCCATTCACATACTCTGATTTAACAAGCGGCGGGAAGACGCTTGGGAGACCGAGGCCGTTGGGCTGATGACATGCAAAGCAGATCTGCATGTAGATGGCTTTGCCGGTGGCAATTTGCTCTGGGGTTGCCGCTGCGGCGGATGCGACAGCAGGCGCCGCGGGAGCGGGCGCAGGGGCGCCCGAGGTCGGCGGCGTCCCATTTCCCGTTGCTGGAAGACCAGTCGCAGGAGCGGCGTTCGGAGCTGGCGGAGCGCCCGCGGGAGCCGCGGCATCCGGGAGCGTGGCATCGGCAGGAATCTGGTCGAGATCGGCCTGGCTCCATGAGGTCTTGCGATCGGCAAATTCCTTCCGGGCCGCGGCGACCTTTGCGGGGGTGATCTCCGAGGCGCCATTGCCAAAGGAAGAACGGACAAACGAGGCCACGGCAGCAATCTTCTTGTCGGTGAGAGCGCCTTCCCATGCAGGCATCTGGCCGCCGTTGTATGGCTTCCCGTCGAGTTGAAACGGCCCTTGAATGCCCTTCAACAGGATCGCGACGAGTCGCTTCTCGCCCTGAATCACGTAACCCGACTTTGCGAGCGGCGGGAATTGCGCTGGAAGTCCGAGGCCTGTCGTTTGATGACACGCCTGGCAGTTTTGATAGATAGCCTCGCCCTGCTTGGCGAGCGGCGCCTCGGCGACGACCGCCGCACCTGCGCCGGCGCCGGTGGATGCTTGGGGAAACAGGAGGTCGGGCGAACTCTGGCGCTCGTTGAAGACATCCCCACGAAAGCCGCCATGGAACATGCCGAGATAAAATCCGGCGCACGTGACCGCGACTCCGCAGACGGAGAGGAGCCAAAGGGGGATTGGCGTGCTGCTCGCGGAAGGCTCCGGATTCTCACGCAAAATCGAGGCGTGAACCTCCGTGAGATCCTCAGGAGTCTCGCTGTAATCGGTGCGATCTGGGCCGTGTGAATGCTTGGGATCCATGTGCAGTTACTTGGCGGCGGGCTGGGGAGCTGGCGCGGTAGTGGCTGGCGCCGCCGGGGCGGCGGCGGCTTCCTTCAGCGGATGGCTGCGATCCAGAGACAAGAGGTAGGCGACCAAGGCGCGCGCCTCGGGCTTCGGAACTACTTCATACCCATCTTTCGGAGCGTCCTCCCCGGAAATATCGAGGGCATCGAACGAGCGCTTCCCGGAAATCTTGCGCACATCAAAGAGATATCGATACGGCGGCTGATTCGATGACAGGTGAATGGTGCGGGGTGCGTATAGGTGAAGATAATGCCATGCGGCGTCCCGCTTTTTGGGCCGGCTCTCGACATCGTCCTTCGGTTCATTTCGCCAATCGGCGGCGCCGACATTCGCGAGATCCGGCCCCATTCTCCGGGAGCCGACAAGCGGTGAATCGGCGAAAATGTAATCGCGGGCTACGGTGCGGCGGCTTCCCCATCCGCGCTCGATATCGGTCCCGTTTTGCGGATCGCGAATTTGCTGCGAGTGACAATAGACGCACCCTTCCCTCGCATAAACCGCGCTCCCCTGCTCCATGCTGGCGTTTGCGATGGGATAAATATCGCTGATCTTCCCGCCGTCTTCTTCCGTGTAGGATGGATCGAGGCCCCCGAGCTGGGACTGCGGCGCGAGGACGATCACAAAGCAGGAGAGCGCAAACGCTCCGAAGATGCCAAGGAAAAGGGATGAGGAACGGCTCATGGTTCTAATGGGAAGACTCTTCACCGGGCATCGTGAAGAGGGTCGGTTCGCCGCCAGGCTGCCCGATGCGCAGAAGCATCAGGATAAAATGGAGCGCGAAGATGACCTGCCCGGCGCTGAGAAGGAAGAGCGCAATGGTTTGACCGGGAAAATAGACCTCTGCCACCTGAAGGATTTGTGGAAAGGTGGCGCCTGGATCGGCCATGGCGCCGCCTTGGGCGAGCCCGGCAAAAAGGAGAAGCGCCGCGACGAGGCCGCTCCCGTATGCGGCTCCCCAGAAATGCATGGAGATCATCGTGGACGACAGCCACTCGCAATCGACAAGACGCGGCGTGATATAGTAAATCGCGCCGAACATCACCATGGAGAAGAACGAGTAGAGAAGAATGCTCTGCTGCGCGTCCGCAAATTGTGTGAAGTGAACAAGGCGATCGACCGACCTGAGCGATGAGAGGATTCCCAGAGCGCCCGCCACCGCGAATGCAATCGCGCCAAAGTACGTGAAGCGCACGGTGGGCGAGTGAAACACTTTGTCGGTGTTTCCGTGCATCGTGCAGACAAGGTTCACCGTGACTGTCGCGATCGGTACGATCATCAAGATGCTCGCGGCGATGCTAACCGTCACGAGCCAGACCGGAACGGGACCGCCACTCAGGCGCACCACGCCCGTCAGTCCGCTAAAGAAGGCAAATGTCCAAAAGCCGAGCGAGGCGAGGCTGTAGGAGAAAATGGGGCGATTGATCGCTTTCGGAATGAAGAAATAAGCGGCGGCGATTCCGATGCCGGTAAGCCACAAACCGTGGACATTTTGAATGAACCAGGCGGCGACAATCGATTTCAAGACGCCATGCACCTGCGGCAATCCGACGACCACGTTGGCGGTCGCGAGTATCCATGGAAACCAGAAAAAGGCGCCGAGGACATAAAACACCGAGATGAAGGCGACGGCTTCGCGGCGGTAACGGTAGAGAACAGCCGCCCAAAGGCCGATCATTGTGAAGCCGGCGAACATGAGCCATTGGCAGGCGGCTGGGATTTCCATTCCCTCGATCGGCCGGCCGTCGCCTGCCAAGATGCTGACGATCCCGGCTGCAAGTCCGAGATTCCAGAAGAGCGCTCCGAAGATCAGGACGCCGGGAGCGCGGATTGAGACGCGGCACAGACGCGCCATGAGCCAGATGGAGACGCCCATTCCGGCTAACGAGCACCAGCCGTATATGAATGCGTTTTGGTAGGCCGGGAAGACCCGCCCGAACGTGAGGAAAGGAACGTCCGCCAGAAATCCGGGACTGTGAAGCTGGATCGACGCGATCAAGTGCAGAAGCGTCGAGAGCATGAGCCAGCCGACTGCGGTGGCTAAAAAGGTCAGCACCGGACCGCGTGTCGAGGCATCGATAAGCGACCGCTCGATTGCGATGGCGCCGCTGCTCACAGCCGGAATCGACGCGGGCAGCGTCTCCGTCGAGAACGGAACGGTCGATTTGGAAGTTTCTTCGGAAACTGCGGTCATGAGTAAAATGGGCTGTGGATCACTGCGCTGGCTTTTCGAGCGCGGGTTTTTCGAGTGCTGGCGCGGGCTGCTCGGAAGCGGGCTTGGCCGGGACGGGCGCGGCGTCGGCGGGAGGAGAAACCGGCTGCACGGCAGGACTCGGAACGGGCGGCGTTACAACCGGTGGCGCACTCGGCGCCGGAGTAGAAGGGGGGATCGAAGGAGCTGCCGGGGGCGCAGTCGGCGGCGGCGGAGCCGCTGGCGCGCTGTGCTCCATCGGCTGCTTCGCAGGACCCGTTGCAAACTGTGTGATGTACGCGCCTTGCGGCGCGGACGGAAGAGCGGGAGGTCCAGGCGCCGCATCGGGGCCTGAAGGAGCCACGACAGCGATCGGTGCATCCACCTTGACGGCGGAAGGCGCAGGTTTCTTCGCCTTCAGCTCGGCTTCCGTAAGGCGCATCGCGTCCGCGATCGGTATATGCGCCACCCCTTTGGCTTTATCCGTCCAGCCCGTGGAGTTCAATAGTTCCGCGTATTTCGCATCGATCGCAGTGCGCGCTGCCACGCGGGCATCGGCGCGCTTGCGGTCGATGTTGGTAGTCGAGCTTTCCGCGGAGATCCAATGCACTATGAGCCGCGCAAA
The DNA here is from genome assembly GCA_038238905.1 of Chthoniobacterales bacterium. Taxonomy (GTDB): domain Bacteria; phylum Verrucomicrobiota; class Verrucomicrobiia; order Chthoniobacterales; family Chthoniobacteraceae; genus JBBSFI01. The sequence goes on along the minus strand of JBBSFI010000038.1, from coordinate 11,597 downwards.
GAGCGCCAAAAGCGCCAGGCCAGCGATAAATGTAAGGAAGCCGCTCGGTGTGCGGGTGGGATTTGGTCTCGCCATTGGGTTAGTTGGTGAGGTCGATCGAAGCTGCAAGGCGCGGATCGCGTGTCGGAAAGAGGTTTGCCGTGGGAAGCACCCTCAGCCAGAGGAAGCCCACAAAGCCGCCAACACCCGCAAGAGCCAGCAGATCGAGGATGCTTGGAACGAATCCCAACTGGTGGAGTGAGGGAAGCACGACGACGTACATGTCGAGCAACTGCATGAGCAGCACCCAGCCCGCGACGATGCACAGCCGCTCCGGATGCTTCTTGATCCATTGGGTCAGCAGAATCGGGAATGGAATGAAGAACCGCCCGACAACGAGCAGCGTCGAGAAGAAGTTCCAGCTCTCCGTATTGCGGATGCGGAAGTACACGTTCTCCTCGGGAATGTTCGCATACCAGATGAGCATGTACTGGGAGAAACCGATGTAGGCCCAGAAAATCGTGAAGGCGAGCATGAGCTTGCCCATGATATGATAGTGCTCGATCGTGACGGGCTTGAGATACCCGGCGCGGCGCAGAACGGTGACAAGGATAACCGTGAGAGACATCGAGGCCCCGGCTGCCCCGGCGAAGATATAAACGCCCCACATCGTCGAGAACCAGTGGTAGTCGAGACCCATCAACCAATCGAACGCGCTGAATGTGAGGCAGAGCGCAAGGGCTGGAATGCCCGCGACGCCAAGCTTGCGCATAAGGAGCGACCGGCTCGATAGTCCGTCGCGATCCTGCGAGACGGATTGCTTTCGGAGGCCCCATGCAATGCCGCCGAGAAGAACAAAATAGACAACAAAGCGAAGCAGGAAAAAGCCGTGCGTCAGGTAGCCATGCTTCGGATCGGTAATGGCGGGGCGGCCCGGATCCATGTCTTTATCCCACCAATGCCAGAGCGCGGAAGAGCATTGCGGGAGGAAGAGCGGCAGAAAAAGGAGCGCGTAATACGGGATTGTGCTCGCCGTGTTCTCCCACACACGCCGCACGACCACCGACCAATCGGCATCTGTCGCGTGGTGGAGGCATGTCCAAAATAGGCAGCCGACGGTGATGGTGAAGAAATAGGCGAATGCGAAGAGCCACGAATGCGCAAACTGCGCCCGCGCGCCAACGAGGTAGCCGATGAGGCAGCCAACTGTGCCGATGACGCCGATGCCGAGTGAGAGCTTCGGCCAGTTGCCGGCGCGGCGAATATCGAATTTCTCCGCGACAGGAGCCGGCGCGTGATGTGGTGCGTGAGCCATTTACTTGTTAAGGTCCTTTTGTTTATCCTCCGGGATCTCGGCCAATTTCGCATTCTGGCTCTTCTGCAAGGCGCGCACGTATGCGACGATCGCCCATCGGTCTTCGACCGAAATGAGCGGCCCATATGCGCCCATCGTGTTTTTGCCGTTGGTGACTGTCGAAAAGATTTGGCCGTCGGGCATCGAGCGAATCCGATCGTCCTGCAACGAGGCGACCGTCACGAGTCCATAGCTCTTTGCAATGCCATCCCCGGCGCCGGACGGACCGTGGCATACCATGCAGCTAATGTTGAATCGCTCCTGGCCGCGCGCCATAAACCCGGCATCGACAGGGTACGGAATGCCGTCGCCATAGACATCGCCCATCCTGCCTGTGTTTTGGTAGTCTGGTTGGCCAGTAAAATGGGCGTCTTCGGAAACATTGTTTGCCGGCATCTGATAATACCGATTGGCCAGTTCATAGCCGATTGGAACGGTCCCATCGACGGGGCGGCGCGCCGAATTGCCGTCGGCAAAGAACTCGCTCGTGTGCTGAGGATCGTAGCGCGGCTGCCACTTCATGTCGGGAAACAGGACGCGCGGCGCCTTGCTGGTGTGCTCCCCGCGAAATCCGGCGATGGCTACGACGCCCACGACGACAGCGATAAAAGATGGAAAGAAGTAGCGAAGCATGTTCAGTCGTGAATAAGCGTGACGTGCTTGCCGCCGATCTCTTCGAGCAGCGCGCGCGTCTTCGTCTCGTTAAACTTCGCGTCCCGCGCCTCGATCACAAGAAAGAAGCCGTCGTCAGTGACCTGGCTAAAGCGCTCCCAATTGAAGACGGGATGATACCAGCGCGGCAGTCCGTTCATGATGAGCAGCGAGGTGACCGTCGCGAACGCTGAAAAGAGGATCGTGAGTTCAAACATGATCGGAAAGAACGCCGGAAGTGTGCGCCAATCGATCGGCTTTCCATGCACGATGACAGGGTAGATGCTGAACGACGGGATGCACTCGAGAGCAACCGCCGTGATGAGTCCGGTCGTCCCGCCGATCAGGACGGGCAGCGACAGCCACGACTTCCCAAGTCCCATTGCCTTGTCCATTCCGTGGACCGGGAATGGGGTGTGCACATCCCAACTCTTGAATCCCGCGTCCCGGATGGTTTCCGCGGCGCTCATCAACTCGGCGGCGCTGGCAAACTGCGCTCCCAAGCCATAGACTTTGTGATACTCCGTCATCGTTTTAATGCGATTGCTTGTACGAGTCGGACGCCGCCTCGACTGGGTGATGAGCGTCGATCCCGACACCCGATCCATGCGCATGCGGATCGGCCTCGGGGGTGACGATTTTGACTTCGCTCATGGCGACCATTGGTAGGAAGCGCATGAACAGAAGGAAGAGTGAGAGAAAAATGCCGAACGTGCCGACAAACGTCCACACTTCCACCCACGACGGGAAGTAATGACCCCATGAAGACGGAAGGAAGTCCTGCGCTAGGGAAGTAACGATGATAACGAACCGCTCGAACCACATCCCGACGTTCACAAACATACAGACAATGAAGACGACGATCAGATTGCGGCGCGCCCACTTGAACCAGAAGATCTGCGGTGAGACGACATTGCAGAACATCATCCACCAATAGGCCCATTGATACCACCCGGAGTGGTCCGTGTTGAACCTGGCGTGGAAGAAGGTGAAGCACTCGAACTTGTTGCCGCTGTAATACGCGACGAACAACTCCATCATGTAAGCGTAGCCAACGATCGATCCCGTGAGCAGGATGATCTTCGCCATCTTATCGACGTGATCCACAGTGACGAGATCGCGTAACTGCGGATAAACCAGATACCGCGCCGGAAGGAGGATGGTGAGCACCATCGCAAAGCCGCCGAAAATAGCGCCCGCGACGAAATACGGCGGGAAGATGGTCGTATGCCAGCCGGGCAGGATGGACGCCGCGAAGTCGAACGACACGACGGAGTGAACGGAGAGCACGAGCGGCGTCGAGATGCCCGCCAGAATCAGATAGGCCAACTCATAGTGGCGCCAGTGTCTGTTCGACCCGCGCCAACCGAGTGCGAAAATGCCGTACAAGTACTTGGCCGCGCGCGACTTGGCGCGATCGCGCAGTGTGCCGAGATCGGGGACAAGCCCGGTGTACCAGAAGAGCACCGACACCGTGAAGTAAGTCGAGACGGCAAACACGTCCCACAGGAGCGGGGAGCGAAAATTCGGCCAGATGCCATTCGCATTCGGCACAGGCGCCAGGAACCACGCGTACCAGACGCGACCGACGTGTATCCCTGGGAAAATGGCGGCGCACACGACGGCAAATAGCGTCATCGCTTCGGCAGCACGGTTAATCGACGTGCGCCATTTCTGCCGGCATAGGAACAGGATGGCTGAGATAAGGGTGCCGGCATGGCCGATGCCGATCCAGAAGACGAAGTTAGTGATGTCCCAAGCCCATCCCGCGGGATGATTCTCGCCCCATGTGCCGACGCCATTCGAGATTTGGTAACCGATGCAGAAGAGGCCGATGCACGCCACGATGGACGTGATGAGGAAACAAACCCACCACCAGAACGGGGCCGGCCCTTCGCAGATTCGCGACACATGCTCGGTTATCCAATGCAAATCGCGCTTGTTCGCGACGAGAGGGATCCGCCGCAAATCAACCGGCGTTTCGAGCGTTACCTCCGAGGCGGGATCATCGAGTACTTGCGACATTAGCTATGGCCTCCGGTTGGCGTGGCGGCTTCGTTCGTTTCGCCGGCAGGATGAATGAATGCGCCGAGTTTTCCAGCATCGGGCATTTGCGGATTGGGATTGCGAATCCGCGCCAGATACCAGACGCGGGTGCTCACATTAAGATATTCCAGCAGGCGATAGCCACGGGCGTCGGCCTTGATTTTCGAGACGTTGCTCTCGGGATTGTTAATGTCTCCGAAAGTAATCGCGTCGGTCGGGCAAACTTGAGCGCAAGCCGTGGTGAACGCATTAGCGGGAACGCGCGGAATGGCGTCGGTGTCTCGGGAATGCGCCTTGGCAGTAATCTTCGCCTCCTGGATGCGCTGCACGCAGAAGGTGCACTTCTCCATGACGCCGCGCATGCGCACGGTGACATTTGGATTTTTCTGCATCTTGAGCGTATCAGGCATCCCTTTGTCGGACGTCAGATTCCACTTATACAAGCCGGTGAAGGGATGGCCCTTTTTGTGGCCGAGCACGTCCCTCTGGTTGTAATCGAAGAAGTTGAACCGGCGAACCTTGAACGGGCAGTTGTTGGCGCAATATCGCGTGCCGATGCACCGATTGTAAGCCATCACGTTCAGTCCATCTTCGCTATGCACAGTGGCATTGACCGGACAGACCGTCTCGCATGGCGCGTTTTCGCAATGCTGGCACATGAGCGGCTGCGAAATCAGCTCGGGATCTTTCAGATCGTTGTTCTCCGAGGCATAGTATCGATCCACGCGAATCCAGTGCATCTCGCGATTGTCGATAACCTGCTCCTTGCCGACAATCGGGATATTGTTCTCGGCCTGGCACGCGATCATGCAGGCGGAGCAGCCCGTGCAGCTATTGAGATCGACTGTCATCCCCCATGCATGCGGATCGATGCTCGTGGGGCTGTTCAGCGGAGGATGAGAATAGAGCGAGACGTTTTTCGGATTATGGGCATCCATGCCCATCTTCTGGAAGTACGCGCTGGTCGGCGTCCCTTCCGGCTCCTTCGCCACGATGTTATACTGTGTAAGCGTCGCTTCACGCGTGAAGTCGGCCCCGCGCCCTTCCATTGATGCATGCTCCTGCGTGACACCCATCTCATACATGCCATCCGCAGGCGTGACGGTTGCGCCGGTGACGAAATAAGGATTTTGCGAAGTCCGAAGGAGGTACGCATTGAAGCCCGTGCCCAGATTGGCAGTGCCGCGCCCGACGCGCCCGACCACGGTGCGTCCGTACCCCAGCGGGAGGGTGATCGAGTTGTCGGCTGCACCGGGAGAAATAAGCGCCGGGACGGTGAGCGTGGCTTCACCAGCCTTGATGGTGATCCGTTTCACCCTCATATGCAGATCGTACTCGGCAATACCGAGACTTTCCGCAGTGGCCGGGCTTATAAGCGCGGCGTTGTCCCAGGTCAGCTTCGTGATCGGGTCGGGCAATTCCTGCAGCCATCCATTGTTAGCGAACCGTCCATCGTCAACCTTCGAATCCGCAGCGAAGACCACCTCAAATGTGCCGGCCGCAGCCGCAGGAACCGGCCCCGCTTTTGCGGCGTACGCAGCGGCTTCAGAGCCTTTATACGAGAGGGCTTCGGGAGCCGGAGCGCTGTCCGCGATGAAGCCATCGTGGAGGAACTTTGCCCAAGCGGCGGTGAAATCTCCTGCCCCGCCGGTCCGCTCGCCGAAAGTTTCTTGCACCAGCTCCGCTCCGGCGGGCTTTTGCCCCCCGGCCACGATCGAAAGAAGATCGAGTTCCGACCAGCCATCGAAAAGCGGCAAGATCATCGGCTGCACCGACGTGTAGCTCCCATCGTTTGCGACACCATCGGACCAGGCTTCGAGGAAATGCGCCATCGGCACATGCCACTCGACGCGCGGCGTCCCCTGCTCCGATTTCGACGTCTCGTCCTCGTGGTATCCTAGCCGCACCACATGCGGGACCGTAGCCTGCTTCTCCGCCCACTTGAGGTCGGCCGGAGCATTGTAAACTGGATTGCCGCCGAGAATGAACAGAGCCTTGACGCTCTTCGCATCGATCGCAGCGGCAAGCTGCTCGATGGTGAGCGCGGGCTTTTCGATCGTGCGCCGACCGATGAGCGTCTTACCAAGATTTCCGAGAGCTGAATTGATCGCGTGGCCGAGCAGTTGCACGGCTGCCGGCTGGCGGTCGCCAACCAAAACCACGGATTTTCCTTTGCTAGCTAGGAGATCCGAGGCGGAGACGCTTACCCAGTTCTCCACGTACTTCTTGTCACCGTCCGCAAACGGGGTGTTTGCACTCCAGGCTTTGGCAAGATCGGCGAGCTCTGAATTTTTCGTAGCAGCGCCGATGGCATTCGCAAGGGCGGCAAGAAAAGCGCCGGCCTGGCTGGCGGGAACACGAAGCCGGTGGTCCGCCATTCCGCCAGTAACCGTGTACCGGTTCTCGACCACATAGAGCCGATTCATTTTTGAATCGGTTGCACTGACTTTTCGGCGTGACGAGAACTGCCGAATCTGATCGAGATTGCCGCCGGAATTGCTCAGGAAATCGCAATCGACAGCCATGATAACATCTGCCTTGTCGAGCTGCGGCGTTACCAAGATGCCATCCCCAAACGCGACACGGGACACCTCGTCGGAAATCCCGCCCGTTGGTTCATAGACGCACCAGCTTAGCTTCGGGAATTTCTTTTCGGCGAGAGCGCGGAGCCGCTCGCGGGTGGGTGAATGATTTCGCTCCACCAGAAAAGCGATTCCCGAGCCATCGCCGCCCGAGGCAAGAATCTCGTCCAGGGCCTTCGTAAATTTGAGGCTATCGGACTTCTGCCCTTTGTTGAGAAAGTCGCGCGACCGGTCGGGATCGTATAGGTCGAGAATCGCCGACTGCGCCCATATGGAGCTGGCGCCCGCCGTTGCGGGATGCGTCGGATTCCCTTCGATTTTCGTCGGCCGCCCATCGTAGGTCGCCACCACCAGCGGCTCTGCGCCGCGTCGGGCGGGCATCGAGGTGGCGTAAAACAGCGCCTTGCCTGGAATCGACCACTCAACCCCTTTTGTGAAGGGCACGAGATTCAACTGGCGCCGGCAGCTTGCGAAGCTGAGGCCCGCGAGCGCCATCGAGGCTCCCATGAGTTGAAGAAAATTGCGGCGGGAAACTTCACCGCCTTGAAACTCGGCGGCGCCCTGCGGAAACTCTTTTTCGAGCCAGCGATTGAACTCGGGGGTCTTCTCGAGCTGGCCGAGGGAACGCCAATACTTGCGGCCGGACTGAGCCTCGGGTGGATGATGAAAGACGCGCTTGCTCATTAGGTCGATAAATCAGCGATGACAGCCTGCGCAATTCTTGTCCGGTGGATTCAGATGTTCCCGCTGCTTAATCTCCGTGCCGATGCGAAGTTGCGCGTCGTCGATGCTCTCTCCGGCCTTTGCTGGAGGCTGCCAGTCAAGATGCGTCACCTCCGCGACGGGGCGGACGAAAAGCTCGGGTTCGCGATGGCACTCCAGGCACCACTTCATCGTGTGCGGCTTGGCATGGTAAACCACCTCCATGTGATTGACCGTGCCGTGGCACGACACGCAGGAGACCCCGCGATTCACATGCACCGAGTGATTGAAATAGACGTAATCGGGCGTCTTGTGGATTTGCACCCACTGCACGGGCTGCCCAGTCTCCCACGAGGTCCAGAGCGGCTTAAGCTTCGGGTTATCCTTTTGGATTTGGGAATGGCAGTTCAGGCAAACCTGAGTGGTCGGGACGTTGGAATGGGCCGCCACTTCAACGAAAGAGTGGCAGTACCGGCAATCCATTCCAAGCTGCGACGTGTGGATATCGTGCGGAAACGGCACCGGCTGCACGGGCTGATAGCCCACACGCGAGTATTTAGGCGTGAGGTAATACCAGCACCCCGCGAAAATCGCCAGTCCGATGAAGGACGAGATGACCGTGAGCTTGATCGGGATCCAATTGCTCCCGCGCGGGAAAATATTCGCCATGCGCTAGAACTGTTGGCGGCTTCTAGAGCCGCGGAAAGGTGCGGAAGACATCGAACGGGTTGTCAGGGAAAGGGGCATTTAATCCGTTGAGAAAAACGAATGCAAGGACTTTGTGAAATTTTTCACAAGCGCCCGGTCGAACAGAGGTTTTTGAGCGGGACTCGTGAAATGGGGCGGAATCATTCGGGAGGCGGATGAGGCTGGCAAGTGGAAAATGCGGCCCGGAATGGAATTGTGTAAATTCCCGGAATCCGGTGCTGGCTTGCTCAAAATTTGGGGCCCGACGGCGGATGCCGCTGCCGGCAATTTAAAATGTCGTGCGGTGCGGCGCGATGGCATTGCCCCGCTAACGACTTCACAAAGCCGCTCGGATTATTGCCCGCCGGGTACCGGATTTGCTGCGAATACGGCGTCACGCCACTCGACCTCTTGCTGCCAATCCACGCAATATCTCCACGGCAAATGCCGGCCGGCTGCATCCGCGGCGATGCACCCATGCGTTATGGATCGTCGATAATGAAGGCGCGTCCCGAGATTTCGATCGTTGCGAAAAATCCGGTTGAGATTCCACAGTGGCGCTCCATTTTTACAACGTCCTTTAAAGACGACACACACCGATCGAGCGCTTGCCGAGGCCCTCGATTCTATTCGATTTTTGCAAAGCAGGCGATCTCGATCCGGTCGTAGATTGTGTGGCAGAAATTGTCCGTTGGGAAGCGCACGCCCGCGGTCAGTCAGCAGCAGAATGCGTTGCGCGATTAACGTAGAAACCAAACATGTACAACGACGAACCTCAACACGCCGCGCCGATCGCTTCCGAAAAGCTCGCGATCGACCGAAAGCTTTTCTTCATCGATTTGAAGGAAAACCAGCGCGGCCGCTACTTGAAAATCACCGAAGATGTCGGCGGACGCCGGGACACGATCATCCTCCCTGCATCCGCTCTTCCCGAGTTTATCGAGGCGCTCAGTCGCATCGCTGAATTCGAGTCGAAGCTCGAGGTGCAGTAGGACACAACCTTGCGCCGGGCGGCCACGAGTCCGCTCGGCGCGCGGATCAAGATGCCGTTTGGGCGCGCCAGTAGGGAGGAAGGCCGGGCTTCGTTTCGCGCAGGATTTCAAGCACCGCCTGGCGGTCCTCCGCGGTCAACTTCGCAAACTGTGCGTCCTTGTCTTTCCCGGTGAGAATGTCGTAGAGCCGCTGCAGCAGTTCCGAATGGATCGCTTCCGGCAGATCGTCGAACGCCGGCGAGTAGATGAGGAACGAGCACGGATGCTTGAATATGCGCGTGCGCATGTCCAGATCGCGCAACGAGCGCCCCTTCCCATCCCGCGGCCCGCGCTCCGCAAATTCGGCTGCGAACGCGGAATTCCCCACAATCGGTGAAGTGAGCGGCGCCTCCTCGGTAAAGAGCAGGTATCTTAAAAATGCGTCGATTTGATGTTTCAGATAACGGATGTGCCCGTACGTCTGCATCATCGACTGCGCCTCATAATTGAGCCGCGTGATGTAGTTGTGCATGTGCGCCTGGTGCTCCAGCACCATCATGGCGCAGATGTCGCTCGATCCCGTGATGTACTTCGACGTGTCGAAGAACTGGCTTAAATCCGACAAATTGCCGAGGTAATTTGGCTCAGCCTGCTGTTTCAGGAACGCCTCCGGTCCAATCAAATTCCCGCGGTGCGTCTGATCGCCGTGCGTTCCTGTGACGTACCATCCGGCCCATCGTTCCGAGAGCGGCGTGCAATGGGTGATCTCGTCCGCTTCCGTCCGGGCATCGAGTTCGCCTTTTTCATCCGTCCCAATCGAGCGCAAGATGTGCCCAGGCACTCCCATGCTCCGCGCGGAGGCATGGCAGCGCAGGCAATCCGATTCGCGCGCCAGCCGCGGCCGGTCAGACCGCTCCTGATCCAGCGTGTAGAAGGTTCCGCCCAGTTTCGGATCGACCGCGGAAATCTCCATCCGTGGCGCCCCCGGAATGTAACCGATGTACACATCGTCATTGTAGAACAGCGCCCTTGGATTCTGCGGCGAGATAAAGCTGCGTTGCATTGACGTCTTCGAGAAGACGAGCATCTGCGACGATCGCGGCACACCGAGCGCCGTGAGGAGGCTTGGCAGGTAACCGAATTTGTCATCCCAAGCCAGCTTCACCTCGCCACGATCGATCTTCCCCTGCAACGCCGTGATGGCATCGTCGGGTGTTTGGGCGCTGTAGTGGGGCGGCTCTTCGTCATACGGCAGCAAGTGGGTGGAGCCTTGAAAATCCTCGCCGCGCGCGTGCGAACAGAAGAGCAGAAGCGCCCCGGACGCGATCATGCCTAGTTTGCCTGGGAAGCGGCGCATGTTCCGAACTGCCAAAAACATACGGGAACATATCCCGAGGCGGCGCCACGCGCCACCCGATTTGGAAAACCGCTCAGGCCGACGGCGCGATCCGGTAGAATCGACGCGCATTGCCGCCAAATAGGTCCGCCTGCTCCGCTTTCGTCAACTGGCTGACGTAATCTTCGACCACGCCTGCCACGCGATCGTAGCTCGAAGCCAATAAACAAACCGGCCAATCCGACCCGAACATCAACCGGTTCGGCCCGAATGCCTCGAATACAACGTCGAGGTAGGGACGGAGATCGGACGCCTTCCAGCCGGCATGATCCGCCTCGGTGACCATTCCGGATACTTTGCACCAGACGTTTGGCGCTTTGGCCAGTTCCTGGATCCGTTCTTTCCACGGCGTCATCGTCCCGTCGCGAATCGGCGGTTTCCCGATGTGATCGAGCACAAACATCTGCGCGGGAAATTTTGCCGCCAGGACAATTGCAGCCGTCAATTGCCGCGGATAGACAAGGAGGTCGTATGCAAGGCGATGCCGGTTCAGCGCGGCGATTCCGATTAGAAACGCTTCCGAAAGCAGGAATCGATCGTCCGGCTCATCTTGCGCGACATGCCGCACGCCAACGAATTTAGGATGGCGCGAAAAGGCCTCTAGCTGGCTTTCGATTGCGGGCGATCGAAGGTCGAGCCAGCCGACCACCCCCTTGATGAAGGAATGATGTTCGGCGAGTTCGAGCAACCATCTTGATTCCTCGACGGTTTGCCGCGCCTGCACCGCGATCGAGCCGCCAAAACCTCCGTCCGCCAGCAGCGGCGCCAGATCGGACGGAAGCCAGTCTCGCTGCAGGGCCGATCCAGGTGCGATCCATGGATACTGTGCGGGATCGTAGGACCAGAAATGTTGGTGGGAGTCGATGCGTTCCCTCGCGTTCTCGAACATCACACATTCGTAGCGGACGCCCCAAGCCGCCGCGAACCGAAATTCCCTAAATTTCTCCGTCACGTTTTGGAAGCACTTCCCAAAAGAAGAACGTAAGCGGCTTCGTCCGACGGATGAAGGCGCCAAACCAAAACCCAACCACCAAACAAACCAAATCATCATGAAATCACTCCTCACATCCACCACGCTGGCGCTCGTCGCTGGCGGACTCCTCACAGCCTTCGCCCCTCAGGCGAAAGCCGACGTTGCCGAAGCTTCCGACCGCGCCTTTGCGATGGCCATGAAGTACAGCGGCATGGGCTACTACATCGCCCCTTCCCGTGAGGGCCACGGCGGGTTC
>JBBSFI010000037.1:0-44118 GCA_038238905.1 Chthoniobacterales bacterium | reverse complement strand
GAATGGCCCAGGCTTCGAACATCACCGTAAACCGACTATGCCGTCCCGCCCACGGAGTAGTCACCAGTTCTGTCCTTCCATCTGTGTATTTGATCCGCGGCACTCTCGCGATCAACACGGTCTCAAATTGCATTGTGTCCAAAGCACGGAGTACGCTCCCGATTCTAACCTGCAACCTATCCCCATGCGCTGCCAGCGCCGCACCCAGCCGAGCGGTTTGCGAATTAGTCGGCGGGACGCCGTGAGTTCGATTGAACGGCCTGAATCTAACTGACATCAGCGCGCTCGATGGCTTGAAGATTTCCAAGCTCATTTTGTCCCTGTAAAATCATTGGCCTGCCCACGGCTGCCCCCTTCTGCGGCCCGTCTCGTTCTCACAGGAAATCAACTTCGAAATCGGCAAAGCAGGACACTGCCGCCGATTCACAAACCAAAGATTTTTGGGGGGATTTATGTCCACGGAAATCACGGAATACTGAACGCAGTTCTGGAAACGCTACGACGTGCTGAAGGCGGCGGGGAAGATGGGAGTGCGGGATGGCTTGACGGATGGCAGGCCGGGGGGGACGCTCGCGCTTGCGCCATGAGTCCAGCCCTTCGCAAAGACGCCCATTACGCCACGCCCGAGGAATACCTGGCCGTGGAGCGGTGGTCTGACACCAAGCACGAATACCTCGCGGGCATGATCTACGCCATGGCCGGGGCGAGCCGGGAACACAATTTGGCGGCTGGAAACATCTTCGGAGAGTTGCATAGTCAGCTCCGCGGAAAAAAGTGCGCTCCTTTTGGTTCCGACATGCGGCTGCGCATCCGCAAGCCGGGGCACACGTTTTATTACTACCCGGATGTGACGGTGGACTGCTCGGGGAAAGACACGCAGGAGATCGAGGAGCCGAGCGTGATCTTCGAGGTGCTCTCGCCGGACACCGATCGGGCCGACCGCGGGGACAAGCTGGTCAACTACCAGAGCCTCCCCTCGATGCGCGTCTATGTGCTGGTCGATCAGTTCCGCGCGGCGGTGACGGTTTACCGCCGCCGAGATGGTGAGCTCTGGGAGATGGAATTTCTGGGCGATCCCGCCGCGACGCTCGAGCTGCCAGAGATCGGCTGCGCGCTGCCACTGGCCTCGATTTATGAAAGGCTTCCGTGGATGGGGTGAGGATCGCCGGAGGCTTTCTGTCCCTCCGATGGCTCCGGCCCCTCATTAATCTTTCGGAGGGCGACGGCGGCAAAAGTGCTGTCGCGCAGCCCATCCGCGCGTCACCCGACGGCGCCCGCTTTCCAGGCAGAGATCGAGGCTTTTCAAAACAGTTTCGGCGAAAGCGGGAGTTCCCCGGCGCTGGCGGGTGGGCTCTTCGGGGCGATCCTCAGCCGATTTCGGGGAAACGTTCCCGCCGGAGACGTGCTTCTTTTTCCCATTAGGTGAACACCCGGTGAGGCTGCCGCATGCAGATCCCGCAAACCGAGATCATTCGGAGCAGGACCGGCGTGGAGCCGGCGCGAAAGACGGGTCCCGCCCGGGGGCTGGGAGGGGGATGGTGACTTGTCGAGCGGCTACTCCGGCCTCACGCCCGCCAAGTTCTGGAAGCGCTACGACGCGCTGAAAGCGGCGGGGCAGAAGTGACCCGCGGCGGCAGGTTTTTTCAGTTGGGCTGATGGACGTCCTTTGTGTCCAGCCGCTCGATCAATGCAGTGTCCACGATGCGGACGCGTTCGCCTTCTCCCCCGGGCAGGTGGATGTAGATGGTCCGACCGGCACCTGGAAGCTAGACGAAATCCGGGTGATCGACGAGATAGGTTTCACCGCTGACCGTGTGAACAATGAAGGGATGAAAAGGCTGAGCGCGCAAAATTTCCTTCAACGTCTCGGCGTGCACGCGCGGAGCGTAGGCGAGCCTGTTCCACCTTGCAAGCATGCCGCTCGCGCGACGCGAACGGCTGGAGCCTGTCATGCACTTTTGTTTGGGGGATTTAGGTCCACGGAAGATACGGAAATCACGGAATACTGAGCGCAGTTCCGGCAACGCTACGACGCGCTTAAGGCGGCGGGGAAGAAGCGAGCGGGCTTGCCTTTGTTTCACCGCGAGGTATCGTGCCCCCCATGCTTCAACAGATTCGAATGTATCTTCGGCAAACGCCTTTTCAGCCGTTCCAAATCCGGTGCAGCAGCGGGGATGTGTTTCTCGTCGATCACCCGGAGAATGCGGCCATCGTCAAGCACACGGTAGTGGTGGCGGTTCCTGATGGGGATGAAGCCATCATGCTCAGTCCGCTCCACATTATTGGCGTATCCGGCGCCGAGCAAATAGCAGCGTAAGGCACATTGCGGTGCGCGGCTCGAAAGACTGAATTGCGAGGAAGCGCCTTTCCATGAAACCTCTCCGAACTCCAACTGATCGTTACCCGCGAGGACGCGGACCCGGAAACACACACGGTGTTGCCTGGTGAGGCTGCCGAGCGCAAAATCCCGCAGATCCGATATCTTCTTAAAAGGAACGGCGTGGAACCGGCGCGAAAGACGGTTCCCGCCGAGGGGGTATTTGTTTGCCACGCCCGTCAAAGACCTACGCCCGCTCCTCGAAATGCCGAAGCTGCGCCGTGCGATCATCCCGCGCGGAGCGGAGAACATCGAATTGCTCCGCCCCGCTCAAGAACGCCGCCCAGTTCTGGAAACGCTGCGACGCACTGAAAGCGGCGGGGCAGAAGTGACCCACACATGCTTTTTGCACTCGCAATCTCGCCCCATGAGCGCCTCCGAACCGATCCCGGACGCCCTATTAAGCGGCGCAGCGCTCGACAGCCATACTCCAATAATTGCGGCCAACCCACGCCTCAGCGTCCGAGGCGAACTCCCTGAATGCAGCCACCCCTGCCACTGACAATGCGCGCCACTTCATTTCGACTCTGCGCATGGCGCGCTATCGCTACGCACCGCTCATACCGAACTCTACGCGGCTGCGATCACTTCGATCTCGACTTGCGCTCCGCGAGGCAGCGCCGCGACCTGGATCGTGGAACGCGCGGGGAACGGTTCTTGAAAGTGCGCGCCGTACACGGAATTCATCGCTCCGAAGCTTGCCAGGTCGGTGAGGAAGACTGTGCTCTTCACGACGTTCGCGAAGGTCATGCCGTTTGCGCTGAGCACCGCGGCGATATTTTTGCAGACTTGCGTGGTTTGCTCGGCGACATCGCCCCTTACCAGCTCGGCGGTCGCCGGGTCGATCGGGATCTGCCCGGCGCAGAAAAGGAAGCTGCCCGAAGCGATGGCCTGCGAGTACGGTCCGACGGCGGCGGGTGCTCCAGGTGCGAGGATGGCCTTGTTCATAAGCGGCGCAGGCTACTTGACGCCGCAGGTGTGTCAACGTGAAGGCGCACGCTTCCGTAAAAACGTGAGCGTCCGCCCGGCCTTATTCTCCGGGGCGTAGAGAAAGAACCGACCTTCAGCCGTAACCCGGCATGCGGGCAGGCGTCCTCAGCCCTGCCGCCCGTGCGCGACGCCGGTGTTTCTCTCCTTGACTCCGCTATCGCAGACGCGTAAAGTCCACCTTCCGACCAGCCAAATCACCCAGTGGGTCTAAACAACCCACTTTTTTTGTCTTTGGCCGCAACGAATCTGACATGAATAGCGAAATTCTAGCAGGCCTGGATTTCTTCGAGCGCGATCGCGGGATCAAACGCGAAGTGCTCCTCGAGGCTATTAATAATGCGGTGCTTTCAGCGGCCCGCAAGGCGGTGGGCGCCGCCCGGGATTTGCGCGTCGAGACCGACGCGAGAACGGGCGAGATGAAGGCTATCGCCAAGCTGCTCGTGGTCGAACGCGTCGAGAACAAGCACGATGAAATCGCGCTCTCTCAAGCGCAGAAGCTGAAGCCCGACGCCCAATTGGGCGAAGAAATCGATGTGCCAGTTACGCCCAAGGATTTCGGACGAATCGCTGCCCAAACGGCCAAACAGGCGATGATGCAGCGCATCCGCCAGGCCGAGAAGGAGATGATTTATGACGAGTTTAAGGATCGCGCCGGGGAAATCGTGTCCGGCACGGTGAGGCGCTTCGAGCGCTCGGATGTCATCGTGGATCTCGGCAAATTCGAGGCGATCATGCCTGCCCGGGAACGTGTGCAGACGGAAGATTACAACATCGGCGACCGTATCCGCGCGTATGTCGTGGCCGTTGAGAACGGGCCGCGCGGCCCCGAGATCATCCTCTCGCGCAGCCATCCCAATTTTGTCCGGCGTCTTTTCGAGACCGAAGTGAGCGAAATCGCCGATCGCACCGTCGAGATCAAGGGAATAGCCCGCGAGGCCGGTTACCGTACGAAGATTGCCGTCTGGAGTCCAAACGAAAAGGTCGATCCTGTCGGAGCCTGCGTCGGAATGCGCGGCGCACGGGTCAAAAATATCGTCCGGGAGCTCAACAACGAGAAGGTCGATATCATCCGCTGGACCGCCGACGTGAAGGAGTTTGTCCTGGAAGCGCTCAAGCCCGCGAAGGTGAAAAGTGTGACGCTCCAGGAGGGCAAGAAGGCCGTCTTCATCAAAGTGGATGAGGATCAACTCTCACTCGCAATCGGCAAGCGCGGCCAAAATGCCCGCCTTACATCGCGGCTTACCGGTTGGGAGATCAACATCGAGAAGGACGAATCCGCGAAGAAGGCTTTCGAGGACAATGTGACGCGCGGTGTCAACAGCCTCGCTGCGGCACTGCAGGTCTCCGAGGATCTTGCGCGCCAGCTTATCAATATCGGAATGAATTCCGTTGAAGTAATCGCGACGGGCGCCCAGGCGCAGGATATCGCGGATGCTCTCGGAATCGATCTCCCGAAAGCCTCCGAGATTCATGCCGCAGCAACGCGCGAATTTGAGAAGACAATGGGTTCCAGCCAAAAGGCGTGAACCATGAAAACTGCGACACTCTTTAATGGCAACCAAGACTCCAAATCGAACCAGCAAAAAGGCGTCCGACGAAAAAGCGGCGCCGAAGGCTCCCGCCCACTCTAAGGCGGCCCCATCTGCCAAGGCTGGCGCAGCCTTGAAGCCCGCCTCCGCTGACAAGAAGAAGGAGAAGGAAGTCGCAGCCAGGCCTGAAAAGCGCGCCGCGCCGAAAGAGGCACTCTCGCTGATCGACGAGAAGCCGAAGGTCCAGAAGCGGCGCCCGCAAACCGACCTTGAGAACAGGCCATTCGCCGTTCTCCCGCCCATTTCAAGGATCCAGGCGCCCGAGCCCTCGACCCCCGCGCCGCCGATCAATCCTATGGGATCCGCTCCCGCTCCGACCGCCGTGGATGCGCCGCCGCCTGCCGCGCCTCCGGTTGCCGCCGCCGCAGGAGAAGAGCCGAAGGAGGAGAAGATCATCCACCTCAAACCGCCGATCATCGTGCGGGATCTTGCCGCCGCGATGAGCGTGAAGCCCTTCGTGCTCATTGCCGATCTGATGAAGATGTCCATCTTTGTCAGCATCAATCAAGCCGTCGAAGTGGAAGTGGCGCAGAAGGTCTGCACGCTGCACGGATTTACCTTCGAGAAGGAAAAGCGGGAGAAAGGCGGCGGAGTCCACAAACCGGTGGAAAAGGCGCCCGAACCGCCTGCGCTGCCTCCTCCGCCGAAAGCGGACGAACTCAAGACACGCGCGCCGATCGTCGCCTTCATGGGCCACGTGGATCATGGCAAGACGACTTTGATGGATGCGATCCGCAAGACGCGTGTGGCAGCCGGCGAGGCAGGCGGAATTACACAGCATATCGGAGCGTATTCCGTCGAATACAAAGGACAGCGGATTGCCTTTCTCGACACACCTGGCCACGCCGCGTTCACGGCGATGCGCGCCCGGGGGGCAAATGTCACCGATCTCGTCGTTTTGGTTGTCGCGGCGGATGACGGCCTCATGCCGCAGACGATCGAGGCTCTCAACCATGCCCGCGCTGCGAAGGTGCAGATCATGGTGGCGATCACAAAAACCGATCTTCCTTCCGCAAATCTGGATAAGGTAAAAGGCCAGCTTCAGGAGAAAGGTCTCGCTTCCGAAGATTGGGGAGGCGAAACGATCGTAATCCCGGTCGCAGCGCCGAAGGGCACGGGCATCGACAAGCTTTTGGAGAGCATCCTCCTTTTGGCGGAAGTCTCCGAATTGAAGGCCAGCGACCAAGGCCCAGCACGCGCAAACGTCATCGAGGCGCAGATCGAGCAGGGACGCGGCCCGACCGCGACTGTGATCGTGCGCACCGGACGACTCAGCGTCGGGGATGCCTTCATTTGCGGGAGCTACAGCGGAAAGGTCAAATCGCTTATCGACGAGCATGGCAAGCCGATGAAGAGCGCCGGTCCGAGCACGCCCTGCAAAGTTCTCGGCTTCAGCGGCCTTCCCAACGCGGGCGATGAATTGCTGGTGATGGACAGCGAGCGCGACGCCGGCCAACTCAGCCAGGAGCGCCTCGGCGATGTGCGGATGCAAAAGCTGTCCGTGCCGGAAAGGCCGACGCTGGAAAATCTCTTCGATAGCTTGGCGGAAGGCCAAAAGAAGGTCCTGAATATGGTCCTCAAATGCGACGTCCAGGGATCAGCCGAGGCTGTCGTCAATTCTCTTAACCAGATCGAAAGCAAGAAGATCGATCTCGTGATCGTCCACGGGGCCGTCGGTCCGATCAGCGAAAACGATGTCCTCCTGGCCGCCGCTTCCGGCGCCATCATTGTCGGCTTTAACGTGAAGACCGAGTCTGTTGCCGCTGCTGCGGCCAAACGCGAGGGCGTTCAGATCAAGCTCTATTCGATCATTTACGAACTCATCGACCAGGTGAAAGAAGCAATGGCGGGCCTTCTCGATCCCGAAACGCGCGAGAGCGTAATCGGCCATGCGGAAGTAAAGAAGGTGTTCGAACTGTCGAAGGGTCTCGTCGCGGGCTGCGTCGTCACCGATGGACGCATCGCGCGGACTGGGCGGGCGCGAGTGCTTCGCGGGCGCCAGCCAATTTACGACGGCGGCCTTGCGACTCTGCGCCGGTTCCAGGACGATGTGAAGGAAGTCCGCAATGGCCTCGAATGCGGCATCAAGCTGGGTGACTTCACGGAATACGAGGTGGGCGATATTATCGAGTGTTACAACCTCGAGAAGCTCCCTCCGCGACTCTGACCTTAAAGCGTGCGCGCTGGAAGAGCGGCAGCCCCGGCGCTTCTGGTGCGCGGGTGAGAGCTTCGGCGCGCGAAACGAAAACCCGACCTGTCTATGAAACACCGTCTTGAACGCGTCAACGAGATCATCAAGCGCGAACTCAGCGAAATCGTCCGGCGCGAAATCAATTTCGACGCGAAACTGGTGACGATTCAGCATGTCGATATCACTCCCGATTTAAAGCAAGCCCATGTCTTCATAAGTGTCATTGGGACCGACAAACAGCAACACGCGGCCGTAACCCTCCTCCATGACAGACGGCAGGATCTTCAACGCGATCTCTCACAGCGCGTTGTTATCAAGTACACACCGCACCTTCATTTTCACCTCGACAATTCCATCGTCCGCGGAGGACGCATTTTAGGGATACTTGAAGAGCTGAACCTGCCTGTGGAGCCTGAACCGGCAGAAGCTGGGGACCCCTTCGTCGAAGAGCCGTAAACGCACGAGCAAAGCGACGCCATCCATGAAAACCAACTGCGTATTCGGCGACATCGGTGACATCCTGCGCGCGCGCAATCGCTTCGTCGTAATGAGTCATGTGCGCCCCGACGGCGATGCGCTCGGCTGCTCGATCGCAATGGGACTTTGTTTGAGAGCACTCGGCAAGGATGTCGTAGTCTGGAACGAAGACGGCATGCCGGAAAACTTCAGTTATCTCCCTGGGCACGAGCTTGTAATAAAGCCGCCTGCCGCGCCGACGGAATTTGAAGTGGCGATCGTGCTGGATACGGCCGTGCGGAATCGGGCGGGCTCCTGTCTGGCTTCCGTAAAACACGCGGACGTTTGGATCAATATCGATCACCACATCTCCAACGATGGGTACGGCGATCTTTCCTATATCGATGCGCGCTCACCAGCCACCGGTCAGATCCTGTTTGAGTTATTCGAGTCACAGGGCTTTCCGATCACACGCGAAATGGCTGACAACCTGTTCGCCGCCATCTCTACCGACACCGGTTCGTTTCAGTATCCGAACACGACGTCCCGAACCTATGAAATCGGGGCGGCCCTCATCACATTGGGAGTCAATGTCGGCAACCTTTCCCAGCGGATGTACGAGAGCTATCCGAAGCGCAGACTGGAGCTCTTGCGTGCGTTGTTGAACGTGCTCCGCTTTAGCGCGGACGGCAAGGTCGCAAGTTTCGCGCTCACCCTCGATACGGTGCGAGCCGTCGGCGCCCAGCCAGAGGATAATGAAGGCCTCATTGACACCATTCGCGCCGTGGAGGGTGTAATCGTCGCGGCATTCTTCGAGGAAATGCCGGACTCGAAGGTGCGAGTCAGCTTGCGATCGAAAGATCCCCGCGTCGATGTCTGCAAAATCTGCGCCGAATTTGGCGGCGGCGGGCACGCGCTCGCCGCGGGCGCCCGGATTGCCGGGGGCCTGGCGGAAGTCGAAGAGCGTGTGCTGCAGGCTATCCAACGCGCCTTGGCCGCCTCCTCTTTGTGACCGATTTTTAAGATGCAACTAGACAACCTCAATGGAGTGCTCCTGATCGATAAGGCCAGCGGAATGACATCGCACGATGTCGTCGCGATTGTGCGGAGGCGCCTGGGCATAAAAAAGGTCGGCCACTGCGGAACGCTCGATCCTCTGGCGACCGGTCTCCTCCTTGTGGTCATCGGCAAAGGAACAAAGATTCAGGATTTGCTCATGGCCGAAGACAAGGAGTATGTCGGCACAATGGAACTCGGCGTAACGACCGACAGCCAGGACGCGGATGGTGAAGTCGTCGAAACCCGCCTCGTCCCCGAATTTACCACGCAGGAGATCGAGGCGGCCTTCGCGAAGTTTCGCGGCGATTTTTACCAACTGCCGCCGATGGTCTCCGCGATTAAGAAAGACGGAGTCCCCCTATACAAGCTGGCGAGACAGGGAAAGGTCGTAGAAAGGGAGCCGCGCTTCGTACATGTCTTTGGCTATCAAATCGAAGGCGTGCGACTGCCGGACATCGATTTTCGCGTTACGTGCAGCAAAGGCTTTTACGTTCGCACTTACGCCTTTGACATCGGCAACGAACTCGGTTGCGGCGCGCACCTCAAAGCTTTGCGAAGGACAAAATCCGGACGATTCACCTTGGACCACGCCGTCACAATCGAACAACTCCAAACGCAGCCGCCAATGGAGACAGCCGCAAAGATCCTCGATCTGCCCACGGTCTCCAGAATGCGCGGCGCTTAAGCAGGAAATTTCTCAAATCAACTGCGCGCCCCGCGCAACGCAATGCAATCAATTACTTTACTGCATTCAATCGCCGAGCTGGCCGGCGTGCCCGGTCCGCTTTTTCTAGCTATCGGGGTCTTCGACGGGGTGCATCTCGGCCATCAAGCCGTAATCGGCAGAGCGCTGGCCGATGCGCGCTCCGCGGGAGGGGAGGCAGTGGCAGTCACATTCGATCCGCACCCCATGCGCCTCCTCCGGCCCAGCCAGGCGCCACGACTGCTGACCTCGACGCCGCATAAGATCCGGCTTATCGAAAACTTGGGAGTTCGCTGCATACTCACAATCCCCTTCACATCCGAATTTGCCAGCAAGGCGCCGGAGGATTTTATCCGCGAGATCGCAGCCGCTGCAAATCCGCTTCAGGAGATTTGCGTCGGGTACGCGTGGTCCTTCGGCAAAGGCCGCGCCGGGAATCTCGACCTCCTCGCCGAACTGGGAGACTCCCTTGGCTTCAATGAAGTGGGAGTGTCCGCCGTGCAAATCGACGGACAGATTGTAAGCAGCACGATTATCCGCGCAGCCGTCGAAGCGGGGGATCTTGCCGCCGCGGCCCGCTTTCTCGGTCGCGCTTACCAGATCTGGGGCACTGTGGAGGCAGGACGGCGGCTCGGCCGCACTCTTGGTTTTCCCACTGCCAATTTGAGCGCTCATTGCGAACAGTTTCCACCGGACGGTGTGTATGCCGTGGAGGCCCTCTGGCGCGAGCAGCAACTCCGCGGCATCGTCAACATCGGAATCCGCCCGACCGTCGAACTCGCTGGAAAGCGTACGTTGGAATTGCACATCTTCGACTTCGATCGCGACTTGTACGGAGAGGAGATCGAAGTGACTTTCCGCGGATTCATCCGTCCGGAATGCAAGTTCAACGGCCTTGAAGAACTGCGCTTCCAGATCGCCCTCGACTGCAAGCAAGCGCGCGAGATTCTTGCATCCAACGCAACGTAGCCCAAGCGTGAAGATCACAACCTGGAATGTGAACGGCATCCGCGCGCGGGAGGCGCAAGTGGTCGAGTGGATCGCACGCGAACAGCCGGACATCCTCTGCCTTCAGGAGATCAAGGCTGCGCCGGAAAAGGTTCCCGCCTCGCTTTGCGAGATTGGAGACTATTGGTGCTATTGGCACGGAGCCAAAGGGTATTCAGGGGTGGGCCTTCTCGTGCGAAAGGACTCATGTCCAGAGCGCCCGCATTTTGCCCATCCGCACTTCGATATGGAGCACCGTATCGTTACGGCGCAGGTTGGAGCGATCACGGTGGCTTCCGTCTATGTTCCGAATGGGGGCAAGGATTACAGGGCGAAACTCCGCTTTTTCCGGGCTCTCATGGAATACGCGGCAGAGTTCCGATCCACTTCCGACGCGCTCATCGTCTGCGGCGACATCAATATCGCGCGTGAAGAGCGGGATGTGCATCCCAAGGAGCGCGGTCAGGTAACTGGCCAGCTTCCCGAAGAGCGCGCCCTATTCGATGACCTTCTCGGAAAAGGATTGATCGATCTCGGACGCGCCATGGATCCGCTGAATGACGGGCTATTCACATGGTGGGCGCCATGGCGTCAAATGCGCCAGCGCAACATCGGCTGGAGGCTCGACTACGTTCTCGCCAGTGGACCGCTCGCGACTCGCGCCACAGCATGCACGGTCGCCGCAGACTTCGGCACAAGCGATCACGCGCCAGTCGTCGCCGATTTCCAAGCCGACCCGTGATCCAAGCAGAGCCGGTGCGGGGCGAATCATTGCGCCGTCCAGCAGCTTAATTTATTTCGGGTCGGCGACGGTCACGAGCGCGGAGGCGCATGCCGGGCAGAGCGCCAGAAACGTCCCTACAAGGCGGAGCGCCTGCATAGCCTCAAAAAAAAGCGGGTTCAGCGGGGCGGGACGTCATCCTCGATGATATCCAAGGCGGCCCTCTGCCCGTGCCGGGCGGCAGCGGCCCCGAGGAGATTGCGGATGGCGATGATCGTCTGCCCGTGCTTGCCGATGACTTTCCCGATGTCGCTCTTCCGAAGCTTCAGCTTGAAGACCGTCTTCTTTGGAAGTTCGACCTTGGTGAGAATCATCTCTTCCGGAAAATCAATGAGCTGTCGCAACACGAACTGGAGAAACTCCTGCATGCTTAAGAACGTAATGAGCTTCCTGCCCAACCGTCAACTGCTCCCTTTCGATTCCGAGCGAGCATTGCGCCTTTGGGACCCCAGGCGGGTGCGCATCGCCGGGGCGGGATCGAAGAATGCAGCGGCATGAAAAGCCGGTCGCGCGGCAGCCGCAACGATTAGTGGTTGAACATGAATTCCTTGGCATTCATGAGCGCCCAAAAAATATCGTGAAGAACGGCAGGCTGCTCTTCGGTGACACCCCAAGTCGGCTCCAGTTTGCGCAATTCTTCCTCGCTCGGTTCGCGCCCATAGCAGCGGAGATAAAGCTCCTTTACAATCTCGATCGGCGTCTTGTTGGAACTCATCAGTTTCTTGATCACCGCTCCTTGAGTGATCTTCTGCTCGACCGTGTCGCCATTGATAAGCAGCAGCGCCTGACTGAGCGTCGGACCTACTTCCTCCCGTGAACAGATGGTCTCACGATCCCGACGGCCAAAGGTCGTAAGAAAGTAATTGGACGTCTTGCCATCCGCTATCTCAACGGCGCGCGCGCCAAGGGGCAGGCCTCGATATTTCTCTTTCGTCTCCGTCACCTCCGTTATGCAGTCGAGCAGCACCTCAGCCCGCATCCGGCGAATGGTGGCCTTCGCAAAATTGCGGTCATCGAGCGCGTTTGTCTCATTCGGACGGGTCGTCTGCTGATAAGTGCGCGAGGTGCAGACATCGCGCACAATTCGGCGCAAGTCGTAGTTGTATTCGACGATCTTTTTTGCTAGCGCCTCGATCAGTTCGGGATTCGATTCCGGGTTCGATATGCGCACGTCGTCCACAGGTTCGACAATGCCGCGCCCCATGTACTGCGCCCATATGAGGTTTGCGATATGCCGGGCAAAGTAAGGATTATCCGGGGAAGCAACCCAATTGGCGAGCACCTCGCGGCGGTCCTTGCCTTTGCAATCCGGGGCATCGCCACCGAGAAATTTAGGCGGCACAACCCGGTCACCAACGGGATGTTTCGATTCGCCTTCGCCACGGTTGAATATAATCCGCTCGCGTGGATCTTCCCCGTTCTTGCGCCCGACCTGCGTAAAGAACGCAACGAAGCCGCGGTAATCGTCCATCGTCCAGCGGTCAAATGGATGGTTATGGCACTGAGAGCATTGGATGCGGATTCCAAAGAATGCCTGCGCGGTATCCTCGGCGAGTTTCAACGGATCCTGTTCGAGTTCGTAATAGTTTGCCGCGGGCGATTCCAGATTCGATCCCGTGCCGGAGAGAATTTGCCGCGCGATCTCATTGATAGGGATATTGTTTCCCAATTGCCCCCTCAACCAAGTGTAATAGCCGAGGGCCGCCTTGTACCCGCCATTATTGTTCTGCGAAGTGCGGATTTGCAGAAGCTCACTCCACTTGAGCGCCCATACATCGACGAACTCTTTGCGTCCAAGCAGGGCATCGATCGTCTTCTCCCGCTTCTGCCCGTCCTTGGATGCCACAAATTCGGTCACCTCGGCGCTCGATGGGAGCAGGCCGATCACGTCGATATACGCGCGCCGCAGGAAAGTCTCGTCGTCACACACCCCGCTCGGCGTCATGCGCAGCGCACGAATCTTCGCGTCCACCAGTTCGTCCACGAAATTGCGCTCCTCGACCTTGGGCCATTCGTATTGCAAATCTTTCGGGATCACGATGATCTGCGCGCCCACCGTGTACGTGGCGAAACGAGCCATCACAAATGCCTCGCCGCGCTGGCCGGTCGTGATCGTCCCATCCGCGTCCACCTTTGCCGTTCCTTCATTGTTCGTGAGGAAAAGCGCCGTGTCGGTTACATCCCGATCCGTCCCATCCGAGTAATGCGCGCGCGCCGTGAGATGGAATTTTTGCCCCGGGCTTTCGAGAAGCAGCTTCTTCGGGAGCAACTCGAGACTCGTGCATTTCGCGACATCCGGCGCGTCGTTCGGAGCGCCAGCCTGGAGCCAGCGAAGCAGCGTATTGTACAGATCGCTCCCCTTCTCAAATCGCTTGCCTCCCGTGTGGGGCGCCTCCCCATCGGACTTCGTGAGAAGCATCGAGGCTTCCGGGAGCGCAAGATTGATCCTGCGGCCGGGAATTTCACGCGTTAGGCGAAAATGATCCGCCTCCGGATCGAATCCCCACAGAGAAAGGCGAAATCCGTCCTGGCCGCGCGCGGAACCGTGGCAACGATTGCACTCCACTTTCATGAAGACCGGCATCACGTCGAGTCGGAACGAAACGGGCGACTCCACGGCGGCGCCCGCCACTTTGATCGGCACTTCCAGCACCTTCCCGTCCCACTCAACCTTGAGCTTCGTCTCGCCGTCCGCTATCGGCAGGACGACACCCTTCTCGACCTTCGCTTTCGATCCATCGACAACGGTGAGCTTCGCCTCCGCAGTCACGTCGCGATTGATGCCATTCGCACCCGTCGCGCAGACGATTACCGACTGCTTGTCGCGCTGAGAAGTGAGGTTGATATCCGCAGGGAAGACATCGAGCGGCTTGGGCGCTTCGACGCCACCAAGAGCGACGCGGGTGGCGATGAGCGATACAATGAGAAATGAGGTGCAGTGGCGCATAATGGTCCGAAACTGAAGGGACAACCCGCCAACTCGTCGCTTCTTTGCGCCCACAGCGTCCCCGCTCATTTAAGCGCTCTTGCCAGGCGGCGCCGGTGGCAGCGTCGCAGGCGGCAGGGTCGGATGCGGAAGACCGAGATCGTCTTTCTCGACGAGGGGCGCCTTCTTCGTGGCAGTGGTCAGATCTGGCTTGTCGTATTTCGACGGCGGCGCCGGCGCCGGCGGCGCAGTCGGGCGCGCCTTCTGTGGCTGTTTCCAGGACGCCATCCGCGCGTCCTCCTGCGAACCTTTCGCAAGCTTCAAGACGCACATCGATCTTCCGACGAGTTCGAGTTCGCCTCCGGACTCCATCGTAGTGGGCGTTTCGGGAGAGCCCGCCTCGTAGCGGGTGTCGAGCACCAGCTCCCAATGCACCTCCTGTTTTCCAGCCAGAGTGAAAGTGATCGGTTCGTGAAAGGCATTGAAGAGCACTAAAAAAGTGTCGTCGCGGAGCGGTTCACCGTGAGCATCGCGCACATCCATCGTATCGCCGCTCAGCATCATCCCGATGCAGAGCGCGTAGCCGGAATTCCAGTTCTCCTCGTTCATCTCCGTCCCATCGATGTCGAGCCACATGATATCCTTCACGCCCGCTCCCCGGATGCGCCGGCCCTGGAAGAACTTCGGCCGGCGGAACACCGAGTGCTCTCGACGCAGCCGGATCACACTGCGGGTAAATTCGAGCAGCACCTTCTGCCAATCCGCGAGGTCCCAATTGTACCACGACAGTTCGTTGTCCTGACAGTAGGCATTATTGTTTCCATTCTGCGTCCGGCCAAATTCGTCGCCACCCAACAGCATCGGTATTCCCTGGGAGAGAAGCAATGTCGCCAGCAGGTTTCTGCGCTGGCGCGCGCGCAGTTTGCAGATCTCGCCGTCCTCCGACGGCCCCTCGACGCCGCAATTCCATGAACGGTTATCGTTATGCCCATCCTGATTGTTCTCGCCGTTCGCCTCGTTATGCTTGTCGTTGTAACTCACCAGATCCTGCATCGTGAAGCCGTCGTGCGCCGTGATGAAGTTGATGCTCGCCGTCGGGCGCTTGCCGCTCCACTCGTAGAGGTCCGAGCTGCCGGTGAGGCGGTTTGCAAACTCCCCGATCGTGCCCTCGTCCCCCTTCCAATAGGCCCGGACACAATCCCGATATTTGCCGTTCCATTCAGCCCAAAGAATCGGAAAGTTTCCAACTTGATATCCGCCCTCGCCCACGTCCCACGGCTCCGCGATTAGCTTTACCTGCGATATGATCGGATCCTGGTGGATGCAGTCAAAGAAGGCCGAGAGCTTGCTCACCTCGTGCAATTCGCGGGCAAGCGCCGCCGCAAGGTCAAAGCGGAATCCATCCACATGCATCTCTGTGACCCAGTACCGCAGGCTGTCCATCAAAAGCTGCAACACGCGGGGATGCACCATGTTCAGCGTATTCCCGGTCCCCGTGTAATCCATACAGAATCGCTTGTCATCCGGCACCAGCCGGTAGTACGCGGCGTTGTCGATCCCTCGAAAACAAAGAGTTGGCCCGAGATGATTTCCCTCGCCCGTATGATTATATACAACATCCAGGATCACTTCGATGCCGGCAGCATGCAGATTCATCACCATCTGCTTGAACTCGACTACTTGCTCTCCTGCGAGACCCGTGCTCGCATAGGTCGAGTGCGGCGCAAAAAATCCGATCGAGTTATATCCCCAGTAATTAGACAATCCTTTGTCCTCTAAAAACTGGTCGTTCACAAAATGATGGACCGGCATCAGTTCGACTGCGGTCACACCCAGTTTCTTAAAGTACTCGACGGCAAATTCACTTCCGAGCCCCGCATAACTCCCGCGAATCGGCTCCGGAATATCGGGGCAAGTCTTCGAAAAACCTTTCACATGCACTTCGTAGATAATCGATTCCGCCAGCGGAGTATTCGGACGTTTTTCTCCAGACCAATCGAACGCGTCGCTCACGACCGCGCACTTCGGCATGCCCCACGCGTTGTCCCGATAATCCCGCTGCAAATCGGCGTCCTTGCCGCCGTCCAGCGGATATCCGAACATCTCGTCACTCCAGGTCATCAGGCCGGTGATCGCTTTCGCGTACGGATCGAGCAGAAGCTTGGAATCGTTGAAGCGGTGCGCGTGCTGCGGATCGTAAGCTCCGTAAACCCGGAATCCGTAAAGCTGGCCCTCCTGGAGTTCGGGAAGGCAACAGTGCCAGACCTGGTCGGTGTGCTCCGTCATCCGGATCCGGACGTTCTCCGTCGGATCTCCCAACCGGTCAAACAAGCACAGATCCACCCCTGTGGCATTTTCGGCGAACAGGGCGAAGTTAACCCCTTCCGGGGTCACAGTGGCGCCGAGCGGATACGGTTTTCCCTGCCAAACTTTAAGCGAAGTCATGCGCGTATGGATCGTGAAATTGCAAAGAGATGGTCTTACCGAATTTGAGGCGAAAGCAAGTATTTGAATCGCGCCTCCGTTCCTTACGCTTTCACATCGTCGTTTGGGCGCAATCGGTTGCAAATTCCGTCCTTTCAGGCGCATTTTGCCGCAACCGCAGCCGCGCCGAAAAACAATCCGCCCGCGGGACGATTCCGCCCCGGCTGCCCGGGCGGCATTCAGCGCGCGACCGGGTGATTCATGTCCGCGCTGAAGACATGCCCATCCGCGTACAGGATGTTGAATCGCATCGGCGCGCCGTCCGCTGGGTTGATCGGATGAATAGCCTGCCAATCCGTGCAAAGCTGCACTCGCGACATCCGCGCCGGAAACGCTCCTCGGAAGGTGTAGCGAATGACGCCGGTCTGCTGTTCATCCTCTGAATACATCTGCCACATATAGCTGCTCTGCTTCAGCGCAAACGAGCTCGCAGCGCCGAGCCGCATATCGGTGGGACACTGCAGTTCCTTGTTTGAAATGCCGTAGTTTTGAAAGGCCGCGAGCATCGAGACGCGTGGTTGCCCCGAATCCGTCGGCACGCTGAGCGGATTGGTCGGATCGGGCTCGATCTCCGGGAACCGGTTATCGTGGTCCGAAGCGTAAAGATGCGCCGCCGCTCCGAGTTGCTGCAGGTTGTTCGTGCAGCGCGCGATATCCCGCTTGTATCCGATCGAGTTTATCACCGGGAAAAGCATCGCGCTGAGGATCGCAATGATCGCGATGACTGTCAGCAGTTCCAAAAGCGTAAATCCGCGCGCCGCATTCCCTCGGCATGTTCGTGAAGTGATCATTTTTGCCCGCCGTTTCGCACATCTTGGCGGCGCTGCGCATACCGCTGCGCCCGTTGAACGCGCTGCTCCGGGGTCATCCGCGATTCTCGGTCATTCTGCCGCTGTTCCATCCGGTCTTGAAACTTCGGGTCCTGAAAATATTCCGCCATCTTAGCCCGGCGTTCTTCTGCGGGAAGATCGGCGAGGTTCTTTCGCATGTTTCGCACTTCATTCAGTTCGGCCTGCGCTTCCGCGCGCGCTTTGGGCGGGAGCTTCGCAATCTCGGCGACCATTCGCTGCTCCATGCGATCGGCTCCGTCTTCACCGCCGCCACGGACGAAGTCGCCCCGTCCCCGCGTCTTCGTAAAAAAGAAAACTTCCTGCGCTGTTCCACGGGCTGATTTCGCCAGCTTCGGAACGATCTTGTGGATCGCACCGCTGGAGATGGACGCATTCACCGGCGGATTCCAGTCTGCAGGAACGAGGAATTGCGCCGAAACATTCAGCGCGCCTTCATCCAGATACGCATGCAATGCCTTTTCCGATGGTTGCGTCACGCTCCACGTATCGTCGCGAGGATCGTTTGGCGCGATCTCCACGTCGGACACGGGCCGCAGAGGCACATAGATCGTTTTCCATCCTTCTGACTTTTGACCGGCGGCGAAATTGGCCAGGGCGCTGGAAATGTCATTTTTGTTCCCTGCCACAACATAGGTCAGCCGCCAGTTGCTCTCGGTCACGGTCGCCAGCGTTTCGAGCGCCTCGCGGAGATGCACGCGTGTGACATTCATTGTCACCGGCGCGGTTGCATCCAGGTCGGTGCGAATGGCGATCCCACCCTGGCGCTCGATCGAGCGGACCACCTCCGAGAGCGGCTGCCCCTTCGCATGGACCGTGATGAGACCCCACCTCGAATAGATCATCCATCCGATGTCGAGCACCAGCGCAAGAACGGCGATCAAGAGGATGACGCGGCTTCGGTTCATTCTAAAGTATAAACGATGCGGCGCGAAAAAGTTGCATAAGTAAAAGCGGCTCCATGCCGTTCACTTTGGCAAAATCCGCTCCGCTTCTCCGGCGCGAAAAGCATTCCAGCATTTCAGGAACCCAGTGGCGAAATCCCCGGGCCGCGCCTCGGTCCACTGCTCGACCTGCCCGCACGTGAACCACCCGCCGCAGTCGATCTCGGAAGGGGGCAGGAGAAACGGGCCGTCATGCGCCGCACGGTACAACCGCACGAATTCCATGCCCGTCTCCGCGCACGCGCCGATCCGCGCCTCTTCGCGCAGATCAGCGCGCACTCCCAGCTCTTCCTCGATTTCCCGTGAAGCCGTCACCTCGTAATCGTCTCCCGCGTTCACATGACCCGCCGCACTCGAGTCCCACTTGAGCGGATGCACATCTTTCCAGCGCGACCGTTTTTGGAGAAAAATCTCCCCAAGCCTGTTGAACACAAAGATGTGCACCGCGCGGTGCCGCAATTTTTCCGTATGCACGATGTGCCGCGTCGCCGTGCTGACTGGGCGATCTTCGGCATCGACCACATCGAAGATTTCCCCATGCACATCTTGCGCCTGTGTCGCATGCGGCCTTCCCGCAGGGGTCGCTCCGGTTCTTTGGCGCGTCGCGAGGTTTGTCAGTCCGATCCATTGATCCAGCGTCAGTTCCTCGGCGCGCGTCGTCTCAGGCTGCCCGATCTCTGCCATCGCCCCAGGCCAGTCGGCCAGATCATCCGCGAGCAATTTGCGCAACTGCTTCCGGCGTTGGGAAAAACCGAGCTTCACGAGTCCGTTGAACAAGCCGCCGTCGCACGACGGGAGATCGCCAGGCGGACGCGGCGTGAGGAGGACCACCGCCGACTCGACTTGCGGCACGGGCGTGAAGACGGAAGCCGGCAGCGTGCGAAGATACTTTACCGTCCAGAGCCGCCCGATCGTTAGCGTCGGAGAACCGTACTCCTTTGTTCCCGCTCGCGCAGTGAGCCGCTCAGCCAGCTCCCGCTGGAGCGTGCAAACGATCCGGCAAAAGGGACTCGGCTCCGCCGTTAGATTAAATAGGATCTGGCTCGATACGTAATACGGCAGGTTCCCAAGAACCTTCACAGGCCCTTTGTGGAACAATGTCCGCGTGTCGAAATCCGCAGCATCCCGCCCGGCAAGATGGAGCGTTGGAAAGCGCTCTTGAAGGTAGGGGATAAGCCGGTCGTCTTTCTCGATCAGCATTCCATTTTCGGATCGCCGCAGCGCATACTCCGTCAGCGCGCCAAGCCCAGGGCCGACTTCGAGCCACGGCTCACCGGTTTCGATTTCCAATTGCCCCACGATCCACTCAGCGAGATTCTGGTCGTGCAGAAAATTTTGCCCGAGGCTTCTCGTCGGCTGAAGCGCCCTCTCAGCCAGGATCGAATGGATCGTCGAAAGCTTCATCCGGTCGGCGCCGCCGAGGCATAGCGCCAGAAAGTCCCTGCGGAGCGGCGGCTCAAGGCTGCTGCGGAGACTGGAGTTGCGGCGGCTCCTTCTTCGCCTTTTTGAAAAGACGCCGGGCATCGGGAAGCTCGACCCCATCAATGAAATAGGCGACCGCAGCGCGGCCGATCGCAAACGTGCCGGCCGCCGCAATCCCGCCCGAGAGCAAGTCGCCCCACACCGGCACAAATTTCAGCACGGCGCGCGCTCCTTCACGGAGTGCAAGCGCGATCCCGATATTCGCGCCCAGCGCAGTTACCCATTGGCCCGCAAGCTTCATGTTCATCTCCCGCCCGGAGATGTGCATAACCCCCGCGACCATCGCCGCCTGCAGGCTCGTGAGGATCGGAAGGTCTGCGAGGGGAATCGGCTGAGCGCCAACCGCCGCGCAAATCCCGGAGATGGACCGGATCATCACCATGGCGCTCTCACGTTGCAACTCCTTCACGCCGGAGAGCCGGCCCATTTCGAGACGCGCCTCGGGCTCCAGGTCGCGCGCAATCGCGGTCGCAAGCTGCGCCGTCTCGTTCGTCGCGGAAAGCATAAGGAAGTAACCGCCTATCTTGGAAGTGAACGAATCGCCAGCGCGCTCCTTCAGCGCATCGTGTAAATGCTGGCGAGCGGTTTCGGGTCCTGCCCCGCTGATGTCAGCCGTGCAAACCCCGAAAATCGGCAGTTTCACTTCAGGGCCGAGCGCCTCGAGAATCTGGCGCGCTTGGTCGAGATCCGCCGCCACATCCTCGGAACTGCGCGGCTCGACGTGCAGGAAGAGGCACGCATCCGGCGGCTCAGTCGTCAGAGCGCGACGCAACCCCGCCAGCAGCGCCGGCCGGCGCGCATCCAGCATCTGAAGCCGGCCACGCCCATTCGAGAAAACCTGCCATCCGCCCGATTGCACGTGATCCTCTTCAACCGCCGCGACGGAAGCGCGAAACAGCGCATTCGCCAGCGCGGAGCGGCTCGATGCGCGGTCTCCCAGCAGCAGAAGCCGCGGCGCGCGCTGCTTCAAGAACAGGGACTTGATCGGCGTGATCTCGCGCATGATCGGCGACTGCAGCTTCTCGGGCAGGCGCTGCACGAGACGTTCCAGTTTTTCGTAGAGAGCAAGAAGAGTCACGGTATTTGAGCGGATAATGGGAGCGAAGGGAAAAGATGCAATATGGCACATCGCCGCTTTGCCCCCAATCGTACAGGAATCGAAGCAGGCGGCGCTTGTGCGCCTGAAAGCGGGTGGAGAGGCCCTTTCGCTTGCTCTATGGAGTGCTTCTGCCACCCGTTACGCCCTACGCCGAATCGACGATTCTAGCGCGCGATTGAAGCTCGATAGCCTCCTCAAAAGGCTGTTGTATTGACCATACGCCTCTGGACCAAATTCCCGACCGAGAAGATGGTATAATCGCATTTCCGCATCGAGAGGCTGCTCGTGAAAATAGGGCACGGAAAGACCGATCCAGCGCAAACGCGGCTGCGCGATTTCAATGAGAAGCGATTCCACCGTTTCCCGGCCCGCTCGCGCGTCGAGCAGCCCTTTTTGGATGAGATCGGCTCCCGGAAGTCCGTCGAAAACCTCCGGTTCCATGGAAGGTTCGATCTTCATCGAGCGAACGTTTCAACGATTTCTTTCAGCCGGGTCTCAAAGGACTCCCCATCGATCGCCGGATAGCGAATCAATTGAGGCTGGATCGTTTGAAACATTTCCCACATACGCCCGGTGTTCACCAAGCCGTCGCCAATCATTCGCCCAACATCGTTCTGATCGCGCGCATGCCAGCGCTCGATCTTGGCCAGTGCCTGACTATAAAAATCGTAATGAAAAAAATCGAGTTTCCCCTGGCGTCGCAGGAAAATGCTTCGGTCCTGCCATCCCGGCAGCGCCGGAATAAAGTCGGAAGGAGCTGCAAGCTCCACGTTCACGTTTAAGCGATCTTTCACCGCCGGCAGCGCTTCAAAGAAACCGAGCGGCTCGGGCGCCGCTGCAAGGTCGATATCAACGGTGTTCTCGCGCCATCCCATGAGGACGGCGCAAACGCCGCCGTTAAAGTAAAGTTTGCCCGATCCGGTCACAGCTTCGCCGAGAGAAACCATAAATCTCTCAATGACCTCCCGCCGGGTTTCGTTCCTCATCGACATTGCGACATTATCCAATGCCACTCGCGCGGCGCCCACTCTTTTGTTCGCTGGAGTGGTCTCGCAGCGCGGCGTCAGGCCCCTATGAGCGCGAGCGCCCTTTCCCCTCAATACAGCTCGTGTGAAAGGACACTCAGGCAATAGATCGCGGCGGTCTCCGAGCGGAGAATGATCGGCCCCAGTGCGATCGGCCGGCAGCCGCTGCTTTTCGCCAGCGCGATCTCAGCCGGCGTAAAGTCGCCCTCCGGTCCGACCAGGATCAGCACCGATTTCGGCTTCGAGTTCGCCGGCTCCTCCAGCACTTCCTTGAAACGCCGCGCATCGGCCTGCAGCGAGGCGACCAGCAGCAGATCGAATTGCAAGGGCGCCGCAAAGAAATCCTTCGGAGTGAGCGGCAATTGGATCTCCGGCAGCCAGTTCTGGCCGCATTGCTTGCACGCCTCGACCGCAACCCTCTGCCACTTCTGTCGCTTCCTCGCCGCTTCGGCGGCGTCGCATTGCACCACGGTTCGCTCCGAAAGCAGCGGGACGATGCTCGCCGCACCGAGTTCAGTCGCTTTTTCGACGATCAAATCCATCGTCTTCCCTTTCGGGATCGCCTGCGCCAGCGTGATCGCGCAGCCAAGCGGCGGAGTCTTCGCAAATTGAATCGCACGCAATTCCAGCTTCCCCTTCTCCAGTTTGCCGATTTCCGCCGTCGCTTCGGCGCCCTGTCCGTTGAATAGCGTGATGCGATCTCCCGTTTGTAGCCGCAGCACATCGATTGCGTGATGCGCTTCCGCCGGGTCGAGCGACAGACGCTCCGGCTTCCAGGCCGTGGGCGGTATGTAAAAGCGGTGCGATGGCATTTGCGTGCGGCAGCGAAACGGCCAGTCCTATTGGAAAAACTCCTTCGCCTTCTCGAAGAAGCTCTTGTGGAGGGGGCTGTTGTCTTCGCCCATCAACCCGGCGAATTCCTCGAGCTTTTTTCGCTGCTCCCCGTTCAGGCGCGTAGGCACCTCGACGAGCACGCGCACGACGAGATCGCCGCGATTCGTCGAGTTGAGCACCGGCATTCCCTTCGAGCGCACTTTGAACGCGGCCCCGCCTTGCGTCCCGGCAGGGATCTTCAGATTCGCGTGCCCCTCCAGCGTCGGCACCTTCACCTCGCCTCCCAGCGCCGCCGTCGTGAACGAGACGGGCACTTCGCAAAAGAGATGCTCCCCTTCACGCTCGAACACCGCATGCTCCTTTACGTGGATCACCACATACAGGTCGCCGTGCGGGCCGCCCCGGATCCCCGCTTCACCGTTGCGGACCGAGCGCAGCCGCGACCCGTCCTCGATGCCAGCCGGTATCGGAAGCTTGATGCGCGACGATGCCTCCGCGCGCCCTTCCCCTCCGCACTTCCGGCACGGACGCTCGATCACCTGCCCCGTCCCGCGGCAGCGCGGACACGTCTGCGACACCTGAAAAAATCCCCGCGATGAAATCACCTGCCCGCGCCCCCCGCAGTCGCGGCAGGTCACCGCGCGCGAACCGGATTCCGCGCCGCTGCCAGAGCATTGGGTGCATACTTCGAGCTTTTCGACTTCGATCTCTTTCTCCGCACCCACAGCCGCTTCCTCCAGCGAAATCTGCATGTCGTACCGGAGATCGGCGCCACGCTGCCGGCCCTCACGATCGGGACGCGCCGTCTGGCCCCCAAAGAATTGCTCGAAGATGCCTCCCCCTCCCCCTCCCGCCTGCGCGGCTCCTCCGAAAACTTCACGGAAAATATCGAATGGATCGTGGAACCCGGCGCCGCGTCCCGCGCCCGCCGTCCCCTGCGCGAAGGCCGCGTGGCCAAAGCGATCGTATGCCGCCCGCTTGTCCGTATCCATGAGGACATCGTACGCCTCGCCGAGCTCTTTGAAACTCTCCTCGGCGGAAGGATCGTCGGGGTTTTTGTCCGGATGAAACTTGACCGCGAGCTTCCGGTACGAGCGCTTCACCTCCTCCACGGTCGCGGTGCGCGTCACGCTCAGCACTTCATAATAATCGCGTTTGGTAGCCATCAGGAATCGGCGGGCGGATGCCTTACTACGCCGGGCCTGGGAAAGCAAATCCTTCGATTCCCACGCGCGTCGATTGCGCGCCGCTTATTCCCGCCATCCACTCCTTCAATGCCGCTCGTCTCCCCTTTTCTCATTTCCAAAATGGTTTTCCGCGCCTACGCTCCGCCCTCCTTTTCCCGAAGCACATGCCAGGCAGCCTCACCACTCGCGAACTTTTCGACCAATTCGTAGCGCCTACTTACGGGCGCTTCGATTTGCGGCTCGCGCGCGGCGAAGGTTCGCGCGTTTGGGACGAAGAAGGGAAGGCTTATCTCGATTTCGGCGCGGGCATCGCCGTCACCTCCATCGGCCATTGCCATCCTCGCGTCGTCGAGGCCATGCGCGCGCAGATCGGCCAGCTCGTCCACACGTCCAATCTCTATTACAACCGCCCCCAAGGCCTGCTCGCCGAGCGGCTCGTGCGCCTGGTCGGCGCCGCTGGAAAAATTTTCTTCTGCAATAGCGGGGCCGAGGCAAACGAAACGCTCTTCAAGTTAGCCCGCAAATATGGCAACGAAAGCGTTCCACCGCCGGGCGCCCATACCGTCGGTGAATGGGTGCAGCCAGCCCGCTCCCGTCACGCCATCTTGACAATGCTCGGCTCCTTCCACGGACGCACGCTTGCGGGCATTGCCGCCACAGGCCAGGAGAAGGTAAAGCGCGGGTTCGAGCCGATGATGGAAGGGTTTATCCACGTCCCCTTCAACGATGGCCCCGCCCTCCTCGCCGCTGTGCAGGAGCCCGGCGTCGCCGCCATTCTCATCGAGCCGATTCAGGGCGAAAGCGGGATCCATCCCGCCACCCGCGCTTTTCTTCAACTCGCCCGCGACCTCTGCGATAAACATGAGCTTCTCCTGTTATTCGACGAAGTGCAGTGCGGTCTCGGGCGCACCGGCGAGTGGTGCGGCTGGCGGTCCATCCATCCCGGCATCGTCCCAGATGGCATCAGTTGGGCCAAAGGAATCGCCGGAGGCTTTCCACTCGGCGCCGTCTGGATTCGCGACCGTCCCGTGCTTCTCAAATCGGGCGCTTCGGTGCCGCTTTGCGATCTGCTCGGCCCGGGATCCCATGGCAGCACGTTCGGCGGCACGCCGCTCGTCTGCACCGGCGCCAGCGAGGTGCTCACAGTCATCGAGGAGGAGGGAATGCTCGCCAACGCCGCAGCGCTCGGTCCCGTCGCCGTGGAAGCGCTGCGCCAGCTCTCCTCGCCTCTCATCAAAGAGGTGCGCGGCGTCGGTCTCATGATCGGTGTCGAACTCTCCGAATCGTTCGCCTCC
This sequence comes from Chthoniobacterales bacterium, assembly GCA_038238905.1. GTDB lineage: Bacteria > Verrucomicrobiota > Verrucomicrobiia > Chthoniobacterales > Chthoniobacteraceae > JBBSFI01. Next base: position 18,861 of record JBBSFI010000037.1, on the reverse strand, counting down.
CAGGCGGGCCTCGCGGATGGCCAGCTTCCCAGCCTCTTCCTCGTCAAAGCTCTCCAGGCCGCTGGTCTCCTCACGGTTCCATCGGGCGCCAGCGCCATTCGCTGGCTGCCTCCTCTGAATGTCAAACACGCCGAGATCCTCGACGCCGTCGCCATCCTGAGCGGCGTCCTCTCTGCCTGCACTCCCGCCGTTAAATGAAACACCTGCTCTCCATCGAGTCGCTCAATCGCGCGCAAATCCTCGAAATACTCGATCTCGCGGTCAAAATGAAATCGACCCGGGGACATCACGCCCAGCATCCGCTTCGCCACCAGTGCTGGGGCCTCGTCTTCTCCAAATCGTCCACCCGCACCCGCGTCTCCTTCGAGGTCGGCATCCGCGAACTCGGTGGAGATGTGATGTTCCTCTCTTCGCAGGATATCCAGCTCGGGCGCGGTGAGCCGATTAAGGACACTGCCCGCGTGATGGGCCGGATGCTCCACGGCGCGGTGATCCGCACGTTTGCACAATCCGATGTCGAGGAATTTGCCGCTTTCTCTGGCATCCCCACCGTCAATGCCCTCACCGACGACGAGCATCCATGCCAGATTCTCGCCGATTTGCAGACGATCCGGGAAAAGCTCGGCTCCATCGAAGATCGCGTCATCGCTTTTATCGGCGATGGAGCCTGCAATGTGCCGCGCTCGTGGCTCTGGGCTGCGGCGCATCTCGGCTTCGAGCTGCGCATCGCGGCGCCACCGGCCTTCCAGCCCAGCCCCGAACTTCTCGGGCGGCTCGGCTCGGCGAAGGTAACCGTAACCGACGATCCCGCAGCCGCCGCGCGGAGAGCCGATGTGCTTTATACTGATGTCTGGGTCAGCATGGGCAAGGAAGAAGAGGCCGCGTATCGGATCGCGCAACTTGGCCGCTACCAGCTCGACGCCAATCTCGTCGCGCACGCCAAACCCGGCGCGCTCGTCATGCACTGCCTTCCCGCCTATCGCGGCAAGGAGATCACCGAAGAGCTATTCGAAGCCCATGCCTCGACCATTTTCGACGAGGCCGAAAATCGTCTGCACGCTCAAAAGGCCATCCTGAGCCTGCTCGCGGATCATGCCGCAAAATCCTCTCCGCCACCGACGAAGTCGGATGCGAGGAGAGCATGAACTGCTGCACCCTTCACTTCCCATCCTTGGCGCCGGAGTCGTAACCAACCTCAGGCTCCCTCGCGTGGACAAATAGCCCGCGAATAGCCGGGAAGTCCTGGATCTTCCCCAATCCTGCGGAACGCTCCGTCCCAAGCCAGCCGATCCCCTCTCCCGAAGCGCCTCCTTTTGCCTCCGCCTAATGGAATACGATGGAATACGGGCGTCCTCTCGAAAAGTCGTTGCCAGCTTGCCCAATACTCCTACACTCCCGCACCCTTCCCCAAAACCAGCTTCACTATGCCTTACATTGCAGCGGCCAGCTTCCTCGCAAATTCCGGTCTCCCGATCGCGATTCTTTGCGCCCTTGTCGCCCTCGCCGCCGCGGTCTATCTCGCGAAAACGGTCCTCGCGATGTCGCCTGGCAACGATCGCATGCGCGAAATCGCGAGCGCCATCGAAGAGGGAGCCAAGGCGTATCTGCACCGGCAGATCATCTCCATCGGAGCCATCGCTGGCGTCCTCGTCATCCTCATCGCGATTTTTAAGGATATTCCGACAGCGTCCGGATTCATCCTCGGCGCGGTCTGCTCACTCGCCGCAGGCTTCATCGGAATGCGCGTCGCGGTGCTCGCCAATGTCCGCACCGCGCAGGGAGCCACAATCAGCCGGCACAAGGCGCTCCAGGCTGCCTTTAATGGCGGCGCCGTCACAGGTCTCCTCGTTGTCGGCCTCGCGCTGCTGGCCGTCTCGCTCTTCTACGCGATCGTGGCCCACCTTGTTCCCGATCGCGCCGCATCCTCGCTTGTCGGCGTCGCACTCGGCGCGTCACTTATCAGCGTCTTCGCCCGTCTCGGCGGCGGCATCTACACAAAGGCGGCTGACGTCGGCGCCGATCTCGTTGGCAAAATCGAGAGCAATCTCGACGAAGATGATCCCCGCAACCCGGCGACCATCGCCGACAACGTGGGCGATAACGTCGGCGACTGCGCCGGCATGGCGGCGGATGTCTTCGAAACCTACGCCGTGAGCCTCATCGGAGCCATCCTCATCGCCGCGCTCGCGCTCAAGGGAAATCCGGCGCTCGGAGCGGCCATCGCCTATCCCTTCATCATCGGCGGCATCTCCGTTCTCGGCTCGATTGCCGGAATTTTCTACGTGAATGTCTCCAAAGCGAAACCCGGCCCCGCGCTCATGCTGGGCGTGGGCGTCGCCGCGATCATCTCCGCGGCCCTCATCTGGCCCATCACCATGGCGCTCTTTGCTGATGGAATTGATTTCGCGGGCAAGCATTACACCGCAGGCGGCCTCTACTCCGCCTCGCTCGTCGGTCTGTTCATGACGGGCATCGTCGTTCTCATTACGAACTACTACACCTCGACCGCTTACGATCCCGTCCGCCGCATTGCCCGCGCTTCCGAGACGGGCCACGCCACCAATATCATCGCAGGTCTCGCCACCGGCCAGCACGCCACCGCGCTTCCCGTCGTCTTCATCGGAGCTGCCATCCTCACCTCCTACCATTTTGCCCATCTCTACGGCATCGCCATCGCCGTCATGAGCATGCTCTCGATGGCTGGCATTATCATCTCGCTGGATGCCTTCGGCCCGATCACCGACAACGCCGGCGGCATCGCCGTCATGAGCGGTTTGCCCAAGGAGATCCGCGCCATCACCGATGAACTCGACGCCGTCGGAAATACGATGAAAGCCGTCACCAAAGGTTATGCCATCGCGTCGGCTGGCCTCGCGGCGCTCGTCCTCTTCGGCTCCTACGTCCAGGAGCTCACGCAGCATCTCGTCGCAAAGTACGGCGCGTCCGCGGCGCCGGAATTTTCGCTGAACGATCCGAGGGTGATTATCGGCCTCTTCATCGGTGGCCTCCTTCCTTTCCTTTTCTCCGCCTTCTCCATGGACGCCGTCGGCAAAGCCGCCGGAGCCGTCGTGAAGGAAGTCCGCCGCCAGCTTCAGGCAAAGCCCGGCATCCTCAAGGGCGAAGACACCCCGGAATATGGCACCTGCGTCGATATTGTGACCAAGGCAGCCCTCCGCGAGATGATCGTGCCCGCCCTCCTGCCGATCGCCGTCGTGGTCGCGGTCGCTGCCATCAAGCCGCTCGGCGCAGTCGTATTGGGGGGCGTTCTCGTCGGGACGATCGTCACCGGTCTCTTCGTCGCCATCTCCATGACCTCCAGTGGCGGCGCCTGGGACAATGCCAAGAAATACATCGAGGAAGGCAACCTCGGCGGCAAGCACTCCCCGGCTCACGCTGCCAGCGTCACCGGCGACACCGTCGGCGATCCTTACAAGGACACCGCCGGCCCGGCAATCAATCCTATGATCAAAGTCGTCAATATTGTTGCCATCCTCATTATTCCGATTTTCTTCTAACTCGCTTGGGTGGATTGTGCGCCGCCCGCGCCCTCCGCATTTCATCCCATGATGGCTACTGAAACCGTTCCCATCGAAATCTTCGGCATCGCCGTCGAAGTGCCGTACCCCTCGCCGATGGGCATTCGGGAGGCCGGCATCGCCGAATATGCGGCGAAACTCTGCGACCCTGTGCTCGGCATCGGCCTTCGGGCAAACCAAGTCCGTCTTCGGCGCTTCGACGAACTCTTCGATTACGAACTCAGCGCCCAATTCTTCGGCGACAACGGAGCCGTCACCCGCTCCGCCGACCGCGCCAAGCTCGTCATCCGCAATGCGCGCAATTTCACCGATTGGAATCTCATCCACCAGACGCTCGTCCGGTTCTATAACCTGTCCGAATTTCCGGAAGAATCCGTCACCTCCCTTTCCTGCCACGTCCACGCTAAATTCCCCAGCGGCGACGATCGAGACGGCTATCTCAGCCAGTTCCAGCATAGCTTTCAGGTCCTCCGGCCCGCCGGCCTCGGCTACGCCCGCATTGCCGATTGGGAAAAAGACATCCGAGTGCTCATTGAGCAATCCAACGTCGTCCCACACGCCATCTTCGTAGCCTGGGAATCGCAATTCACCAATTGCCAGGACTGGGACTCCTTCCTCGGAACAATCCCCACCTTCATGGAGAACTCCGCCAACATCTTCGGCCTCGGCTTCGAACCCATGGCCCCAGCGTAAAGCGTACCGAAAGCCCCCACTCCGCCCAACCCCACAACGCCCCCCGGAGTGTAACCAGCCTCAGGCTGGCGTGAAACCCGCCCCGCCGTGGCAAGCCGTAGTCCCGGAGCCTGCGCGTGAAACTCAAAGACGCCCGCCAACCGGTGCGCACGTCCCACGGTAATTCCCCCGTCCCCATCCTGTAAATCCTGAAATCCTGTCCAAAATTCACTTCGTCAACCTGTACGCCCGCCCCCCCTCGGCGAGCCGCAGTACCCGAAGGCTGCACGGCAACCCCAAACCCTCCACCCCTCTTGTCTCCTCCGCGAACCCCTCGCCCGGAGTTAACCTGCCTCAGGCTGGCGTGACCCTACTCCCACATTGGACCCTATGTGCGCCGCCTTCGAAGTAAACAGCCGCATGCTCCGCCCCGGCAAATGGGTCCCCTTCTGGAGCAAACTCGGCAGCAATCGCCTCATCTGGGCCGGATTCGCCCGATCGGAAACCCTCCGCTGGTGGTCCCAACAGGGCGCCGAACTCGTCGATATACCCGCCGACCGATTCGCCGAGCGCTCCGATCGCACACGCCAGCTCGCCTGGGACGCGATCCCTCCCGGTTGCGTCATCCGCGGACTCATCGATCCGCACGGCGGCGCCCCGCTGCTAAAGGTTGTCACGCGCGCCGCCATCGAAGCCGAGGCCCGCCGCTTCGACCACGACCGGATGCCCGAGACCGCCCCTCCGCTCTTCAGCGCCGATCGCATCGACCTCGGACCACCCGATGACGAGACCGCTTCGCCGCACAAGGCGGCCTCTCCCGACCCCGAGGGCGATTCGCCGCAGATGCGCCTCTTTTAATCGGTCTCCGCGAGCGCGTCCCATCCGGCGCGAAATCTCGATCGCCGAAGCTTTTCGACGATCCCAGCGTTCCGGCCCTTGAATCTGCGCCCCCCCGTCGCTTATGTCGCTTATGTCGCTTATGTCGATTAACGCCAAATGACCACGCCGCTCGAACCGCCTTCCGTCCCGACCGATTTCATCCGGGATATCGTTGCCGAAGATCTGCGCTCGGAGCGTTGCCCCACCGTTCACACGCGCTTTCCGCCCGAGCCAAACGGCTACCTCCACATCGGACACGCCAAATCGATCTGCCTCAATTTCGGCATCGCTCATGAGTTCGGGGGCATCTGCAACCTGCGGATGGACGACACGAACCCCGTCAAGGAAGACATCGAATACGTCGAATCGATCATCGAAGATGTCCGCTGGCTGATCGATGGCTGGGCGGATCATTGCATTGGATTGAAGCCGGCCGACGCAAACACCGGCGCCGTCCCTGGTCCATTCTACGCCTCGGATTATTTCGACCAAATCCACGACTTTGCGGTCGATCTAATCGAGCGCGGCAAAGCGTACGTGGACGATCTTACCCCGGAGGAGACCGACGCCTACCGCCAGGAGAGCAAGGAGAGTCCGTTCCGATCGCGTCCCGTCGCGGAGAGCCTCGATCTCTTCCGGCGGATGCGCGCCGGCGAGTTTCCAAACGGCGCGCGCACGTTGCGCGCGAAGATCGACATGGCTTCGCCCAATGTCTGGCTGCGCGATCCCGTCCTCTACCGCATCCGCCACACGGAGCATCACCATACCGGCGCCAAATGGTGCATCTATCCGATGTACGACTTCGCGCATTGCCTCAGCGATTATATCGAAGGGATCACCCATTCCATCTGCACCCTGGAGTTCGAGGTGCACCGCCCCCTCTACGATTGGATCCTCGCCGCGCTCGATCTCCCGCGGACCCTCCCGCACCAGTACGAATTTGCCCGGCTGAATCTCACCTACACCGTCATGAGCAAGCGAAAGCTCTTGCAGCTCGTGAACGAAAAGCTCGTCTCAAGCTGGGACGATCCGCGCATGCCGACCATCTCCGGCCTGCGCCGGCGCGGCGTCACCGCCAGCTCCCTCCGCGCATTCGCCTACCATATCGGCATCACAAAATATGACGGCGTGACTGACATTGCCGTTCTGGAGCACGCCCTCCGCGCCGAGCTGAACAAAACCGCCCCCCGGCGGCTCGCCGTGCTCCATCCTATCAAAGTCGTTCTCACAAATTATCCCGCGGGCCAGACCGAAGAGTGCGCCGCCATCAATCTGCCAGAAAACCCGGAAACAGGCAGCCGCGCCATTCCATTCTCCAGCGAAATCTATATCGATCGCGACGACTTCAGCGAAAACCCGCCACCGAAATACTTTAGACTAAAGCCCGGCGGCGAAGTCCGATTGAAGTACGCCTACATCATCCGCTGCGACGAAGTGATCAAAGACGAAGCAGGCAACGTTCTAGCGCTCCATTGCACCGTCGATCTCGACAGCAAATCCGGCGGCCCAACCGCGAACCGAAAAGTAAAGGGAACCATCCACTGGGTAAGCGCCGCGCACGCTATCGACGCCGAAGTCCGCCTCTACGACCGACTCTTCACCGAAGCCGACCCTGAAGCATCCGGCGACTTCAAGCAGTGCATGAACCCCCATTCTCTCGAAGTCATTACCGCCAGATGCGAACCGAGCCTGCGCGAAGCCTCCCGCGACCTGCGCTACCAATTCGAGCGCCTCGGCTACTTCGCCCTCGACAAGGATTCAGGCCCCGACCGCCTCGTCCTGAACCGCACCATCAGCCTCAAAGACACCTGGACGAAGTAAGCCGCTTGAAATGAGCCGCGCGAGGAACGCGGCAAGAACTGGCTGCATGGGAATTCAAAGACGTCGAGAAGACGTTCAGGCCGCTTCGGAGAAGGCAGGCGCGCAAGAAGCGGAAGACTTGGAAATCCATCGATCTACAGGTGAAATGTGAAATAAAGGTTACCTCATTTTGACATTTTATTTTCAACTCTTAATCCGGTGATTTTTTCGCAGCCGATATCTGCTTTAACCCAGCTTGAATGACAGTGAGATTTACCCAGAAAAGACCTCCTACAGGTAAATCCACAGATAAAGCAGTAACCGCTGAGGAAAAAATCGGTCTTCTTTATAAGGTTTTAGACCATCGTATTCTTCGAATTCCTTGTTCAACACAGCCATTCCGAGAGCACCGTTTGCCGGGTAAGCGGACATCCAGACGATGTAAAGCATACCGCTATATAGCAGAACTCGCAAGCTATCTGCCTTCCATTTCGATAAATATAATCCACCATATTTACGTATCCATAAGCCGCCGAGAATGTTGGCAGTAAAAACAAGATGAACTAAGGGGGACAGGAACGCAGTTAAAAGTAAAGTGGATAGTAGATGTTGGGTGGTACCGTTGGTCGCTAGAAAAAAAACACTTTCAGAGATTCCGACGCGCATTAAGGGACAGACTCGAATGGCACTTAGTTAAGGAAATCCAGAGTAAAAACGTGTGTTTTCGCAGCAGCGGTGACGATCTAGCGGTTCAAAACGCAGGGATTTCGTTGAACGATGAAGTGCGAGATTCGCCGAAACACGAAAATCGAAGCCGAAACCCCTGAAAACATCGAAAACCGCTCTTAACTAAGCGCCATTCGGGACAGACTCTTTGAAAGAAAGACCCGACGCCGAGCGCTATTTGAGCGAACGCGCCGAACGCGGCAAAAAGGTCGATATCGACGCCATTCTTGCCAAGATTCCCTCGGTCGAGCCGGAGCCTCACGACCGAATTCCCAAATGACCGCAACGGCTCCTATTAATAACTGTGAGACGCAGCGGACGAGGCGATCCTTGAAGGGCCGCGTCGTGGCGGCGCCGAGGAGTTTCTGCCAATCCCGAGCCATGAAAAATTCAAGACGGGGCGCCCGTCAGCATAGCTTCCACGAGGTCACTCACAATAGCCGCTCGACCGTCTTCGATGATCTTCATCGGCGTTTGATCATCCAAATGGTAATTTGGCCGATGCAGCACCAGCACACGCTGGTCTGAAAAGCCCATTTGAATCGACTTCCGCCCGAATCCGGTCTCTATCTGCCTCGCCAAACGGCTGCCACCCTTCCAACGGAATCGTTCCGGCTTGGTGCGCCCCCCATTTGATCCACACAATTCGGCCCCTGGCAGCGAACCGCCAGGGGCCGAGATTGGGAATACTTTCCGAGCCGAAGGCTAGACCGCCGGGAGCGGGGTCAATCCATCGCCCCTGGGGCCGATATACTGCGCATCGCCAAAGCCAAGGATTGGGAAGAAGATGAATCCGAGGAAGAAAAGGCCGACGCCGTACCCGGCGCCCTGCCCGAAGTTCTTCGCGATATCGATGCAGACGAGGAGTAAGAGGATGATTCCAACGAGAGGGATGAACATCAAGAGAACCCACCAGCCCGGTTTCCCGCCGATCTTGCACAGCACATACATGTTGTAGATCGGAATGAGCGAAGCCCAGCCGGGATAGCCGGCTTTCGTGAAGACCTTCCAGAACATGAGCGCGGCAAACAGCAGGCCGACAACGACTCCGACAATCGACCCCACGAATAGAAAGGGGGCCATGGCCTTGAACTGTTCCTGCTGTACTTCAAGACGCGACTTCTGATCCGCAAGCGGAGGCGAATCGGTCGAAGTCGAGCTATCCTCCGCAGCAGGGGTGCTGGTGGCCGGAGGAGTGGATGCATCGGTGTCCCCCAGCGCCGTTGTGGGGAGAGAGGAACAGAGCAAGAGAGCGAAGACAAGCGTCGCCGCTGCGCGAAGAAACTTCATACAGTTATTGATTCTAATGGTTTGGATGGCTTTTTTGGGTGACTTATTTCGCGAACTCGGATGCATTCGAGCCCACGAACGGGACGCTCCGCATGCAATCATGCAAAGCGCGAAAAGATGGAATACCGGAGCCGGCAGATCGGCAGCAAGCAAAATCGCAGATCCCTCAGCCCGTGCCAAGCGTTGCGGCAGCCCATCCCACCGCCGGGGTGAAAAGTATCAGCCGCCCACGTCGCAAAACCAGGAACGTACTCCCCCAGACCGGAAGCCTTCCCAAACTCGGAATCGAACATCCTGCCCAACGCGGGCGTGCCGATTCCGGATCCCCCAATCCTGTAAATCCTGTAAATCCTGTCCAAACTCAGCGCCTTAAACTACTATGCGCCCTAAAACGCCCCGAGCGCACGATCGATCCGCTCCAGCACCTTCTCGCGGCCGAGCACCTCGAGCAGGTGGTAGAGGCTCGGGCCGGATGCCGCCCCGGTGACCGCAAGCCGCGTCGGATGCACCAGGACGCCGACTTTCACGCCCATCGCCGCAGCGACGCCCTTCAGCGCGGATTCGACCGCCGCGGCGTCGAAGCAAGAAGCAGCCGCAAACGCCGATCGGACTGCCGCCAGGCGCGGCCTGTTCTCGACCGTGAATTGCTTTTCGGCGGCAACCGGATCGTACGCGATCGCATCGCTAAAGTAGAAGCCTGCGTAGGCGGGGAGATCGTGGAAGACCCGCAGCTTCCCTTTGCAAGTGGCGAGGGCCGCAGTCACATACTCGGGAGCGTACCCATCCAGTTTCACGCCTGCACGCCCGAGCGCCGCGCGCGCGAGCTCCTGAAAGCGCTCATCGCTCACGTCCTTCATATACTCCGCATTCAGCCACGTGCATTTATCGAGATCGAATGCGGCGTTCTTCCGATTCACATTTGCCAGCTCGAAACGCTTCACGATCTCGCTCATATCCATCTTCTCGCGATCGTCCTTCGGCGACCAGCCGAGCAGACAGAGATAGTTGCACACGGCTTCCGGCAGATAGCCGGCCTCCCGATACGAGGTCATGCTCGCCCCTTGATCCCGCTTACTCATCTTCGTGCCGTCGGGATTGAGGATCAGTGGGATATGCGCATAGCGCGGAGGCTCGGCGCCAAGCGCCTTGAACAACTCCAAATGCTTCGCCGTGTTCGATAGATGATCTTCCCCGCGAATGACGTTTGTGATCTTCATTTCGATGTCGTCCACGACATTCACAAAATGAAAGATCCATGAGCCGTCCGGACGCCGGATGGTCATATCGGGATGCGTCTCGGGGCTGCGCAGATCGAACTCGATCTTTCCGCAGATCTCGTCATCGACAACCACCACCTCCCGTGGTGAACGGAAGCGCCACGCTCCCCCGTCCTCGAAAAGATGACCTCCTTCTTTCAGCCGGTCGAAATAACTCTGATAAACGGCCTCCCGTTCGCTCTGAAAATACGGCCCGGCGGAGCCGCCTTTCATCGGACCTTCATCCCAATCCAATCCCAGCCACTGGAGGCTGTCGAAGATCACCTGCACCGCCTCGCTCGTGTTTCGGGATTTGTCGGTGTCCTCGATCCTCAAGACAAACGTCCCGCCCGTGTGCCGGGCATGGAGCCAGTTGAAAAGAGCGGTTCGAGCCCCGCCGACGTGAAGATATCCCGTCGGAGACGGAGCGAACCGGACGCGCACGTTGTTTTGCATGATCGATCGAGTGATAAGCCGTGCTTTTGGATGGAGACAGCACAATCGCAATCGCCCGCCTTTCAAAGCGTTCTGTTCGTGGCATCCGGCGAAGTCGTCGGGACGAGTCCGATGCCGTAGGTCACGCCGTTCTTGCTAAAGCGGAGGGGCGATGTGGGCGCGCCTCCTGCCAAAGTCCGCTTTGACGCGGGGCGGCCGGTGCGTTCTGAATGAAGTCACCACCTTCCCGCGCACATGACCGTAACCGTTGATCTGCCCGATGAACTCTCCGAGCGCGCCAGACGCAGCGGCATCTTCGAGCGCGACCACTTTGCGACAATGGTCGAGTGGGAAATCGAGCGGAACACGGCATGCGGCGGTTTCTTTGCGATGCTGAAAAAGATTCGCGCGGTCTCCGGCCAGCCCATGACGGCGGAGGAGGTCAGCACCGAAATCAAAGCAGCGCGTGCCGGCCGCGGAACCAGCGGTGAGACTGGTTCCTGATACGAATACGGCCCAAAAACGGCGAAACACTCTGGTGATCGCGGAGAGGATATTCGACCCGCGCTGCCCACGGACTCAAGGGCGCATGCGAATCGTCGAGGGCGGTTGCTGGCCGCGTCCGCAGCAAAACCAGCCGCGGCTATTTCTCCCTCGCGATGCTCTTCGCGATTTGCGAATCGGGCGCGGCCCCCAGATCGAGCGCGGCTTGGTAGTGGCGGCGCGCAAGCTCGATAGCCGGTGGGTTTCGCTGGAGATAAAAGACCGCGAGATTGAAGTGCGCCTCGGCGTAATCGGGCTTCAATTCGATCGCCTTTCGCAACTCGTCTTCGGCTCCGAAGAACCATCCCTTTTTCCCAAGCGTAACTCCGAAAAAAAGATGCACGCGCGGATCTTTCGGCTGGAGCAAAGCTGCCTGCGACAGGGACGCCACCGCTTCGTCGAGCCGCTCGTGTTCGCAGAAAATAACCCCGAGCAGAAACCATCCCGGACCGCACTCCGGCTTCAGCCGCACGGCGGCTTTAAGCTGCTGCACCGCTTCGTCGATCTTCCCCTCCCGATAGCCGATCAACGCGAGATCGAGCCGCGTCGAGATGTCTTCCGGGGCAATCTCCAGCACTTTGCCCAAATCCCGCTTCGCGGCAGGCAGGTCGCCCTTCCCAAATTCCGACAGCGCCTGGCTGAAAAAATTCCGCGCCTCTTCGGGCAAGGAATCGGCAGCGGGCGTTTGCAACTCGACCGGACCCATCGCGGCCGTGTGCGCCGCAGCCGGCGGCTTCCCCCAAGCCGCTTGCGCAATAAAGAACGCCCCGACCGCCGCCAGGCGTTTCATCCGTGCGCGCCAAGCTCCTTCGCACGCGCCGACGCGGCGCGGACTGCCGCCATGAAAGCGCCGCGCACTCCCCGCGATTCCAGCACTTCCAAGCCCGCCGCAGTCGTCCCGCCCGGACTCGTCACCATGTCCCGCAAGACCGCCGGATGTTCTCCCGTGTGGAGCACCATCTCGGCAGCGCCGGCAACCGTCTGCGCGGCAAGCTGAAGCGCCAGATCGCGCGGCAGGCCCATGAGCACGCCGCCATCGGCGAGCGCTTCGATCGCAAGATAGATATAAGCCGGGCCGCTCCCGCTGAGTCCCGTCACGGCATTCAGCAGTTTCTCAGGCACGCACGAGACGGTCCCAGCCGCCCCGAAGAGACCTTCCACCACCTCCGCGTCGGCGTCTGTAGCGGACGCTCCCCGCGCATACGCGGACGCCCCCTTCTGGATCAAAGCGGGCATGTTTGGCATCACGCGAACGATGCGCGCGCGCGGCCCCGCGGCCTTCGCCAGCGACTCCAGGGACAACCCGGCGACAATCGAGATCACAAGCTTGCCCTCGATCGCCTCCGCCATCCCGGCGAGCGCCTCGCGCGCATCAGCCGGCTTCACGCAAAGTACGAGCGCGGTGGACATGGCGCAGACAGCCCCGTTATCCGGCAGGATCGCCACCCCTGTCTCCGAACGAAGCCGCTGCGCGGCCGCGGGCGACGCATCGCTCGCCGCAACCTCCTCGGCGCAAAAGGCGCCTGCCGCAATCCCGCCTCGCACGAGCGCTGTCGCCATCTTCCCGCAGCCAATGAATCCGTATCTATGCATGTGATATTTAGTTAAGGTTTAGGCGGCTTTGCTGGCACAAATTGGCTCTTGGTCACAAGCTCCTGCCCCTGCGGGCTCGACATGAACTCGATGACTTTGCGCAGGTCGCCGGCCGCTTTATCCGCCGTGATCATAAGCAGCGGACGCTCAAAGGGGTATGTCTCATTGTGGATATTCTCTGCGGTCGGCGCCACCGGTTCGCCGCCGTCTGATATCGAGAGCGCGTGCACCGAGCGGTCGTTCGCAAACGAGGGCGACATCGCCGCGATCGAACCATCGTTTAATTCCACCAGATCCCGCGCCTCCTCGTTGTCGTGCACGACTTCAAACTTCTCGCCCAGCGGCGCCTTTCGGATCTCACCGTACAGCCACGTTGCGAAGAATTCCCAAATACCATGGCCGGGCTGATGATTGTAAAATTTGATCGGCTCCTCCTTGCCGCCCACCTCTTTCCAATTGCGAATCCTTCCTTCGTAGATCCCCTGCAGTTGTTCGCGCGTCAGCGAATGCACTCCCCCCTCCCAGACATCCCGCGGAACCCCCATCACAAGCACCTGAAAGCCGATCAAGGTGTCCATGAAGCTCTTGTGCGGGTAATTTGCGCGATCCGCCGCGTTCAAGGGTCGGACCGCCAGCGCGATATCCTGCTTTCCCGCGCCTACGTCGTTAATCGCGCTCGCGCTGCTGTTCTCAGGCGTCAGCTTGGTCTTAATGCCGCGCGAATTCAGAATCGGCACCGCAAGACTCACCGGCTTCGAGACCGCATTCAGACCGGCGACGCGCACGGGTGGATGCGAGCCTTCCGGATCTTCAAGCGCAAACGCGGTCGCGGCGAGGAGACCGGCGGCGAGCAGATAGACAGGAAGCTTGGACATGGCGGCAGTGCGGGCGTGGAGGCTCATGCTACTCGAAGGAGAGGCTGTGCGCCACCCTTCACGGAACGGTTCGGATCAGCATTACCTCATCGGGCGCGAGGAGGTCGATCTTTTGCGTGTCCGCCACACTCTTCACCGGCTGCGTCGATTCGTTCGGCTCATAAATGGCAATCGTCTTTACTGGCGCCGTGAATGTGAGCGTCACCGGGATTCCGGGGGCGTGGGGGAGCGCGTGGAAGGGCTTTTGGCTCGTATCGTCCAGCGCGATCTCGTGCCAGAGCAACAGGCAGAAGCTCCCCGCGTCCGCTCCCAGCAAAATATGGTGGACGTACTGCGTGCGCCGGTACTCCCCGCTCGGATGCGCTTCCAGCGAAAACTCGAGCGCGCCCGGTTTTTCGGCGCTCCCCGAGGCGCGAGCGGCTCGAAGCAATCCGATCAGATTCTTGAGCGCAACAAACGCCGGCTTCGGAGAAAGATCGTGCCGCAGCACGCCGAAATTCGCCTCCCGATTATTTGGGTCCGCGAACTCGTCGATGAACTCATACGCCGTCGTCCGCTTGATCCCCTTCCGGAAATATTCGCAGAAAAGCCGGGGCAAATACTTCGCCTGCGCCTCCTCGCTGGTCCCGTCCGTGTACGTGGAATAGCCGGTCTCCGTAGCCGCCATCGGCTTCGGAGCGAATGGCGGCGCATAGATATCGAAAGCGTACGGAAATTCATCCATGTTTGCCGAGGGCTGGCCCCCGTGCCAGATGTACTTCTCCACGCCCGCGTACGGAAAGGGCAGGCTGAATGGATTCCCTCCCGGATAAGGATGGAAATTGCCCCAATCCACATACGCACTCAGCGTCCCCTTCCGGTAAGGCGAACCTTTGTCGTATCCATACGTCTTACCGAGCGACGGACCGATCACCACGAGCCCGGCGGTCGCCGGATCTCCCTTGATCGCCGCATAGAGATCCTTCTGAAAAGCAATCACCCCCTCGATGATCGAGTCTTCACCCTTCGCCGCTCCCATCCCCTTGTACGACTTCGCTGCGAAGGTCGATCCGCCCTTCCAAAAGAGGTCTGGTTCGTTCGGGCCCTCGATCGCGTCGATGTACGGCCCGCCAGCATTGATCTGCTTCACAGCCTCCACAATCTGCTCCGGCGTCCGGTCGGCATCGACGACCAGCGTCGTGCGGATGCCAGCCTTCCCGAGGTCCGCTATACGATCGTTGAAACCGTCCCGCACGTGATGAACGCCCAACTCCACCAGCCGGCGTTTCGCTTCCTCGTACGCACTGCCATACGGCGTATCCGGATAGCTCCAGTGCGTGCAAAAGCCGATCGTATCGAGAAAATCGTTCACGCCCGCGGCATCCTCAGCGCGCGCGCTCGAAGCGGCAACGGCTGCTGTGATTAAAAGGAGTGAACGCACGGCACGCATGAGTCTGTGATCCTGTGGTAAGCGGGCGCAAACCATGCGCGTCTCCATCTCCTTAGCGAGCGTTTTTTCCAAGCTCGTGGCCGCCCTCTTCATACTGCATTCACCAGCATACCCAGCCCATCGACTCGAATGCGAATCGTATCCCCGGTTTGCAGCGTGAAGTCATTGGGCGGCACAACACCGGTCCCCGTAAGCAAAAAGCACCCGTCGGGAAACGTGTTGTCGCGGAAAAGGAATTCCGCAAGCTCTTCGAAACCGCGCTTCATCTGCTGAAGCGACGTGCCTCCTGCGAACACGATCTTTCCGCCGCGCTCGATTTCCATCGCGATGACCGTCTCCCGCGGCAGCGCCTCTCGCACCACAACTCCCGGCCCGAGCCCGCAGCACGCCGCATACACTTTCGCCTGCGGCAGGTAGAGCGGATTCTCCCCTTCGATATCGCGGGAACTCATGTCATTTCCGATGGTGTAACCAAAAATCCGCCCGCTCGAATTGATCGCAAGCGCCACCTCCGGCTCCGGCACATTCCAGCGTGAATCGCTCCGGAGACGGACCACCCCACCGGATCCGACTACGCGCTGCGGCGTTGCCTTGAAAAAAAGCTCAGGCCGCTCCGCATCATAGACCCGATCATAAAAAGTCCCTCCACCCGCCTCTTTCGATTCCTCGGCCCGAGCTTGGCAGGAGCGCAAATACGTCACCCCCGCGGCCCATACCTCCTGGCTCTCGATCGGCGCCAGAAACGCGGGCGCCCCGGGCAGCGCCGTCGCGCGGGTGAGCTGCGCTGAAAGCCACCGCGCCGGATTCTCCTCGCGGAACAATGCATCCATCCCGCATGGGATGAACTGGAAACGCCCCTCCGATTTGCTGGCGACCAGCCCATTGGAAGTGGAAAAGACGGCGATGGGATTCGTGTTCGACATTCATCGAAGCATCGCTGCACCGCTGAGCCGCTACAATGCCAAAGCGCTGGCGCCGTGTGATCGCGCTCGCGTCGCTCCACATCCTTTGTAATCTGCCCGCCCGATGACCTATCGGCTCACGCTCGCCGGGAGGACGCACTCATTCCCCGATCTCAAGGCGCTCCTCGCACGCGCCTCCCCGATCCGCTCCGGCGATCAGCTCGCCGGACTCGCATCCTCAACCGCGGAAGAGCACGCCGCCGCCACAAATGTGTCTCTCGGAAGTGCCTCTCGCCCGCTTTCTCGATGACCCGCTCATCCCATACGAGGACGCCGAAATCACCCGGCTGATATTCGATTCCCACGATGCCAAACAAATCATCCTCGCCGGAGTCGAAGATAACGGCGGAACAATACCGAGCCGCTTAACCCGACTCCAATCAACCCGCTCGGTGTGATAGTCTCTAAACAACACCAGTAAGCGCCTCCCATCATCCGACTCCGGCTTAGCGTACATCAGAACGCCGTTATCCGCGCCCGGGGTATATAATGCGCGCAGTCTGTTGAGTTAGACTCCAGTATTCCACAACGTCGGAGAGGTGAGCAGGCAGTTTGCCATATCGATTCTCGTAACTCTCTATTATCGCTCCGATCTCCATCAGGTTCCCTTCCAACATCCTGGCTGACCTTTCCTTCCAGTGTCGCGTCACCCACAATCGTCGCTCAAAATCAGACGAAAGGCATAGCCACAGGGCAAAAATGGAACCCGTTATTGCCAGCAGAATCAAGCTGCGCTTGTTACGTATTTTCACGCTTCGCTCAATTCAGTTGCACGATCGGTCGAAATGCTGGATCACTGAGGAACTCCCCGGGATGGCGCCGGTGCAGATCGCGTACGGCAGCCGTCAGTATCACGATATTCACGATATCGCCCGGCGACTGAAAGTTTTTGAGGATGAGGCGTCTCGGTTTCATGAGCCGACCACCGAAGATTTGCGCCTTGGAGCCATGAGGTCATGAAAACGAACTTCACCGTTGGGATGGCGTTCGGTGCTCGGTGCGCTCCACTGAAACGTTTCCGGTGGAGGCGCCCCTGCGCAGTCGTCTTGAAATGGGTGGTTCCGGGCGAGGTCTGCGAATCGGCCCCCCCCAATCGCCTAGCTAGGTCTGGGAGTTTATCGGCTTTCCGGTGTGTCTTTCGAGTGAGCCGCCGTTAAACCACGTCGTTCCCAGCTCTCAACACACGACGCCCGCTCCCTGCGAACGCCGCCCTCATCCTTTTCGTCTCCACGCCCCTCCTCCTCCAAAATCTGCGCTCATCTGCGTGCATCTGCGGACGAAAACAGAGCGGAAAACATAATCTTCACTCTTCCTGTCCTATTCCACTCCGCCCGTTCGTCGTCTCCTTGAAACACCGACTTCCAAAATGAACACATCAAAATCCGAATACCTCTTCCTCTTCCGTGGCAGCGACTGGGACCGTTCCAAATCGCCTGCCGAATTGCAGCAGACCATGTCCCGGTTCAGAGCGTGGTTCGAGCGCCTTAACGCCGACGGGATCGCCAAGACCGGCCAGCCGCTTATGGAGGAAGGCCGCATCGTTTCCGGCAAAAACGGACGCACGATCTCCGATGGTCCGTTCGCGGAATCGAAGGAGGCCATCGGCGGATACCTCATCATCAATGCCCCGAGCCTGGACGCGGCTACCGCCATCGCAAAAGAATGCCCCATCCTTGACGTTGGCTCCGCCGTCGAAGTCCGTCCGATCGCAGAGGATTGCCCCACCATGCAGCGCGTTCGCAAAACTCTGGAGACCGAACTCGCCCCCGCATGAGCTTTGCAGGCGAGCGCTTCCAATGTTCAGTCCATGCTTAAAATCGTCCTCATTGCCCTGCCATCGATCGTAGTCCTCCTGCTGATCGTCATCGCATTTCAACCCTCCGCATTTCGCATCACCCGCTCGGCACGGTTCGCTGCTCCGCCTGCCACCGTATTCGATCAGATCAACAACTTCCACAACTGGGCTGCCTGGTCGCCGTGGGCTCGGCTCGATCCAGACGCCCGGAACCACTTCGACGGACCGGCCTCCGGCACGGGCGCTGCATTCTCCTGGGCGGGGAACAGCAAGGTCGGCGAGGGACACATGCGGATCACCGACAGCAGGCCCAGCGAGCTGATCCTCATCGACCTCGTATTCCTGAAGCCTTTTGCGGCGACGAATATAACAGAGTTTACGTTTAGGCCGGACGGCGATGGAATTGCCGTCACGTGGACCATGTCTGGCAAGAACAGTTTTATGGGCAAAGCCGCCGGCTTGTTTATGAACTGCGATAAAATGGTCGGCGGCCAATTCGAGCAGGGCCTTGCCAACCTGGAGCTGGTCGTGGCAAAGATGGCGGCGCGAAGCTGACTTCGCATTTCCACAAAAAACTCCTCCTCACATGAAATACATTCCAAATATCGCGGGCGCCCTCCTGGGCCTGTTGTTCATAGCCTCCGCGGCCGCCGTCCTTTTCAAGCTCGTGGCCATGCCGCCGCTTCCCGAGGGCACGCCTGCTGCGCTCTTCATGGGAGCCTTCGAACCCACGGGGTATCTTAATTTTGTCAAAGTATGCGAACTCCTCGGAGGCATCATGGTCGCCATACCGTGCTCCCGCAATTTCGGCCTGCTCATCCTCGGTCCCATTATCATCAATATCCTCGCGTTTCATACGTTCATCAACAAGGGCGCCACTCTGCTGGATCCCACGGTGATCGTCGTCTCGCTGCTCGCGCTCTATCTTCTTTGGTGCGGGCGCCGCCAATTCGCGGGCCTCGCCAATTGCTCCCGCGTTCAGTCCATCGACAAATCTCAACTATAACCACCTACTGCCATGCCAAATCCAACTACTGCCACATTCATACAACCGTATCTATTTTTCGGAG
>JBBSFI010000036.1:0-45474 GCA_038238905.1 Chthoniobacterales bacterium | reverse complement strand
GTGACAGAAGGCGGACGCCGTCCCGGGGGCGGCGATCGCGATCCCATACGAGGAAGGTCGAAACAACACGGCGGCCGCCATCACGACGAGCGAACCCGCCAGCCAGCGCGCCGCCTGCCCCGTGCGATCGAGCACCCACGCCGCCGGCACTTAACGGGTATTGACGCTTTCGTTCGCATGTTATATTCGCGAAGAGTCTAGGAACGCATTAAGAGGCAGACTTTGGGCTGATATCTTACTTGAGTCCTCCAAATGCGCCGTGTTCGGGAAGGCGCACGCCTCTCCGCTTCCGGCCGCGGATCACGCCTTTCCCCAGAAGCTAACATAATCGTCGAGATCGTGCAGATCGGCCCACGATTTAATCTCTTCGCGAGCGGTGGATATTTTCGCTGCAACCGAGCGTCTCGGCGTCGCTATTAGGCCCGCGCCGGTCGTGATAGGAGCTCCACTGCTCGATCTCCAAGGAGTCCGTTTGTTGCGCGCGTTTCCGTTGATCCATTACACGATTTCCCAATCGCCTTTTCCTTCCGCGATCTGGGTGGGGAGCGCGGCGGCATCGATATCCACGAAACTCAGGAAATGCCGGTCGAGCGGGCAGTCATAAGGGTACTCGCCATTCTTTCCGGCACTCTCCGCGCGCCCTTTGTCGAGCATCCGAGGGAGGAGCGCGTACCCGCCGAGCCGGGAGCGAGGGCTTCTTGGAGGACGCTGGGTGAGGTCGGGAGCAGAAGCGATGGCGGCGGCGACGCTCGGATTGAGCATCGCCCTTCCGATGAGCTTTTATGGGAATCGTGATGCTGCACGCATTCCGCGCGAAGGACCGCCGAATGAGAAGCGATCCAGAGGGCGCGCGCATACGCTCTGGCTCGACCGGTCGGCCATTGAGCTTCTGGTAAAACCGATGAGTCGATCGCCGATCAATTTCCGGCGGCAAACTTCCGGTGGTCGCCTTCCCCGCGGCGCATCTCAAATGGGACGGCTTTCACGGTTTCAAGCACGAGAGCGCTGAACCCGACGCCGCCCTTCTCCAGATTCGCCACGATTTTGTCAACGGCCGGACGATCGTAGTATTCGAGACCGCGCCCGAGCGCGAAGGTGAGCATCTTGCCGGAAATGCAACGGAGGAAATCGCCGCGTTTCTTCGTAAGGAGAATTTTCTGGAGCTCGACCGGCCCGTTAAATTGCTCGCCGCTCACGAGCGTTCCAGAAGAGTCGATTGGCGATTGCCCCTCCTTGTCGCGCCATTGGCCGATTCCGTCGAAGTTTTCCAGTCCAAACCCAAGGGGGTCCATCCGCTGATGACAGCTTGCGCAAATCGCGTTCGTACGATGCGCCTCCATCTTCTGCCGCAGTGTGCCGTGAAGCTCGCCACGTTTGGGGTCGTTCAGATCGGGGACATCGGGTGGGGGAGGCGGCGGCGGTGTTCCGAGCAGTGTCTCCAAAACGTACTTGCCGCGCTTGACCGGCGATGTGCGCGTTGGATTCGACGTGATCGTCAAGAACGATCCCTGCCCGAGAATGCCGCCAGGCCGCTTCGCCGGCAGCTTTACCTTTACGAACGCTTCGCCTTCGACTCCGTCAATTCCGTAGAATTTCGCCAGTCGCTCGTTAACGAACGTGTAGTCGGCGGCGATGAAATCGGTTACCGGGCGATCTTCGTGCATGACGTGCTCGAAAAGCATCTGCGTCTCACGCTCCATCGCCTTGCCGAGAAGCTTGTCCCACTCGGGAAAGGTATGTGGATCGGGATGCACCTGAGCCAAGTTGCGCGTTTGGAGCCACTGCCCCGCGAAGTTATCCACGAGCGCTTGAGACTTGGGGTCCGCAAGCATCCGACGAACTTCGGATCCCAGGTTTTTGCGGAGCGTCCCGGCTTGCGCTTCGGCAAAAAGTTTCGCGTCTGGCATCGTGCTCCATAAGAAATAGGAAAGGCGGGAGGCCAGCGCCCATTCATCAATCGGGACCGTCTCGTGCGGATTATCGGGCGTGGGCTGGACTTCTCCGCGGAAAAGAAAATGCGGCGAAACGAGCACCACTGTGAGAGCCGTCTGCACCGCCTGCTCGAAGTTCCCTCCCTTCTTCTGAGCGATAGAATATATAAACATCAACCGGTCGAGTTCGTAGGACTGGAGCGGCCTGCGGAAGGCGCGCGCCGCAAATGTGCTGAGAATCGCCCGCGCCGAGGCCGGCAGCGACGCCTGTCCGCGGCCTGCGGCAAAGATGCGAAGCTGCGTATCCGGCGCGGTTACAGACTGGGGAGGCGAAACAAAAGCCAACTGGCGGAGCGTGATCGTGCGATTCACCGGCTTGCCGTCTTTCTTCTCGGGAACAGCGAGCGGATTTGAGACCGCCAGAGTAATGGTGTGCCGGCCGGCTTTGGGTATTTGCACGGCAAGCTTGATCGATTGCGTCGCATCCCGATCGCCGATCAGCGGGGGAACCATCACAGCCTGCCCGTCGCACTTAAATTCCAGCTTCGTCGGATCGGCTCCGATGCGGGGGGCCACGACCTCAAGTTTGGCCGTGTAAAGCCCCTGGAGCGGACAGTCGATTTCCACGGAGGCGGTGCGTTCATCCAGCCGGCGCGCAGTCGGCGTGTTCCCTTTATCTGGTCCGCCTTTGATTGCGAGCAGGTCCACTTTCACCGTCTGCGCCCGGGGCTTGTGGTCATTGAGGATGGCGAGGCTCATCACCTTCTCCGCGGCGGCAAGGTATCGCTCGAAGAGCACGGGCGGCGTTGAAAGCACGTCGCCGATATTGTCGAAGCCGTAGCCGGTGTCGTCGGCTGGGAAATCGTTGGCAGGCTCAAAATCGACACCGAGGAGATCGCGTATCGTGTTGTTATATTCCGCTCGGTTGAGCCGCCGGATGGTGACGCGGCCTGGGTCGGGATGGTCGGGATCGATTGCGAATACCGTCCTCTCAATCCATTGGCTGATGCACTCGCGCTCCTCCAGTTTCGGCTGTTTCTCCTCGTCGTCCGGCGGCATATCGCCGCCGCGCACATTGTCGAGCACGGCCTGCCAGGTCTTCGGATCTTTGACAGCGGAATCCGCGGTCGTGAAGGTGTCCAGGGCGACATTGCCCTTTTTCTTTCCATTCGCGTGGCATTTAAAGCAGTAGCTTTCAAGCAACGGCTTCACATCCTTCGCGTAGTCGGGAGGAGCGGCGGCAGGCGCAAGCCGGCCCGAGGCGAAGAGGAACGTCGCTGCGAATGCGAGCCAGGAAATGCTAGGACACGAAGGGGTCACGGTGCGGAGGCTGATCCTCGTCCAGAAGCTGGATTTTCTCAAATTTAGAGCCTCGTCAACTCGGGAAAATCGGGGAACGCCGGGGCGAACTCGGGAGAAAACCGGAGGAAATCGGGATCGGAAAGGAAGGCCAGAAATCAGGGTGCAAAGTCGGTGCGCACTATGAAAACAAAGCATCCCGCCGCCACTCGGCGCAGAAATCGAAGAAACCACCATTTAGCGGGAAAGGAGAGAACGCCATGAGCTGCCCGGAATGTGGATGGCCGGAACCATCGGGAAGATGTTCGTGCTGCGGGAAGTTCATTCGCCCGACGTTCCGAACGCGGGACACGTACGGTTACGATGAGGAAGACGCCGAGCCTTTATGCGGCATCTTCCCCGAGGAGGATCCGTGCGACAGAGAGGAGGAGGAGTGAACGCCTGCCCCCAGAATTCAAGGCAGCCAATGCGCAAAAGGGCTGATAATTGCGCGCCTGGACTCACGATCAAGGAAGCGGCGGCAATCTGCGGCGTGTCGCGGATGACAGTCTGGCGCTGGAGAAAATCGGGATCCATCAAGTTCCATCGAAATCGGGTCGAACGAAAGCGCCTTCTCGAATGGATTGCATCCGCTCGCAAGTGTTGAGACAAGCCCGGCCTAGGGCAGGAAGAAAAGCTTGCAGATCGCCACGGAAGCGACCACTGCAACGCTGTCGGCGATCAGCCCGGCAAAGACAGCATGCCGTGTGCGGCGGATCGCAACTGACCCAAAATAGACGGCGATCACATAGAATGTCGTCTCGGTGCTTCCATAGATCGTGGCCGCGGTGCGGCTGAGCAACGAGTCGGGGCCCGCGCTCTTTATGAGTTCCACAAATATTCCCTGAGTCGCCGAGCCGCTCAGCGGGCGCATAAGAACCATCGGCATGAGTTCCGGCGGGAAGTGAATGACGGCAAAGAGGGGCCGCAAGAAATCGGTGAGCCGATCAAGGACGCCAGCGGCGCGCAACATCGCGATCGCCACGAGCATGCCGACAAGGAACGGAATCACGCGCTGCGCCGTGCCAAACGCTTCCTTGGCGCCGACGACAAACTGATCGTACACCGGCACTCCCCGCAAGGCGGCGTAGAGCGGAAAGAATGAAAGCAGGAACGGAATAGCGAGGACGGATACGGCAGAGAGAGCGCGGATCGCGAACCCCCGATTGGCAATAGCGGCGGCAATGGGTTCGTGAAGGAGCGACGAGCGAAGCTGCGGAATCGCTTCGATCAGAAACATCCCCGCACAGCAAAGCACCCACGCGGCGAGGATCGTTCGCCCAGCTACGGTGAGCGGCTTGGGCGAAGGAGCATCCGCAGCGGGGCTCTCCATCTCGATCGGGCCAGGGAGCGGCGTGGGTCCTGGGCTTTTCAGGACGGGCGGGGGCGCGAACCACGGGAGCCGCTGAAGAAATTTGGCGGAGACGACTCCGCTGCCCGCCGCGCAGACCGTCGCGAGAAAAGCCGTCACGACAATGGCAGTGGGATCTTTCGATCCCGCCACGGCGAGCAATCCGATCGCAGTGGTCGGGATGAGTTGGATCGAGGCCGTATTGATCGCGAGAAAAGTGCACATCGCATTTGTGGCGGTCCCAGGGCATGGATTCCGCCTTTCGAGGAGCGCCATGGCGCGCAGGCCAAGGGGAGTCGCCGCGTTCCCCAGCCCGAGCATGTTGGCGGCCATATTCAGCACCATCGCGCCTATGGCCGGGTCGTCGGCCGGCAATTCCGGAAACAAGAACCGCATAAGCGGGCGAAGCGCTCGGGCGAGCCATTGAACAAGGCCCGAGCGTTCGGCAAGCCGCATGGCTCCGAGCCAGATAGCCCAGATGCCGATCAGCGGCAGCGCGATCTTCATAACCGCCGTCTCGGCTGTCTCGATCGCCGCCTTCGTCACGTCGGGAAGCTTTCCGGTGAAGCCTCCCACGAGCACGGCAACCAGCAAAAAGGCGAGCCAGATCCAATTCAACATCGTGGCGAAGGGTGTAGCACTGCGGCGCGTATCGGCGAGTCCGAAAAGCGGCTCCGGTTATGACGCATGCCAGCCCTTCCCAAAGCGCGCCCGCATGTTACGCTCCGCGTCCGGTTTTTTGACATCGCGCCGCGCTTGCATGATGGAGACTCCGGGACTGTATTTTCAAATCCCAACGTTCACATGGCCGCTTCCATCATTCCACCCGACCGGCTCGATCGCATCGAGTTTTCCAACGACGAAATCGCCCGCTACTCACGCCATCTGATCATGCCGGAAGTGACGCTCGAGGGCCAAAAGCGCATAAAGGCATCGAGCGTGCTCTGCATCGGAACGGGCGGGCTGGGATCTCCGATCGCGCTCTACCTGGCGGCGGCTGGCATCGGAAGGCTGGGCCTCGTCGATGGCGACACCGTCGATTTCTCCAATCTCCAGCGTCAAATCCTGCATGGCACAAAGGACGTAGGACGCAAAAAGCTTAATTCCGCGAAAGACCGCATCCGCGAGATCAACCCCAACGTGCAGGTCGATTTGTACGATGCGTTTTTCACGTCCTCGAACGCCAAGGAGATCGCCGAGCCGTATGACGTGATCATCGACGGAACGGACAATTTTCCGACTCGCTATTGCTCCAACGATGTCTCCGTCTTCTTGAAGAAGCCGAACATCTACGGCTCCATTTTTCGATTCGAGGGGCAATGCACCGTCTTTGCTCCGCACCTGGGCGGTCCGTGCTACCGATGCATGTTTCCAGAACCGCCGCCGCCAGGACTTGTGCCCTCCTGCGCGGAAGGAGGCGTCCTGGGCGTGCTGCCCGGGATCATCGGTGTCATGCAGGCGATCGAAGCGATCAAACTCGTGCTCGGAATCGGTGAACCGCTCATCGGGAGGCTCATTCAATTCGATGCGCTGAAGATGAAATTTCGCGAATTTAAGCTGCGCAAGGATCCGAAGTGTCCTGTCTGCAGCGAGAATCCAGCGATCACGGAACTGATAGACTACGAGCAGTTTTGCGGAATCCCCGAAGCGAAAGCGCAGGAGGAGGAAGAGTCTCACGTGCCGCACATCACGGCGGAGGAGCTAAAGGCGAAGCTCGATCGTGGCGACGATTTCATACTCCTCGATGTGCGCGAGCCGTTCGAGTACGACATCTGCCGCATTCCGGGGTCGCGGCTAATACCGCTCGGCCAGCTTCCGTCGAGGATGAGCGAACTCGATTCTGCCGAAGAGATCGTCCTTCAATGCAAGTCGGGAGCACGCTCGGCACGCGCCCTGAAGCTTCTTCAGGAGGCCGGGTTCGGCAAACTGAGCAACCTCGAAGGAGGTATCCACGCTTGGAGCGACAAAGTGGATTCTTCCGTCCCGAAATATTGAGCGAACTGACTCCCGCCTTTATCGGCATGCTGCGATGCCCGGAGACATTGCAGCCGCTGAAGCTTGCCCAGAAGGAACTCCTTGCGCGATTGAACGCGGGCCGGCCGGAACCGCTGGATGCCGCACTGGTGCGCGAGGACGGATACGTCGCCTACCCGGTAATCGGGGATATTCCTATCCTGCTCATGGACGAAGCCATTCGCATGGAACCCTCCGATGTTTGATTCCGCGATCTGCAACCTGCACAAAGTGCTGGGTTGATCTTTCCATCGGCCCCTGTACCTCTTGCCGGCATGCCTCTCGATAAGGAGTTGATCGGTCTCAAAAAGGGCCAGCATCTCGATGAAATCGAGCATCCGCAGGTCGAGGAAGACGACTACAAGAAGAAGCTAAAGGAAGCGCAGCTCAAACTGCTCACCTATCAGCGCGCGCTTGCGGAGACGAAGCTTTCCCTCGTGATCGTATTCGAAGGGCCGGACGCGGCCGGCAAAGGCGGCGCGATCAAGCGAGTGACGGAGCGGCTCGATCCGCGTACGCTGCGCGTCCATTCGATCGTCAAGCCGACTCAGGAAGAATATCAGCACCACTATTTGTGGCGATTTTGGCAAAAGCTGCCGCCTTACGGCCAAATGGCCATCTTCGACCGGTCGTGGTACGGACGCGTGCTGGTCGAGCGGGTGGAAGGATTCGCGGCGGACAAAGAGTGGCGGCGGGCGTACCAGGAGCTCTCGGAATTTGAGCGAACCCTCTCCGACGACCGGACGGTGTTCGTGAAGCTCTACCTGCACATCTCGAAGGAAGAACAGCTCCATCGCTTCAAGCGCCGCGAGGGAGATCCCTATAAACATTGGAAAATCTCAGATGAAGACTGGCGAAACCGCCGCAAATGGGCGGAGCACAACGTGGCGGCTGAAGAGATGTTCGAACGGACCTCGACCGACTGGGCGCCCTGGCATATTATAGCGGCCAACTACAAGTGGTACGCGCGGGTGAGAGTGCTTCGGACCCTCCTCGAAAATCTCGACCGCACCGAATTGAAGAAATATATATGATGCCGCGCCGTCTCTTGAGAGCGCTGGCCGCTTGCGCGCTGCTTTTCGTGTGCGGCGGCTGCGAGCAGCTCTTCGACAAAGGATCGGCAAAGAGCGTGGAGCTGGCCGACAAGCGCGCCGCATCCGGCGATTTCGCGGCAGCCATCCGCCTGTACGAGTCGGCGCTCGATGGAACCGCGAAAAGTGCGGACGTCCACTGGAAGCTGGCGTTGATTTACGCGGACAAGACGAAAAGCCCCGTGGATGCGCTCCATCATTTCAGCCGCTATCTCGAGCTGGCTCCAAGCGGCTCGCACGCTAAAGAGGCGCGCGATTACAAAAAGGAGGGTGAGCAGAAGCTCCTCGCGAGCCTTACAAACGGCTCGCCCCTCACGCAAGAGGACGCGGTGAAACTCAAAAATCAGAATCTCGCCTTGAGCAAGACGCTAGCCGATTTAAGGGCGCAAAAAAACGTGCCCCCGCCTGCGCTCTCCGGCAAAAAGGGAGAAATTGCGCAAAAACCAATCACGTCCGGGGCGCGCACACACGTTGTGCAGCCAGGCGAAACTTTTGCAACGATTGCGGCGAAGTATTGCAAGTCCAAGGCGCGCTGGAAAGAGATCCAGGAGGCAAATTTTTACGCGTCCGAAGGGACGGTTAAAATAAAGCCGGGAATGACGTTGATGATTCCGCAGTAGCGGTCCCGGCGCGGGGCAAAAAAAGCCAGGCCGACTGCGAAGCCGGCCTGGCCGTGAAAACCGGCTAAAAGCCGATTCGACTTACTTTTTGTAGCCGTGACTCGATGACATCGTGGTCGTGGACGGTGCATCGTGATGCGCGCAAGCGGCGAACATCATCGATCCAGCGACGAGCGCGAGAAGTGCAAGGTATTTCATGTTGTAGGTTTCCCCCCTTTCTATGCCAGTTGGCAACAGCGGGACTGTGGCAGGGCTGGCGCATCGTGCAAGGAGTTCTTCCATTTCCATCCGCGATAGATCACAAATCGTCGCGCAAAGCCGCATTCCTTTCCCCAGCGACACCCGGTTTTCAAACCGTCCTCCCATGGCCGACGCCCCTCCCTTACTCCTTTCCCGCCGGCTGGAATTTGCAGAGCTCACAGCCAATGCAGACAGAGCGCCCTGGAAAGGCGTCGATTCGACGGCTCTGCGGGAAGTAACCACCGGCGCCGGGCCCGAACAGGCCACAAGCGTGCGAACCGGGTACGATTCTGCCGAGCTTCGCGTGCTTTTTTGCGCGATCGATTCCGAGCCATGGGCAACATTGAAGGAGCGCGACGCTCCGATTTACACCGAAGAGACGGTCGAAATATTTCTCGATCCCGCGGGCGATTTAAACGCGTATTTCGAGATAGAGGTAAATCCTCTCAATGCGGTTCTGGACCTTGTGGTAAGGCGAAGCCGCGGCGGGTGGACGAAGGACATCCGCTGGCGCTGCGATGGGCTTCAGACGTTTGTGCGGCGGACCGCGGAGGGATGGAACGCGGAGATTGCGATCCCATTCGGGGCAGTTCATGAGCGGGCACCAGCGCCGCACGAGAAGTGGCGGGTGAATTTCTGCCGTATCGACCGGCCCCCAGGCAAGCCGCGCGAACTGTCAGCCTGGTCGCCAACGGGCCTCCCGCAATTTCATGTTCCGAGCTGCTTTGGGACAATCGAGTTTATCTAATCTCGCGCCGTCAACCCGCGAGCGCTTCGCGGACCGCGGCATGCACAATTTCCCAATCAACGCCCTCGCGTTGCACCCACTCGCCCAACCCACACGGTAGGACGAAGAGATTCTGTCCGTCGCGGAATTTCTTGTCCATCCGCATCGCTCGAAGGGTGCGATCGAAAAGATCCGCCGGGCCGGCAAACGTCTCGGGCAGTCCGCCTCGGCGGACGAGGTCGCGCAACCTTGCCAAGAGCTCCGCGCGGATGAGCTTCAGTTCCAGCGCGATCCGCGCGGCGGCGATCATTCCAATGGAGATCGCCTCCCCGTGGGTAAGCGCATAATCGGCGGAGAGCTCCAATGCGTGTCCGATCGTGTGCCCAAAGTTGAGCACATTCCGGATCCCCTTGCGATCGAATTCATCCTGCTCGACGACGCGCGCCTTCAGTTGGACGCACTGCGAAGTTACGTCGACGAGAGTGGAAGCATCCAAGGCGAGCAGTTTCTCGATTGCCCCAGCCTCAAGCTGCTCGAAGAGGTCCGCGGAGCAGACGGCGCCATATTTGACAATCTCCGCTACTCCGCTTCGGATTTCACGCGGGGGCAGCGTGGACAGCAGCGACAAATCGCAGAGAACAGCGCGCGGCTGGGAAAAGGCGCCCATGATGTTCTTTACGCCGCCGAAATTCACGGCAACTTTCCCTCCCACACTCGAGTCCACGGCAGCAAGAAGAGTGGTCGGTATTTGCACGAATGGCGTCCCGCGCCGAAAGACGGCCGCCGCAAATCCACCGAGATCACCGACGACACCGCCACCCAACAAAACTACGAGGGGCGTGGAAATCGCGTCTGGAAAGCTCTCGATGAGCGCCGCGCAGGTTTTCGTGAACTCATCCCAGTTCTTTCCCGCCTCGGTCGAGGGGATTTCGTGCTGCGCGACTCTCGTAAAACCAGCCTTTTCAAGCGAAGCGCACACGAGGCTGCCATAGAGCGATCCCACGCACGCATTCGTCACGACGAACGCTTCCGTCTGCCGAATCCCATCCTCGCGCAGAATGGATCCAAGCGCGGCGAGAGTTCCATGGCCGATGCGCACCGGGTAAGAGCGCGGGCCGAGATCGACATTAATCCGAGTCATGAGAGTGAGTTTCACAAGGGATTGCGCGCGCCGCGAGCACTGATCGACGACAAACCCGGAAAAGTTCGGACCGGCACGACCGTTGTATGGTTCAGCGTCGAAAAAGAAGCGCAATCGATGGATTGTTTGCGTCGGCTGTTCGGAGTGGGCAGCCGGCGCCCCTCGTTTCACGAGGCGGCTTTGGAGTAGGGCCGATTTCCGATTGAACGGCCCGGCTGCCTGTTTGTCGTATAAGAGCTGTTCTTTTTCATCATGATCCCATTTCTCTGGACGCTCCTTGGTTGCCTCGTCGTTGCGGCGCGGTTCAGGCAGGACCTTCTCAATGCGCCTGTCTGGCAGGCAGCACGGGTCCGCATCTCACGCCAATGAACATCGCCGCCGCGACATTTCCCACCGGTCTTGCCGGGGCAGCCCTCGGGTGGGCGGGCCAAGCCGGAGCGCAAGGAGCCGAAACAGCTTCCCCTGTGACGCACAAGCCTGCTACGAAGCTGCGAACAATGGCAGATGACGCGAGTCGAAAACAGGATGACGAACTCATCGCCCGCACCCAGGCAGGCGAGCCGGAAGCCTTCGATCAATTGATCGGCAAGCATAGCCAGCGGCTCTACGCGCTGGTTTACAATATGACGTCCAATAACGAGGACACGAAGGATTTGCTTCAGGATGTCTGGGCCAAAGCGTATCGCTCGATAAAAGGCTTTCGCGGCCATTCGAGCTTCTACACCTGGGTCCATTCGATCGCGGTGAACATGACGATAAATTTTCTGAAAAAGCGAGGCAGGCGGCATCAACTGAGCCTCGACGACATCGACTCCGGAATTCAAAACGACAAAGAGTTTCTGGAGCTTACCGCAGCCAGCACGCCGGTTCGTGAGGCAAATCTCGGCGAACTACAGCAGAGGCTGCATGAGGCAATGCAAAGGCTTACCGCCGAACATCGCGCCGTCGTGACGATGTTCGACATCCAAGGCATGCCGCATGCAGAAATCGCAAAAATTCTCGGGATTTCGGAAGGAACAGTCCGCTCCAGACTTTTTTATGCGCACCGGCAATTGCAAAACTTCCTCTCCGAATTTCTGGACTGAAGAGACTTCGCACTACGCTTATGACCGAAGATCAACTTAGCGCTCTACTCCGCACCCTGCATCGGCACGAGCAGCCGCCCGAAGGTTACGTTGACCAGTTGATTCGGAATGTCCATCGGAGGCAGCGCGAGGCAGTGCTCCAGCCGCTTTGGAAGATCGCAGCGGAGCGCATTCACACTTTCTTCGGGCATCACAGCATGAGTCCTCTGGCATATGCCGGCGCGATGATGCTGGTCTTGTCAGCGGGGCTCGCCCTCATCGGAAACCTGCCGCCTTCGGCGCCCGTCGCGGCACAACTCAGCGCCACGAATGCGATCCCGGCCAAGCCGGCCTTTGGACAGCCTCCACTGCAAGGGCAGCAGGTTTCCACCCGGCCCGAACTGAAGCGTTTCGTAATCGATGAGCGTCCTGTCACGTCTGAGCGCTCGACACTTAGCTTCTGACGGGGATTACACCCCGAACCAAGCGGCGCGCGCGTCGCGCTTCCTCCGCTTTGCCGCGGGTGCGAGCCTTCTTTGCGGAGTGCTGCTCGTCTGCGCGGCGGGTCAATTGTTGGCCGCCGACCCCGCGGAAGCGGCGCTCTCTGACGACATTCAGCGAACGGTCCATGGAGCCTTCGAACACTGTCTCAACTCCGTAGTCCGAATCGAGGCTACGGACGATCAAGGCCGGCTCGCCGGAACGGGCTTCTTTGTCGATCCCGAAGGGTTGCTTTACACGTCCTATACCGTCGGGGGCGATTCCTCGGAGATCGTGGTGACCGTCGGCGGCTTGAAGTATCCAGCGAAACGCATAGTCGCCGATGCGCGTTCAGGGGTGGCTCTCCTGAAGATCGACGCAAAAACCGCGTTTCTTACGATTGGAGATTCCCGCGCGCTTCAGATCGGCTCTCCCGTCATGGTGATGGGCTACCCTCTCGACCTGGCGCTCACACCGAGCTTCGGGCTAGTTGGCGGGTTCGACGCAGGCTACCAGAACCGCTTTTTCGCGATGACACACATTCGCGCCACGGCTCCGGTCCAGCGCGGGCAGGGCGGTTCACCGGTGCTTAATTGGAAATCCGAAGTCATTGGGATACTCATAAGCAGCATGCAGCAAGGCAGCTCGTGCTTTGCGCTGCCGATAGAGGCTGCGGAAAAGGTGCGCCGCGACTATGCGCGCTACCAAGAAGTGCGCCCCGGCTGGATTGGGATCCATATCGCCGAGTCGGCGAGTCCCTCTGGAGGTTCGTCCGCGGAAGTGCGCGAAGTATTCGCCAATACACCGGCTCAAAAGGCTGGAATCGAATCGGGCGACATCCTGCTTCAAGTCGGCGACCGAAAGATCGGCAAGCCGGGCGATGTCGTCGATGCGTCGTTCTATCTTACAGCCAACGAAGCCGTTAACATTCGCGCTCTGCGATCTGGCAAAACGATCGAGGCTACAGTAATTCCGCGCCCGCTTCCGACCAATGGACTGTCCCATTCGATATTGCCCGATGCTGCAAACCCGGGCGTGACACAAAACCCCGATCTATTCCCATTCGGCCGGTAGCACCTACCTACTTCTTCAATCGCGCATTGCGGCGAAGGAACGTCGGCACATCCAAATCCTGGCCGTCGATAATGGTGGGTTCGCTTTTCTCGAAGCGGCCTCTGTTTACTGGCTCAAACTGCATTTGCTCGGCTTTCGCCTCCTTCGCGTCAAGAGGAGCGGCCGCGGGTGTCAAATTGCGCCGAAGGGACCCGAACAAGGGGCGCGGGGCGGCGGGACGCGCGCCTTCCGCCGGTGTCTCCGCGCGCGCTGGCGTTGCCGCGATCCGTGGATCCTCCTCCCCAGGTTCATCGGACTCCTCTTCGAGTTCCAAGCCGAGTTCCGGCTCGACAAAATCAACGTCGGCATCCTCGTGTCCATCGCGCGCCTCCACTCCCCCAGCGACATCCTCATATTCGGCGCCGTCGGAATGGCGATGGCCGGTTGGCGGCGCCACTCGATCGGTAGCCGGCAGAGCATCACTCGCCACCGCGCTCAGAAGCGTAACGGAAATGCTCCCTGTGAGTTGCGGATCCACGGCGGCGCCGAAAAACACACGCACTCCTTCTGGAAGGTGCCGGTGCAGTTCGTCCATCACGATTTCGACCTCGGCAAGCGCAAGGTCCGCGCCGCCCGCGATTTGCACAAACACGCTCTCCGCCTCCTTGAATCGGCGACCGCGGTCGAGCAGCGGATTCCTGAGCGCAGCTTCGAGGGCCGCCCGAGGGCGATTCTTGCCATCGGCTTGCCCGAAGCCAAAAAGCACCCTCGCCGAATGCGATCGGACGACTGCGGCAACCTCGTCAAAGCCAGCATGGACCGGCCCATGGCGGGAACTCATTTTGGCGAGTGCCCGGATACTTTGTGCGACGTTGGAATCGGAAAGGGCAAACGCGTCCTGGATACTGGCTTGGGGGGAAACGGCCTCGCCCATTCTATCATTTTCAAAACAAAGGAGTATGTCCGCCTTCTCCTGCAGAGCATCCAGCGACGCCATCGCTTGATCGGCCCGGCGGCGGCCCTCGAAATGGAACGGCAGCGTGGCAACTACGATCAGCATGGCATTGTGCTCCCGCGCGATCTCGGCGATGACCGGAGCCGCGCCGGATCCCGTGCCGCCCCCGAGGCCTACTACCAATAAGACAATGGTCGCATCGACGAGCGCGCCCAATATTTCCCCGATCCCCTCTTCGGCGGCAGTCCTCCCGATTTCGGGATCGCCGCCAGCTCCGAGTCCTCGCGTGATGGTCTGTCCAATCTGTACTTTGACTCCGGCTATGGAACCGGTCAGCGCCTGCACGTCGGTATTGATCGCGACAATGTCGCCGTCGATGGAGCCATCCAGCGCGATCCGGTCTATGATGTTGCAGCCGGCGCCCCCAAGGCCGAAAATCTTGATGCGCTTCCGTGAGAAATCAAATGGGGGCCGCGGAAGTTCGATCATGGTTGGGTCGTGCGTTCTTTAGCTGCGGTGCATCAGAAAAATAACGGCAATGAGCATTGCCATCACTATCAACGCGAAAAACTTCAGCTTGCGGGCAAGGCGGGCGAAAACTCCGCGCGGCCGGTCCGGCTGCATCGCTTGGGCGAACTTGATAAGGCCGATTCCCGCTGAGAGCTGGGGATTCTCGAAGGCGGAGGTGAGACCGGCCATTGTCTTGATATGAGTGAGGCGGACAGGAATGCCAAATATCTCCTCTGCGAGCTGGTCGATTCCATTGAGCATGGAGCAGCCACCCGTGAGCAGGAGTCCCGCGCCGAGATAGGGAAGGCAGTTCAAAGGCTCGATCTCGCGTTTGAGCAGCTCCAGCGTTTCACGCACGCGCAACTGGATGATCGTGTTGAGCGTTTCACGCTCGACTTCCTTCCCCACAAAGCCCGTTTCATCCCGCAGCAGCACCATTTCACCGGGAGTCGATTGGCCGGTGATGACGCTGCCTTCCTCCAGCTTTAGCTTTTCCGCGCGCGCCATGGGAATCCGCAAGCCGAGCGACAGGTCGTTCGTTATATGATCCCC
Organism: Chthoniobacterales bacterium; assembly: GCA_038238905.1. Lineage (GTDB taxonomy): Bacteria > Verrucomicrobiota > Verrucomicrobiia > Chthoniobacterales > Chthoniobacteraceae > JBBSFI01. The sequence continues at coordinate 30,408 of JBBSFI010000036.1, read as the reverse complement.
CCCAATTCCGAGGCAGCCGCTGCCCTTCACAGCTCCGTCCTTGTACACCAGATATTCTGTCGTGCCTCCACCCATATCGACGACGAGAGCGCCGAGGTTCTTTTGGTTTTGATCCAACACTACCTGCGCGGCAGCCAGCGGAGTGAAGACGACATCGAGCACTTCGATATCCAGTTCCTTTACACAACGCACGGAGTTCTTGATGCGATTGCCGATGCCGTGGATGATGTGGAAATCGGCCTCAAGCTTTCGCCCGAACATTCCGATCGGGTTCAGGATGCCGTCCTGGCCGTCCACGTAGTAATGCTGAAGAATCGTGTGCAGGAATGTATTCTGTGGGGGAATCGACACTTCGCGCGCGCTCGCCTGCACCTCCTCGAAATCCTGCTCATCGATCTCCTCCCGATCTTCGGGAATCGCAACGGCCCCCCGGTTGTTAAAGCTTCCGATGTGCGATCCTGTAACACCCAGATAGACGCTTCCTATCATCACATCGCTTTTCTCCTCCGCGTCCACCAGCGCCTCCCTTACGCACTTGCCCGCGGTCTCAAAGTCCACGATCTCGCCCTTCCTCACGCCTCGCGACGGGGCCTCTCCCACGCCAAGAATCTTGATCGTGCCGTCGCTCTTTATCTCCCCAACGATGGCGCAGACCTTGGACGTTCCAATTTCCAAGCCGACGACGATTTGATTGCTTGCCATACTCGCTACGGACGAAAAGGCTTCTTCACGATGCGGCTCCCGGCCATTTTAGCCGCGGTTCTTCCGGCCTTTTTCACGCTCCGCGGCTCGGCTTGAGCGGCCTTCCCCACTTTCACGTCGGGCTTGCTTTTTGCGGCCACTGGCTTTTCTGGCGTCTTTCCAGCTTCGGGTGCTGTCCCTGGCAGTGCGGTGGAAGGCGGCTCAGGTATCTGTTGGTCGGCAAAGGTGACCGGCGTGTTGTGATCGACGAAAAGATTTACCGTCTGGATCTCGCGATGGGTCGGTTCGATCACATCCAGGATGCGATAGAGCCGCCCGATCTGTTTATCGATGTTATCCAGTCCGAAAGTGATCTTTGCGTGCCGGCGATCAGTCACGACAAGGCAGTACCCTTTCGCCACGTCGATATTCAAAACCTGCCAGCGAGTGCTGTCGGCATTTAACCGCAGCAACTCCAGAGCGGCTTGGACTTCGTAGGCGGCGACCCGCTGGCCAGGAATGAAGTTGCCGGTCTCCGCGCCCGAGATCACGGGAAGGCTATAGTAGTCGGGCTGGATCTTTCGCGTCCGCATGATGACGCCATGCGCATCGAGCAGGAACGATCGGTCCGAAGCCATCGGATTTGTGTCGCCCGGCGCGGAAAACCAGGCGATGGGCTGGCGCTCTGTAATGATGACATCCAAGCGATTTGGAAACGTCCGCTGCACTTCCACGCGCTCGACCTGTGGCAGCGAATCGAGAGCGGCGCGAACCCGGGACAGGTTCAACTGCAAGATGTTACGGCCTTCCACTATGCCGCCGGCGTTGAGCACTTGCTCTCTCGTAAGGGTGCCGTCCGTGGATACGCGGACGTCGCTTAAGTAGAACGCGGGGTTCTCCCACACAAGCCTGCGCAGGGCCTGCTTCGTCCCCACCCACGCGCCAGCTCCCATCGCGACAAACAAAAGCACTTTGAAAACGAAGGAGGCCGCGCGGCGAACCCGTCGAATCCGCTCTTTGTCCGCGCGCAAGCTTACCTCCAGCAAATGCTGTTGCCGGCGTTGCTTCGGACGAAACAGGCGTTGGTTGCGGTATGGACGGGTAGCTGATTTCATTCGCTGCGTTTTCGAGCGGCGATCGATAACTCAACGATGCGCGCGCATAGCTCCGGGTATGAGATGCCCGCGGCGGCGGCGGCCTCGGGCAGTAGCGACACCTCCGTCATGCCCGGAATCGTGTTAATTTCAAGCACAAACGGCTCGCCATCGGCCCGAAGAAGTAAATCGACCCGCGAATACACCTCCAATTCGAGCGCCCGGTGCGCAGCCAGCGCCGTTTCTTGCACGCGCCGCGTTTCGTCATCCGTCAACGGCGCGGGACAAAAGTGATCCGCGCCGGCGGCGGATGGATTTAAAAAAGGATATTTGTTTTCGAAGTTATAAAAATCGTTTCGCGCGCGAATTTCGACGACCGGCAGCGCTCGGTCCCCCAGAATTCCAACCGTAAGCTCCCGACCCTCGATGTATTCCTCTATCAAAAGCTCCGAGGAGAATTGGCGCGCCTCCGCCAGAGCGGCGGATTCCTCGCCGCTGTTCTTCACGATATATACTCCGACGCTGGAACCCTCTTTCGGAGCCTTTGCGACAAAGGGTGGACGCATCGCTGGCGTAGCATTTACTCGCAAAATTTCGAATCTTGCCGTCGGTATTCCGCGCTCTTGGAATCGGCGCTTTGTGGCGATTTTATCAATCGCTCTTTCGCTCCCGGCGACTCCTTCGCCAGTATAAACAACATTTTGAGATTCGAGAATGCGCTGCACCTGCCCATCCTCTCCGAATGTCCCGTGGATTACATTGAAGGCTATTTCCGTGCCTGAAGGAAGCTGGAAGCCGGCCCCGTGGACATCGATCTCAGTTACCTCGGCTCCGAGTTCACGCAGCGCTCGAGACACTCCCTCGGCGGTTGCGAGGGAGACCTTCCGTTCCGAACCCGGACCGCCTTTTAACACAGCGATCCGTTTGCCTTTGAGATCAATCATGGATGGTTGCTTCTTCTCCGACTATTTGCACTTCCGTGTCGAGACGAATTCCGCGCTGTTGCAATGCCGCGTCACGAATGCGCCCTATGAGCGCCAGCACATCCGCCGCAGCGGCCTGGTTGTCGTTCACGATGAAATTCCCGTGCACTTCCGAAACGCGCGCGCCCCCTTCTCGCAACCCTTTCAAGCCGAGTTCATCCACCAGCTTGCCAGCGGGAATCGTCTCCGGATTTTTGAAGATGCAGCCGGCGCTCGACTCGCGCGGCTGCGAAGACCGCCGCTTTCGCAACGATTCGTCGAGCAGCCGCTCGATCTCGTCGGCGGAACTCGGGCGCCCCTGGAAGGTGGCCGAAACTGCGTAGTTTTTCGCAAGCGACGGAACGCTTCTATAGTGCACTTCCAGATCCACAGGGGTCTTCGTATGGAAATCGCCATGAGCGTCCACGTAACGCACGCTCGTCACTTGCCGGAAGGTTTCTCCTCCCATTGCGCCAGCATTCATCCTCAAGGCGCCTCCGACATTTCCGGGTATTCCTTCGCACCATTCAAAGCCGCCGATTTGCGCATCCCTGGCCGCCATCGCAAGCTCTTTTAGCTTCACGCCTGCGCCCGCCGTGATCTGGCCGTCCCGCACTTCGATGTGCTTGAACTCACCGCGGCTCAAATGGGCGACCACTCCACGGATGCCGCCGTCCCGGACGAGCAGATTCGATCCGCGGCCGATCACAAGCAGCGGCAGCGACAAGTTCCCGGCGGCGCGAACAAGCCGCGAGAAGGCTTCTTCGGTTTCCGGCTCCGCCCAGAACTGCGCCGGTCCGCCGACCCGCATCGTGGTATGTTTCGAGAGCGGCTCATATAACCGGATGACTCCATGGCCCATCGCGCCGAGAAGATCCTCCATGCGCGACAGGTCTTGGGCAAGAATAGCCGTCTCCTCGTGGACATTTCCAGCCCCGAGCGACAAGACACAATCGCCAGGCTCCAGGATGCGGCCCACATCGATGTGGAGTTGTTTGCGGTTCGCCTGGTAATGGACGTTGAGATGACCTTCCCGCGCCACTTCGTCGGCGATGGTCTGGCCGGTAATTCCGGGAAGAGGCTGCTCGCTTGCTGCATACACATCGGTGATAAATACAACGTCGGCGTCCCGGAATGATCTCCCAAATTCTTTTCGGAATATGGATGTGCGCGAGTATCTGTGCGGCTGAAACATCACGATAACCCGGCCTCGTCCCGTGTTTTTTGCTGTTGCGAGTGTGGCGCGCACCTCGCTTGGGTGGTGCCCATAATCATCCACAATCATGTATGCATCGCTTCGGTGCTTGATCTCAAACCGGCGCTTTGCGCCGCGAAAGCTCTCGAGCGCCTCCGCGATTCTCACGAATGGAATTCCCAATTCAGACGCCAGCGCGATCACTCCGATGGCATTGCTCACATTATGTTTCCCGGGTACGTTCAGCGTCACGGCGCCGAGCGGCTCGCCTCCCCGCAGGACACGGAAGTGGGATTGAAAGTCTTTTGCGTGCAGATCGTCGAACCGATAAAATGAAGCCGCTTTTTCTCCGTATGAAATTGCTCCAGGGTGCTCGATGCAGATCCTCGCCGCATGCTGGTCATCGGCGCAATAATACACACAGCCGGATGTCTGCGTTAGAAGCTGCCTGAACGCGCGTTCAATCGCCCCCAGATCTTCATAATAATCGAGATGCTCCTCCTCGATGTTGAGGATCAATGCGTGCTCGGGATGATATAGCGTGATGGTCCCGTCGCTCTCGTCGCCCTCCGCGACAAAATATTCCCCGGCAGTGTCCCAATGCGCGTTCGTGCCCAAGATCGGGATCTCCGCTCCGACATAGTGGGACGGCCTAAGCCCGCCATGGCGGAGGACATGCGCCGCCATCGACGATGTGGTGGTTTTACCGTGCATTCCAGCCACGACGATTCCTTTTTTGCCCTTCATGATCGCCGCCAGCGCCTCGGCCCTGCGGACCGTCTGCTTGCCAAGGTTTAGTGCTTCATCGTAGTCGGGGTGCCCGGCGCGAATTGCGGAGGAGTAGATTATAAGATCCGCCTTCCGCACAGCCGCCGGCATCGCCGGGGAGAAGAACTCAAGTCCGAGCTTTTGCAGCCGGTCTGTCTCCACCGTAGTCACTTTGTCGCTGCCGCTCACGCCATGCCCCAGCGAGAGCAGCAGGCCCGCGATCCCACTCATGCCGGATCCAGCAACCCCGATTAAATGTATCTTTAATCTGCCATTGCATATTTTCCCAGCGAGTATGTGGCCGTTGTCCATGGCTATGGCAAATGACGCTGACAGTACTGAAGGAGCGCGTCCGCAACCTTTTCGGCTGCATCCCGGACTCCCATCCTTTTGGCCGCCGCGGACATGGCGCTGAGCTGACCGGGATCGCTCAGCGTCCTGCGCAGGATCGAAGCGAGCGATTCGCGCCCGGCATCCGATTCCGCGAGCACGATCGCCGCTCCTGCGCGTTCCGCGATGCGGGCGTTGAGGGTTTGGTGATCCTCGGCGGCAAACGGATAGGGAATAAGAATGCTGGGAATGCCGAAGTAACTTAATTCGGTGACACTGGCGGCCCCCGAACGGGCCACGGCGACATCCGCGGCGCTATACGCCTCCTCCATTCGGTGATGAAACGCGGCCACGAATGCTGGGATGCCGGCCTGCGCATACGCCTCGCGCGCTTTCGCCTCGTCTTGCGCCCCGGTAAGATGAATCACCTGCATCGAAAGCTCCCGCAGCGCGGGCAGGCAATTCAGTATGGCCGCGTTGATTCCGTGAGCCCCCTGGCTGCCGCCCATCACCAGAAGCGTTTTCATGCCAGCCGCTAAACCGAAAAGACCGAGCGCGTCATTCTTTGGAATCCGCTGAGTCAATGAAGTGCGCACGGGCGTTCCAGTTACCTCGCACCGTTTTTTTGGGAAGAATAGGCAACATTCGTCAAAGCCAAGCAGCACGCGATTTACCAACCGCGCATTCAGCCGGTTAGCCTTGCCTGGAATTGCATTCGATTCATGCAGAAATGTCGCGACGCCGTGGAACCGGGCCGCCAAAATCGGGGCCGTGGAAGTAAAGCCTCCCATCCCGAGCACCGCGTCTGGCAGGAAGCTGCCGTAAAGAGATCGGCATTGCGCAAAAGCGCCTCTTAACTGATTTAGAAATCCAAAGATCGCGGGAGAAAAAATGCGCGGCAATCCAACGCCAGGTATCGTCTCGATCTGGAACTCATGGCGCTCTTGCGTGGCGAGGGCATCGATCTCTTTTCGTGAGATCAGCAACATCACCTTGTGACCGCGCGAAATCAGGGTCTCTCCCACTGCGATTCCAGGAAAGAGATGCCCTCCGGTTCCACCTGCTGCGATTACAAAGTTCATCCGGTCAGATCTTGATCGGGCGCCGTTTGCGCGCTCTAACAGCCAATTTAACAGTGGAAGTCCGCTCCTCGCGGTCACTCATTCCGCTGCCATAAATATTCAGCAAAATGCCCACACCCAAAAGGCAGAGCGCCAGATTCGATCCCCCATAGGATATGAACGGCAATGGCATCCCTTTATTTGGAAAGATACCCGTCGTCACCCCAATGTTCACAGCGGCTTGAAGAGCAATCAGGATCACGATTCCGAATCCAAGCAGCAATCCGAACCGATCGCGAGCGTGTGTCGCAATGATGGCGCCGCAAATAATAAACACTACATAGAGGAAAACGACCGTCAAGGTGCAGCGCAGGCCAAGTTCCTCTCCAATAGTGGGAAGTATGAAATCGGTGTGCGCTTCCGGCAGATAACCCGTCTTCTGGATTCCATTTCCAAGGCCCAGTCCATCCACCCCGCCCGATCCGAGAGCGATCATCCCCTGCTCCCATTGATAGGAGCTCGCGGCGTGGGCTTCCGGGTGCAAATAGGCCAGCATGCGATTCACGCGATCGGGCATATGCATTGCGACGAAGGCCAGCCCAACAACGCCTAGAACGACGACGGGCGCCAGATAGCGCCAGCGAGTTCCGGCGACGAACATGATGATATAAGTCGCAAGGCCGATGAGCGCGGTCGCTCCCATATCCACCTCGAAGAGTATCAGCGCCATCAGCGCTCCGATGCCAAGGAGCGGAAAGACAAAGCCGCGAAAGAACTCCTGCGCGATCTTTTCATCGCGAGAAAACCACCAAGCCAGCGACACCACCGTCGCGAGTTTGGCAAGCTCGGAGGGCTGAAAAGCGGCCACGCGCAAATTCAGCCACCGGGAGCTTCCGTTTATGCGCTGCCCGACATGGGGAACAAAGCAGAGCGCGAGCAGGATTGCCGCAAGAAAGAACCAGACAAACCACGTCTTGCGCCACCAATGATGGTCGATTCGCGCGCTGACGACGCACAGAAACGTTCCGATCCCAAGCCAGGTTCCCTGGCGCTTGAGAAAGAAATAAGGGTTTCCATGCGCGATGGCATCGTGAGCATAGGCGCTTGTCGAGTAGAGCATCACCAGCCCGAGCACCAGCAGCGCGGCGACCGCTATTACAAGCACGTAGGCGCTGTTTCGATGCATGACCTTGTCCCCTTGTCAGTCTATGAATGAACGCTCTCCGCCTTTTTCTTAGCAGGCGGAAGCTTCAGCACGGCGCCGATCGGCAGCTTCTTCGGATCGTCGATTTTGTTGAGCTTCAACAATTCGTCATAGGGAACGTTGAGGTTCCGCGCGATTGCCACGGGCGTGTCTCCTTTTTTCACTACATAGGTCTTCGCCTGGACGGCCGGGGACGCCGCTTTCTGCGGAGTCTCGTCCGCCTTCTTCGCATCGCCTTTCGCCACCGCTGCCTTTGCAAGTGGTTTTGGAGCCGGGAGCGTGAGCATCTGCCCGTCACGAAGCTTTGCCGTATCTTTGATCCCGTTCGCGTCGGCGAGTTCGGCAGCCGTGACCCCGGCAAGGGCCGCGATCTTCTGCATCGTGTCGTTCGGCTTCACCCGATACTGCCTGGCCGCCGGAGGCGCCGTTTGCAGAGGGCCGGTCTGCGCAACCGGAGGCGCGGCTTGAAGAAGCGGTTCAGCGCTTTCGCTGGGTGCGGGCCGCTGGGCTGGCTTCGCCGGATCTCCTTTCATGACCGCTTCATCCGCTTGGCGGCTGGCGCGGATGCTTTTGAATGCGTACACTCCGCCGACCGCAGCGAGGTGGAGCACCAGCACGATAACAAATGCTGTTGAAAAGCGGGTTGTCGGCTCTTCCCCCGCGTAGTCTTCGATAGAAGGCGCGGCGCGGCGGGCAGTGGCTTGCAGACGCTTTGGAGCGGGTTTGCCCTTCGGCGTGCGAAACTTAAGATGTGGCAGTTTGAACTTCATTGGTGGTGTACTCTGTTAGGGAATGGACGGCCGCACGAAACTGGCTTCCTCGGTCGGCATAATTTTTGAACATATCGAAAGAAGATGTCCCGGGGCTCAGCAGCACCACGTCGCCGGGCCTGGCCTGCTCCCGCGCCAGGTGTACGGCAGTCTCGATGGACGTTCCCGCCCTGAGGCATGGCACTCGATCCATCCACGATTCGGCGATGCTTTCCGCCATCTCACCGATGAGCACAGCCGCACGGCACCTCCTCCCGACCAACCCCGCGACCGAGTCGAAAGCGAAACCCTTGTCCTTTCCACCGGCGATCAGTATGACCGGCCGTGTTTCAGAAGCTAGAGCCTTTTCCATCGCATCCAGGTTGGTCGCTTTCGTATCGTTGATATACTCGACCCCATCCAGCACCCGGACAGACTCACAACGGTGCGGCAGCGGCTGAAAAACGCGCAGCGGGTAAATCATTCGTTCAAACGAAATCCCTCGCACAACTCCGACAGCGAGCGCCGCCATGAGATTCTCCGCGTTGTGGCTGCCTCGGAGCTTGGTCTCCGCCATCGCAAGCACCGCCGACCCGTGGTGATAAATCACACCGTCCCGCAGCTCGAAGTCACCCCCCATTTGGGACGCGCTGAACGTGATCTTGCGCGCGGCAAGCTCCGGCAGTTTTTCGCCCATCCGGACAACAGCCCAATCCTCCCCGGTTTGATTCTCAAAGACTCGCAATTTCGCTGCATAATACTCCGCCATCGAACGGTAACGATCGAGATGATCCGGAGCGAAGTTGAGCCAGACCGCAACGGATGGCCGGAACGTTTGGATCGCCTCGAGTTGAAATGACGAAACCTCAAGGGTCATGACTTCCATCCCCGCGCTTTCCAGGACGCGCGCGGAAAACGCGGGGCCGATATTTCCAGCGGCTGCAGTCCGCACCCCGCACCCAAGAAGCATTGCCTCCACCAACTGAGTCGTGGTCGTTTTTCCGTTGGTCCCAGTAATTGCGATGACAGGGCATTCGCAATGTTCCCACGCCAACTCCAACTCTCCGATGAGTTCGATGTTCCTATTTGCGAAATTGCGCACCAAGCGAACGGCGGGATCGATTCCCGGGCTTAATATTCCGTAGTCGTACGAGGAGGCGTCCTGCTCCGCCTCCGCGCCAGCGATCAGGCGGATCCCTTGCCCCTGCAAACGGTCCGCTTTCTCGCGCATCGCCTCCACCGGGGACGAGTCGAGGACGGTGACGGTTGCTCCGCAGGCCCGCAATAGAAACGCTGCCGCCTCTCCACTTTCTCCTGCTCCGAGGACGGCAGCGTTTCCGGTTTGGTGCTTTGGGTGAAAATTCACGATCAACGAAGTTTTAATGTCGCAAGGCCGAGCAGCGCGCACATGACGGAAAGGATCCAGAACCGAACGATGACCGTGTTCTCCTTCCAACCCTTCAGTTCAAAGTGGTGGTGTATCGGCGCCATGAGAAATACGCGGCGGCCCTGGCCGTACATCCGCTTTGTAATCTTGAAGAAAGTCCGCTGGATCAGCACGGATACCGCTTCGGCGACAAACACGCCACCGACCACCACCAGCAGCAACTCCTGCTTGCAACAGATCGCCACCACTCCCAGAGCGCCTCCAATCGCAAGCGATCCGGTGTCGCCCATGAATACGCGCGCCGGATGACAGTTAAACCATAGAAAGCCGAAGGACGCACCGACCAAAGCCATGCATACGACGCAAAGTTCGCCGACAAACGGATAAAATGGAATCTGAAGATAGGTCGCGATTTTTTCGTGCCCGGCAACATACGTGAGCACGGCATACGTAAACGCCGATGTCACAGTGCATCCCGCCGCGAGGCCATCCAGCCCATCTGTAAGATTCACCGCATTCGACGCGCCGACGATGACAAGCGCGAAAAACAAGACGGAGAACCATCCCAGATTGTAGATCAACGGCTCCTTATAAAACGGAACAAACAACTCCCGAGCCTGCACATTGGTGGCCGGGTTCAGAAGAAAGAAACATGCAACGGCTACGGCGAGTATAAATTGCCCAGCCAGCTTTGTCCGTTCGCTGATTCCATCGGCGCTCTTGCGGGCGATTTTCAGATAGTCGTCCCAGAAACCGAGCGCCGCGCAATATACGATCGTGAACAATAGAAGCCAGACCGCGCTGTTATCGGGGCGCGCCCAAAGGAGAGAGGAAACGACCACGGTTCCATGAAGGAGGACGCCTCCCATTGTCGGCGTGCCGGCCTTCTTGCCATGCAGTTCGAAAAGCCTGTTCACTTCCTCCTTGGACCTCACCGGCTGGCCCAACTTCAGCGAGATCAACAGCCGGATCACCCGGTTCCCGAATATCAAGGAAAGAAAAAAAGCAGTCACCGCAGCCGCCACAGCCCGGAATGTAATGTACTGAAAGACATTGAACGCGCGCAAAAACTCGGAGGTCGCTCCCTGGCTGATTCTATAGAGGTAGTACATCATGCGGCCACCTCATTCCCCGTCACGTGAAGCGGCAGCCCGGCAGTTATGGCTGGCGATTTCCTCATGCGGCGTGCATCGCTTCCACCACGCGCTCCATCCTCGCGGAGCGGCTTCCTTTAACAAGGACGACATCTCCCGCATGGGTCATCTCCCGGAGCGCCTTCACCGCATCTCCAATCTCCTTGAAATGCAGGACTTTCTCCACGCCGCCGCGCCATGCCGTATCTGTGATCCACTTGGCCTCGGAGCCGACTCCGATAACGCAATCCAATCCCCCGCGCGCTGTCGCTTCTCCCACCCGCTTGTGTCCGCGTTCGGCTTCGCCGCCCAGTTCTCCCATCCGACCCAAAACGGCAATCCGCCTCCCTGCCGCGGGTATCTCGCAGAGCGTCCGAATCGCAGCATACATCGAGTCTGGATTCGCGTTGTAAGAATCGTCTAGAATGTGAATCCCTCGAACAATTTTCTGCTCGAGCCTCCCCTTGGTTAGGCGGACTCTCCCGATCCCTTCGGCGCATCGCTCAAGCGGCATGCCAAATACGCGCGCGGCGGCGACGGCTAGCATTGCGTTGCGGACCATATGGATTCCCGGCACGGGGATCTCAGCTTCCACGCTTTGCCCATCCGCGTGGATCCGGAAGCGGGTTCCGCTGAAGTGAGGCCGCAATCCGCGCGCCTGCACGTCTCCTGAGTCGATGCCAGCCTGTATGACGTCCGCTTTCGTACGCGAGGCCATGCTGGGAGAGAACTCGTCCTCCGCGTTGAGGATGAGGTACCCGCCGGGCCTAAGTGATTCGGCAAGCGCCCCCTTTTCACGGGCGATCGCCTCGCGCGTTCCTAGAAATTCGATATGCGCCACTCCAATGTTCGTCACGATCGCGACATCAGGGGCGGCCATGGCGGCCAGCGGCGCGATCTCCCCTGCATGGTTCATCCCCATCTCAAAAATGCCGATTTGATCGCTCTTCCTCGCGCGCAAGAGCGACAGCGGCACGCCGATGTGATTATTGAGATTTCCCTGAGTGCTTGTTACTTGAAAGCCGCTCTCCAGGATGCAGGCGGCCAGATCCTTCGTGCTCGTCTTTCCGTTGCTTCCCGTAATCCCCACCACTTGAAGCGGAAGGGTTCTGCGATACTCAGCAGCGATCTGCTGCAACGCTCGCAACGTGTCCGGAACCTCGATCAGACAGAAGTCGCGTGGAAGACTGGCTCGGATCTCATCCGGAACGGCGCCAATCGCTCCAATGGCGCCGAGTTCAGCCGCGCCGGAGACGAAGTCGTTTCCGTTGAAATTGTCCCCGTGCAGCGCGACAAATACATCACCGGCTTTCAAAGTGCGCGAATCGGTGCATAAGGAAGTCGCGAGGATGCTTCCATCGCCGGTCGCAAGTCTCCCGCCGCACCACCGGACCAGTGTTTGAATAGATGTTGGATCCATGGGTTAGATTTCCACCTGTTTGTGCTCAAGCGCGTTCCGCGCCACCGATATGTCATCGAACGGGACTGTGGTTTCGGAAAATTCCTGATACGTTTCGTGCCCTTTGCCGGCGATCAAGACGATATCCCGCGGTCCGGCGATTTCCACCGCCCGGAAAATCGCCTCCCGCCGGTCTGGGATGACCTCGTACGCCACTCGCCGAAGGCCGGGCTTGATATCTTCGATGATCGCCAGCGGATCCTCTTTCCGCGGATTGTCGGAAGTCACGATCGCGCAGTCTGCAAGCTGGTCAACAGCGGCGCCCATGCGAGGCCGCTTTCCGCGATCCCGATTTCCCCCGCAGCCAAAGACAACGATGAGGCGCGCTGGCTGGAGTTCGCGCAAGGTCTTCATCGCGTTTAACAGGGCGTCCTCGGTGTGCGCGTAGTCGACAAAGACTTTGAACGCGCGCTGGCCGGGCACCGCTTCGAGCCGTCCCGGGACAGGCGGGGCATCCGCCAGCGCAAGGACGGCGGCCCGCACTTCGATGCCCATGACGTGCGCTCCTGCTATCGCCGCCAGCGAATTGTACACATTGAAATGCCCGATTTGCGGCAGCCGGACGAGGTAGCTCCGGCCGTTCGCGTCGAGTTGGTAACTCGATCCGTGAAAGTCACTGCGCACATTGCTTGCCCGGAATTCCGCGCGTGCTCCCATTCCGTAAGAAATCGCATGCCCGGTCGAGCTGAGTTTCGATAAAATCTGCGATCCGTACCTATCATCCATGTTAACAACCGCTTTGCCGGTCTTTTTTTGCGATGCTAGCATTTCGAAGAGCCTGCATTTCGCTGCAAAATATGCCTCCATCGTGCCGTGATAGTCGAGGTGGTCCTGTGTAAGATTGGTAAAGATCGCCGCGTCGAACTCGACTCCCCTCACGCGGTCCTGCGCCAGCGCGTGCGAAGACACCTCCATCACCGCTGCTTTGCATCCCGCCGATCGCATCTTCCATAGCAGCTCCTGGATCTCGATCGATTCGGGCGTCGTGCGCGCAGCCGGAATCACCTGGTCCGCATATTCGTAGCGCACCGTGCCGATCATCCCGCAACGCAGCAGCGCGCGCTCGCAGATGTGCTTTAGCAAAAAAGTTGCAGTCGTTTTGCCGTTGGTTCCCGTTACCCCCGCCACCTTCATCGCACGGGAGGGATTCTGGTAAAATCCGCAGGCAGCATCCGCCATGGCCGCGCGCGCATTCTTGACAAGAATCCACGCAGCCCCCGCGCCGTCGGCCGGTTCTTCCGAGACAACCGCCACGGCGCCGCTTTGCACAGCCTCGCGGACAAAGCGTGCGCCATCCGCCTTTTCGCCCCTTAACGCAAAGAATAAGGCCCCCGGCGCCGCCAGGCGCGAATCGTAGCAGAGCGACGCGATCTCGCGATCCGTGGCTCCATCCACCTTTATCGGATCGATTTTGGCAATGAGGGAAGCCAGATTCATGACTAGTCGTTGGCGTGCTCCGCTAGTTCGATAGCCTTGGTCTGCTGCGCTAGAAGCTCGTGGTCTTGTTCCATCCCCAAATGTCTCGCGGTCCGCTCCGCTATTTTCGCAAACACGGGGCCAGCCACCGTTCCTCCGTAGTTCTTCTTCTCCTCGACCTTTGCATCGTCGAGCATAACCAGGCAGACAAACTGTGGATCCACCGCCGGGACGAAACCGACAAAGGAAACGACGTACTTGCCTTTCTCGTAACCTCCCCCGCCTTCGGCCACCCGCTGCGCGGTTCCCGTCTTTCCCGCCGCGGTGAAACCCATCACCCGTATGCTTTTGCCCGTCCCCTTCTTGCCCATCACGTCAATGAGCGCATCGCGCATTTCCGCCGCCACTTCAGGACTTATCACCCTGCGGACCGTTATCGGCGGAAAAGAAGCCACGGTCTTCCCTTCGGAATCGACTACATCGTGAACGATCTGCGGCATGACGAGCGCTCCGCCGTTAGCAATGACACACATGGCCGTCGCAACTTGCAGCGGCGTCACGCACACTTCCTGACCCATCGGTATCCGGGAAATCGACAGCGGTGTCCACTTATAAACGGGATGCACGAGCCCCACGATCTCGCCCGGCAACTGCACTCCGGTGCGGTCGCCAAATCCGAACCGCCTCATATATTCGTATAAGCGTTGATCTCCCAACTGGATGCCAAGCTTGGCCGCTCCGATGTTGGACGAATGAACGAGGATGTCGTGAACGCTCAGCTCCGGAAATGCATGGGTGTCTTTGAGAAGCCGGCCTTTGAAGTTAAAATAGCCGTTTTCCGTCGGGATCATTGTTGTCGGATGCACCAGATGCTCATGCAGGGCGCCGCTCACAACGACGATTTTGAATGTCGATCCAGGCTCGACCATGTCGGTAATCGCCCGGTTCCGGCGCGAGGCGATGGGACTGGCATCGACTTTGTTCGGATCGAATGCCGGCCAGTTCGCCATCGAAAGGATATCGCCAGTCTGCGGACGCATCACGATCGCCGCCGCCCAATTGGGATGGTACTGCTTCACCGCGGACGCCAGTTCGGATTCTACGATGTCCTGCAAATTCAAGTCGATCGTCAGGCGGACATTGCACCCATCCTGCGCCGGGCGTTCCTGGCCCCGGTAGGGCACCAGTTCCTTTCCCGTCCGGTCGTGCTCCGTATAGCGAACGCCGTCCCGGCCCCGCAGATAGCTATCCATCGTCCGCTCCACACCCTCGAGCGCTTGTTTCTCGCCCTCCTCCGAATCCTTTTTATGCCCGTCCACGAACCCGAGAAAACCCAGGACGTGGCAGAGCATTTCCCGGTTCGGATAGATCCGGATCGAGTCCTGTTCGAAGCCGACCGCCCGAATCTTTAATTCCGCAAGCTTCGCTCCGAGCTCGTTCGCAACCGCCTCGGGCAGGTTTTTACGAAGCACAATGTACTGCGAAGGCTCGTTCCTCTTTCGCTTTTCCGACCAGTGCTCCCGCGAAAGCTTTTCCACGAGCGCTGCCTCACTTAACTCCAACGGCCCAGACAGAATCCGCGCCAGCTCCGCCCGGTCCTTGATGAGCGAAGCGTCGGCAACCACCGTTCGCACCGGATCGTTTTGCGCCAGAGGTTGACCGCAAGCGTCCAGAATCGCTCCTCGCCTCGCGTAGATGGCCTGCTTTCCGCCATGGCTTTCCGCCGCAAGATTCGAGTAGAAATCGTGCTTGCCGACTTGGATATCGACCAGCCGCCACGAAAATCCGGTGAAACCGAACGCCAATACGCAACAGGCTGCCAGCGCTCTTTTTTTGGCGGAGCCGTTCATTGCGTCGTTTGCTTCACATTCGAGACCGTCCGCAGCTCATTCCCGGGCCGCTCGCTAACGTACACCAGATGATCCTGCGTGATCTCCATATACTTCGAAAGTATCTTGTCTCCACGCTGCCGATCCCTGAGGGCGACCGCCGACGAAAGCCTAGCGATGCGTGTCACCGCCGCTTCATTCAGATTTCGCAATTCGGCCAACTCTTTCTCCAGCACTCGAATTTGTCCCCCGCGTGCGATGAGTTGGTGCTTGCAATACACATAATACAGGCCCGCCCCGCATGCGAAGATCGCGACAATGATCCAAGTCGCTAGCGATGCGAGGGGCAGGACGTTGGCGTGGCGGCGGCGATTATTGGACATAAAGTTTTGGCTTTCAGATCTTTTCCACTACGCGCAGCTTCGCGCTGCGGGAACGGGGATTGGCTTTTTGCTCTGCTTCGGAGGCGACAAGCGCTTTGCCAGTGACACGCCGGAAGATGCGTCCTGGATTGGGCCGCGCCTCCGGCCACTCAGGACGGTCGATCCATTCGTCGCTCCTGGTCTTGAAGAAAGTCTTCACCGCGCGATCCTCGCCAGAATGAAACGTAACGACGGCGAACCGTCCTCCGCTGGCCAGGCGCGCGGAGAATTGCTCCAGCGCGGCATCCAGGGCTTCCATTTCTCGATTCACCGCGATCCTTAACGCTTGGAATACCCGTGTCGCCGGGTGCGTCCTTCCGCGCCTTGGGGTGACCGCCTCCACCAAGGCCGCGAGTTCCAGGGTGCGCTTGATCGGCCCCACTCGGCGTTCGCGAACGATCCGTTCGGATATCCGGCGAGCCGCGGGTTCTTCTCCGTACTGCCGGAGTATCCGCTCGATCTGCTCGGCGCTCATCGTATTCACCAAATCCGATGCCGTGACAATCCCCTCGGGATTCATCCGCATGTCGAGCGGGCCATCCTGTTGAAAGGAAAAACCACGTCCGGGGGTGTCGATTTGATGCGACGAGACGCCCAAGTCCAGCAGAGCGCCGTCGATTCGGCCAACGCCCAGCGCATCGAGGAGGCTATCCACTTCGGCAAAGGTGCCCCGAGTGGCCCGAAACGGTTGGCCAAACGTTTCAAGGCGCCCGGTTGCAAAGGCAATCGCGTCAGGATCGTGATCGATTCCAATCACGCTGGCCCCCGCCGCAAGGAGCGCCTCGCAATGCCCTCCGCCTCCCAATGTCCCGTCCACAATGAGTTTACCGGGCGCGGGCAGCAGTGCTTTCAGGATTTGCTCCACCAGCACAGGCCGATGGTAGGGCGCCGGACTGCTCCCGTGTGAAACTTCTTCGGTGGGATGCGTCATCGAAATCATAACCCCATTTCAAGGGAGGCCTCCTCATATGCCGGGTTCTCGGCCTCCCAGTTCTTCTCCCACGCATCGACTCCCCAAAGCTCAAATTTATGCATCCCGCCTGCCAGCACGATCTCAGCAGTCAACGCGGCTTTTTTGCACATTTCCTCCGGCACAAGGAGTCGCCCCTGTTTATCCAATACCACTCGGTGAGAGCCGGAAACAAAATGCCTTAGGAACGCCGCTTTCTTTTGAGGCTCCATTGCGCTCGTCTTCGCCCGCTCCGCGGTGGCGCGAAATTCCTCGGCGGGCATCGCTCGCACATGGCTCCCCCCCCTGCCGAGCGTCAGGTAAAACTCATCCCCTTCGCCTTGCCGCCAAGGCGCCGGGATTGTCACCCGGTGCTTATCGTCGATGGCATGACGGAACTCCCCCGAGAACATCGTGTTGGAGTTCGTGTCGTTGGACATAGGAAAGGAGCGTGGATGGGACGGTCTGCCACTGCGCCCCACATTGCCCCACTTTCTGCCACCGCGCCCCTTTCTCGTCAAAACCTTTTCGACCTAATAAATCCGCTGACACGTAAAGATTTAGCTTGCATTGACCGCCGCTCTCCTGCCGCACCGCTTCATCGATGTTTTCCCAGCATGGCTCAGCCGCCGCGAAGCGCCGGATCCGCTACGGCCCTCCCGAAAAAGATTCGGCGATTTCACCGTTCACCGCCACCCAGCGACCGCGGTCTCCTATTTCAAGATGCCCGCCGCGTGCAATAAGCTCTCCGTCGGCACCTCATAAAGAGCCTCACTGATGAAGAAGCTCCGGTACTGCCAAAGTTCACTCCCGCAAACGAGGACTGTCGCAGCTATAAGAACCGGCCGCTCCCACCGCTTCGCGATCTTTGCGAAGTCCAGAAGCTGTGCCGCCGCGAGCATGCGCAACGGCATATCCCAGATCGTCGTGTACCGCAAATTCATCCCATTTCGAACATGGCACATGATGGCGTACGACAGCACGATAAATCCGCCGCAGTACAGCAGCCCGCGCTCGCGGCGGGCAGCCCCGCAAACACCCCCAATCGCAAGACAGACAATCCAGGGGCTCAGGATCGCTTCGTCGACCAGGTAGCGCTGCCAGGAGCCGCCACCAGTCAGCGCGGCGTATTCCAAGTGCTCTGCCTTCGCCACCAGCAATCGGTAAGTCTCAAATAAGCTCGATGCGCCGCCCGCCACTTCCACCAGGATCCCCGCGCCGGCGAGCGCGCCCAACCCCGTGGCCAGCCAGAGCCATCCTGTGATCGTTCCGAACTTCAACCATCGGTTTCCCACGAGGAGGCCTCCTGCCGCGGCATAGACGAAAAACGCGTTTTCCTTCGTGAGCACCATGCAGGCGAGCGCAGCGCCGTACAACGCCAGCCACCCTGCATGACCGGGATGCCGGAGATTCTCCCACAGCGCCCACAAAACCAGCATCGCCCAGAACGCAAAGAACCCATCGATCAGCGCATGCTCAGCCATGTGGAGTTGCAGCGGCGCCGCCGACATAAGCGCCAGCACGATCCAGCTTTGGCGCGGACCGAGCATCCGCCAGGCAGCAACCCCCGAAAGGACGAGCAGCAGTATGCTGAAGATGCGCGACACCCGATGGAGCGAAACCAGCGCGGGATCCCGTGCGGCATCGGCGTGAGATTTCAGTTCGATCGGCGCCGCATCGCCAAAGGCCGCCCGCTTCGCAAGCCATCCGCAGTAAACGTAGAGAAAGCGGGTCGGCGGCAGTTTGCAGATGGAGTCGGGCCGTCGTTGATCTGTGATATAAGCCTGCGTGACCGTGTCGTACTCTTGCAGCCCCAGCCGGTCCAATTCGACGAGATACGTCCTGTAGAGCTTTTCATCGAAGCCGACTCCGTGGAATCCCGCGGGCATCCAAACTCGGAGGCATATGCCCACGATCGCGATTGCCGCCGCGATTGCCGCATTCAAGAGCCACCGGTTTCGCGCCGGGGCGAGTTCGACCGATCCCAGCGGCGCTGGAGCCAGCGTCAGATCGGTCTCGGGAATGGCGAGCATGGGAACGCTTATAGCACGGCGCTTGCCGTTTCCTTTCTTATTCCGGTCTCCGCGGGTCCAGCCGACTCCGGTATTGCTGAAATCCGCGTTTGGGAGCCAGCCGAATCGCCTCTTCCAAGGATGCCCCCGCCTCGGAAACTCGTCCGTCTTGCCCTTGGGCTTGCGCCATAAGAAAGAAGGCATCCCCATCGGCATGGAGGGATGATGCCTCCTTGAAGAGGGTCTCGGCGTCCTTCCAACGCTTCTCCTGCATGGCAATGATCCCTTCGTTGAAGAGCACCTCGAAATTGCCCGGGTCGCGCCGGGACGCCCTCGCATAATAGTTTTTGGCCTTCTCCAAGTTCCCTTTCTTGAGCCAAAGCGTTCCCATAGAGGAGAGGAGCGAAGGATCTTCGGGCGCAATAACCTCGGCCTCCTGGAAATGGCGCTGGGCGCGATCAAGCTCCTCGACATCCATTGCCGCGATGCCGAGGTTGTACTGTTCCATCGCGCGCGGGGCATCGGTTTTCGGGCAGAAGACCGCTGCGCCCGAGGCAACGAGAACCGCAACTTGCGCCGCAACCCGGCCCCACCTCCGCTGGCGCAGATCGAGGTAAAGCACGCAAAGGCCATAACTCCCCAAAATGAGCAGCCCAGGTACTGCGGCCATGCGATAGCGCTCCGTCACAAAGACGGGAAGCAATGCGACCATTTGGAGAAGCACGGCGCACGCAATCCACCTCCCAGGTCCGCCGCGCGCGAGAGCCTCGATCACTCCCGCAGCCCCAAATAGGGCGATCGGCCCAAATCCAATGCCCGGCAGCAGAACCTCTTCCTCTCTCAAAAGCGCAATGATCGTAACGTCGTCGTAAACGTAGGCATTCCAAAAATTGCGCACCTTTATCCCCATTGTCCGAATCCATCGCGCCGGATCCAGCCGGATCTGCTCCCACGCCTTCTTCGACCAGTACACAGAGACGTCCCGGCGGGTTAGCGAATGCCCTGCCGCCGCTTCCGCGATCGTTATCGAGTCTTGCAACAGATCCTGCTGCCCGGCGCGCAGTCCTTTGGGAATCTTCGGGTAACCGTTCGCTTCTGGAGAATTGCCGATCCAAAAGTTAATCCCGCCATGGGCTGAAAGAAAAACCGGCTCATGCGCGATGAAGAAGTTATGGCACCAGACCGGCGCGCAGCCGCCGCCGACACCCGCCAGGAACACTACCGCAGCCAATGCCACTGCGGCCTTACGCTGCTTCAGCGGTTGGGAGCAGTGCACCCTGGCTGCGATTGCGGCCATCACAAGAGGAATTAGGAGCAGGATTGTGGCGATAAGCGTCGCCATCATTCCCATAAAGACCCCCAGCGCCGCCCACGGGCGTACGATTGGGGTTTCAACATCCAAAATGAGGCGGCTGACGATGAACCAGAATCCAAATATTACCCAAATTGTGGGCATCAGCACCACGGCAAAGGCTTGGGCAGGCAAAAAGACGACCCAGCCGAGCGCTGCGATGCCTGAAACGGCGTATGCGACCGGTTCTGAGAGGAGTGGCGCGCGCGCATCTCTCTCAAATGCGAGGAGTCGTCTCGTAATTGTGAAAATTATCGATCCGGTGCAGGCGTCGAGTACGCATTGAAGAAAAAAAATCGGTTCAAAATGACCTCCAAATACGAAGTAGAAGCCTGCCAGGAGATACGCGTAGCCGGGCATCCCGTAGAACGCGTGGCGATCGGTCCATTCCCCGGCTTCTATTCGGTGCGCCCAAGCGTCGTAGAAGCCCATATCCCCTGATTGCACCCCGAAGAACGGCGACGTGCGGAAGGCCAGCAGCACGATGCATCTGGCGGCGAGCGCGGCTAAGAATACCCACACCGCTGGCCGTCTTAAGAAGAGCGCGGCGCGGGAGAGAGGCATCGAAAGAGAATGGTGCGACCGGGCGGCCATGGCAAGCAAACGAGCTTGCTGGCATGACGGCTGCTAAAGACTCGCATTGTCCGAAGCGTGCCCGATGGCGCGCCGGAAAAACAAACTAAATAAATAACTACATAATATGCTCACCAAAATCCAAAACCGTCGCGGGGGCTTCACCCTCGTTGAAATCATGATTGTCGTTGCGATCATCGCCCTTCTGGCTGCGATCGCCGTCCCAAGCGCCCTCCGCGCTCGTAAACGCTCACAAGCCACCAGCACGCTGCAAACTCTCCGCATGCTCGACGCCGCTTGCGACCAGTGGGCGATCGAATACGGCAAGTCGCCGTCATCGGTTCCTACCTACAACGGCGATTTGATCAACTACGTAAAGAAGAACAGCAAGCTTTACACCGATCTCTCGAGCTCGACCGCTTCCGACGCATTGGGAGTTGCACTTACTTTGCCGATCGTCGATACGCCTCCATACGTCTCGGCCTCGACCTTCAACGCTCTCAGCGACGTCGCTCCGTCGTCCTTCTGGGGTCCTTACTACAGCGCAGCCTCCTAGTCTTCGCTCAGTCGCCTCTCTCAAAACAGCCATCCTGCAAAGGATGGCTGTTTTGCTTTTCGAGGCATGGCATATCGCCTGCTTAGAACGGCCCAGCGGGATGACCGCTCCATCCCTCTCCCGCTTTGTTCCACAAGATATCCACTCTCACCAGCAATCGATTCGCGCCTGGATTTTCATTCCGCGCCGAAGATCGCGAAAAAGCGCTCTCGTGGCTCTCGGGTTCGCGACGCTGGTGGCTTTTCCTGCTCGTCGCCGCAGCGCTTGCTTTGGCCATCTACGGCCCCGTTCGCGCTTTCGAGTTCATCAATTTCGACGACGACGCCTATTTGGAAAATAACCCATGGCTCAAACGCGGGTTCACATGGCAGAGCATGGAATGGGCGTTCGTCGCCAACCTCCTCCAGTTTTCTCCTCACGCTGAATATTGGAGCCCGTTGACACTGCTTTCCCGGCTCGCAGACGCCCAGTTCTTCGGGGTAAATGCAGGAGCTTTCCACGTTACAAGCGCTTGCATCCACTTTCTAAACGCTTTGCTCCTTTGCGCCGCGCTCTTCAAACTCACCGGCGCGTGGACCCGCTCAGCGGCGGTTGCGCTTTTATTCCTCGTCCATCCTCTCAATGTCGAACCCGTCTGCTGGCTCTCAGCGAGGAAAGATCTCCTCAGCGCCACGTTTGCCTTTGCAACCCTCCTTGCATACGCCCACTACGCCGCAAAGCCAGCCCGCGGCCGGTATGCTCTCCTCCTTGCGGCCTTCTGCGGAGCCTTGATGGCAAAGCCGATGGCCGTGACCCTGCCCCTCCTCTTGATGCTTCTCGATTGGTGGCCGCTCAAGCGCTGGCAAACCGCCAAATCGTCTTCCGCCCGGTGGGCTTTGCTGCTTGAAAAAGCGCCGCTCCTGATGCTCGCCGTGGGCGCAGCCGTACTTGCCGTCCAAAGCCAGCGCGATTGGGGAGCCATCCAAAGCGAGGCGGATTTTCCGCTCGTGACACGCGTGAACAACGCACTCGTCTCCTACGTCATATATTTGCGGCGAATCGTGTGGCCTTCCGACCTTGCGATATATTATCCTCACGCGGGATCTGCGCTTTCAATCTGGTGGGGCGCCGGGGCGGCGATCATCCTTGTGGCTGCAACCGTCGTTTTTCTCCGAATGGCGCGGAAATCTCCATTCATTTTAACTGGGTGGATTTGGTTTGGAGTCGCCTTGGGCCCTGTAATCGGCCTGGTGCAAATCGGCGGCCAGGCCATGGCCGATCGGTATGCCTATATTCCAGTGATCGGCATCTTTGTCGCCACGGTCTGGACCGCAGCCGATGCGGCAAAAAAGTGCCGTCCGATCGCGACTGCCGCCGGGGCAATTGCGATCGCGATGCTCGCCCTCGCGGCCGCCCGCCAAACTTTGACATGGCGCAACAGCGAGACCGTCTTCGAGCGCGATCTCGCAGTCGCGCCCAGCAACTACCTCGCTTTTCTCAGCCTCGGAAATGTGCGCTTCATGCGGGGCGAGTACACCCAGGCCGCGACATTCTACCGGAAATCGATCGCCATGAAGCCAGCGCAGCCGAGTGCCTGGAATAATCTCGGTGCTGTCGAGGATGCACAGGGCAACGATCTCGCCGCCATCGAAGATTACCGCCGCGCTCTCCAGATGGATCCCAACGATCGGAAAAGTCTGCTCCATCTCGGAAGCCTCCTTGCAAAGCGCGGCGATGTTCCGGCAGCGGAACAGCTCTTCCGGAAAGCAGCGGAAGAGAGCGGCGCGCGGCGCGAACCTTCGGAGCGGCTCGCCGCCCTTTTTGAGCAACAAGGCCGGATCCCCGAAGCGGCGGGCGTTTGGACGTCCTACCTTTCGACAAATCCCGGCGACGACCTTGCGAAGAAAGAGTTGCAACGGTTCGCCCGGCCATGACGGGCGCCGAGATGCCTAGTGCGCCGTCTGGGCGTTGACTTGCTCCGATTCTTGTCCTTAGGTGCTCCGCCCAATGGCTGGCCTCGTTATCAAACCGCGCTCCCGCATCTTTCACGGTCACGATTGGGTGTACGCCAGCGAGGTGTTGAAGACGTTCGGAAAACCCGAAGACGGCGAAGTCGTCTCACTCAAGGATGGTCAGGACCGGCTCCTGGGGTCTGCCATCTACAATAGCAAATCGCAGATTGTCGCCCGCCGGTTTTCACGCCAAAGACAGGATCTTGACGCCGATTTCTTTGAAAGGCGGATACGGCAGGCGTGCAATTACCGAGTCCGCCGCGGGTGCGATCCCGCGCTGCAGCGCGCGATCTGGAGCGAGAGCGACGGTCTTCCTGGAATTGTCGCGGATAAATACGGGGAACACATCGTACTCCAGACGCTGACATGCGCCATGGACAGCCGGAAAGATTTGATCGTCGCGGCGCTGCGCACGGTGCTGCAGCCGGAATCGATCGTCGAGCGCAACGACGCTCCGATCCGGAAAGCAGAAGGGCTCGAACAAGCGGCGGGAATGCTTTTTGGCGCCGATCCGGGTCCCATCCAGATCGGCGTCGGCGGCGTCTCGTTCGAGATCGATCTTTTGCGCGGGCAAAAGACCGGCTTTTATCTCGACCAGATTCCGAGTTACGCCGCTGTCGCGTCGCACGCCAGGGAAAGGCGCGTGCTCGATTGTTTTTCAAATCAGGGCGCGTTTGCTCTCACATGCGCGCGGGCTGACGCGGCGGAGGTCACGGCGGTCGAAGTAAGCGGCATCGCAGCCGCCGCCATTCGGCGCAATGCGGATGTCAATGGGTTGGCAGTGCGCGCGGTCGAGGCGAATGCCTTTGATTTCTTAAAGGAGAGCGAACAACAACAGAGCCGTTGGGATATGATCGTGCTCGATCCTCCCTCGTTCACGAAAAGCAAAGGAACCCTGAACGATGCGTTGCGCGGCTATAAGGAGATCCACCTTCGCGCGCTCAAGCTGTTGAATCCCGACGGTCTGCTGGCGACATTCTGCTGCTCGCATCACGTGAATAGGGAAGTCTTCGTCAATATGATAAACGAGGCCGCCGTGGACGCCCGCAAGACGCTTGTCCAAATTGCCAGCTTCTCTCAAGGCGCGGATCATCCCATCGTGACGACGCTGCCGGAGACGGAGTATTTGAAGGGCTTTTTGTTCGAGCTCGTTCCAGGGCGTTAAGCGCGATGGAACCGCGTGAAGGCGAAATCGGGGGTTGTCATTGCGCCCGGTTTCGCTCTAAGCTGGCGCGCATCTCCCAAGGTTCCCCCTATTATGAGCAGTGCAATTCGACTCCTGTCCGCGGCGGGTTTGGTTTGGTTCGCGATCTACCTCACCCACAAGGCGCAGACGTCCGCCGATAGCAACGCCATCGCCCTGTTCGCGGCCGTCGTCTTGGTGGGCACGATCGCCGGGAGTCTGGTTGTCTTTACCCTTCTTCCCAAGCTGGGCGAGGCGATGGGGAATGTCGTCTTCCAGCCAAACGAGCGAATTGAAAAAAATCCTCACGCAGGCGCGCTTGCGGCGCTCGCACGCGGAGAGTACGAAGCAGCCGTCCATGAATACGAGCAGGTCTATGCGGGAGACCATGAAGACACACACGCGCTTAGCGAAGTGGCCCGCATCTATTGTGAAAAGCTGCACAATCCTGACGCGGCAGCAGCCTCGCTCGAACAGGGACTCGAGGGAGAGCTGACGCCTGAAGATGCCGCCTTCCTTTCGGCCCGGCTGGCGGACGTCTACTGGAATTATCGGCGGGATATCGAGGGCGCGCGCGCTCTCCTTTTGCAGGTTACCGAACTCATGCCGGGCACGCGCTACTCAGCCAACGCGGCGCACCGCCTTCAAGAGATCGAGCGCGACGCAGGCCATCTGTCGTGAATCCTAGTCGAGGCGGGGAACGTCGATTCCAAGCGCATCCGCCAAGTCTTGCAGATGCTCCTGCTCCTGCGCGATGATCTTCCTAAGGGTCTCCCCAAGCGCAAATTCGCCCATGGCATCCGCCTGCCGGATGCGCTCCCGATAATTCATGATGGTCTGGCGCTCATTCTCCAGGTCGAATCGGAGCATCTGTTCAGGATCGTCCGAAAGTTTGACCTCCTTCGGTGTATTGGTCGGCGTACCGTTGAAGTAGTCGATCTGCTTGGCTACCTCGATCGCGTGCGCCAGCTCCTCGGCGGCGTGCAATTGCAACTCGTTCGCGATGTGATTGTACTGCGCGCCTTTTATCGTCTGGCTGTAGATCACGTAGGCAATAATCGCTTGAAACTCGCGGGCGAGGTCTTCGTTTAAAAGTTCGACCATCTTTTCCCGGGTTATCGTGACGTCTTTGTTCATCACGGTGCTAATCGGATGGGCACGCGTCTCCGGTTGCAAAACAAGCGCAAAACGACTAATTCGCGCCGCTGTGGACCCGCGCCGCCACTTTCAAGCGGAGCGCGTTGAGCGCTATGAATCCAGAGGCATCGCTTTGGTTGTAGGCCTTCGTCGGATCGGCTTCCATGGTGGCGATATGTGGATTGTACAAGGAGACGGGCGAGCGCCGTCCCGCCGCTATGGTGTTTCCCTTATAAAGCTTCAGCCGGACATCCCCGGTGACGTTCTTTTGGGATTCACCGACCAGAGCCTGAAGGACCTGCCGCTCCGGCGCGAACCAGAAGCCGTTATACACCAATTCCGCATATTTCGGGATAAGCGAATCGCGCAGATGCATCACTTCGCGATCCATCGTAAGCGATTCGATCTGTCGATGGGCGAAGTGCAGAATCGCCCCTCCCGGAGTCTCATAAACGCCGCGCGATTTCATGCCGACAAACCGATTCTCGACCATGTCCACGCGTCCGATTCCGTGGCGCCCGCCGAGCTTGTTCAACACTCGCATCACGCCGAGCGGCGTCAGCAGTGCGCGCCCGCCGGAATCGAAGGTCACCCCGTTGGAAAGTCCGAGCTCGGCGACCAACCGATCGATCTCATGGCACCCGACCGCGGTGCAGTTCCCGTTCTCGAAGTGGAGCTCCACGTACTCCGCTTTGTCAGGCGCCTCTTCCGGCGAAACCGAAAGGACATACATTGCCCGGGCTTTCTCCGCCGATGCGTCATACCACGGATCCTCGAGGATGCCGGCCTCGAAAGATATGTGCAAAAGATTGCGATCCATCGAATACGGTTTCTTCGCAGTGGCCGCGACCGGAATATTCTTGGCTTCGCAGTACGCGATCATTTCCGCACGCCCTGGAAATTGGTCCCGGTAACGCTCCTGCCGCCAGGGGGCAATCACCTCCACTTCAGGAGCCAGCGCAGCCGCCGCGAGTTCGAAGCGGACCTGATCGTTACCCTTTCCAGTGGCTCCATGCGCCACTGCGTCGGCGCCTTCAGCTCGAGCGATCTCCACCATCCTCTTGGCTATGAGTGGACGGGCGATTGAAGTGCCGAGGTAATATTGCCCTTCGTAGATGGCCCCTGCCTGTATCATCGGGAAAATAAAGTCACGGGCAAACTCCTCGCGCAGGTCGTCGATGAAGACTTTGGAGGCGCCAGTCCACGCTGCCTTCGCTTCGAGGCCGTCGAGTTCATCCTCCTGGCCTACATCGGCGCAAAAAGCGATCACCTCCGCCTGGTACGTCTCTTTGAGCCAGGCGAGCAGCACGGAGGTGTCGAGACCGCCAGAGTATGCGAGTACTATTTTCATATCGAGCGGAGCGTTTTAGCTGCTGCCGCGCGAGAAGGAAGCGCGATTTTCGCGGTGCGCTCGAAACCTCATGCTGGGGGAGATTGATCTTTGTCGCGGAGAAGAGAGGGTCGGGAGGGCCGCTGGCCGAGAGGATTTATCGGTTTTCCGGTGTGTTTTGGGGGAGGGTTCACGCGAAGACGCTAAGCCGCGAAGAGGGGGGCGGAGGGTCGGGACGGTTGCTGGTGGGGATGAATTTATCGGCTTTCCGGTGTGTTTGGGGGAGGTTCACGGGGAGGGCGGGCAGGGTCCGTGGACTACGCTTGCAGTGGGGGCGGGTTCACGGTGCACGCGAATGGGCGGCCGGTGGGGATTGGCCGGCGCGGTTTATTGAGATGTCAAAGAACGGGGATGGGCTCCGCAGGGTGCGAGCCGATCGAGGGAGGCTAATTACTTTGGGTCATAGTTCGCCGGGCATGGAGATTCGGGTGCGGTTGCGGACTGCCTCCTGGATTTTGAGTTGGATGTCCTGGTAGAGGATGGGCAAGCCTTCCGGGGTGAAGGCGGGGCGCTTCCCGGGTTCGAGCGAGGGTCCGGTGGGCGCGATGCGTTCGCGCTGGATGGGACGGAGCGGGGCTTCTGGGTGTACGAGTTTGTACCAGGTGAGGCATGCCCGCCAATTGCCAGAGCGAGCCGCAACGAGGATGCCGTCGATGGCTGGGATGAGGGCGGTGTCGCGGGCGAGTTCGACGACGGGATCGAGGTCCGTGTTTTTGCGGCGCCAATCGTTGAAGGTGCTTTCAGGCACGCCAGCTTTTGCGCAGGCGATGCGGATTGGGTAGCCAGCTACAATATGGGAACATATCTCAGCAAGGAGAGCGGCAGTGTAGGAAGTAGGACGGCCGATATTTTGGATTGCGGCGGAGATGGTGGCAGGGAGATTAAGCATGGGGTCGCGCGAAGGGTTGGTTGCAGTGGGGTTGGGCGTGGAGTGAACTGGGCGTCAACGGGGTTTCACGCCAGCCTGAGGCTGGCTGCAACTCCGGCGCGAAGACGGGAAACATGGATGTGGTACATGGCGTGTCTTACTGGATGGAGTGGTGGGTACATGGCGCTATTCTATATGCCGGGCGGCGCTGTTCGAGGACGAATAAGTAACCTGGAGCCGATAAATTCATATTTGTCGGAATTTAGTGGTTTTTACGGAGGAACATCGAGGGGCGCCCTGAAAAGGTAATTTGGCGCAACCGTGAAAGACATCGACTGGATGCGACGATTGGAAGAGTGAAAGTGGGCGGGGCAGGGTTCGATAGAGATAGAGCTGATGGTTGCAGGTTGCAGACGTTTAGGTCGCTGACCGCGGAATTTCGGCCGACGACGAGTTTGGCGTTAGGGACCAATTCTGCGCAAGCGTCCGGTTGCCGGAAAGATCGTAAGCATAGGCTGCCGTGTTCTGAATCGCAGGCGAGGTGCTTGTGTCGCTCTCGATGCCGCCCGTCAATTGGTCGGCATTGTCGTATTCGAACGACCATTGCCACGGGATCGTGTGGCCGGCATTTGCCTGCGACCAACTCGTAATGTGGCCAAAGGGATCGTACCCGTAGCTGTGGCTGGAAAACGCCGCGCCGCCGGAAGCCAGGCTGTTGGCAATCGTCTTGAGCCGCTCGTCGCCATTGCCGGTCCCGGCTGGGGAGACGTTCCCGTAGTAACCCATCGCGATATTGAGCGGGCTTTGCGAGCCCGTGATCAAGGTGATGCGGCTCGTCGCGTCCCCGTACCCGTACCCGTAAGAAAACGCGCCTAGCGAATTCGTGAGCGTCTGCACGCGACCGATCCCGTCGTAGGCGTACGAGGCCGTGTTGCCATCGATCGTCCGCGCGGCGCGGCGGCCGAGATGATCATAAGTGTACCCGATTGTATAAAGTGGAGTCGCACCGATCTTGTACTGGACTTGCGCGAGGCGTCCCGCGCCAAGCTGCGGCGGCGCGGTGATCGGGTTGTACGTTCGAACTTCCGTCTCCTGCGTGCTGCGGGCCACGGTCACACTTCCCAGCCGGTTATGGATCGCGTCGTAGGCGAAGCTCACTGGTGGCGTCGCGGCCACACCCGCGGGAACTGTGTAGTCGATCCGGGCGAGATCGTCATCAAGCGCGTATGTGTAGGATGCGGCCTGCCCGTTGACATCTGTCTTAGACTTGAGGCGGCTCGTTGCGTTCTCATACACATAGTGGATCGCGGATCCGTCCGGATAAGTCTTGGCCGTCACCCGCCCCTCCGTATCGCGACTGAACGTCGTCTTGCGCCCCATCGGATCGATGATGTCCTTGAGCGCGCCGCACGTGCAGCAGTCATACTGCGTCACACGCCCGCCGGGTCGATAACCGCTGGGAGCCGCTGGAGCGCGTTGTCCCCTAAGAATGTCCACTTTCCCGCCCGGTCTTGCTGCCATTGAGGGTCGAGCCGGAAATAGGAGATTTGCTCTGAAGTGCCATCTTGCCCCCGCAGATAGTCTGTCCCGTAGTGCGTTGTACACCGTTGCTTTTTCGCACCTACGGAAGTGAGGCGTCTGTTACAAATACCGATTATGGGTTGGCCCGCAAGGCTTTGAACAAAATGAAGGCTGCGATCGCAAGACAGGCCCACCCAGCGCTTCTCATCCACCAGACGCACATTGCCGACCGGTATAGCTTTGACGGAAAGAGAAAACGAACAACCGAAGGCATCGACTCAGCCTTTCGTGCCATCGTAAGGCAGATGTCCTTTCCGAATGAGATATAATATACGCCAGTCACGACAAAACAGAACACTGCGAATATCTTACTTTTCATACGGTTTACCACAGCTTCCATCCCCAACTCAGCCCAACGCCCCCACCTTTCAAACCTCCACCCCCTCCGACGGCGCTGTGGTTCTTAGGATTTACTGTCCACTGCGCTCCGACGCCGTACGCACCGCTCAGTGTGCCTGAAAGTCCAGTTAGGAAATTTGAGATGTCACCTTCGGATGGCTCAGACTTTTTGCAAGGGTAATTAGCTGAGACAAACACTCCGCCATTAGCTGGCAACCCAAATCCGCCTCCCGCTGCCAAGTATCCATGTCTATTTTTATCCACAGAAAAGGAAAACTGCGGTCCGGCGACGCCTCCGATTGGCAATGAGATTGACACTTGACCATAATCTGGCCAACGCCAGAGACCATAGAAATCGATCGCGTTGCTTACGGTATTAGAAACATACCCGTACAGGTTCAGCCCACCTTCCTCTTCAATTGGATCCCGGCTCAACCAACGCCCAAGCGTCGGATCGTACTGCCGGTACCATGTCAGATCCAGTCCCGCCGCCTCGGTATCCACCGTGGCTATGGAATACCTGTAATACATGTGCCCCGTAAATCCAAACACCGGTTCGATCCTGTTCGACGCGATTTGGTTTGGCGTCCGCATTCCGTATGGATCGTAGTCGTACCGCGCGCGGACGTTTCCACCCGCATCCACCGCTTCGCGCACGCTGCCGAGGTGATCGCGGGTGTAGTAACGGAGAGTACCGGCATTCACACCGGATACAACCTGCTCGCCTTGGGGGAAGTAGCTACGCACGACGTTGTTGCCTGCGTCGCGTTCGTCAGCGATCGCCCCTC
>JBBSFI010000035.1:0-45759 GCA_038238905.1 Chthoniobacterales bacterium | reverse complement strand
TCTTTCCGCTGTGATTTCACAGCGGCCCCATTGAAGCAGGTCAACACCGTCTGGGCCATCTCCTGTGTACTGCCACTTTCCGCTGTGATTTCACAGCGGCCCCATTGAAGCCCAGCGCCGCTTCCAAGCGCGCGCGCGACGGAAAGCTTTCCGCTGTGATTTCACAGCGGCCCCATTGAAGCCTCGTGAGGGCGCACAGGTAGCTGCCAAAGCTGTGGCGCTTTCCGCTGTGATTTCACAGCGGCCCCATTGAAGCCGATGTAGTAGGACGTCGTAGAAAAGTCTTCACTCCCCTTTCCGCTGTGATTTCACAGCGGCCCCATTGAAGCCAGGCGGTCGGCCCTCCGACTTAAGCTCCCCGAAGGCTTTCCGCTGTGATTTCACAGCGGCCCCATTGAAGCTTTTGCGCTGGCAGCAGCAGCAGCAGCTGGGAGCAAGCTTTCCGCCGTGATTTCACAGCGGCCCCATTGAAGCGCGGCCCCCATTGACAGATCGCGCTCGGCTGTTTGGCGGTGGCAGCATGGGTGCTGAATGGAGTTGTGTCGAGGAGATCAACGACCAGAATTATACTGTTTATGGTTGTGCCGCGGAAGTTAAGAGTCTCGCCAGTTGCATAACGAGCGAACTTATCGACGCTTTCGAGGCGAATCCCAGCATCTCAAATGAGGAGGCTCTGCGCGAAGTTGTGCCACGCTGTGTGGCACGGGGCTTTTATCGCCGGTTGAAAATGTCACCGGGAGGCGCGGTTCGCGACCCCTTGGGGCAGCGATGTGCGAATTGTCTTGGTAGATGCCGAATTAAAGTTGAGTCTCTATTCAAGTGACATCAATATGTAACCTTGCATCGCATCCCTTCAGGCTGCGGACTGCGGGATTGTTTACGCAATCCGATGGGTTGGGCTAGGGGATTGGCGCCCACTTGGGGCTGAAGGCGACGGTTGAGAACGGTGCGGCCGGTTTTTCATTTCGTCTTGAATTGGCGCCCCGGCGGGGCTTGTTTGAAATCTTCAGTCCGCCGCAACCTCAGCGTTGAAATGAAGAAGGCGGGGCTTCTCCTTCGCTCGCCGCGCCTACCGGTCCTGGAACCCTGAGGTCACCAGTTGCAGCAGTTCATCGCCGGTCATCCGATGCGCGGCGTCGTGCGGGCAGGCCGACACGCACCGTGGCTTGGGTGACGATCGATCGCCTTCCGAATCGCAAAGGTCGCACGTGGCGGCCTTGGGTTGCGCGATGGCTGCGGGGCTGCCGGGTTTGACGTGATGGTTGGGCATCATGAAGATGCTTCCGTAGGGGCAGTTGGAGGCGCAGAGGCCGCATCCGATGCAGTGATCTTCGATCACGATCTGCAGATGTTTTCCGCGATGGATGGCATCGACCGGGCACCCGACCATGCAATGGGCATCGATGCACGACCGGCACGCCGTCGCGACGACGAATTTGTCGAATCGCATGCCGTCGCGAAGCAGCCGCGTGATCGGGACTCCATGCGACGCGGAGCCGTGCTGCTGCACGCACCCTTTGGTGCATTCGTCGCAGCGCGTGCAAAGATCGAGATCGAGCACGAGAAGGCTGCGCCCTTCGTACAACCCTTGCGACACAAATTCAGTGAGCATGGGGTTGCGCTGTTCGACACCGCCGAGCCGGGCGAGCGATTGCTCGACGAGGCGCCGGCGCAAGAGGGGAAACTCGCGCACGAGATGGAGGAAATCGGGCCGCGCGAGCCGTCCGAGTTCCACGGAACCCAAGGCGGAGCAAGTGGCGGACCGGAATCCCGCTGGCAGCGCCAACGCGGGATCGCCGTCGGTGCGTTCCAGCGCTTCCTTCACGGCGAGGTCGGCTTCATCGATGGTTTTGCCGATGTCCCGGGATGTGAAGCCGAGCATCCCAATTTCGCCCAGGATGGTGCCCGGACCTTGCGAAAGCACTCTCGCTTCGCCCTCGAAGAGCCTCACACCCACGCGCACATAGCCAAGCCGCACCAGGTAGAGATCGTGTACCGGATCGCCCTGCCGGAAGAGGGTCTGGCCGGCGCTCACGCGCACGAAATTCAGGCGTTCGCGAAGATAATCGACGATCTGCCGGAATTCGCCGCCCGGGATTTCTTTGAACAGATCGCTCCCTTGCAGCGCAAGATCGAGCGCTCGCTCGCGGTATTGCTTCTCAAAACGGCTCCGCTGGCTCGGAAGCCGCATGAGGCGATCGAGCACATTCCGCCGCACCTCCCAGACTTCGCTCTCCGCGAGGGCGGTGACATCGGCCGTGCGGGGAGTGCCGCTGAGACACGACATCTCGCCCACCACCACGTCCTCGGGTGTCAATTCGATCCGCATGGCCGGCTCGCCGCGCTCCACCTTGCGGAGCCTGCCGAAGACACCTTTGACCGGAGGCACGGATGGATAGACCGATACCTCCAGCCGCCCGCTCTTGATAAAAAAGGCGGTGTTGCCCGCGTCGCCCTGTTTGCACACAGCTTCGCCTGCTTTCACCCTGCGGCGCACGACGAGGCCTTGCTGCCAAAGCAGGAACTTCGGCGGCACACCGGCGAAGATCGGATCGGCGGTCAATTCGGAGGCCGCCAGGATTTCGGCGGAGCGGACCTTGCTGGAAATCGTCACCTGTGCGACCGGCTTGAATGTAATTGCCGTGGTGGGGCAGGAGACCATGCACTCGCCGCATTGCACGCAGCTCGATTCCCCCATCGGTTCGTTCAGATCGAATCCGATGCCGGCGGTCGCTCCTTTGCCGGTCCTGCCAATGACATGATTTTCCATCACCTCGTCGCAGGCGCGCACGCAGCGATCGCACAGGATGCATGCGCTGTGATCGACGAGAAAAACGGGGGAAGATTCATCGAGCGAGCGCCGTCCCGCGCCAGGGGCGGCCGCGGGCGCCGGCTTGGAGAAGGCGTCGATCTGAAAGCGCGCCGGGCTCGCGCCGCAGCGCGCCGTGATTTGCCCCAATTCGTTGTACGGCTCCAATTCCTTCGCGAGCGCGGGCAGCGGAGCGGGCTTCAAATGATCCGCCGCGAGCAGTTCCGTCACCACCTTTACGGCCTGCCGCACGCGTGCGCCGTCGGCTCCGCCATCGTTCATGGTGAAGACCTCCATCCCATCCTTCACTTGGTGCTGGCAGGCAGGCAGCAGCTTCCGTTCGGCAGCGCGCTGGCCGCGCTTTTGCCCGTAGATTTGGACCACGCAAAGGCGGCAGACCGCCACCGGACGCATGTGCGGCTGGTGGCAGATCGTGGGAATCGGGATGTGCGCTTCGTCGCCCGGCTGTTTGACGTAGAGCTTCACCGCGGCGTCGTAAATGGTGGTGTAGCGCGGCGTGGTGCGGCCCTCGATATCGAGCACGATATTGCCGTTCTCATCCTTGAGCGGCTCCGCGAGCGGCACGCTCACAGGCTGCCCGTCGATCTGCATCGAGACGGTCTTGTTGTAATCCGCTTCGGTCGGAGCGTCGAGCCGCACGAGCTGCCCATTGATGTCGCGGCTGAAGAGACCCTCGTCATCGTCTCGGATGAACGGGCTTTGTACGGGATCGGGCGTCGTGGGCATTAGCGTGGAGGCTCCGCGGCTGCCCCCGTGAGATGGGCTGCGATGTCGCCGGGGAAGTAGTTTATAACCGTGCGCAAAGGAACGGGAACGGAACGCCCGAGGCCGCAGATGGATGCGAGCTCGATCGCCTTTCCGAGTTCTCCGACCACCGGCAACAGCTCCTGCTTCCAGCGATCCGCGGAAATTTGATCCTGCACAAGGTTTGTCCCGAGAGAGACCAGTTTCTGCGATCCGAGCCGGCACGGCACGCACTTTCCGCACGATTCGTTGCGAAAAAACTCCATCGAATTCAGCGCCTCGCGCGCCATGTCGCGGCCCTCCGCATAGACCACGATCCCCGCGCCCAGCGCCTGCGTGGGACTCATCGCGCGGAAAAGATTCAGCTCCAATTCCAGGTCGAGCACATCGAGTTCGTCGGCTTCAGGATTCAATCCCTGGCGTCCGGCGAGCGCCAGCCAGTTCTTATTCTTCAAATGCTCGCGAGGCAGGCCGGCTTTTGCCGTCAGCTTGGCGGGAAGAAATCCGCCGGAAGGCCCCGAGGGTGCGATTGCCTTGAGCGGACGGTCGCCAGCTATTCCCTGGCAATATTTCTCACCGCAGATCAGCCCGCGCAGCGACAGGCCCATGGGAACTTCATACACGCCGGGCCGCTTCACATCGCCGGACACCGAGAAAATGCGCCGGCCCTTCCACCCATTTACGCCCTCGGCAGCGTACGCTTTGCCGCCGTGCTGCACGATAAAGGGGGTCCAGGCAAAAGTCTCCACGTTGCTTACCAGTGTCGGCAGATCGGCAAGGCCATTGGTTTCCAGCTTGGGCGGCATATTGCGCGGCTCGCCTCGGCGATCCGACATCGCCTCGATGAGGGCGCTCTGCTCGCCGCAGATATAACCGCCTGGGCTTGCGAAGACAGAGATCGGAAAGGGCCGCCCCAAAGCGGACGGCTTTTCCCCGCATAGCCCGAGCTGTTCGGCCCGCCGAATCTCGGCGCGGCACGCCTCGATCTGCTCCGAGTACTCGTGCCGGATGTAGATAAAGCCCTGCGTCGCCTCCGTGATCAGCCCGGCGAGGATCACTCCTTCGACGACGAGATGCGGCAGCCTGAGCAGGAGTTCTCGATCCTTGAAGGTGCCCGGTTCGCTCTCGTCGCCATTCACGACGATAAAGGCCCGCGCATCGTCTCCGCGCCGGCGCGCCTCCCGCACCGCATCGCGCACGTCGCGCCACTTTTGCGCCGCAGGGATCCCGGCGCCGCCCATACCGCGCAGGTCGCCTGCAATCAGTTCGTCGAGCAGGGGATCCGCCCAGCCGCCGAGAGCGGGCCCCTTTGCCCACCCCGACTCGGTCTGCCAATCGAGCACGGCGTCGGAAGTCTGCTGCGCAAGCGCAAAGGGAGCGCGTCCCTGCCGGGTGGCGACGACCCGAAATTGATCCGAGGCGCCCGATCCCCAGCGATCGCGCATCCGCAAAATCTGTGTCGCAGCTTCCAGCGATGCATCACGGGCAGCGATCGCCTTTTTTGTCGCCCCATAGTCGCGCGCTCCACCGGCATAGGGATCGATCCGCCACTCTGTCATGTCCACCTTCCGGCCCGCATCGTCATCGGCCGGCGGTGGCACTTCGGCCCCGGCGATCTCGATTATTGCCTGCCACTGGTCGATCGAACGACCGAGAAAGTAGCGCTCATGGCCGCCGCCGTGCACGGCAATGCAGCCAGCCGGCGCGCGATCACATCGCCCGAGGCACGAGACCCCTTCCACGCTGACGTCGCCGCCCGCAGCCGCCGTGAGATCGCGCAGTATCTCCGCGGACCCCGCCATGCGGCAGGCCATGTCGCGGCAAATGCGCACCGTCACCTCGCGCGGGGCGGTGAGTTGGAAGTGCGGGAAAAAGCTTGCCACCGATTGCAGTCGGTGGAGAGGCAGATCCAGATCCTTTGCCAGCCGTTCGAGCGCCTCGCGCGGCAGGCAGCCATGCTCCCGCTGGATGCGGTGCAGGGCAGGAACGATCACCGGCTCGTATGCTGAAGTCTCGGCGCTCATCGCGAGATCCCATCCGCTCCGCAGGGTCCGCTATGCGAACAGCGTGGTAATGTCCGTGGAGATAAGAAACGCACGCTTCTAGTAAGTGCCGCGCCAGCCAGCCGTCAAACCGAATTGGATTTTCCCGTGAGGTGCAGATCGTATGGCCCGCCGTCGTTGCTATGGTTGCTTCGAACGCGGCTAAGAGCACCCTTCACTTCCGACTTTAAACACCATGCGCGCAGCAATCGCTTCTTTTTTCATCGCAACTCTCTTTGCGTACAGGGCCGGGGCAGGGGAGTCGTGGCCGCAATTTCGCGGTCCGGGCCAGCAGGGGTGGTCGGATGCGGTGGAGGCGCCGCTTACCTGGAGCGAGACCGAGAATATCAAGTGGAAGACCGAATTGCCGGGCCAGGGATGGTCGTCGCCGGTTGTCGCCGATGGGCGGATCTGGGCCACCGCCGCTCTGGACGCGGGGCACTCGCTCCATGCGCTCTGCGTGGATGAGGCGACCGGTAAATTGCTGCACGATGTCGAGGTGTTCCATGTCGATAATCCTCCCCCTAAACACGACCGAAATTCGTACGCATCGCCCACGCCCATCATAGACGATGGCAGCGTGTTTGTGCATTTCGGGTCGATGGGCACCGCGGCCCTCGAGTCGAAGACCGGCGCGAAGATATGGGAGAACCGCGATCTCAAGGTCGATTTCCAGAACGGCGCCGGCGGCTCCCCCGCATTGTATAAAGGGAAGCTGCTTCTTTCCTGCGACGGGATGGATCACCAGTACGGTGTCGCGCTCGACGCGGGGACCGGAAAAATCGTCTGGAAGACGGAGCGCTCCGCCATTCCGCGGCTCATGACGCGCCCCGAAGATATGCGGAAGGCGTACGGCACGCCGGTGATCGTCACGGAAAAAGGGCGCGTCGAGTGCGTCACGACCGCTGCGGAACGCATCTACTCGTACGATCCCGAGACCGGCAAAGAGCTTTGGTTTGTCGATATCCCGGGCTTCTCGAATGTGCCGCTGCCGGCCTGGAACCCGGCGATCATGGTTTTTTCGACGGGCTTCCAAAAGCCGGAGATGTGGGGAATGCGCCTCGATGGACCGCTTGGTGACCGGACGGCGAGCAGCGTCCTCTGGAAGGCGAAGGTCGGCGCTCCGGCGCAGTCGTCGCCGCTGCTTATCAAGGATCGCGTCTATATGGTGAGCGACAGCGGCATCGCGTCGTGTCTCGACGCCATGAAGGGGACAATCGTCTGGAAGCAGCGGATCGGGAGCGATTTTTCCGCTTCGCCGCTGTTTCTCGCCGGTCGCATTTATTTCTTCGACACTGCGGGATTATGCACGGTGGTCGAGCCGGCGGATACATATCGTGAACTGGCGAAGAACCAGTTGGACGCCGGATTCATGGCAAGCGCTGCTGTTGTCGGGAAATCGCTGATTCTGCGCACCAAGAGCGCAATGTATCGCGTCGAAGAGCAGAAATAATGGATGTTACTTGGCGTCCGCGAGCGGCGGTATGGCGGATGGCGCCTGCCTGGCTTCGGATGGAAAAGGGGCTGAGGCGAGCCGACGAATGCCCGCCAAAAGAACGGCGGCGCTCGCGGCGAATAGAATGGCGGCGCACGCCATTGCATGGCGCATGCCGATCCAGTCCACCGTCCCAGCGACGAGAAGGCCTGAAAACGGAACCAACCCGAAAAAACTGAGGCCCGCGACCGCGGAGACGCGACCGCGCAGATGATCGGGCGCACGCTCCTGGATGATGATATTGGAAATCCCAAATGTTGCGGACAGTCCGAGCGCCAGGCAGACGATCGCGAAGCAGGCCAGCCGTAATGAAGCACTCGCGGCCAGCCCGCCGAGCCCCAGCGCGATCAGGCCGGCCGCGACCTTCAGCGCCGTGGCGCGATGCCCGTGCGGGACGGAGAGCAGTCCGAGGGCGCCCGTGAATGAACCGATGCCCGAGATTGCCATGAGGACGCCCATTTTCTCCGCCGGGAGGCCGAGCGTGACCCGCGAGTAAAGTGGCATGAGGACCAGTAGAAATGGCGAGACGAAGAAAGTGGTGAGCGACATCAGCACGATCATCGAGCGTGTGGGGGCGTCGCCGCGTACATAGGCGATCCCGTCGCGGATGCCGCCAGAGCGCTTCGCTTCTTCGTCGGCGGAGCCGGCTACGCGAGGCGCAATGCTCAGCAGCGCCGCCGCGAGCGGCAGGAACGAGAGCGCATTCACATAGTACGCGGAGGCCGCGCCGTACCAGCCGATCAGTGCGCCGCTCACGGCGGGTCCGATCAGCCGGGTGAGGTGGAACAGCGAGCGATCGAGCGCGATTGCGTTGCCGATCTGGTCGCGCCGCACGAGCTCGGGCACCAAAGCGGAGACTGCCGGAACCTCAAACGCGGAGGCGATCCCGAGCACGATGGCGGCGACCAGGATGTGCCAGATCGCAATCCCCTTCGACGCGATGAGCCAGCCGAGCGCCAATGCGCACGCGATCTGCGCGCCGAGCACGCAAAAAAGAATGCGCCGCTTATCATGGCGATCGGCCAGGCTGCCGCCAAGCATGGTGAGGAGAAGCATCGGAATGCCGGAAGCAAAATTGATGGCGCCCAGCACGGTCGCCTTCTGGGTGAGCGCGGTTAAAACCCATCCCTGCGCGAAGAATTGCATCCATGTGCCGACCATGGAGACCGTTTCCCCCGCGATATACCGGGCGAATGGCCCCTGTCGCAATGGGGAGAGGACTTTGGAGAGTTTCATTGCGGGACGCGTGAGGGCCGGAATTTGAAGGGCGTGGAACGTGGCTCCTTTTCGTTTATTTGCACGCGCAACGTTCCATCCTGCGATTCCGATCTCTCTGCGGCGGCGCGGCGGAGGCTTGCATATCGTCCTCCACGCAGCATTTTGGCACCAACTCCGAAATGCATCACACCCGGATCAAGATTTGCGGCA
Source organism: Chthoniobacterales bacterium (assembly GCA_038238905.1). Taxonomy (GTDB): domain Bacteria; phylum Verrucomicrobiota; class Verrucomicrobiia; order Chthoniobacterales; family Chthoniobacteraceae; genus JBBSFI01. Next base: position 37,220 of record JBBSFI010000035.1, on the reverse strand, counting down.
TCACCATCGAAGCCGACGCGCACGCTGTGATCGCAGCCGGGGCCGATGCTTTGGGATTTAATACATGGACGGGCAGCCGGCGCTATCTCGACCTCGCGGCGGCGGAGTGGGTTGGCGGCTTGCCGCCGTTCGTAACGCGGGTGGCCCTTTTGGTCGATGCTCCCTTGGACGAAGCCGTGCGCGTCGCGCTTCTGCCCTTCATCGACGCGGTCCAATTGCACGGCAACGAAGATCGCGCCTATTGCACGGCGCTGGCCCGGCATGGGAGACCGATTATCAAGGCGATCCGCCTGAAGAGCGGCAGCGACCTCTCGCAAATTGGAGAATTCGCAGCACAGCATATTCTCATCGATGCGTATGTGCCAGGCCAGTTCGGAGGGACTGGAGAGCGCGCCGATCTCGCGATGGTGTCGAAATTGAGGCGTGAGTTTCCGCTCTTGCGAGTCGTGCTCGCCGGGGGGTTGACTCCGGAAAATGTGGGCGACGCCGTGCGAACGGTGAGACCCTATGCCGTCGATGCGAGCAGCGGGGTCGAAAGCGAACCCGGGCGGAAGGATTCCGAACGGCTGCGGGCGTTTGTTCACGCCGTGCGCGCTGCGGATTGCGCCGACGCGAGCTAAATTGCGCCGCAGCAAGGCGGCCGTGGGCTTCACGCCAAAGCGGCTATATTCTCGCGAACGAGAAATTCGTTGAGAAAAATCAAGAGGAGGGTCGCGGTGGCAAGCATCGTGCTAATTCGGAGGGGCAACAACTGTGCTCCCAACCCCGCTGCTCATTCTATGCTAAAACTTCGACCTATTATCTGCGCCCTCGGCGTGCTTTCAACCGGCGCGATCGCCGAGACGACTCCAGGCCTTCCTTCTCCCGTTGCGCCTCCCGGCCCGACGCCCAATCAAGTTTCAATTGCCCCCGCGCCGATCGAACCTCCGATCGATGTGCCTGGCACGGCTCCCGCCGCGCCAGGGACTGGAACCGTGGCGCCCGGCGTTTCGACCGTTCCCGAAGCAGCCGCCGGCGGGCCATCGCCAAATGTGGCCCGATCCAGCGAGTTTCAGGGCGATGAGATCGGTCTTGTCCTGCGAACGCTCGCGCACCAGGCAGGCATCAGTGTCGTGGTGAGCGACAAAGTGGTCGGCGCCGTAACCATGCGGCTCGAAAACAAAACGCCGCGGGAAGCGCTGGAGGTCATCGTGGAATCCAAAGGCCTTGTGATGGAAGAGCATAAAGGCGTTGTCTTTATTAAGACCGTCGAAGAGCGGTTGAAAGAGCCGACCGAGCCCTTGAGCTATACGTTCTCGTACGCGACTTCCAAGGACATCCAGTCGCTGCTCGACAAACAACTCGCCAGCGGAATGCCTTCGCAAATCGACACGAGAACAAATACCATCTTTTACAAAGAGACGCGTTCGAACGCCGACAAAATCCGTCTATTTCTCGAGACGGTTGACCGCCCGACGCAGCAGGTGATGATCGAAGCGCGCTTGGTCGAAGTAACCGCCAATCCGCAGCAAAACTATGGAATCAACTGGGCCGGCGTAGTCGGAGGATCGACTCCGCAGAAGTTTCAATACGGAGGAACAGCGCTGCCGACCTTTACGGCAAACCCGACAACCGGGGTGCTTCAGCAAACGACACCTCCGACCGTCACATTCAGCAACGGCCAGCCTCAATTCAACTCGCTGTTGTTTAACGGCAGGAATGCGACGGGCGCCGGATTCGCGTCTGCGCTGCCAGGTTCGCTGGCGATTCTATCCGCGCCGGCCATGGCGATCACGACCCGCTTGCTAAACGAAGACGCGGATGCGGAATTCCTGGCCAATCCCCGTATCGTAACTTCAAATAACCAGAAGGCCGAAATCAAGATCACCCGCGCGCAGCCTGTCCCAGCTCTTACATTCAATCCGCAAACTGCCGCGGCGGTGTTCAACGGATTCTCAGACAAAGAGTTCGGCAATACACTCGACGTAACCCCTGTCATCAATAAGGACAACTTCGTCACGCTGGCCGTGAAGCCGGAGATCAGCAACAAAGTAGGCGATGAGGTTTTCTCCTTCCAGGGAGCGACTGTAACCAGCCCAATTATCGACAAACGCACGCTGGAGTCGAACGTATTGATTAAGAGCGGGGATACACTCGCAATCGGCGGCTTGCTGCAGGATGAAGTGAACAAGAGCCGCACCAAGGTGCCGTTCCTTGGCGATATTCCTGTGATTGGCTATGCCTTCCAGGATCACTCGAATCAACGTATCAAGCGGAACCTCCTCGTCTTCGTGACGCCGACTATCATCAATCAAGGGTACGGCACCGGACTTGAGGATCAGGTGACCGGACTGCACCATAGCAGCGAGGAATTTGCCGATCCAAACGGCTGGAGGAACAACGCGAAAGGGGCGTGGCGCCTGACCCCGACATCGAATCGGATGACGGTCTCCGACATTCCAGCTCCCGGAGTTCCGCCCGCGCCTAAGAAGACCGGACACAAGAAGAAGGTCGTGGTGACGGAAGAGACCGCGGCCAAGTAGCTCCCAAAAGAATCTGGAAGGCGTCCGCTCAAACGAGCGGACGCCTTTTCTTTTGGCTATCGACTCGGCGTGGGGTGAGGTCCGCCGAATCTCCATTTGGCAAACCGGATCAATTGAATACTCTTCGCGCCCCTATGAAATGCTTTCAGATCGCTCTTCTTCCCGGAGACGGAATTGGCCCCGAAGTGATGGCCGAAGCGCGCCGTGTGATCACTTTCGCCCAGCGGAAGTTCGGTTTTGCGTTGGAGTTGAGCGAGGCGAATGTCGGAGGGATCGCCATCGATCGCGATGGCGCGGCGCTCCCCGATCGAACCGTGCGGATTTGCGAGCAGGCGGATGCAATTTTATTTGGATCTGTCGGCGGCCCGAAATGGGAGTCGCTTCCGCCTCATTTGCAGCCAGAGCGGGCGGCGTTGCTCCCATTGCGCAAGCATTTTGGGCTCTTTGCAAATCTCCGGCCCGCCATTTGCCTGCCCCAACTTACGCACGCTTCACCGGTCAAGGAGTCGATCATCGTCGGCGGATTCGACGTCCTTTGCGTGCGCGAACTCACAGGCGGGCTGTACTTTGGGCAGCCGAAGGGGATCCGGGAGGAAAACGGCGAGCTTGTCGCCACCGATACGATGGTCTATCGAAAAAGCGAAATCGAGCGGATCGCTGAAGTTGCATTCATTGCGGCGCAAGCACGGAATAAAAAGCTCACATCCATCGACAAGGCCAATGTGCTCGAAAATGGAGTCCTCTGGCGCAAGACCGTGAACGAGGTCGCTGTGCGCTTTCCCGACGTGGCCTTGAACCATCTGTATGTCGATAATGCCGCCATGCAGTTGATCAAGAACCCGCGCGGCTTCGACGTGCTGCTGGCGGAGAATTTGTTTGGAGACATCCTATCGGACGAAATGGCGATGATCGCAGGATCCCTCGGAATGCTTCCGAGTGCTTCGCTCGGGGTGAAGGAAACGCCGACAGGCAGGTTCGGTCTGTTCGAGCCGAGTGGCGGCACCGCGCCGGACATTGCGGGCAAAGGGATCGCAAATCCGATCGCCCAAATCCTTTCAGTTGCCATGATGTTCCGATATTCGCTTGGGTTGTCCGAAGCGGCGGAAGCCATCGAAAATGCGGTGCGCCGCACGATCGAGGCGGGACTGCGCACCGGCGACATTTGGTCTGACGGGACCCGCAAGGTCGGGACTGCCGAGATGGGAGAGGCGATCGCGTGCGCCCTATGAGCCACGCCGACTGGTCAAAGCAGGGGCAGCGGGAGTGTGCATCTACTCTGGACGACCGGCGCCGGCGGCGATAAACCTTCGCGGACATGCTTTTCGTAGAGCTGCGTTTCTTCTTTTTCTTCCTCGTTGTATTCAGCGTTCATTGGGCGCTTCGGAGCAACACTTGGAGGAAAGCGTGGCTCCTCCTCGCGAGCCACTTTTTCTACGCCTGCTTTTTTATAGGCGATCCGGGGGAGTTTATGAGTCATGTGCGGGCCGGCGAGTGGAGCAAGTTGCCGGAGGGATGGTGGTTTCCGCTCGTTTTGGTGGGATCCACATGCATGGATTACGCAGTGGGACTTGGGATTGCCGCGGCAAATCTGGAATGGAAGCGGCGCGGATGGCTCCTCATGAGCCTCTTTGCAAACTTGGGGGTTCTTTGCTTTTTCAAGTACTACAACTTTTTCGCCGGTTCGGCCGCCGATTTCCTGCGCTACATCCATCTCCCCGCAAGCGATTGGACGCTGCAGATCTTCCTGCCGTACGGTATCTCCTTCTACACGTTCCAATCGATGAGCTACTCCATCGATGTCTATCGGCGGCGGCTGGAGCCGGTGCGGAGCTTCCTGGATCTGGCGTGCTTCATCGCCTTCTTCCCGCAAGTGGTCGCAGGGCCAATCGTGCGCGCGATGACTTTCCTTCCGCAGCTTTTCGAGAAGCGCCAGTGGAGCAATGTCGATGTCCGAGGCGCGCTCACGCTTTTCTTCATCGGCTTTGTGAAGAAGCGGTGTGTCTCGGAAAATGTCGCGCCGATCGTCGAGGAATACTTCAAGGATCCGATGAAATTCACCGGATTCAGCGCCTGGATCGCCGTCCTTTTTTACGCGGTTCAGATTTACTGCGATTTCTCCGGCTACACAGACATGGCCATCGCCACCGCGCGCCTGCTCGGTTACGAGCTGACGATCAATTTCAACTTTCCGTATTTCTCGCGGGATATTACGGAATTCTGGCGGCGCTGGCACATTTCGCTTTCCACGTGGTTGCGCGACTATCTGTACATTCCCCTCGGCGGAAATCGCGGTTCCAAGCTTTTCACATACCGGAACCTCATGCTGACAATGGTCCTCGGTGGCCTTTGGCACGGCGCGTCGTGGACATTTATCATCTGGGGCGCCATGCATGGGCTGGCGCTGATTGTGCATCGCGAATGGGTGCGAATCTCGGCAGGAGTGAACGCCACTTTGAACCGGGTGATTCACTGGCTTTCCGTCCCGCTCACATTTTACTGGGTGTGCCTCGCGTGGATCTTCTTCCGCGCCGAACCCGTGTTTACGAGCGACGGTAAGACCCTCTTACAGACGGCGCTCGGCTCGGCGTGGAGCATCAGCAAATGTTTCCTGACGTTCCGTTCCCGGGATACGAGGGCGTTTCGCCCGGCGTGTCTGGCATTGTTTGCTGGCCTGGTGATTGTGCACTGGCTATGCTCCCGAAAGGTGTTTGCCACATGGTGGCGGCGTGTCCCGGATTGGGTCTATTCCGGCGCGATGGGAATTGGGGTGGCTCTCGCCCTCTTTTTCGCTCCGGCGCACTATAAGCCGTTCATTTATTTCAAGTTCTGAGGCTGGCCGAAATGGTTGCATGCGGGCGAAATCGGCGGCGCATCCTTCTTTTGCCTCTTTGACTTCCGCTCCAGCGCGGTTCTCAAGTACCGCTCATTCCATTCGATGAAAACCTTCCTCTTTCAATATCAATCGCTCGCCGTGGCGGGCATCCTCTATTCCTGCGTCGCCGCGCAAGCCCAGTGGGGTCCGCTCGACGGCCTTCAGATCGACAAGCCGGAGGACAAGGAGGATATGAAATCCGTTCCTGCTCCTGCCGGAGCGATTGTGCTATTCGACGGCACGAGTCTCGATGGTTGGACGGGGATGGACGGCAAAAGCCCCGCTAAATGGAAAGATATCGAGGGCGGCGTGCTCGAAGTGCAGCCTGGGAGCGGCAATATCCTCTCGAAGCAGTTATTGGAGGGACATTTCAAGCTGCACGTCGAGTTCCGCATTCCTTATTTGCCGGAGAAGCACGGGCAGGAAAGGGGAAACAGCGGCGTCTATATGCAGGGACGGTACGAAGTGCAGGTGCTCGACGCATACCACAACGACACCTACAAGGACGGAATGTGCGGTGCGATCTACACGATCGAACCTCCATCGGTAAACGCGGCGAAGGCGCCGACGGTGTGGCAAAGCTATGATATCGAATTTCACTCCCCCAAGTTTGCCGATGGGAAGAAGACGGAGATGGGAACGATGACCGTCGTCTGGAATGGCCAGAAGGTTCACGATCAGACCAAGCTCACGAAGGACGTCACCGTTGGCGGAAGGGGCGGGGATCCTTCGACGCCCGGCCCCCTGATGCTCCAGGATCACGGTTCGCCAGTCGAGTTCCGGAATATTTGGATGGAGCCGCTCAAGTAGCAGCATTTTCCCCCAGAATCCGATGAAGCCGGCTGAAGCGCCTACGCGAGCGCTTCGGCCTCTTCGCGAACGCGGCTGCTTTGGGAGTGCTCGCGTGTGGGAGGCGGAAGCGGCTGGCCGGCCGCCCCTTCCCGGGACCCGAGGAGTTGCAGGCTGTCGCCGACCACACGAAGCTTGGAGCGTTTCTGCCCCGTCTCTTTGTCCTCCCACATATCGAGCTTAAGCCGACCTTCGATGTAAACGGGTCGGCCTTTCCGGAGGAATTCACCGGCGATCTCCGCCTGGCGCCCCCATAGCTCGATGTCCACGTACGTGACCTCCTCGCGGCGCTCGCCGGTCTCTGTGGCATACGATCGATTGAGCGCGATCGAGACAGAGGCGAGTGTGCTTCCCTTTGGCGTCGTCTTGATTTCGGGATCGCGCGTGAGTGTTCCGATCAGCATCACCTTGTTCAGACAAGGTCCGGATGAACGCGGCTTTTCCGCGGCGGCCTGAGCCGGAGCCTGAGTGGGAGTGTACGGCGCCGTGGTTGGCCGGGAGGCCGTCTGGCGCGGCGCGTTTGAGGTAGGTTGGAAGGTTTGGCGAGGCGCTGTGCGCTGCGGCGGAGTAAGAGTTGTCTTCACAAAGCGCACACTATGTTCAAACGAACATCAATACAAGCGAAAAAAGCTTCGTCCAAATCCACCGTCTCCGCGCTCACTTGCCAGCCTGCGCGGCGGGCATCGGAACCTGCGCAGGACTTTGCAGGTACGAAATGAGATCGCGCACTTCAGCATCCGTCAGCCCGGTCAGGATGCCCTCGGGCATCATCGATATTTCGCTGACGTTGATCGATTTAATCTCGTCACGCGGCACGGTCACGGCGTCGGCGGGGGACGTCACGGTAACCGCTTTCGGGTCCTGCTGATTGGCGATTCCAGCAAGAACGCGCCCGTCTTTGAGCTCGACCGTCGCGAGCCGGTATTGGTTCGGAATTTCGGCGTTCGGATCGACGATATTATGAAGCAGGTAATCGAGGTCTGCACGGTTCGAGCCGGTTAACTCGGGGCCAATCTTTCCGCCAGCATCGAACAGCGCGTGGCACTGCCCGCAAGTGCGCATGAACACGGCCCTGCCACGCGCCGGATCGGCAGGCGGATTCTTCGCAAGGACGATGGCCTTGTATTTTGCCGCAGTCTGGACCTTGTCGGCTGCGCTCTCGCGCGATGTCCCCCAGACCTTTTCCAATTCTTGTGTGATGTCGGCCTGGTTGAGTTGCCGGATCTGCCGCGCGATGTCGGCGGATACTCCTGCGACCGGCAGTTTTCCCGCCGCCAGCGCGGCCAGAAGCGGGCGCGCGAAGCTTGCGCGCGATGCGAGTGTTCCAAGGGCATCATGCTTTTCCGCCGTCGTAAGCGAGGGATATAATGATATCAGCGTATGCGGAGTAAGAGGTTCGTCGTAGGCGGCGAGCGCGTGTATGGAAGCAATTCGGAGTGCGGGATCGGCGAGGAACTTCAGCAGCACAGGTGGCAATTGTGGATCCTTCACACCGAGCAGCGATTCGAGCGCGTGCAATCGCTCCGGGGTGGAGGCGGCGGCATCTGAAAGCGTCGTGCGGGCGGACGCGAGCGCTCGCAAGCTTCCGAAGGTCAATGAGAGAGAGCGATCCAGCGCCAGGACATCCGGGTTTCCCGCTCGCTCCATTTGTTCCGCGGCGGCATCCCAACCCTTCGGAGCGCGCGCCGTGCGCTGGCCCTTGAGCGAGTCCTTTATTCCTTGAAGCATGGCGATCTGCCGCGGCGCGTCGAGCGTTGGGAGAGCCTCGGCGAGGGCATCCATCGGTTCATCCTTGCCCATCGCAGCCAGGCGGCGCGCGGTGAACTCCAGAATCCTCGGAAGTTTGGAGTCGATGGCGATCCGCAGCACTCCACGGAAATCGGAAGATGCGAGCGATTCGAGCGCATACCAATCCATGAGCGGAAGATTGTGATCGACGGCATCTTCGCCGTGGCCGTGCAAGGCGCTCACGATGCTCCACCTCGCCTCAGGCGCGACTCGCACGGCCGCCGATGCGAGGTGCAGGCGCACGATCGGCGAACTGTCATCCTTCGCGAGACGCGCGAATTCCGCGAGTTCCTTCCCGGTTGGCGCATTGTCTTCGCAGGCGCATTGAATCGTCCATGCGCGGACGGTTGGATCTGGATCGTGAAGCGCCTCCAGCGCGATCGGCTCCGAGAGGTTGCCCATGGCGTGCAGCGCCCAGAGAGCGCGCAGTTTTCGAGTGGGATCCGGATTCTCGGCGAGGATTTTGCGCAAGCTTTCGGCGGCCTCTGGATTCGATCCGCGCTCTTCGAGGAGGCGCCGCGCATGGCGCACCCACCAGTCGTTTGGCTTCAGTTGAAGCTTGACCAACTCGGCGCCGCTCAATTTTTTCAGGTCCACTGGCGTCGTCTTTTGATTGTTATAGACGACCTTGAAGATCCGGCCATTCGTCCGATCGTGAGCGTCGGGATTTGCATTATGGCACTGGTTCTTGTCGTACCAATCGATCATATAGAGGGAGCCATCCTGATCGTATTGGAGGTTGATGATCTGCGACCAAAGGTCGTTGAAGAAGATGAAATCGGGGGCGTGATGGCCGATGAATCCGCTTCCCTTCGCCTCCAGAGTGTCTTCGTTTATGCGCGCGCCATGGATGTTGTTCATGAACGCCTGCCCTTTGTACTCAGCAGGCCAGCTTGCGCCTAGATAGACCATCAATCCGGCATGCGCGTGTCCGCCGCCGGTCGATGAACTACGCCCATTTCCCGCGTGCGGCCCGCCTGCTCCCGCCCAGTGGACGTGATCGGCGATCGTCTTGATATCGTCATAAACGTACGGATTGAAATGCTCGCCCGCCTGCCGTTGGAAGTGTCCGCCCTGGATCATGTGCCAAAGATGCGGGATCACACACGCTTCGATGATGCACTGGCCCGTTTCGTTGAAGTCAATCCCCCAAGGATTGCTGGTTCCTTCGGCGAAAAGTTCAAATCGGTGCTTGAGCGGGTGATAACGCCAGATCCCGGCATTGATCCGTGTCCGTTCAGAATCGGGGGCGCCCGGCTTGCCGACATTACTCTGGGTGAAAACGCCGTGACAACCGTAGAGCCATCCGTCTGGCCCCCATGTGAATGTGTTGAGTGTCTCATGCGTGTCTCCGTAACCCCATCCATCGAGCAGGATCTGCGGCTTCCCTGCCGGTTTCGGTTCATCGCCGTCTTGCACCGGGATATACATGAGATACGGCGCTGCGCCGACCCACACTCCACCAAAGCCGACTTCGAGTCCGCTTACGAGATTGAGACACTCCATGAAGACCGTTCGCTTGTCGAATTTGCCGTCGCCATTTGTGTCTTCGAAGACGAGGATCCGATCTTTGCCCTGTCCTTCGGGCTGCCGCTGAGGGTAGCAATAAGCTTCCGCCACCCATATGCGCCCGCGGTCATCCATGGCAAAAGCAATCGGCTGCTTCACATCGGGTTCGCCCGCAAAGAGTGTGGCCTTAAATCCTGGCTGAAGCGTCATCTCCTTTGCCGCCTGCTCTGGAGGCAAGCCCGCGAATTTGAACTCGTCGGAGGGTAATTCCGCCGGATCGACTGCTGTAATGGCTTCCTTCGGAATCTCGGGTTTCGCCAGATAGAATCGGAAATCGTCGAAGTTTATATGACCCCAACCTGCGGAGGATTCGTCCACGAGTCGGATGAAGATCTGCTTACCTTGGAGCGTGTGAAGATCGACGAACACGCGGTGCATCGTCTCCGAATCGTGGCCGCTGGCGGTATGAAAGACCTCGCCCGTATCTGACCGGACTAATTCGACCCGGGATTGGTGCGAACTGCCGCCGCCCAGAAGGAATCCGCACCAGGGCATCGTAACTTGAAACGGCGCCGAAGTGAGCGTGCCGGTCGGTCCGTCGCCGTAAAGCTCATATCCGCCGATCCAATAATCTCCTTGTTGCCGGGCGATTTTCCCATCGCCGAACGGCCGATGCTGGTCGATCGGCCCGCGCACGGGCTGCCCTTTGAACGCATCGCCCGTGGCCGTCCAGTCGCGCAATGTGCCATCTTCGAAGTCCAGGTTCAGCGGGCGTTTATCGGGACCGGCCGGCAGCGTTCCTTCCGGCGCGGCGCCGGCGAAGAGCGGTGGCGCAATGGATAACGCTATGAGGGCGGCAGCGAGGAGGGAACAGTTTGGCATGGCGATCGATACTTAATGCGGACGCAGCGATGTGTCACTCTGGATTGACTCATTCATCTTCCGCCACCTTTCCCACAATTCCCAGGCAGCGTGTCACGAGAGCCGTCCACCCTGTTTGATGGCTGGCGCCGAGGCCGCACCCAATGTCGCCATGAAAGTATTCGTGGAAGAGCAAGTAATCGCGCCAGTGCGGGTCGGTGGCGTAACGGAAATTGTCTCCGAAGCATGGGCGCGCTCCTTTTTCATTTGGAGCAAAGATTGCGGCGAGGCGGCCAGCCAGCATGCGTGCGACATCGGCCAGGTTCATCTGAGTGCCGGAGCCGGTCGGGAATTCGACGAGGAAATCGCTTCCGTAGAAGTGATGATAACGTTCCAGCGCTTCGATGAGAAGATAGTTGATCGGAAACCAGACTGGGCCGCGCCAGTTTGAGTTTCCGCCGAAAAGCGAGGTCTGCGATTCGCCAGGTTCGTACCGCAAGGTATAGCAAGCGTCGTCAAAACAGAAGACGTAAGGATCGGCGGCGTAGGCGCGCGAGAGTGAGCGAATGCCCCACGGCGATAGGAATTGGCTTTCGTCGAGCACATGCCGGAGCACACGCCGGAGCCGCTCCTCCGATGGAATAGCCAGCAATCGGCGCCCGCCGTCACCGGCAACCTTGCGGACGCATGAGACATGTTCGGCGAGATCGGGCCGGTATTTCAAAAACCAATCGAGCCGCTTCTCGAATCCCGGCAGTTTATGGATGGCATCGTTATCGAGCACCTCGACTGCCAGCAGAGGAATAATGCCCACCAGCGACCGGATGCGCAATGGCTCGACGGATCCGTCGGGCGCGAGCACCTGATCGTAGTAAAAACCGTCTTCTTCGTTCCACAAACCGCACCCGCCCAGCGCATTCATTGCATCGACGATTTGCACGAAGTGCTCGAAGAACTTGGAGGCTATATCTTCGTACGCGGGCCTGGATTGCGCCAGTTCAAGAGCGATGCTTAGCATCGTGGCGCAGTAGAAGGCCATCCATGCCGTCCCATCGGCCTGCTCCAGTTGCTTGCCGTCCGGCAGCGGCTTCGAGCGATCGAAGATGCCGATATTATCCAAGCCAAGGAAGCCGCCGGAGAAGACGTGCCTGCCCTGCACATCCTTCCGGTTCACCCACCAGGTGAAATTGAGCAGCAGCTTCTGAAAACACCGTTCCAGAAAAAGCGTGTCGCGTTCGCCCGCCGGGGCCGAGATTTTGTACACACGCCAGCAAGCCCATGCATGCACCGGTGGGTTTACGTCGCTGAAATTCCACTCGTAGGCCGGCATCTGTCCGTTCGGGTGCAAGTACCATTCGCGCAGGAGCAATTCGAGCTGCGACTTTGCGAAGTCTGGGTCCACCCGGGCCATCGGGATCATATGAAATGATAAATCCCACGCGGCAAACCACGGGTACTCCCATTTGTCTGGCATCGAGAGGACATCGCTGGCGTAAAGGTGCGTCCAATCGGCATTCCGGCTATTGGCGTGCCCGGCCGGAGGCGGCGGCTGATTCGGATCGCCCGCAAGCCAATCGCTCACCACGTAACCATAGTATTGTTTCGACCAAAGCAGCCCGGCGTATGCCTGCCGGATGATTCGCTTTTGGTCGTCATTGAGATGAGGCCGGTATTTTGCGGCGTAAAATGTTTCGGCCTCGCGTTTTCGCTTCTCAAACAGACTGTCCATCGCGGCCGGATTCAGCTCGGTTTCGCCTTCGACGCCGTTGTGCAGGCGAAAGCGCAGGGTCGCGCTCCCATTTCCTGGGATAGTTAAGTGATAGTGCGGCGCGCACTTCGTTCCCGTCGTCGGGTGGACAGATCCCGAGACGCCGCCGATCACATAGTCATGGAAAGCGTCCTTTACGAATGGCTCCGCATTCGCGGCTCCGAAGAGCCGTTCGGTGTTGGTGTCGTTTTCTGTAAATAAAATAGGCGCCGGCTGCTCGATCTGGAACCGGATCTCTCCCAGCGTCTCGTGTTGCGCCGCCACCGTGCGTTCGTCGATCAGGCGCAGCCCGGGCTTGGTTGTTATCTTACTGTGCGGTCCACCCCAGCTCCAGCTATTTCGAAACCAAAGGGTTGGCAGCAGATGCAACGCTGCTTCCTCCGTGAACCGGTTCTCGATTGTTATACGAATATAAATATCATCCGGCGCCGCCTTGGCGTATTCCACGAAAACGTCCCAATAACGATTCTCGTCGAATATTCCCGTGTCGTGGATTTCGAATTCTCGATCCGTTTTGCCTCGCCTGGCATTCTCTTGCACGAGCCGCTCGTAGGGAAACTCGGCCTGCGGATACTTATACAAACCCCGCGCATAAGAATAAGCAGGTGTTGCGTCGAGATAGTACCACGCCTCCTTCACATCTTCCCCATGATTTCCCTGCGGGTTCGTAAGTCCGAACAGCCGCTCTTTGAGTATCGGGTCGCGCTCATTCCACAAGGCAAGCGCGAAGCAGAGGCGGCATTCCCGATCGCAAATTCCCAACAGGCCATCTTCGCCCCAGCGGTAGGCGCGGCTCCGCGCCGCTTCATGCGGAAAATAGCTCCACGCGTCTCCATCGGCCGAGTAGTCTTCGCGCACAGTGCCCCATTGCCTCTCGCTCAGATACGGCCCCCACCGCTTCCAGTTCTTCTCGCGTGAGGCGGCTTCGGTTAGACGGATGCTTTCCGGGTCTGGGACGGTGTTCATGTGCAGTTATCGGCCCGAGCGCGCCAGTTCAGCCGCGCGCCTGTATTGCATGCGGAAGCCGTTGGCGAGCCGGTTCGCCAGTTGAATTTGAGAGAGTTTATCGTGCGTGAGCGTTCCGGCAATCTCTCCGCGCGCTTCATCGTAAGTCACAGCGGAAGTGTCCAGCAGGGCGTGCATTGCTTCGGGCGGAAAGCCCGCGGCGATTACCGCGCTCCAAGCATCCGCAAGCTCGTCGTGCGGGTCGATGCACATCACGCGCACAATAAACGCGATCGGTTGGAACAGAGTGCGAGTCCATTCGGGATGATAAGTAAATGAGACAGCCGGCTCATAGGGATTCACTTCCGGATCGGATCGGGAGGAGCGAAACTCAGGACTGTAAAGGGCCGGCACGATCGGCAGCCTGCGCAGCGCATACCGTTGCGGGCCGCCTGCCGCGCCCGTCTTCCAATCCCACAACTTTTGTCCCTCGGTCGAAAGCGTCCATGCGATGAATTCTTTAGCCAGTTCAGGGTGCGGCGCCCCGCGCAGAAGCCCGATCGGGTCTGGGCTGAACGACGTGCCGCCCGCTGCGTTTGCAAATTGCATCCGCGACGAGCCTTGATTCGTCCGCACGGCCTCGCTTTCGAATCGTCCGTAGAAGTCGATGGTCATACCCGCTGCCGCATCACCCGCCGCGACATCGATCGATACCTTGCTGGCGGAGTCTGTAAAGTAGCGCGCATTGCCGCCGATCTTGATCAGTAGGCGCATGGCGCGCTCCCACCCAACTCGGAGAGCGGTCGTTTCTTCCTCGCCGCTCCATCGCGGGCCAGCACTCCGTTTGGCTTCCTCCACCGAATCTGCCAATTGCTGCTGGATGAGCAACTCAAAGGCCCGGTTCACGGAGCCGCTTTGCGTCGGATTCGCGAGAGCGACTTCGTGGAACAGAAGCGGGTTTGCGAGATCCTTCCAACTTGAGGGCCGCGTGTCGATTCGGAGCCGCTGAAGCGATTCCGAGCTGGAGCAGATGCCGAACGCTGCGAGGCAGACTCCAAACCAGCGCCCCTGCGCGTCCCAGAGCGGTTCGCCGCTCAGATTTGAAGGAATGCCGCCGGGTCCAAATAAGTCCGGATGGGCCGCGGCGAATCCCCAATCCACGAGATTTCCGCCCGCCGCTTCCCGCTGGAAATCGAAGGCGCCGCCGCCGAAGAACACATCGACCCCGCAGCTTGTGCCCGATGCGAGAAAAGCGGATCGTGCCTGCTGTTCGATCGAGCCTGCGCCGGATGCGGGCAAGACCGTGCGCGGATTTGCGAAGCTGCCCGCTATGCTGCTGCTCCATTGCCGGCCGAGCGTCTCCTCCCAGTACTTTTGAAATGCCGCGGAATATTGCGAGTCGATGTACCGCACAATCTCGCTCGTGCCTCCGATCGCGCGCCAATCGACGCGGATCGTTTCACCGGTCCGGGATCGGTGATACTCGGCAAAAGCGCGTCCGAATTCCGAGCGAATCGCCTCATTGTGAGGCGAGATGACGATCAGTTCCCGCCCGCCGGCCTTCTGGCTGGCGCTTTCTTTCGGGCGCAATGCAATCGGCCCGAAAAGAAGGGCCGCGAATCCCAGCAGAAGGAGCGCAGATTTAAGCATCGCCAAGAATCACAATGTCGTCCGGCGAGACGCTCGCGTACACCTCGCGCTCGGAACTCGTTTCCACGAAGCGAGGATTGCTCTCTGAAACCAGCATCTCGCCCGCGCTGTTTGCGAATCGGTATTGAGCGGAATCGCCCAGGTAGGTCCGCTCCGCCAGACGGCCTTTCACGGCGTTCACGGGCGGGCGCTCTTCGGAAAGTCTCCAACTCTCCGGCCGGATCGAGACCGACACGGGATCACCCATTTTCCGCAAGCATCCGCTGGAGATGGCGGATAATTGGCCGAATGGCGTATCGAGGGTCAGCTCCTGCCCCTCCGCACGAGCGACAGTTGTCGCGAGGATATTCGTCTCCCCCATGAATCTGGCTACGAAACTCGATGATGGATTTCGATAGAGCGCGGCCGGCGTGCCCACCTGCCGGAGAATGCCATTCTCCATAACGGCCATCCGGTCGGCGATCGAGAGAGCCTCCTTTTGATCGTGCGTGACGTAGATCGCGGTGAGCGCGGCCTCCCGGCATATCCGCCGGATTTCCGAGCGCATGCCAATGCGGAGACCGGCGTCCAGATTCGAGAGCGGTTCGTCAAGGAGGAGGCAGCGCGGGCGTATCACCAGCGCCCGCGCCAGCGCGACTCGCTGCTGCTGACCGCCGGAAAGCTGATGGATTCGGCGGGTGCCAAAACCGGTCATTTTTACCGAGTCAAGCGCCCCGGCCACCCTGCCCAAACGCTCCGCCTTTTCGATGCGCCGCTCCTCCAAACCGAAACTGACGTTCTCGGCGACCGTCATGTGCGGCCAGAGTGCGTAGCTTTGGAACATCATACCTGTATCGCGGCGGTGCGGGGGAAGGTGGGTCACGTCTTCATCGCCGAAGAGGATTCGACCGCTGTCGGGCCGATAAAAACCGGCAATGGATCGCAGGAGTGTCGTCTTTCCGCAGCCGCTTGGGCCGAGCAGAAAGAATATCTCGCCCGCTTCGATTCGCAGATCGATGCCGTCGAGCGCGGCGAGATCGCCGAAGCGTTTGGTCAGGTGGTCGAGGACGATCGGGATCACGGGAAATGGAGTCGTAGCACAAAGAGAGGGGTTCCACGAAGCGCGGATTCAATCATTTCAGCTTGCGCAATGGCGCCCAACCCTGCGTTTAATCGACAAAACCGCCCGTACCATGTAGGTTGGTCGGGCTTCACATCATCCCCACTCCCTTATAAAGTGCATCCATTTCCCATTTCTGTATGATTCGCCGCGATTACCTCATTGTTGGAGCTGGCGTCGCCGGCGCTGCTGTCTGCGAAGGAATTCGAGAGCACGATCCGAAAGGCACCGTGATGATGGTCGGCAACGAACATTTTCTTCCGTACCATCGTCCTTTGCTCTTCCAGAACTGCTTGAGCGGCAAGCACCCCGCTCCAGAGAAGGTTCAGCAGCACGAACTCTCCTGGTTTGAGAAGAAGCATATCGATGTCCGCCTCGACACCCTCGTGACACAGCTCAATGTCGAGCGGCACCTGGCCGTCTTGAATACCGGCTTGGCCGTCGAGTTCAAGAAGGCCTGCCTCGCCATGGGCGCGAGGGCGCGCAGGCCGCAGGTCGCCGGGTACAATCTTGGCAATGTCGTCTATCTCCGCACGATCCGCGATATGCTCGCCTTGCGGGAAATGGTCGAGCACGCACGCGACATTATCATTGTGGGAGGTGGCTTTGTCGGAGCAGAGGCGGCGGGCCTGCTCGCCGAGCGCTCGAAAACAAAGGTCACGATCCTCCATCGCGGAAAAGCCCTTTGGGACGACCGGGTAGATCTTGAGACGGCTGAGTGGCTTACCGCCCAATTTGCCTCGAGAGGGGTAAAACTGATGATGGGCGAGGTGGTGAACGGCTTCGAGGGGCGCACCGTGTTGAAGAACGTACAGACCAAGAGCGGCCAGCGTTTTTCGGCCGACATGGCGATTGTTGCCATCGGGTGCGAACCGAATCTGGCGCTCGTCCAGAATACGCCGCTCGCCTATCCGCACGGGACACCGGTTAATGATCTGCTCGAGACGGACGAGAAGGGGATCTACGCGGTCGGCGATATCGCCGCCTTTCCGTGCAAAGTGCTGGGTGGCGTGCGCCGCTTCGAGTATTGGGAATGCGCCATCGCGCAGGGGAAGGTGGCCGGGGCAAATATGACTGGCAAGAAGCGCATCCGTTTCGAGTACGTGCCTCACGCCACGGCGCGCGCCTTCGATCTGCACTTCGATATGGTCGGAGACTTCTCCAAACCGCCAACGCGCTTCGAGATCGAGGGCGCTCGTGACAAGAAGAAGTTTATCGTCCGCTGCTTTCAGCCGAACGGGTTGATGGGGATCCTCCTCTGCAATCAGAGCCCGGAACGCGTCGAGGCTGCGAAAGTTGACCTTCAGCACACGCCTCGCGGCAAGAAGGAGCCCGTGGTGGTCTAGGCTCCCAGCCGACGTCAGAGCATCTGCTCGACGAAGACTCTGCTCTCGAAGAAAGCAAAGTCGTCCGCCTTCTCCCCAGTGCCGATAAAGCGCGTGGGGACGCCCAGTTCGTTCTGGATTGCGACCACGACGCCGCCTTTTCCAGAGCCGTCGAGTTTCGTCACGATCACGCCCGTCAGATCCGCCGCGCCTTTGAATTCCCGAGCCTGCGCCAGGGCGTTCGAGCCGGTGGTGGCGTCCACCACGAGAAGGCGTTCATGCGGCGCGCTCGGGTCCATTTTATTGAGGCCTCGCTTAATCTTCGCCAGTTCGCTCATCAGATTCGCCTTGTTATGCAGGCGCCCGGCTGTGTCGCAGATCAAAAACTCGATATTGCGTGAATCGGCGGCTTGATACGCGTCGTGGCAGATTGCGGCGGGATCGGCGTTGTATTGGCCCTTGATCATTTCGCATCCGATTCGCTCGGCCCATATTCCGAGCTGCTCGATCGCCGCCGCCCGGAAGGTATCCGCCGCCGCGAACATGACGCTGTGCCCCTTGTGCTTGAGGAAAGCGCCGAGCTTCGCGCAGGAAGTTGTTTTCCCGGTACCATTGACCCCGACCACCAGGACCACCTTCGGCTTGGAGGCAAGCGGTCGCAGCATCAGGGTGTCCCGTGGCAGCACCTTCAAGATCTCCTCGCGCGCGACCGTGACCACACTCTCCGCCGTCAACTTTTCGGTCCTCTGCTGAAGCTCCATGAGGATGCGGCTTGTCATCGGCACGCCCAGATCGGAGCGGATGAGCGCCTCCTCCAGTTCGTCCCAATCGACGGGGCGGCCGGCAAATTTCTGAATGAGCGATTTGAAGAAACCGAAAGCCATACAATTTCGGCTACTCTTTCATGCGGGGCGCCGCTTCGCGCGACGAGCGCGGCAATTCCGCCCGGACCCGGTCGAGGATGCCGTTCACAAACTTTCCCGATTCCTCGCTTCCAAAGCGTTTGGCGATCTCGATCGCCTCGTTGATTGAGACGACCGGCGGCACATCGTTGCAATAGAGCATCTCGTAAATGCATACGCGCAGTACATTACGGTCCACTGCGGCAATGCGCTGAAGCTCGTAGTTGGCGGCGTACTTTTTGATCTTCGTATCGATCTCCGCCAGATTCGCCGCCACTCCGGCGACGATCTGTTCCGCGAAAGCGCGCAGCTTCGCAGGCGG
The DNA here is from genome assembly GCA_038238905.1 of Chthoniobacterales bacterium. GTDB lineage: Bacteria > Verrucomicrobiota > Verrucomicrobiia > Chthoniobacterales > Chthoniobacteraceae > JBBSFI01. The sequence goes on along the minus strand of JBBSFI010000035.1, from coordinate 18,808 downwards.
CGCGCTCTTGGTCGAGGAGGAGCGAAGGCTCCAAAAATCGTCGGGCGCAGCGCTGAACTCGCGCGCGTTCAAGTCCAGTTGGTAGAGGTACTGGATGGCCGCCTCGCGGCCTTCTCGACGCGTTCCCATTGTATTTAGGCGCGTCCGATTTCAGCCATCGTCTGCGCGATCCCGGTCGCTACCCGGGCGGCTTCCGTCCCGCGATTGAGTGCGTCGTCGAGACAGCGCACCCGCGCTTGCGCCTCGTCCTTTACCAGCAGCACCTCGTGGACCACTGGAATGCGCGAGGAAAGCGAGATGCGCATGAGCGCGCCCGTGATCGTCTCGCCGATGAGCCGGGCATGCGCGGTCTCGCCTTCGATGATAACCCCGAAGGCCGCGATCGCCTCGAGTCCGCCCCGGGCAGCCACCTCCTGGACGGCGAGCGGAATCTCGAACGAACCGGGAACCCGGAAGACAAAAATCGTGGCCCCGGGCGCGATCGTTTCGAGTTCCCTTTTAAAATGCGTGATCAGCCCTTCGACCAATTCGGAATGGTAATTGCTCGCCACGACCGCGAAGTTCCGCTTCATCGCCGTGTGCCGGGGCCGTGTTGCTAATATATTTGCCATGTCGAAAAGGCGGGGAAGCTAAGGCGAACCGATGGGTCGTGAAAGCGGAAAAGCATTCGCTCTCGGCTGGCGGCTCCCGTGCGGTTACAGCAAATGGCCCATCTTCAGCCGCTTTGTCTCAAGATACTTCGCATTGTGCGGATTTGCCGCGGACTTAATCGGGACGACTTCCACGATCTTCAAGCCGTAGCCGTCTAGGCCGATCACCTTCTTCGGGTTGTTCGTGAGAAATCGCATCTTCCGCACACCGAGATCGACCAGAATCTGCGCGCCGACGCCGTAGTCTCGCAGTTCGGGGGCAAAACCGAGCTTTAGATTGGCTTCGACGGTGTCGAGGCCCTCCTCCTGCAGTTTGTATGCGTGGATCTTAGCCGAGAGGCCGATCCCGCGCCCTTCGTGCTGCCGCATGTAAAGCAGCACGCCCGAGCCATTCGCTTCGATTTGCCGAAGGGCCGAGTGCAATTGGCTGCCGCAATCGCAGCGGCACGAGCCGAATACGTCCCCTGTCAGACACTCGCTATGGACTCGCACGAGGGTCGTTTTCGTTTTCGCGATCGTCCCTTTTACGAGCGCTACATGATGAAAGCCGTCCACCAGCGACCGGTATAGGTGCAGAGCGAACTCGCCGTATTCGGTCGGCATCTTTACGATCTCTTCGCGCTCCACGAGCTTCTCCCGTGTCCGCCGATGCGCGATCAGATCCGCGATCGAGCAGATCTTGAGGCCGTGCTTTTTCCGAAATGCCTTCAAGTCCGGCAGCCGGGCCATCGTCCCATCGGCGTTGAGTATCTCGCAAATCACGGCAGCCGGGGCGAGTCCTGACAGGCGGGCGAGATCGACGCTCGCTTCCGTGTGGCCGGCGCGCCGGAGCACGCCTCCATCCTTCGCCCGCAGGGGATGCACATGGCCCGGCTGGACGAGGTCTTTGGGCGCTGCGTCTGGATCGACGAGCACCTGAATGGTCCGGGCGCGGTCATGCGCGCTAATGCCGGTCGTCACGCCGCTGGCCGCATCCACCGAGACCGTGAAATCGGTTCGCGAACTTTCGCGGTTTTCCAGCACCATCCTTTGCAGGCCCAGCCGTTCAGCCCGCGCCATGGTGATCGGCGCGCAGATCATCCCGCGCCCGTGGGTGGCCATGAAGTTCACCGATTCCGCCGTCACTTTTTCCGCCGCCATGACGAGATCGCCCTCATTCTCGCGATCGGCGTCGTCGGTGACGATGACCATGCGCCCGGCGCGAATCTCCTGCAATACCTCGTCGATCGAGTCAAATCCGTCTGCGTTGTTCATGCGCGATATTTCCCGCATCGTACAACGCGAAGGAGCAGAGTGCATGCATCATTCGCGATGAGCACCACGGCAAGGTTGACGTTTGGGGCGGAGCAGCCGTTCTTGGAAAGAATGTCAGAGACTCTTTTTACCCGTCGTGACGCGATTCGGCTCTGCGCGGGCGCCGTCGCAGCCGTCCCCGCGGCGGCTCTTGCGGCGCCGCCATCCGGCTTCACGTTTGTCGTCGTGAACGATCTCCACTACCGGGATGAACGGTGCGGCCCGTGGTTTGAGCGCGTAGTCGCGAGCATACGCGCCCTGCGTCCGGCTCCGGCCTTCGTCTTCCTGGCGGGCGATCTCTCAGAGTTCGGCGCGCCCGGCCAGCTTGGCGCCGTCGCGGAGATTTTCCGAGCCTTGCCCATGCCAGTCCGCTCGGTTCCGGGAAACCACGACTGCACAAGCGCGGGCGATTTCAGCGCTTACCGTAAAATCTACCGGACGGATTGGAATTACCGGTTCGATTACGCCGGGTGGCAGTTCCTTGCATTTGACAGCACGCAAGGGCGCAGCGTGTACCGGACGAAGATTTCCAATGCGACGCTCTCGTGGCTCGACGGCGCGCTCCCTTCGGTCCCTCGCGAGAAGCCGCTCGTCGTCCTTACGCATTTTCCCCTCGATCGCAATTGGCTGCGGCCACTGAATGCGAGCGCCGTCCTGGACCGGCTTGCTGGCTGGAATTTTCAGGGCGCACTCGGCGGACACTGGCACGGAATCACGGAATCCGTCGAACGGGGCGCGACGCTCTCCACAAATCGCTGCTCTTCCTGGTGGCACGAGAACCACGACGGCGCGCCGGAGAAAGGGTACGCGCTCTGCCGCACGGAGGACGGCCGGCTCACACGGGAGTTTGTGCAGGTGGTGTGAGGTGAGTACGACTCGTCAATGGGGAGGAAAGGTGATCTGACGGGGAACAGGAGGCGAGTCGGCTTTATTGTATTCCGCGAAGAAGGCGCGCGGCGCATATCGGATAGTCACACATTGCCCGGGAAATTCGTGGGAGCTTCTCGCGAATAGAGCGCCAGGCCGTTTTTGGATTTCTTCTGCGACGGCATCGGATCGTTTTCGACGAAAGGAAAGTGAAAGTCTGGGAAGTGAGCCGCCCTTACATGGCTCGCCCGATTGTTGTTCTCGACCCAACGCGGTGCGTTGGGCTGTGGCTGACTCGCCCCGGTGGGGCTTCCCGGACGCGTAACAGCGCAGAAGGTTTGCTTAGCGCCAACGGCGCGGATTTAGCCACAGCCCAGGGCGAAGCCCTGGGAACTTGACACATAACCGCCCAGCCCTGTAAGGGCGGCTTACTTCAGTTATGGCACAGTCACTTGCGAGGCTGCACGTTGACGTGATCTTCAGCCCGATGAATTGAGTGCCTGGCTGTTTGAAAGCGAACCAAGTGACGCACTCATTATGCGTCCGCATCCATATTTGATCTCGTCGAATCGCTCCAGTGGCGATCGCTCAATTGTCATTAGAACTGAGACGCGGCATCACGAGCGCCGTGGAGAATGCGCACGACTTTTAGCGGCTGTGTCTCGCGCTGGTAAATCACCAGGTATTGTCCGCGCGCCTTCCAGAAAAGGACGGGTTCGTCTGTCAAGTCCGGGCGTTTATCGCCGAGGCGCGGATTGTCCGCGAGTACTTCACACGTTGTAAATCTCCGCCTCGAGTTTATCGGCGGCGGCAGGATTGTCGCCAGCGAGGTAAACCCAGATTTCCTGCAAGTCGTCTCTGGCCTCTGGCGACAGTTCGTAATCCTTCATTGAAGGCCGCGATCTTCCGTCCACTTCTTTTTGAATACAACCATTTCTCTCTTAACGGTCTTCGCCGGAATCGTTCTGCCGGCGCGGATCGAATCCATGCCTTGCGTGATTTTGCTCTGCACGTCGGCCCTCCAGACTTCATCGCGTTGCCTGAGAAGGCGCAGTGCTTCACGGACAACCTCGCTGGCGTTTTGATATTCGCCAACAGCCACTTTCTGGCGGATAAACTTTTCGATCGGATCGGTCAAAGAAACATTCATGGCCTTGTCTTTCTCCAAAACGGCAGCCATTTCAAACTTTGACATAAGCCTGCGCACGGCCTGTACTTTGGTCCGGGCCGTGCGGGATTCCCGGCGCGTGGCTCGATCTAAGCCGAACGGCGCTTTCCTTTCGGTGCTACTTCGATTTACCCTTCCTGGGCGCCGATCAAAGATCCGGTCAGTCTTCAAAGTTTTACATTCATGCCTTGGCAATCTTTAAGAGGGAGTAGAAAGTCGGGTTGGTTTCCCCGCTTCCCAGATGCCTAATTCCAGACCGACTCAGTTCAGTATGCTCAGCGAGGCGATTCTGAGAAATGCGTTTCCGAACACGCGCTTCAAGGAGAAGAGCGACCACGGCGTCAACGCTTTCCTGTTCGCGGTCATTTCGCACGGGGCAAGGCTACAGACGGATTTTGGACAGGAAGAATGGCCTTAAAAGGCGATAGATCATCCGCGCTGCCATCGGAGCGCAGAGTGTTTGCGATCCGCTACCCGGAAGACCTCCCAATCTGCGCGCGGCGGGCCGAGATTGCGGCTGCCATACTGGCGCACCAAGTGGTGATCGTCGCCGGTGAGACCGGTTCGGGGAAAACTACGCAACTGCCGAAAATTTGCCTGGAGGCGGGCCTCGGCGAGCGGGGGCAGATTGGCTGCACTCAACCCCGGAGAGTGGCGGCGCTCGGCCTTTCTAAACGTGTTGCGGAGGAGCTTGGGGTCGCTTGGGGGGCAGAGGTCGGGTGCAAAATGCGGTTCAGCGACGAGACGGGGCGGCTGACTAGGATCAAATTCATGACGGATGGAATCCTGCTCGCGGAACTGCAGAGCGATCCGCTCCTCCGCCGCTATTCCACGCTGATCATCGATGAGGCTCACGAGCGGTCGCTCAACATCGATTTTCTCCTCGGCTACCTTAACGGCCTGCTGAAAAAGCGTGGCGATCTGAAGCTCGTGATTACCTCCGCGACCATCGATACGGATGCGTTCTCCAAAGCCTTCGGTGGAGCGCCCGTGATCGAAGTCTCGGGCCGGATTTGGCCGGTGGAGATTCGCTATGCACCGATGGAAGAGTCGGAGGGCGCAGATGCGGCGGAATTCAGCCATGTCGATGCCGCGGTCGCAGCGGCGGAAGATGCGCTGATCGAGTCGGACTCTGGAGACATCCTCATCTTCATGCCGACCGAGCGGGACATCCGCGATGCGCGTGAACTTCTTGAGGGAAGGCTCGGTGCGGGAACCGAGATCATCTGCATCTTCGGACGAATGCCTGGCGTCGAACAGCAGCGCATATTCACGCCGGGTGATGCGAGGCGCGTAGTCGTCGCAACCAACATCGCGGAGACGTCGCTCACTCTCCCTCGGATTCGCTATGTAATCGACACCGGTCTGGCGCGGATGAGCCGGTATAATCCGCGCACTCGAACGAAGCGCCTGCCAGTCGAATCGATCTCACAGAGCAGCGCCAACCAGCGCGCGGGCAGATCGGGGCGGGTGCGGGAAGGTGTCTGCATCCGCCTCTACTCGCAGGAAGATTTTGACGCTCGTCCGAAGTTCACCCAGCCGGAAATTCAGCGGGCGAATCTGGCGGAAGTCATTCTGCGGATGAAGGCGTTCCAGCTTGGAGAGATCGAGACATTTCCTTTTCTGAATCCTCCGCAAAGCGCCGCAATCCGAGCGGGCAGGCAATTGCTTCACGAACTCGGCGCGCTGAACGACGCGGAGGAACTGACTGTCCTTGGAGACGAACTTGCCCGCCTTCCCATCGACCCGACATTGGGGCGAATGCTCCTTCAAGCCCGCGAAGAGGGTGCTCTCGCGGAGGTGCTGGTGGTAGCCGCGGGTTTGAGCGTCCCCGATCCACGGGAGAGGCCGGACGATCGGCGAGAGGCGGCGGCCGCGGCGCACCGGGAATTTTGCGATGCGGAATCGGACTTCCTCTCGATGCTAAATCTCTGGAGAAGCGCGCCAGCCTCCGAAGGCAAGGGCGCCGGGAATGCGCTGCGCCGCTTTTGCAAAAGCAGCTTTCTTTCCGTCTCGAGGATGCGCGAATGGCGTGACATCCAGCGGCAGCTTGCTGATGCGATGCTCGAAGAAAACCGGCCTGCCGGAGCCAGGCGCCGGGAGCGGCCCCCGTCCGAATCCGAGTTCCAGGAGAACCGCGCGGCGATCCACCGCTCCATCCTCTCTGGGCTGCTCGGACACGTCGCGCAGCGGCAAGAGCGGAATATTTACAAGGCATCGGGAAATCGCCTCACATCTCTCTTTCCAGGTTCCGGCCTCTTCGAACGGCGGGAGAAAGCTAAAAAGGCGAAACCGGCGAAGGATGTGCAGGATGGGGGCGCCGATCCGGCGGCCGAGGCGCGCCAGCCCCAGTGGATCATGGCGGCCGAGATTGTTGAGACTTCGCAGCTATTTGCGCGCACTGCCGCGGGAATCCAGCCCGAATGGATCGTTGAGCTTGGGGTGCACCTTTGCAATTTCCGGCACTCGGAGCCGCACTGGAGCGAGAAGGCGGGGCGGGTGCTCGCAGTGGAGCGTGTGCTCATTCACGGGCTCGAAGTCGCGAGGCGGCTGGTGGACTACGGTCGGATCGATGCGGCGAAGGCGACTGAGCTTTTTATTCGCGGCGCTCTTGTTGCTGGCGAAACGCGCATTCCCCATCGATTTTTCGCGGAGAACCGAAAAGTGCTGGAGAAGGTTGAGACCGCCCTCACTCGCGTCCGCAGCCCGCGCGCGCTGGACCTCGACGAATCGCTCTATCGATACTACTCCGCGCGAATCGAGGGAGTCTCGTCGGTCCACGATCTGAATGTGCTCGTGCGAGCTAGGATCGGGCGCGAGCCGAACTTCCTCCACATTACTGAAGAAGATCTCATCGGAGGCGAGAGCACTTACGATCGCGCCGCATTTCCCGATCGGGTTGCGATGGCAAATGCGGCCCTGCCGTTGAGCTACTCCTACTCCCCGGGAGAGGAGAGCGACGGAGTCACAATCAAGGTGCCGCTGCCGCTTGCTCAGCAGCTCACGAGCGGGCAGCTCCAGTGGATGGTTCCCGGCCTGCGGGAAGAGCAAATCGGCGCGCTCTTGCGAGCGCTTCCCAAGGCGGTCCGCAAAAGGCTCATGCCGCTGGAGCCAAAAGTCCGGGAAATCGCTGAGGAGTTCGATCCCGACGGCGGGGAATTTCTCCAGGTGCTCGCGGCGTTTCTCTCACGCAAATACGCGGTTCCCTTGAGCGCAAGCGATTGGACGGACGAGAGTCTGCCGCAGCACTTGCGCCCCCGGGTCGAAGTGATCGACGCGGGCGGCAACACCGTGGCTGCGGGGCGCGATCTTGCGGCGATCCGATCGTTGTCGGAAGCGCAGGGCACCTCCAGCGCGGCTTGGGAAAGGGCGGCGGCGCAATGGGAGCGGCACGGACTCAAGGAGTGGAATTTCGGCGATCTGCCCGAGACGACGCCACTCGAGAAAGTAGCCGGCACGCCTCTGGTGGCATACCCCGGCTTGGCGAGCGGGGACACCGTGGATCTGCGGCTCTTCCGCACGCGGAAACAGGCGGAAGCGGCTGCTCCCGCTGCGATACGGAAGCTGGGCGAGCTTGTTCTCGCGCGGGATCTCGCAAGGCTCTGGAAGGATCTCGCGGCAATTGCTCAAAACTCCCGTCCAAAAAGCGCTCAAGGTTTTCACGACGCACTGAATCAGCTCGGAGATAAGGTGAGAAAGGGTGGCGCGATCTCCCAGGAAGGACTTCAAACATCCGCCTACCAGAACCTGCTCGACCATTGCCTTCTAATGGAGCCAATTTTCCCGCTCACAGCCGCTCGCTTCCATGCGATGGTCGAATCCGCGCGGCGGGATCTGCCAGTTCTAACCTTCAGGCTAATGTGCACGGCCCGGCAAATTCTGGAGCTGCGCGAAGCGATTCTCTCTTCGTCGAAGCGGCATCCCGGGCTGGAGCAGGATATCGAACGGCTTGCTCCGCCGGATTTTCTGGCCAAAACTCCGCACGCGCAGCTTCAACATCTGCCTCGGTACCTGAAAGCCGTCCAGATCCGCGCCGAGCGCGCTTTCGTAAGGCCGGCAAAAGACAGCGAAAAGGCCGCACGCCTCGCAGAAGTTACGGGATTGGAAACGAGAGTGCCGACAGAGCGGCGTGAAACCTTTCGCTGGATGCTCGAAGAATTCCGTGTCTCTCTCTTTGCCCAGGAGTTGGGGACGGCGGAGCCCGTCTCCGCCCAACGGTTAAAAGAGCTGTGCACTCCCACTCCTCCGCAGCGCGCCTGAACTATTTCTCGACACGCTTCCCAGCCTCTGCCCATCCATGGAATCCAGCGGGAAGATCGTACAAACGTTCGAATCCGAGATTCCTCCCGAAAGTAAATAGAGTGCAAGTCTGGGAAGTGAGCCGCCCTTACAGGGCTCGCCCGATTGTTGTTCTGGACCCCAACGCGGTGCGTTGGGCTGGAGCTGAATCGCCCCCGTGGGGCTTCCCGGACGCGTAACAGCGCAGAAGGTTTGCTTAGCGCCAACGGCGCGGCTTTAGCCACAGCCCTGGGAACTCGACCCACAACCGTCCAGCCAACATCCGTGCGGCTCGATACGATGTTAGCCGTTGCTGGCCTCTCCGTTTAATGAAAGCGCAGCCTAATCCAAATTCATTGTGAAGCGGAGCGCCTTCTTTATTCGTTCCATCACTTCCGCAGGCAGAACTCCGAGGCGGCGTTCCAGTCTTTTCACCGGCAGCGAGCCAATGCCTTGGACATTCGTTACGCCTTCCAAACGAAGAAACGGCAGTTTCGGCATTTTCACTTCATACTCGCTTTCGCGGTCTTCTGAGGTCAGCGGCACGTAGAGCACAAGGACTCGCGGCGGGTCTTCGTCGTATCGCGATACCACTACGACCGGACGCGTCTTGGCAGCCATTCCGAGGTCTGCCAGCCAGACTTCACCGCGACGAGAGATCAGCGAGTATGTCCATCACTTCCTGCTCAACGCTCCGTGAGCGTTCGATGTCAGGAGCGTCGTCGTCCGCCAGTTCGATGATTTCAGCCACGAGCGCCCGAATCATGGCCAGGAGATCAATAGCAATCCGGGCCGTCCCGCTTGCCCAAGTTGTGTGCGATGGCCTCGAAAGTGCGCTCCACTTGCTCTGAACCGAATAATCCCGTATTCTCATTCCCATGAGCGTCGAAGACATCAAGCATAGCATTGCCTCTCTCTCCTCGGAGTGAGGGTCTGTTGCGTGGCCGTTTCTCTGCCTGGACGCGGAGTCCGCGCGAGTCGTGAGATTTAAATTTCCGCCCCCAAGTCATGAACCGTAAACATCGCATCCTCGCGGGCCTCATCGCCGTTGCTCTTATTGCTCCAGCGCCCCGCGCTTTTGCGGAAACCATCACTTGGGGTTCGGCCACGACGATGTCGGCGGATTCCGATGTGAGCACATCGGGAGCCCTTGATCGCGCTTATCTCCGCGGCAACTCCACCTCGATCAACGGCGTGAGCTTTACCGACATCGGAAGCAATGTGCTTGGCGACAGCACGGGCGGCGGGATGACCATTCCTTATGGAGGTTTCTATCCCAATAGCGGCCCGTTGTTTCTCAATTACAACAATCTTACTCCGGCCTATCAGGTGCTCGCCAAATACGGGGTTTATTCCGCCAATGGCAACGGCACACTGACTCTCAGCAGTCTCAATATCGGTCTTGATTACACCATTCAGCTCTGGGTGAGCGATTCACGGGAATTTGGCGGCAACCCGATCGCCGGGCGAATGGAGACAATCGGCGGCTCGCCCTCGCTCGACTTCAATCTCCAGAACGGCACGGGCGGTGTCGGTCAGTTTGTCACGGGGGCCTTCACGGCTGCGGGCGCCAGCACGACTCTGACCGTTAACGCAAATGCCAGCCCGAATGCCAGCGCGCAGCTCAACGCGATGCAGCTCCGCGCCACGGGTGTTTCGTCGGGAACGGCGATCATCACGGCGCCGCAAAACTGGAGCGCACTGTCCATCGCCAGCGGGGCGGTGTTGCGATACGATCTGGCCTCCGACTCCAGACAGTCCACGATCCTCTCCGGCCAGGGTGCAGTGGAAAAGACGGGCGCCGGCACGCTGACGCTCTCCGGGGCAAACACCTACACCGGGACGACGGTCGTCAACGGCGGCACGCTGCGCTTGCAGGGCGTGCCGATTCTCCCGACCGGATTGCGGATCATGCCTCTGGGCGACTCGATCACCTACGGGTCGGGTGGCAGCAACGCCGGCTACCGCGGCCCGCTCTATAACTTGCTTTCGCCTGTGGCTCACAATTTCGCTTACGTCGGCACGGCCACTCAGAACCCCGGTTCGCTCCCGGCTGGCCCCATCGACGAAACTCACGACGAAGGCCATCCGTCCTACACGATTCAAGACGTGAGCGACAATCTGGACGGCTTCAACAACGCCACCTATCTGCAATATGGCGACCCTTCCCGCGACCCGAACGGTGGATATTGGTTCCCCGGCGGAAACGGCGCCAACGGCACGCCGAATCGCGCCGCTATCTACCCCGATGTCATCACGCTGATGATTGGAACCAACGATCTGAGCAACCAAACCGGCGTTCAGAGCCGGCTCCATGGCTTGATCTCGAAGATTGTCACCGAACGGCCTAACGCCAAACTTCTCGTCGCCCGAATCGTTCCCTCCACCGCGCGGCCAAACGTGGACAGCTATAACACAATCGTGGTCAGCGAGGTCAGCAGTTTCCAGTCGGCGGGCAAGCAAGTGAGCCTGGTGGACTTGAACATGAACTTCCCCGCCGGCGGGCTGGGCGGCGATGGTGTGCATCCCAACGACACCGGCTATGCCTTCATGACCAACCAGTGGTACGACGCCATTGTCGCCGCGTGCGTCCAGAGCTACGGCCCGTCCAATTCGATTCCGGCTGGCTCGCCGCTCGAGTTAGGCGTCGGCGCGACGCTGGATCTGGACGGCGCGCAGGCGACGGTCGGTCCTTTGTCCGGGGGCGGGAGGGTTACTCTCGGCGTTGGCGGCGTGCTCACCACTGGCAGCCTGGCCGGCCAGGACAGCACCTTTTCCGGCACGATCTCTGGCTCGGGAGGTTCGATCAAGACGGGCGCCGGCACGCTCACGCTCTCCGGCGCGAGCAACTATAGCGGCCCGATGCAGCTTTCTGGTGGCATCCTCAATGTCATTGGGTCGATTTCCAATAACGGCGCCGTGGACGTGGCGAGCGGGACGGTCCTCAACCTCGCAGGCGGCGCCCTCAGCGCGAGCAGCATTCACATTGCGGTCGGCGGCACTTTGATGGGCGCCGGCGCCGTCAACGGTGAAATCACCAATGACGGCATTATCAGCGCCGGCGCAGGCCAGAGCCTATCCTTCACGGGGAAGATCACAAACAATGGCCTGATCAAGTTCACCGGCGGCGCGGCGCTGCACGTCAGCGGCACGGTGGCGAATTATGGCACGGTGGACCTTCTGACCGCTTCGACCGGCTTGCCGGCCAACCTCGTGAACTACGGCAGCGGCGTCTCGTATGACTCCACCGACCTCAAGCTGAGCACGATTTCGGTGGCGGGAGGAAAGGCGGTCATGACGATCCAATCCTTCAGTGGTCACACCTATCAACTGCAAACGTCCGGTTCATTGGACCCGTCGTCTTGGCAAAACACGGGGGCATCGGAAGCGGGAGCGACGGGCAGCGTTCTTAGCTTTAACGATTCTCCCGCAACCACGGATTACCAAAGGTTTTATCGTGTCCTCGTTACCCCGTAACCCGGCACGAATCAGCTCATTGCGCGAAATGCAATCCTCCTCTCCCGTGAAATGGAACGTTGGCTCCTGCTCCTGTTCTCACTCATCACCGGCCACGCTGGTGCGCGAGAGTTTCGTTTCGTTGGCTGGCCGCGTCACAAACGACAAACCAATCAACGATATGTATGGCGAAGATAAGTCGCTGCGAAATCAGCGTTCATGTCGGCTCCCAGCGCCGTCGTCGAGGTGCTTGAGGAAGGCGGCAAGGGTCTCCTTGCTGACATGGTGCTCAATGCCTTCGGCGTCAAATAAGGCGGTGGACTCGGGCACTCCGAGGGACTTAAGAAAGTCGACGACGATCTCGTGTCGGCGGCGGGATTCCTCAGCAAGTTTGCGGCCAGCTTCGGTGAGGAAGATGGAACGGTATGGCGCGGCGGTGACGAAGCCGTCGCGCTGGAGCCGCTGGATGGTGCGGCCCACGGTAACGTGCGTGACACCGAGGCGGCGGGCAAGGTCGATGGCGCGCGCTTCGCCGGTCTCGGCGATGAGCGCGGCGATCAGCTCCACGTAGTCCTGCGCGGTCTCCTGCGAGTGCTCCTCGCGGGTGCGCCGTCGCGCTTGGGCGGCGGCGTAGCGAGTTTTGCGAGATTTCGCCGAGCGGATGGGTGGCTTGGTCACGGCTGGAGAAAAGCCCAAAACATCCTTTTGACAAGCCACATTCAAGATGTAGTCAATGCTACAGTCTCATGGCAGTACTTCAATCCGTGTCTGTTATCGCATTATGTTGCCGGAACTCCACCTCTCTCCATGCATTGGATTCAGCTTCCTCTGTCATCGCGTCGCAGGGGCCCGCGCCCTCGGCGCAGTGTTCGCGAGGCCCGGCGATCGTCCGGAGAACTGGTGCGACTCGTCCTGCGGTGGATGCATGCGTGTAGCTGCTGCGGTCGCCATTTTTCTTTGAAAATCGCCTGCCTCGACTCCACGCGCCGGCACAAACCCCGCGGACCATTGGCAAAAAGCTCTCCGCGTCGGTGGAGTTTTTCAGCAGTGTCAGCACGGAGCGCGGGACCGGCTGGGGTGGCACTGTCGACACTTGGCTTACTTATCAAATCAACGAAAACTTGCGCCTTGATGCCGGAGTTTATGTCGGCGTCACGCCGGGGGCGGACGACTGGCATCCCTTCGCCGGCATGACGCGGCGGTTCTGAAGCCAACCTTGCTCCGAACACCTGACCTTTAAAGTGAATCCACAAAAACTCTATGAGGTAATCCACTGACATGATCGAGCCCAAACCCGACAGCGCCTGGCGGCGAACCTCCGGCGAGGTGTCGTTGTCGGAGGTGCATCGCAGCATCCTCGTTCCGACGACGGCTTCCTTTTGGCGCAAGCTACTCGCTTTCTCCGGCCCTGGTTTTCTCGTGGCGGTTGGCTACATGGACCCGGGCAACTGGGCCACGGATCTCGAAGGCGGCGCGAAATTCGGTTACACGCTTTTGTCGGTCGTCCTGATCTCGAATTTCATGGCGATCCTGCTTCAGCATTTATGCATCAAGCTGGGCGTCGTCACCGGTCGCGATCTCGCGCAGGCCTGCCGCGATCACTATTCCAAACCGACAGTCTGGTTTCTCTGGGCGCTTTGTGAGATCGCCATCGCCGCGTGCGATCTCGCCGAAGTCGTCGGCTCGGCCATCGCCTTGCAATTGCTCTTTGGAATTCCGCTCGTCTGGGGCTGCGTCATCACCGCGCTCGATGTGCTCGCAGTTCTCTACCTGCAAACAAAAGGGTTCCGCTACATCGAAGCTCTGGTGATCACACTCATCGGGATCATCGGCGCTTGCTTCGCCGCGGAGCTGATTTTCTCACGGCCCAGTTTCGCGGGAATGTTGCTCGGCTTCCTGCCCGCTCCGCACATCGTCACGAATCCGGCGATGCTTTACGTCAGCATCGGCATCATCGGAGCGACCGTGATGCCGCATAATCTCTACTTGCACTCGTCGATCGTCCAAACGCGCAGGTTCGAGCAAACGCCGGAAGGCAAACGCGAGGCCATCAAATTTGCCACCATCGATTCGAGCGGCGCGCTCATGTTTGCGCTCTTCATCAACGCGGCGATCCTGATTCTCGCGGCCTCGGCATTCCATTGGTCGGGACACCAGAACGTGGCGGAAATTCAGGACGCCTACAAACTGCTCAGCCCGTTGCTCGGCGTAGGTGGCGCCAGTGTTCTCTTCGCGGCGGCGCTGCTCGCTTCGGGACAAAACTCCACGCTCACCGGTACGCTCGCCGGGCAGATCGTGATGGAAGGTTTTATTCAGATTCGGCTGCGTCCGTGGCTCCGCCGCTTGATCACACGGGCGATCGCGATCATCCCCGCGGTCCTCGTCATCGGCATTTACGGCGAGAGCAAAACCACGCAGTTGCTCGTCGCGAGCCAGGTGGTGCTGAGCATGCAACTCGGCTTCGCTATCTGGCCGCTGATGCGCTTCACTGACGAAAAGGCGAAGATGGGATCGTTCGTAAATCCCCGGTGGATAAGCCTTCTCGGCTGGATCACCGCCGCGATCATCATCGTGCTCAACGCGAAATTGCTGTTCGATAACCTCATGCCTCAGACCGTGCTCAACGCCGTCTACGGCTTCCTCGGCCTGCCCGCTCCCACGCCCTAACCTGCATCGCCATGTACCGCAAAATCCTCGTTGCCCTCGATACCACGCCGTCGGATCACGAACTCCTCCCCCATGTCACCCAACTCGCGGGACTGCTGAAAAGCGAACTGCTGCTCCTGCACGTGGCGGATGGGTGGGCCGCACGCAATTTCGCTCAGCTCAATCTTGTCGAGTCCGAGGAAATGAAACAAGATCGGCTTTATCTCGAAGAAACCGCAGCGCGATTGCGGACCGAGACTGGACTCGTGATTGGAACACGTCTCGCCCTGGGTGATCCTCCCGCGCAAATTCTCCATGTCGCCGAAAAAGAGCAGTGCGACTTGATTGCCCTCGCCTCCCACGGCCATCGTCTGGTCGGCGACATCATCCACGGCGCCACTATAGATACAGTGCGTCACAATGCGCAGGTGTCGATCCTCGTCGTGCCTCCGCGCAAGTGAGACATGCGAAGAACGCCGCGTCGAACCTGCCTCGCCATGCCGGAAATTTAGCTGACACAGGCGTCGGCGCCCTTTGGGTAACGAGCAATCGACATGAAAGACCAAACGCATCTCTGCGCCGCCGTCGGCGCGAAAAGAGATAACTCAAGGGGCGTGCCCGAGTCCGGTGGCGACGAGCTTGAGTCGTCGCTGTTCGCGATCCTATTCTCCCCGCGCGCGCGGCTCGCGGTCCTTCGCGGTCGCGGTCGAAGGCATGGTCACGAAAGGCCCGCCCTCCAGCGGAGCAGCCTTCGAGAAAGCCACATCGGGCATATTGCTCGGTTTTCCGGCCAGGGGAAAATCTTTGCGCAGCGGGAAAAACGGATAGCCGTCCCACATCAGAATCCGCCGCAGATCGGGATGCCCGCGAAAGCGGATGCCATACATGTCGAACGCTTCGCGCTCGTGCCAATTGGCCGTGGCCCACACGCACACGACGGAGGGAACCTCCAGTGCATCTTCGGAAATTGAAATCTTCAGCCGCAGATGGTCTCCGCGCTCGAATTGATACAATTCGTAGGCGAGTTCGAATCTCGGCTCGTCCCCGAAATGATCGATCCCGCTGATGTCGAGCAGCATCGTGTAGCCAAGCTGCTCCTTCGCAAAGCGGCAGATTTCAGTGATCGCGTCACGCTCGACCACCAGGGTTGTCTCTCCTCGGAAGCTTACTTTTTCGAGCACCTTGAACTTCGCTTCGAAGGCGCTGACATCGGATAAAAGCTGTGCTGCTGCCATGTTTTACCGAACGTGCGGTTTAGGAAAGTGAGGCGAGAAGATCTTTCTTCTGCGCAAGGAACGAGTGCTCGGTATCGATTTTGCGCTGAAGCCGCAGAAGCCCCTCGATGAGCGCCTCGGGCCGCGGCGGACACCCGGAGATGTACACATCCACCGGGATCAATTGATCGATCCCCTGAAGAACCGCGTACGATCGGTACATCCCGCCGCTTGAAGCGCAGGCGCCCATGGCGATGCACCACTTCGGCTCCGCCATCTGATCCCAGATGCGCTTTACCGCCAGCGCCATTTTGTACGTGACCGTGCCAGCCACGATCATCACGTCACTCTGGCGGGGCGAAAACCGCATCACCTCCGCGCCGAATCGCGCGATGTCGAATCGGGAGCTTGCCGCCGCCATCAATTCGATCGCGCAGCACGCCAAGCCCATCGGCATGGGCCAAAGGGAGTTCTTGCGCATCCAATTGATCGCGGAATCGAGTCGCGTAACGATTACGTTTCCTTCGATCTTGGAGTCGTATGAAGCGATGGCGCCGACTTCGGTCATGCGAAAAATGCTAGAGCGAGCGGCGGCCTTCTCAAGCCCTATTTGTGAAAAATTTCACAAGCGCCTTGCGGAGCGGGGCGCGGGGCCGCTGGCTAAGGCCGATGGTGAACGGGGGTTACTTCAGATACCCGACATGAGCCGATCTCCCCTGACATTCTGGCGCGCGAGCCTTGCATCGTTCGCATTTCTCGTCTCAATCGCCGCGCTGGCCCAGGCGGAAGCCGACGTGGGCGGTCCGCGCCAGCATAAGAACTGGGGGTACGATGCACCGGATTGGACGGCGCCTGTCGTGGGCTGGATTCCGCTTGAGCCCGGCGAGCATCCCAGGCTTGTTTTCCGAGCGGCCGACCTCGCCCGGATGAAGAGTCGGGCCGAAACTCCGGAAGGCCGCGCTATTGTCGATAAGCTCAAGGCCCTTCTCGGCGGAAAGTTTACGTTGTGGCATCCGGCGGGGAACGGGATGCTCTTCCAGCTTACCGGCGAGCAGATGTACGCGGATCTCGCCAGAAGCCAGATGGCGGACATTCTCGATAAGAAGCTGCACGATGCGAAAGATGGACGGTACGGGTTCGATAATCCTGGCAGCGGAGGGGCGATGCGCGCCGGACCGGCGATCGCCGCTGTGGGGCTCGCGTACGACTTGAATTACGGTGGATGGGAGCCGGCATTTCGCGAGAAGGTGGCCGCGGCGATCTTGAATAATCCATTCACTTCGAGCATCGCCGCGCAGGGGCCGATCATGCCCTCCTGCAATCATTTCGGAGCTGCCGTGGGCGGCGTTGGCGCCGCTCTCTTCGCAATCCAGGGCGACCCCTCATTGGATGGAAGCCGGGTGAAGGATTTGCTCGCGAAGATAGTGAAGCAGGCGCGCGATGAGATCTCGATCGGCTACGGCGACCGCGGATATTATTTCGAGGGGCACCAGTGCGGGCGGATCAGTTCCAACACAGGCCTCTTTCCGTTCATCCAGGCGTACCGTATTTCCGCGGGCCGCGATCTCGTTTCCGGCTTGCCAAATGCACGGTGGCTGGCGGCGAAATGGATCTACGAATTTGCTCTCAATCCAGACGGCACGTACACGAATGCCCAGCGCGGAATGTATTGCCGCGATTTCCCGCGCGGCGGCATGTGGTCGGAGCAAGGCGATTTCGCCATGGGATTTGGAGTGTGCCCTGCTGAGTATATTCCGGCGCTCAAATGGGTGTTTAATCACCAGGTGGAGGCCAAGGGTCAGAATACGTACGATGTGCTCGATTATCCTCACCAGGCGATCTACGCGCTTGCAAATTGGCCGATCGATATCGCCGAACGCAATCCGTCCGAGCAACCGAACTCTTTTCCCCGTGTGCTCCACGACACCGCGGCCGGTTATCTCGTCTTTCGCAATGGATGGTCCGATGCCGGAAAAGACATCTGTGTCTCGGCGCTTCTTGGCACGCATCCGACGCATCAAAACGGGCGCGGGATGGCTTCAGGCGGCTCCATCTATGTGTACGGGAAAGGTCTCGGCTGGGCCGGCGATCATGCGCGCTATCGCCTGCCTGGGATGTTTTACGAGAGCTACCCGATCTATACCCGCTTCGAGGATGATGGCTCCGGGGTGGTCAGCGCCCTTGCTTATCCGGAGCGGCTCAATAAGTTCAACCTAGACATCGCGGAGTGCTCGACGCATCCGACATCGTTGGCTGTCGATTTCAGCGGCAAATGTGGGGCGGAACTGCTGGTGGCGATCGCCGGGCCGATGGCGGGGTATCAGGTCGAGTACTGGATGGATATCAAGCCCGCGAAGATCGCAGATATTTCAGGCGCCGGCGGCTATGCAACGAAGACGACGGAGGTAACGCTTGCCGGACAGAAGGCGTTCGTCATGACATTGCAAAAGGGGGATGCGCCAAAGGTGACACAGGATGGAGATCGGGTGCTTGCTGGAGATCGGACGGTAGCTTTCGATGGGGGGAAGATCGTGCTTGGCCCGTAAGGTTGGTTGCAACTATGGACGTGGGGATGGGATCGGTGGAGCGGAACGCGCGGTGGTCCTGAATTGGAATGGATCACCCGAAGACGCGTCAGCCACCGTAGCGGTGGTCTAGGGATTTGGAGGCGACGGCTGATCTGACTGTGGCGGAATCAATCGATTGGCAGTCAGGAACTCTCGCACCGCTGTCCGCCACCGAGGCGTGTCCCGGACAGCAATCATGTGCCCGGCTTCGGGAAAAATCACCAGCGTGCATTGTAGGCCAAGCGCATTTGCGACTGACTGCGCTTCGGGCACGCTCACGCGCTCATCGCGGCCACCTTGCATCAGCAGCGTCGGGCAGCGAACGTTGCGCGCGTATTCCGCCGGATTGTGGGCAAAGCCGTTGAAGTGCGATTGGACGCCGCCCCACAGCACGAGCATCTCCGCAGCCGGAAACGCCGGAATGTCGAGCGCCCGGCAGCGATTGCCGGCCGTGTTCAGCAACCGGTCGAACGGACACTCCAGGACCAGCGCATCGGGATGAATGCCGCCGCGCTGAATCGCGCACAAAACGGCGGCGGCGCCCATCGAGGTTCCGTAGAGCACGAGGGGCCGCCGGTCGCCGGAAGGCGCGGTTGTCGCCTCCCGCACCGTTGCAGCAACATCCTCCGCTTCATCGTAGCCGATCGTCGTCGAGTTGCCCGCCGATCC
>JBBSFI010000034.1:0-49104 GCA_038238905.1 Chthoniobacterales bacterium | reverse complement strand
GACGCGGACTTCGGCTTCACCGGGCACTACTGGCATGCCAACAGCGGCCTCTGGCTCGCGCCATACCGTGCGTATTCGCCCGGGATCGGAAGGTGGATGAGCCGGGATCCGATCGGAGAGGCGGGGGGCTTGAACCTTTACTGTTATGTTGATAATAACCTAACGGATAATTGGGACCCGCTTGGTCTGTTTCTTTTTCCTGGAGAAGATCCGATCACCGTTCGAGGCGGTACGCCTGATCAACAAGAACAAGTCCGCAATTCAATCAACAGCATCTTCGATACTCCCCGCGGAAAGCAACTGTTGGATCTCATCAACGGTCCTTGGTGGTGCCACGGCTCGCCAAAAGTAGTCAATATAAATTCGAAGCATGCAACTAATGCAGACCTTGGAGGACCCAATATTTGGATTGATCCTGGCGACGCTTTGTTTCTTCTAACTGCGGACGGATATATGTTGGCAACCATCGATAGAATTCTAGCCCACGAGCTTGGTCACGCTATGACCGGAACGGCCGACAGCGGTCCGGGAAATATGAAGAATATAAACCAGAACGAAAACCCGATTGTGACGAATTTGTTTCCTCCGGAACCGGCTCGAACTACTACTAGCACGTTTGTTATTCGACACCCTCGCAAATGAAAGCGTTGTTTATTTCGATATTCATCATTGTTTTATGCGGGTGCAACAAGATGCCGAGACAATCTCCGCATGTTGACTATTCTCCGCTGAGAAGTTTGAGAGTTGAAAGCGCCGTAAATGACGCTCGAAGGGCTGCTCAAGCCAGGGATTACCGGTTTCTTGTCGTTTATGGCTTTGGCGCAGAGGTGCTTGGAGTGGAAACTCCCATTGATTTCATCACCACGAAGTTTGGATTGCATGGAATCGAACAAACGTCGGATTGTCCAGAGAATGCAGAACACGCCATGTTGATTGAGAATGCCCGTATATATGCAGAACGCTACAATCGGGAACTTGAGTCCTTGCTCAAGGGATTGGGCTATGACGTCTGGGTGCCGCCGCCGCAATGAGTCCAGACGCCTACACCTTTGATAAGGCGTCAATGGTGTTCAATGCTGGACGAGTTTGAGAGGAGCGGGCTAAGCGGTGCGAAGTTTGCCCGTCTCGTTGGAGTTCAGTACGCCACCTTTGCCAATTGGGTGCAGAAGCGCCGCAAAGCGCGGGCGAACCCGTGTGAAGCCTTCCGGCCGACCGCCGAAGTCGCGGGGTCCGGTCCGGTGCGGCTCTTTGAGGCGTATGTTCCTTCGACGGCGGCTTCCGGGCGCGCCGGGCTGCTGATCGAGTTGCCGGGAGGAGGACGGATTGAAGTGGAGTCGCCTGTTCAACTGCGCCTTGCTGCGGAGCTGCTTAGCCTACTGGGTCACGGAGGGAGGCGCCCGTGTTAAGCTTCACCGGCGGCCTGAAGGTATTCGCGGCGCTTGATCCGGTCGATCTGCGCAAGAGTTTCAACGGCCTTGAGGCGCTGGTGAGCCAGCGTCTCGGCGAGGACGTGCGCCAGGGCGCGCTCTTCGTGTTTACTAACCGAAGCAGGACGCGCCTGAAGATACTCTACTGGGACGGAACCGGGCTTTGGCTTTTGATGAAGCGGCTGGAGAAAGGAACCTTTGCGTGGCCGAGATCGGCGGATGCAAACAATGTGAAGCTAAAACTCGCGCCCGAAGCGCTGGCGATGCTGACCGATGGGATCGACCTGCGCGGAGCGCGGATGCGGCCTTGGTACGAGAGAGAGTAACTAAACAGTGTGTCCAACGGGGGCGGAGCAGGAAAAAACGAACGATTTTCTGTGTTAGATAGCATTTTTCTCTTGATCTTACTTTCGATAGTGAGCTATAAATGCGCTCATAGATGAGCGACCCTCGCGAACAACTGCTTCTCCGGGAGATCGAAGCTCGCGACGCCGCAATCAAGGAGAGCAATGATGCGCTGGCGGCAAGCGCGCAGAAGATCAAAGCGATGGAGCAGGAGGCCGCGCGGATGAAGCAGGAGATGACGCTCTTGCGCGAGAAGCTCGACGCTTTGGCCCGGCGGATCTTTGGAAAGAAAAGCGAGCAGCTTGACTCCAATCAGCTCCTGCTGCTCTTGCAGGAGGTGCAAGCCCCTGGACCCGCCCTGGGAAAAGAATACGGTCCGGGGGCTTTTGAGCTTTCGACGCCAAAAGACACTCCAAAAGCCAAGCAGCCTGCTCGCAAGCCACGCCTTCCCGAGCATCTGCCGGTCATCGAAGAGCGGATCATTCCCGAGGCGGTGCAGGCCGCTCCAGAGCTATGGAGCCAGATTGGAGAGGAAGTGAGCGAGCGGCTTGATTATGAGCCAGCGCGTTTCCTGAGACTGCGCACGGTGCGCCCAAAGTATGTAAAGCGCGGCGAAGTGGACGCCGTTCCATTGATTGCGCCTCTGCCGCCGCGCATCCTTGAGCGCAGCATCGTCGCTCCAGGGCTCCTGGCTCAGATCGTGGTGGGCAAGTTCTGCGACCACATTCCGCTTTACCGGCAGGAAAAGATTTACGCGAGCCGCCACCAAGTTAACCTGCCCAGGCAGACAATGGCTGAATGGATGGGCTTGGCAGCCGATTGGCTTAAACCGATTTACAATCTGATTCGAGACAGTGTCTTGAAGGATCGCTATGTGCAGGTGGACGAGACGCCGATCCGCTACCTTTCGCCTGGAGAGGGAAAAACGAAGCTTGGTTACTTATGGACCTACTGCCATCCGCAAGGCGATGTGGTGTTTCACTGGGAAGCAAGCCGGGCCGCCGCTTGCTTGGACAAAGTGATTCCCGTGGACTTCTGCGGCGCCATTCAATGCGATGGGTATGAGGCGTATCAGGCGTTTGCGAAGCGGCGTGGTGGAAAGATCACGCTGGCCGGCTGCATGGCGCACGTGCGGCGCAAGTTCTTCGATGCAATCGAGAGCGCTCCGGGAGTGGCGGGATGGATCCTGCACCAGATTGGAATGCTCTATCATGTGGAGAGGCGATTGCGAAACGCGCGCGCTGGCCCCCGGTTGCGCGAAGCCTGGCGGGCAAGTGAAAGCCGGGTCGTGATGGAGCGGCTGCACCGTGCCCTGAAGCGGTTCCAAACCGTGAAAAGATTCCTGCCACAAAGCGGGATGGGCAAGGCGATCAGCTACGCTCTCAATCAATGGCCATTCCTGCTCGAGTTCCTGAAAGACGGCCGCATCGAGATCGACAATAACCTGGTCGAGAATGCGATACGCCCCAGCGCGATTGGGAAGAAGAACTGGCTCTTTATTGGAGCCGAAGAGACTGGTGAGCGCAGCGCGATTCTTTACACGATCATTGAGTCGTGCAGGAAACGCGACATCGATCCTTTTGCCTACCTCCGGGACGTATTCACGCGGCTGCCTACGATGACGAACTGGCAGGTCAAGGAGATCACGCCCGAGGCGTGGGCGAAGGCCAAGCGCGACGGCGAGTTACGCAAAGCAGCGTAATAGCATAGATGTCACACCCCATTCGGGTATGACGTTTATGCTAATCCAAAACGCAGGAGCCGGCAGGCGATCCGCACGCCAAAGATCAGCCGCTCAGCGAACGGCAACGGCGCCAAACCTCAGGCTCCGAACTCGTTCAACTCAACGCGCCCCGGCACTCCCCGGTCCGAAACTGAGGGGAAGCGAGGCAGGCCGGATACGGGGCAGTCGGCCTGCGGCACATCAGCGTGTCAATACGTGCTCGGCGTGACGCTTACAATTCTTCGCCGAGTCCCAGCTTTTCAATACCGGGAAAGCGGCACGTCACCTCCGGCGATCGCATGGAAATAAAGCGCAATTCCACCCACGCGGCCTGCTGGCAACCACCGGCGGCATCGCTCACAGAGAGCACACTCTGGGTCGAACAGGAAGTAGAGTCGCTTCATGTGCGGAATCTACGAGTTTATGACTGGGATGCGTGCTTGGGGTGGAATGGGCGGCGGCGCGCTATGCAGAAGCGCGCGGCGGCGCATCTTGGACAACACAAGCAAATTGAAGAAGTGCATGCCGCCAAGGACCAGCATGACGATTCCCACCTTCGTGCTGAGGGTCTCCAGCATTCCTTGCAGATTCTCCGGTTTATGGCCGTACTTCAGCCCATGCAGACATATCCGATGTTGATAAGGTAGAACCCCACCCCAAGCAGGTGATTGATCGAGTCCGCCAGCGGCTCATTGCTCATTGCCAGCAAAGGCGTCCACGAGGAAGATGCGTCCGTGTTTGTGGAGGGTTCGAGCCACCCATACGGTGAGCGTGAAGGTGATCGTGAGATTAGCCCAGATATATGCATACGGTCGGTGTCATTTTATTTAATTCCTTTCAGTGTTTGTGTTACTATCATATTTTTCAGAATAAAGTGAAACATTTGGGCGCGGAAAAAGCCGGCCTATTTGATGAATTTCAATGCCCATGGGATCACCTTGCTTTGCTCCGACCGATAAATTTTGGTGATAACACTGTCCGCGAGATCCAAAAAATCCTTTAAGTCCTTAATCTGCTTGTTGAAAGCCGCGGCTTCGGATCCTTTGATGGTCAAGTATTAATCTGAGCCGCCTTCTCCGTTTCTGGCTTGCCTTCCCGCCGCGGCGTGCGCCCCCCATCGGGTCGCTGAAACGCCTCCTCGCTACGTTGTTTCCAGATTACAACCGCACTCCGAGAGCAGCCAAGCTGTCGATGAAGTCTTGGTGGCGGTCGTGGTGGTAATGGTGCACGCAGAACCCCGCGGCCAGCGCCGCGTCGATATTGGCCGCGAGATCATCTATAAACAAAGTGCGGGACGGTTCGATGCCAAATTGCTCCACGGCGATGCGGTAAATGAGCGCTTCGGGCTTGGATGCGCGGGCTCTATACGAATAGACGGCGTCCTTGAACAACCTGAAGACGGGATACTGCCGGAAGATAAAATCGACGTGAATGTCGCTCGTGTTGGAAAGGAGATAGAGCGGAAATCGGCCATGCAGCTTCTCGACCGCTTGTACCATCGGTTTGTTTTCCGTGAAGATATCCTCCCATGCGGAGACCAGGTCGTCGTCGCTCCCGATGTAACGCACGATTGCACGAAGCTCGGCCTGGAAATCGGCCCGGGGCAGCCGGCCTCCTTCAAACGCCGCTTTTGCAGGCTCGATAAGGTGGAGGATGATTTCCGCGCTGGGGTCGCCATGCCGGGCCAGCTTTTGCAGCGCGAGATTGAAGTCGAACCGGAGCAGGACGTTCCCAATGTCGAATACAAGGGCGTTGATGGCGGCGGGCGATTTTGTTTCCACAAGCCGGAATTGCTTCCATGTTGCCGCGAAATTGCACGCGGATTCTGGCGCTTTGACACCTCCCGGTAATCTGCAACAATTCCGGCGCTTCGGCTCATCGGTTTGTCGCCAAATCCATCCCCATCGCTCGCAGCGCATCCTTTGCTCCGGCCCCGGCCAGAGTTGCGCCTCGTGGTCTTCGATTTCGATGGGACGCTCTCATGGCTGCGGCATGGATGGCCGGCAATGATGTGCGACGTTTTCACTCCGCTCTTTCCGTCAACAGAGGGCGAGCCGGCCGAGGCTTTGCGCGGACTGCTTCTGGACGAGATTCTTTCGCTCAACGGACAGCCATCCATCCGCCAATGCGAGCGGTTGGCTGATATGCTCGTCGCTCGCGGTGGCCCGAGCATGCCCGCCGAGACGATGCGAGCCGAGTTTCAATCCCGACTGGACCGGGCCATTGAACAGCGGACGCTTTCCATTCGAAATGGAGAGGCGGCGAAGGAGGATTACATAGTGCATGGGGCAGCAGGAGCGCTCAATAATCTGGCCAGCCGAGGAATTGCGATGGCCATTCTCAGTTCGACAAGGCAGGAGCCACTGCAAGCCGAAGCGACGTTGCTTGGTTTGGATCGATTCTTCGAACATCGCATTTTTGGAAGTCCAAAAGATCCGTCTGGATTCGCCAAGCGCGCTGTGTTTGAGCGGCTGTTAAAAGATCACGGACTCGATGGCAACGCGCTGCTCTCCTTCGGCGACGGGCCTGTGGAAATCGGCGACACAGTCGGACTCGGCGGCACGGCAATTGCCATATGCAGCGACGAAGAGCGCAACGGCTCAGGCATTATGGATGAGCGGAAACGCCGTCTCCTTCACGCCGCCGGCGCGCAGGCGGAATTGCCGGACTATCGCGAGGCGCCGGCTCTTCTCGATTTTCTTTTTGGCCGATGACTCCTCTGGACCTCAGCAAGCTCAAGGTGCTGCCGCTCGATCAGCGCGAGAGCCTCACGAGCGTGGAAGAGATACTGATCGACCCCGATTCGACTCCACCAGCAGCGTCCATGGAAGTGGAGCGCTCTGTCCAGGAGTGTGCATCGCGGATTCGCCGCGCGAGAGAAAAAGGCGCATCGGTCATGCTGATCTACGGCGCGCATTTGCTGCGCAACGGCGCCGCGCTATTGATTGAACGTCTGCTTGCGAAGGGATGGATCACGCACCTTGCAACGAACGGCGCGGGCGCCATTCATGATTGGGAATACGCCTGGCTGGGGCGCTCGACGGAGAGCGTGGAGCGCGGTGTCGCATCGGGGCAATTCGGCGCGTGGGAAGAAACCGGACGCTGCATCTCGCTGGCCTTGCTGGCTGGTGGACTGCGGGGAGAAGGCTTTGGCGCCGGGCTCGGGCGCTTTATCCATGAAGATGGTGTCGAGCTGCCAAACCTCGCGGATCTCGCGGCAAGCATCCAATTCTCACCCGCGGCCCCACTCACACCGGCCCGCGCGGAACTTCTGGGTGCCATGCGGCAGCACAGGCTCGCAAGCGGGCGCCACACCTTTGTCCATAAGTGGAAGCATGCTTCCATCTTCGCGAGCGCATTCCGGCTTGGCGTGTCGATCACCGTTCATCCCGGCATCGGGTACGACATCGTCTCGTGCCACCCAATCTTTCAAGGCGCAAGCATCGGGCGCGCCGGAGCGATCGATTTCAAAGTGTTCGGCGGCGCGGTGGATCAACTCGACGATGGGGTGGTGTTGTCGATCGGCTCCGCCATTATGGGACCGCAAGTGTTCGAGAAGAGTTTGAGCTGCGTGCATAACCTTCGCTTTCAATCGGGTCGCAAGCCCGTCTCCGGGCATGGGATTTTTGTCGTGGATTTGCAGGACGGTGGCGGTTGGGATTGGTCCATAAAAGAGCCGCCAAAAGATCATCCGGCGTATTATTTGCGCTTCTGCAAATCTTATTCGCGGATGGGCGGCACACTGAGTTACGTACAATGCGATAATGCGCTGTTCGTCCATCGCTTGCATCGCGCTCTTTGCGAAGGCGCCGAACCGGCATGACTCACCAGCGCCTGCAGTCGATCACCAGCCGCTACGCCTCACTCCGGATCGCCGTAGTCGGAGATTATTGCCTGGATCGATACCTTGAGATCGATTCAGCCAAATCTGAAATCTCGATCGAGACCGGCCTCCCTGTCCACAACGTGATGCGTGTCCGTCCGCAACCCGGCGGGGCTGGAACGATTCTCAGCAATTTGGCCGCACTCGGGATCATGGAAATCCACGCAGTCGGCTTTTGCGGGGACGACGGTGAAGGCTGGGAACTGCGACGCGCGCTCGAGGCGCTTCCGGGGGTGCGGATGGACCGATTCCTGACACGAAGCGACAGGCGCACATTCACCTACTGCAAGCCGCTGCTGATGACTTCGGCGGTGCCACCGCGGGAATTGAACCGGCTGGACTCCAAGAACTGGAGTGCAACTCCGGAATCGCTGTCGCAGGCGATGTCGTCGTCGGTGCTGGAACTGGCGCCGTTTGTTAACGCCATCGTTTTGCTGGATCAAGTCGATTTGCCTGAGACTGGCGTGGTTACCCAATCCGTCCAGAATGCAGCGCACCAAGTGCAGCAGCAGAATACGGGCTTGCTCGTGCTCGCGGACAGCCGACGCGGGTTGTGTGCGTTTCCGCCGCTTTCGTTTAAGGTGAATGCCGCTGAACTCGCCGCGCTCTCTCACGCTCCAAGTTCGTGCGATCTCGCCGCCATCCAAAAGCAAGCGGTTAGCCTGGCGACGCGAAACGGGCGGGCCGTATATGTCACTCTGGCCGAAAATGGGATTGTGGGCGCTTCGCCGGATGGTTCGGCTCAACACATATCGGCGCTTCCCGTGCGCGGTCCAATCGACATCGTGGGGGCTGGAGACTCGGTAACCGCAAACCTCGCCGCAGCCCTCGCTGCGGGAGCAAGCACCGCCGAAGCAATGCAGATCGCGATGGCAGCAGCCTCCGCCCTCGTCCACCAGATTGGCACCACGGGACAGGCATCGATCGCCGATATAAAGTCTCTGCTCGCGGAAGATTAATAGGGTGCCTTGGTGGTGGGAATCCCCGCTCCAGCGGACTCGAATCATGACGAGGCCTTTGAACGCGGGCGCGCATTCGCCATTAATCGAACCAACCGCGCACCGATGACACCGCGCCGTGCAAATTCGTGCTCCCAGAATCGCGCAACGCGCCAGCCTCTCCGCCGCAGTCCGGACGCAACCGTTTTGTCCCGGCGTTTGTTTCGTTCAATCTTGGCGCTCCAATAATCTGGATTCGTCGCTGGAAGGCGGCAGTGGCGGGGGCATCCGTGCCAAAAGCACCCGTCCACAAAAATCACCAACCGCTCCCTCGGAAACACAAAATCCGGGTTTCCCATGATCTTTACTCCCCGGCGCCATCCCGTAATATGCCACTCCTTAAGAAGCGCAATGAGCGCGATCTCCGTGCTCTTATTTTGCCGCGAGCGCACAGCGGCCATGACCCGCGATCGGATTTCGGCGGAGTAACAATCTGGCATGGCGGCCGCTCCGCTAACGTGACAGCGAGGAGAGGCGCGCGCCAACGCTAGCCGAGCGTGAACGCGTCTTGTATCACCTGCGCCTGTTCGAGGTCGTGGATTGCCTTTGCGCCGACAGCCGGGCTCGCGCTGGCGTTGCGTCCCGCGTACCAAATGAGATGCGGCTCGAAAATGCGCCGCAATTGCCAGCCGATGAAGCTCCAAGCACCCATGTTCTGCGACTCTTCCTGGCACCAAACAAACGTTTTCGCGTTCGGATATGCAGCGGCGGCGGCCTTTAATTGGCCTTCATCCAACGGGTAGAGTTGTTCAAGCCGCACGATTCCTGTGTCCGCCCGCTTTGCCGAATCCCGGTACTTTAACAAATCGTAGTACACTTTGCCGCAGCAAAAGATGACTCGCTGGACCCCTTTGGATTCTCCCAGTGGCGGCGTCGGCAGGATCTCGTGAAAGCGCCCCGTCGTAAAATCTCCGGCCGTGCTCACACATCCCTCGTAGCGCAGCAAGCTCTTCGGAGTCATAAGAACGAGCGGTTTGCGGAACGGGCGTTTCATCTGTCTCCGCAGCGCGTGAAAATACTGCGCGGGAGTAGTTAGATTGCAGACCTGAATGTTATCCTCGGCGCAAAGCTGGAGAAAGCGCTCGAGCCGAGCGCTCGAGTGTTCCGGACCCTGCCCTTCGTATCCATGCGGCAGCAACAGGACGATGCCGCTGGGGCGCTGCCATTTCGATTCGGCGGATACGATGAATTGGTCGATGATCACTTGGGCGCCATTTGAGAAATCGCCGAATTGCGCTTCCCAAAGACAGAGCATTTCGGGAAAACTCGATGAATAGCCGTAATCGAAACCAAGGACCGCGCTCTCGCTGAGCAGGGAGTTGTATACGCAGAAACGGCCCTGCTCCTGGGCGAGGTTTTGCAGCGGGATATAACGGGCGCGTGTGGTCTCATCATACAGCACCGAATGTCTTTGGGAAAAAGTGCCCCGCCGGGAATCCTGACCAGAGAGGCGCACCGGCGTTCCTTCGAGCAGCAGCGATCCGAAGGCGAGCGATTCCGCATAAGACCAATCGAACGGACCCCCCGCCTTCCACGCCTTCACGCGCTTTTCGAGAAAGAACTTCTTCAGGCGCGGCACGATATGAAACGATTCGGGCACCGTGGTAAGCCCCGCACAAACCTTGTCCAACGTTTCTTCACTAATCGCTGTTTCCACCGGTGAGTGCGAAAACGGCGGTTGAAAGATCGCATTCGACCCTGCAAAGCGGTCCAGGCTCTTGTTCGCCTCGGCCTCCTTCACTTCGTCCAAAGCCGCTTGGTATCCCTGCTCCAGATCTTTGGAAAGCGCCTGCGCCTCCTCGGCCGAGAGGATGCCCGATCCGAGCAGCCGTTTCTCATAGAGGCTCCCAACCGAAGGATGTGTCTCGATCTCCGCATACATCACAGGCTGTGTGAAAAGCGGTTCGTCGGATTCGTTGTGTCCGTACCGGCGGTAGCAATACATGTCCACAAAAACGTCGCTCTTGAACTGCTGCCGGAATTCCAAAGCCAGTTCGGCACAGAAGCGAACCGCGTCGGGATTGTCGCCGTTCACATGGAACACGGGGGCCTCGATCATTTTGGCCACGTCGGTGCAGTATCGCGAAGAGCGTGCGTCCGCTGGCAAAGTTGTAAATCCAATCTGGTTATTCACGACGATGTGGATCGTTCCTCCGACCCGGTATCCAGAAAGCTGCGACATATTCAGCGTCTCCGCGACAACCCCCTGCCCGGCAATCGCCGCATCTCCGTGGATGAGCACCGGAAGCACTTTGGAGCGCTGCTCGGTGTCGTTTCGCACACGCTGGCGCGCTCGCGCCATCCCCTGCACGACCGGGTCCACCGCCTCCAAGTGGCTCGGGTTCGCGGCTAATCGGATCTCGACTTCATAGCCATCCGCAAGTTTGCGGACCGTCTTATACCCGAGATGGTACTTCACATCTCCATCGCCGGCCACTGTGTCTGGAAGATAGTTTTCGGTGAATTCAGCGAACATCGCTCCGATCGATTTTCCAAGAAATTCCCGTATGACGCTTAGACGCCCGCGATGGGCCATGCCCAGGGCTATTTCCTCGACGTTGCGGATCTGACAACTTTCAAGAAGCGCATAGAGCGCTACGATCAGCGACTCGCTGCCTTCGATCGAAAAGCGCTTCTGTCCCACGAAGCGAGTGTGAAGAAAGTGCTCGAACCCCTCCACCGACCGAAGTTGACGGAGCATGCGACGCTGGGCATTTGCTGACACACCGAAGCTGTCCGGACGGGTCTCCATCTTCTCCCGCACCCAGTTTCGCACCCACGGGTTCTGAATGTGCATGAATTCGACGCCGATCGGACCGCAATAGATCTTCTCAAGCCCGGCAATCATCGCTCGCAGCTTCATCCTCTGCCCGCCGAGATAAAACTTCGATGAGGCCAGGAGATCGAGATCCTTTTCGCTGAAGCCAAGTTCCCGAAGGCTCAGCAAGGGATTTTCCGGACGCGTCCTGGCGAGGGGATCGATTTGGGCAATCGTATGTCCAAGCGTGCGGTAGGCGTACACCAATCCATCCACACGGGTCTGAAGGGCGGCCCCTGCTCCGGCGCCATGGCTGTCCGCGCCGTTGGCAACCGGAGCGGCGGAGCCGAGTTCGAAGCCCTCGAAAAAAGCAGACCAGCTCGGATCGACAGACTCAGGGTCTTTTCGCCACTGATGGTAATTGGCGTCTATCAGGTCGGCGTTGAATCGCGCTGCTACGGATGAAGCCATAAAAAAGGGCGACCAATGTAAGCGCGACCGGGCGGGCGCCAAAATGAAATTATCGATCCATCGCCCGGAGGGACCCAACTTCCGCGCGTGAATGGAATGCGCCCCGCGTCGTCCAATGCGGCGCCCCATATTGCGCCGTCCGCTAAATTGAGCATATCGCGGCTTCACGTGTCTTACTCCCCAGCCTTGCAAATGAACTTCAAACGCTTGGACGCCACGGCTTCCCTTCTCGTCGCGCTTCTATTCCTTGGAATGGGCGAACGCAGCTTCGCGCAGGGCGATCCCACCAGTGAGCCATCGGTTGTCGCCGTTGCAAAGGCGATGCCCGCTGTCGTGAACGTGAACACCGAGCGGGTAATTCGCCGGACCGTTCGCGATCCGGTGGACGACGTCTTCAACGAATTTTTCGGAGGTCCCATGGCTCGCCCCCGCACCTACCAGCAGAAGGTCCAAAGCCTCGGCTCGGGATTCATCGTGGATCCCGGCGGCTATATCGTTACGAATGAGCATGTGGTGCAGCGCGCCGCCGATCTGAAGATCTCAGTGACGATGAACGACGGCAAAACCTACAGCGCCCGGTATATTACCGGCTCCCCAGAGAGCGACCTGGCCTTCCTGAAGATCGAAGGAAAGGGACCGCTGCCGTACCTCGATCTGCACGACTTATCGCCAAGCCTCCTCGGGCAGACGGTGCTTGTTTTGGGCAATCCGCTCGGCTATGGACTCGCTGTTTCGCGCGGCATTCTCAGCGCCAAAGGACGCGCCATATCGGTCGAGAATGTCGAATACAAGGATCTCGTACAGACGGATGCTGCAATCAATCCGGGGAACAGCGGCGGACCCGTCGTCGATCTGGGCGGACGCCTCGTCGGAGTCTCTTCCGTGAAAATGGCCTTCACACCGCAGGGAGTGCCGACGCAGGGGATGGGCTTTGCCATTCCGGCTGAATCGGTGCGGGACAAAGTGGAATTGTTCAAGGTCACAGCGGCGGCAAAAGCCAAGGCGCCAGCGGTGCAGCGCGCTGAGTCCGATTCGCTGGCGCAAAAGTATTTCGGACTGCAACTGCAGGATCTCTCGCCGGAACTGAGCGAGATGATGGGCTACTCGGGAGCGAACGGCGTCCTCGTCTCGGAGGTCGATCCGGAGAGCCCGGCCATGGCCGCCGGGATCAAGCGGGGTCACCTGATCCATCAAATCGGGCGCTTCCGCGTCGGCTCCGCGCGGCAGGCCGAACAACTCCTCGAGCCAGTCAGCACCGGTTCGATCGTCGATTTCGGGGTCTCGGTGGCGCGGCGCGGCGGGCAACGTCAATTGCAGACGGTGGCGCTGACAGCTCGCTAGAATCGTGTTTGATGCGCAGTGCTTTCTGGTTTAGAGACCATCCCTTCGAAAGCTAGCGCCCGGTCCCTCGGCGCCGCTCTGGAATCCAATTTCAGCGAACGATCGTCTCATTTACCATGATCAAAGTCGAAAACCTCACGAAACAATATTCCGGATTCACAGCAATAGATAATCTCAGCTTCGAAGTCGCGAAGGGCGAGATTGTGGGCTTCCTTGGACCCAATGGAGCCGGGAAGAGCACGACGATGCGCATTCTGACGGGCTACCTTCCCCCAAGCTCGGGGTCGGCTTCCATCGCAGGATTCGACGTTTTCACGCAGTCCGTGGAGGCGCGGCGGCACGTCGGCTATCTGCCTGAGAATAATCCGCTCTACGTCGATATGCGCGTGAATGAGTATCTTCGCTATCGTGCGAATCTCAAAGGCGTTCCTGGCAACAAGGTAAAGGAGCGTGTGAGCGACGTCTTGGAGATGTGCAGCCTCACAGACCGCGCTTCGGCCTTGATCGGCTCGCTTTCAAAGGGGTACCGGCAGCGGGTCGGCCTCGCGGATGCACTCGTGCACGATCCCGATCTTTTGATTCTGGACGAGCCGACTATCGGCTTGGATCCCAATCAAATCCGCCAGGTGCGCGACCTCATCAAAGGCCTTGCGCAGAAGCACACGGTGCTCATCTCAACGCATATTCTGCCAGAGGTCGAAATCATGTGTTCGCGCGTCATCGTCATTCACAAGGGTAAGATCCGGGCGGCTGACACGGCGGAAAACATGCTGCGAAACCATCGCGCGGCGGGCAGCATGCTGCTCGAAGCTCGAAATGTCGGATCGGATGCCCGGGCGGCGCTTGCCGCGCTTCCCGGCATTAAAGACGTGGCGGAGGAACAAGCGGGCGAGTACACCATCTTCCGGCTCCGCACAGAGGCTAATACGGAGCCTGGAGAAGACGTGCTGCGGCTCGCTTACGACCGGCGCTGGCAGGTGCGCGAGCTCACTCGCCGGCGCGCCACGCTCGAAGACGTGTTTGTCGAGCTGACGCACGCGGATAACTAGACTACGAAACCGATACGAGCTGCTTTCCGGAGGGGGAAGGCGCCTCCATTTTTATACTACCGACAACATGACGACTTTTCTCACATTGCTCAATCGAGAGATTAAAAGTTACTTTTATTCTCCCATAGCCTACGTGGTGCTATTCTATTTCTTCGTGCTGATGGGATTCAACGCGTGGTTTCTCCTTTCGGTGACAAACGGTGTGCCTCTCGAGAATTCACTCGTTCAGCAATTCTTTAGCAGCCCGGTGTTTTGGTTTCCCTTCATTCTGATGTTCCCGCTCATAACGATGCGGGTCTTCTCAGAAGAATTCCGGATGGGAACCATCGAGCCGCTCACCACGGCCCCCGTTACCGATGCGCAAATCCTTCTTTCGAAGCTTTTCGCCACCTTTCTCTTTTCCTGCCTGCTTCTTGCCCCGAGCCTTATTTTCTTCTTCGCCTATGGGCACGCCAGCAAGCACGAGATGGCAAATGCCGTCGGAGCCTATTGGACGACGTATTCGCTGCTCATACTTCTGAGCCTTTTCTACTGTTCGATCGGCTGCCTCGCATCCGTCTTTACTTCCGATCAAGTGATCGCGGCGATCGCCAGCTTTGCGATCATCACCCTGCTGTTATTCATGGGGTTCATCTTCGATATTGGGCAGGTGTCCAATCCCATCGCCCGCGAACTGCAGAGCTATATTTCGCCCATCGCGCACATGACGGATTTCTCCAAGGGAGTCGTCGATTCGCGCCCTCTGGTTTATTATCTCAGCATGACGGCACTGGTCGTCCTGCTCACCTTCCATGTCCTGCAGTATCGGAAATGGTCCGATCGCAACCCGGCGTGGCTCCTCTGGTACATCTTCCTGGGCTTCGGCGGCTTGATCGCATCCCCATTCATGAAGAAGAATTCCGGTGGACGGACGGGCGTGAGCCTCGAGCGCGAACGCGGGATGATCGGGATGAATGTGCTGCTGCAACTCGTGTTTGCAGTCGTTATTGTCGTCTTTGTCAATTACCTGAGCTTCCGCCACTTCAAGCGTTGGGACTTCTCGCGCGACCACCAGTATGCCCTGAGTTCACAAACTAAAAACCTCCTCCACAGTCTGGACAAGCCGGTGCGGGCAATCGTATTCTTTACAAGCGCGGACGAGATTCGCGACGCTCAAAGCGCCGCTGCGGCGCAAATTCTTCCCGACCTCCGAAATCTGCTGAGCGAGTATCAGTACGCTTCCGGGAAGAAGTTCACGTACGAAGTGGTCGATCCATATCGGAATCTGCCGCGCGCCAAGGAGTTGGTCGAAAAATACAAGGTGACTATGGAGGGCGACAACGCCGTGATCCTCGATTACGGCGGCAAGAGCAAACTGGTGAATGCACCCGACATGGAGGAGGTCGAGATGCCGGATCAGATGCAGATGATGATGGGGTCGCAGCCGCGCGTTAAGGCGTTCAAAGGCGAAGCCGCACTCACTTCAGCCTTGCTCGAACTTACGTCTGGAAAGCCGAACAGGATTTACTTCGTTACCGGACACGGCGAGCCCGATGTCACCGGAAAAAATGCGGCGGATTTCGGCACATTCACCGATTTGCTGAAGCGCCAAAATATTCAGATCGCCTCCGTGAGCTTGCTTGAGGCTGGTAACATTCCCGACGACGCGAAGGCGCTGATCGTTTACGGACCCAAGCACGATCTCTCCGAATTGGAGATTAAGCTTATCGACGGTTTCTGGCAGAAAAAAGGAAGTCTGTTGATCTGTCTCAATCCGTTTGCAAAGACGCCGAATCTTTCGGGCTGGCTCTCCGCGCAATGTGTAACGCCTCAGGACGATCGCGTGATCGGCTTGGCGAATTTCGTCGCCATGAACGAAAAGACAAACCTCCCGGAGTTCTCTAAAGGAATAACCGTGCGGGCCGCCTTTACCGTGCCCGGCGACAGTCCGATCACCAAGGACGAAGCTGGCGCGACTGGCAAATTCATTGACGCGACACAGTCGCTGCTTCTCGATCAAGGCAAAGCCCGCATGACAAATCTCCGGCTGACGCCGCTGCTCGTGGCGTTGAAAGATTTCTGGGGCGAGACGGATCTCGGAGACGACCTCACGAAATCGACCTACGATCGAAACAAGGATCACGGCGGCCCTGGCACACCTCTTACGCTGGCTGTCAGCGTCGAGAAAGGGGCGATGCAAGATCCACAAGTCAAGCTCGATACATCCCGCCTGGTTGTGATCGGCAATCCCGGATTGCTGAGCAACGAGGAGGCCCAGTTCTCCCAGGGCATAAGCGGGGACTTCGCCATCAATTCATTGAACTGGCTCACCGCGCACGAGGAAGCGATCGGCATACCCGCCAAGGAAAAGAAAACAACAACGATCACCCTCAGCCAGGAACAACTCGGATGGGTCGCCGGCATTGCCATAGGCCTTATTCCTGGGCTTGTCATCGCGATCGGCGCGATCGTCTGGCTCTTCCGCCGCTCCTAACCCGCACCTCACCTTCCGCTCCCTATGAATCAACAAAACATCATTATAGCGTGTTTCGTCCTGTTCGGGTTGCTTGCGATCCTCTCCTTTTTCCAACGGCGGGGGAAATCGAAAGGGCCGCTTGTCCTCTTTCTGGTCGCGAGTGGTCTTATTGCGTTTGTTTACTTTTTCGAGAAGAACACGAAGGGCACCGAGGATACTCAGAGAGAAGCGGGCAAAGTGGTCGAAGTGGACCGTGACAAAATCACGTCCGTTTCCATAAAAAATCCCGATGGGACGATCGAACTCCAAAAGCGGGATGGGCAGTGGCGCATCGATCAACCAATCCAAGACAAAGCCGACAGCACGACGGTTGCCGCGCTTTTCACGACACTAGAGACATTGAAAAGCAATGCTTCAATCGAGGCGCCCGACAAAGATCAATTGAAGGAATATGGTTTTTCCGATCCAACGACGAAGATTGTCCTCGGCGAGGAAAAAAATAAGCAGATCCAGATCGATATCGGAAAAGATGCAGCCGTCGAAGGCAAGGTGTACGCGATGGTTGCGGGATCGAAACGGGTGGACGTAATCCCGGCGGAGTTGAAAAACGAGCTATCGAAGAAGACAGACGCCTTCCGGGATCGCAAACTGGCCGATATCCCTATGAAGGAGGTCAAGAGCGTCGATGTAAAGAGCGCGGCGGGGGATCTGCTTCTGGAAAAGAAGAACAGCCACTGGGGGGTGACCAAGCCTCTCCAGGCCCGGGGCGACGACGCTCGAATCAACGATTTTGTCTCTCAAATTTCGAACGCTCACATCGAGCAATTTATCACCGACCCAAACGTCGCGAATTATGGACTCGCCGAACCGGCTGCGACCATCACCTTCTCCATCGATGGCTCGGATAAACAGGTCACGTTGCAAGTTGGGTCTAGTCCAAAGGACGAGAAGGAAAAGGGCAAAGTGTACGTGAAGGTTTCGACCCGCGATTCCATTGCGCTGGTGTCGAGAGCCGGCATCGAGCCTCTGCTGAATGCAAAGCCTAACGATGTGCGGGATCGCAACCTTATTCGCGTCGAGAGCGATATCGTCGATCGCATCACCATCGAGCCATCGGGCAAGCCTAAGCTGGTTATAGCCCGGAAAAGCGAGTCATGGGTTCGCAAGGACGGAGACAAAGATGCGGCCATCAATGAGGCGGCTGCGAAGCGGGTGTTGTCCGACCTTCAAGGGGCGCAGGTTTCCTCATTTGTCTCCGATGTGGCTGCCGATCTGCCGAAGTACGGCTTGGATCAACCGCAGACGAAAGTGACGCTTAGTTCCTTTGCCTCCGAGAATACGGCGGAAACAAACGCCGGAGAGAAGCCGATTGAGACAATCCTCTTCGGCAAGGTTGAAGGCAACGATGTGTATGTAAAGCTTGAGAGTGAGCCGTTTATCGCGACCACGCCGAAGCAAATCCTGGACGCGATTCCCGCGAGCGTGATCCAATTGCAGCCGCTTGCGATTTATAATTTTAAACCCGAGCAGCTTGCATCGATTGAGATTAAAAAAGGCGAGCAGCCACCGATTGCGATCGAGCGGGACAAGGACAAGGGTTGGAAATTGGCCAAGGGCGAAGGGAGCATCAATCAGGCAAACGCGAAGTCGCTCGCAAGCACGCTCGCAAGCCTCCGGGCTTCCCGGTGGATTGAGTCGGCCCCGGCAGACGCGGCCTTGGATAAGCCGTCGGCAGTTACGATCAACTTTTCGATGATCGAGAACGACAAGCCAATATCCGGCAAGCTTACGATCGGCGCCACGACACCGGATGAAATGTCGTACGCGACGGCGCTAGGAGTTAAAGGAACTTTCCTGCTCGCCCGGCCAGATGTGGATGCTCTCCGGGCGCCGCTCACTGACAAGGAAAAGGAAGCTCCCGCAGCGCCTTCTCCTGCTCCATCTTCAGGCGCGGCACAGCCGCCCCCCGCCGCGCCAGTTCCAGCGCCAGAGCCTGCATCGCCCACCCCGCCGACAGCGAAGCCAGGCGAACCCGCGCCAGCCCCTCCGGTGGAAGCGGCTGCCGCCACGCCACCGAAGCCCGTAGAACCACCGGCGGCCGCGCCAGCCGCGCCCGATGTTCCGAAGAGCAACGTCCCAGCGGCGGCTCCCGAGGCAGCTCCGCAGACGCCGAATCCGCAATAGCGCACCTTCAGAGACCGGCTGTAGCCGGCGTGCTCGACGGGTGAACATGTGGCGCAAGGCGGAGCCGGCTTTACACCGGCCACCCATTCGGAAAGGCTTGATCCCACCTCATGCGCCGTTCGCTTGACAATTTCGAGCAGTTCGCAATAGACGTCATCCTTGAGCGCCGATACGGAAAGCGGGCGCTCGTCTTGCGATGGGTGCTTTGGGGATTGAGCCGCATATTTTGGTGCATCGTGCAAACTCGGCTCTGGCTTTACCGGATGCGCATCTTTCATGAAGCAAGCCCGGGGTGCCTCGTCATTTCCATCGGGAATCTCACGGTCGGCGGAACGGGCAAGACCCCGGTAGTCGAAAAGCTGGCGCGGACGCTTCAGGATCGCGGACGGCGAGTGGCGATTCTATCGCGCGGTTACAAGGCCAAGAAGCCACCGCTGCTGCGAAGGCTCCAGCGCAAGTGGCTCGGTTTGGAAAGACGGAAGCCGCGAATCGTTCACGACGGACGCCGGATGCTTCTCGACTCGCGGTTCGCAGGCGACGAGCCGTACATGCTGGCCCGTTCGCTCGGCGACGT
The DNA here is from genome assembly GCA_038238905.1 of Chthoniobacterales bacterium. Classification (GTDB taxonomy): domain Bacteria; phylum Verrucomicrobiota; class Verrucomicrobiia; order Chthoniobacterales; family Chthoniobacteraceae; genus JBBSFI01. The sequence goes on along the minus strand of JBBSFI010000034.1, from coordinate 29,896 downwards.
AATCGTTGTAGTAGATAAGGACCGTGTCCGCGCTGCGCTTCACGCGATTCGTGAAATGAAGTGCGACACGCTGCTGCTCGACGATGGCATGCAGTATCTCCACCTGAAGCATCGGCTGGAAATATGCCTCATAGACAGACAGGCGCCATTCGGCAACGAACATCTCCTGCCACGCGGCACGCTTCGCGAACCGCCGGCTAACTTGCGGCGCGCAAGTTATATATTCATTACTAAAAGCGAAAGCTGCAACAACTCGGAACTCATCGAGCGAATTCGCGGCTATAACCGGACTGCGGAAATCATCGAATGCTCGCACCGCCCGCTTTACCTGAAGTCGCTCTACTCAGACGACGAGCAGCCTCTCTCTTGGCTCGATGGGAAATACGTCGGCGCGCTATCGGGCATCGCGCGGCCGGAGAGCTTTGAGGATAAACTGACCGCCCTCGGCGCTCATGTGGAGCTGACCAAGCGATTTGCCGACCACCACCGCTTCTCCGATCGCGAGATCAACGACTTCATTGCGCGTTGCGACCGCCGCGATATGGATTGCATCGTGACCACGGAAAAAGACAGCGTTCGGTTTCCCTACCGCCCGCCCGTATGCGATGTTCCGCTTTACTACCTTCGGGTTGAAATCGATGTCTTGAACGGACACGAGAGCTGGAATCGGTTGATTAGCCGCATTTGCGATCCGCGTCCGCCAGTGAAAGTGGAGTGCATTTTTGCGTGACGCCGCTTGTGCGCGCGGGCTGATCGGACGCGTTCGTTTAACGTTCTCCGATGGCCGGGCTTGTGACGACAATGGCGGCAGACCGCACGGCGCGGGCAAGCACTTCCTTGCCGTCGGTGCGCGCTTCGGTCGCCATGCCGCTATAGCGAAGCGGTTGATAACCGAGCGCGAGCAGGGCCGCGAGGGGTGCGTTCTTAAGGCCCGGTTTCCAATAGTCAGGACCGCCGCCCGTTTCATAGAAATAGATCCACTTGCGATCCGGACTGGCCCAGCCGGCGCAGAGCAGGACGTGCCGATGCGGGACGATCAAAATATCACCTGGGTGAAGCTCACCTGCGTCGGGAAGCGGCGCGCAGAGGGCTGGCAGCTGCGTGCTGTCGTGGACAGACGGCAGCTTCAGGCATCTTGACACGAAGCCCGAACAGTCAAGTCCGGCGGATTGTGCGCTCACGCTTGCGTTGTCGGTGCGGCGCTTTTCCGGAGAGGATACATCGCCTGCGGCGAGGCCATTTGTCACCGCAGCATCGAACGAAGCGGAGTCGTCGAATCCGCCCCACTTGTACGGGATGCCCGCATTCACTTCGCCTGGGAGCCACCAACCGGGGCGATCCGGCTGTCCTCTGAATCCGGCGTCCGGTGTGTTCACAAGCACGCCCAACTTATCCTTGCCGTGCAAGATATTCCTCGCAAACGGGCGCCACGGATGTTCTGAAAGGCGCTTCGCGATGGCGAGGGCCTCTTGAGGGGTCACTTGAGACGGTGCATTCGGGGAGCCGGGCGTGAGCTCCTTTCGGGATGTGACCGAAGTTGTGGCAGCGCATCCGGCAAGGAACATGCTCGCTGCGATGGCGATGGTGCGGTAAAAACTCATAAGGGAGCGCAAAAGGAGGCTTGCACCGGCGTTGGCGGGACTTGCAATCGGTTTGAATTCACCGCTTTGTATCGGCCAGTTCCGCCTGTGCAAATCTTGAATTTCCGTCTTCTTGCCGCTGCCGCGATCTACGTCGCGCTTCCTTTTGCGACTTCTTCAAAGGCGCCTCCAGAGCCGGGTATGAAGCGTGTCGCGCTCGTCGTCGGGAACAGCCGGTACGAACCGGAGGTCGGCCCCCTTCGCAACACGGTGAACGATGCGAAGGCGATGGCGAAAACTCTGCGGACGCTCGGCTTCTTCGTCGTCGAAAAGCATGACGTCACGCGCGACCAGCTTATGGCCGCTTTAATCCAGTTTCGTTCCAAACTACATGGCGCGGAGGTCGGCGTTTTCTATTTCGCCGGACACGGCCTCTCAGTCGGTGGCTCCAATTACCTGCTTCCAATCCGATCGGGATACACCCCGGATGGAGCGAGCGAGACGGACCGCCGGCTGCTGGCGGAGACGAAATTATTGAACGCCGAACAGGCTATCGCGGATATGAACAGCTCCGGCGCGCCGTGCAATCTGGCAATCCTCGATGCGTGCCGGACGACACCGGTCGCGCGGAACCCACAGTCGCGCGATGCTGCGGCCGCGGGCGGGCTCGTCGAGATGAGTCCGCCCGCCGGATCGCTCGTCGCCTTCGCCACGGATGCCGGACATGCGGCAAACGACGGGGCCGGCGCCAATGGTTTGTACACTGAGGAGTTGATGCGACAGTTGCTCACGCCGGGACTGAGCATCGAGCAGGTTTTTAAGCGCACGCGCGCGGCTGTTATGCAGCGCTCCGGCGGCGCGCAGGTTCCCGCCGAGTATTCGCGCTTAGTTGGCGACGACATTTTTCTCGCCGGCGCCGCGCCTTTAAAACCGGTCGAAGATCCCGCTCCGCGCGCGGAGATGGTGCAGCCTCCGACATTCGCGGACATTAACAAACTCGCCTCAGCGGGCGACGCCGCCGGCTGCGTCCAGGCGCTCAGGCGCCGCATTCGCATCCAAGGCGCATCCGCGGAGGCGGTTGGGCCGCTCGCGGCCCTGCTCGAAGGCGTAAAAGAGAGTCTGCGCGATCCAAAGACCGCCATCGCAAATTCCGACAAGGCGCTTCAAACCTGCGACGTTATTCTCGGCGCGATCCATGAGTGTGTTCCTCAGGCGCATCCTCAATCGAGGCTGCTTCTCGCGAAGGCCTCGAATCGCCGTGGAGACGCGCTGCTCCTTCTAAGCCGGCCAAAAGAAGCGCTCGACAGCTTCGATACGGCAAAGAGTTTTGCGCCGGAGGATGGTTATGTCCTTTACAATAGAGCCCGTTCCCTTTGGGCCTTGAACCGGTTGGAAGAGGCGAAGGCTGAATTCACGGCCGCATCGGGTCCGAAGTTCAAGAAGTCCGGCGTTCGAAGGCTGGCCCAGGAGGCGCTCGCGGAAATGGAGCGGGAAGCGTTAACCGACTGAGCGGGCGTCCCCCAGAGGGCTTACTGCGATAGGCCGCAACTACTCATAACCGAAGCGGCGCGTTCGGTCCAAACTCAGCGAATAGACACCAGTGTGCCGATCGGAAGCTCCTTGAATAATTGACGCGCCGCCGCGGATGGCAGGCGGATGCAACCATGGGAAGCGGGGTACCCTGGCACGACACCTTCATGCATCCCAAAGTCCTTCGAATTAAGCCGCATAAAGAACGGCATATCGCACTTGTATATCGTGGACCGGTGCATCACGTTCTTGTCTGTTATCACGTACTCCCCCGGCGGTGTGTCGAAGCCCGGCTTGCCGGTGGAAACCTGGGTAGTTAGTATCGGTATTCCATATTTCATTACTGTAGCTTCCTGGGGGCCGATCGAGATTTCGATCCGGAGATCGCTCGGGGAGGGGGCGCCTTCGATTAACAATTGCATGGACGGCGCGCTCTCCGCCATGATCGCAAACATCAGAGCCGGAAGATGCTCTTTGGCGGTTACGGCGCCGCGGCTCGCACCGTGAGTCAGCAGTTCCCGTATGAATTCTGGTTTTCCCAAGCCAGCCGCAAGCATGAGCGCGGTAACCCCACCCTCTCTTGTGAGATATTCCCGCAATTCGGGCGATGCCGTCAATTGCGCAAAAGACTTTTCGACCGGCGCATTCAAAGGCGTATTCGCATCGGCCCCCGCCCCTAGAAGAAACTTAACACGCGCCAGATCGCCGGCCATCATTGCGTATGCCAGCATGGGCTGCGCGCAGCCCTCCGGCGCCGGTTGCGTTGCGTGTTTCGATATGAGCAAGCGCGCCATGGCTTCATCTTTCGCTGTGATCGCCTGGGTGAGCAGCCGTATCGTGTGCTCGTTCCAGGCCACGCGGCCCGGCATCCGTTTGAGCACCGGCTCAATAATGCGCCAGTCGTCCGACTCGCACGCGTGAGCAAAGAGATCGCCCGCGCCATCGCAGCACTTGCCGCCGCTGCAGGTGGCGCCCTTTTCCAGCAAGAGATGCATCGCGTCCAAGCTGCGCGAGGCCACGGCATAGTGGAGGGGCCCATGCCCGTGGGCGTCCGTCTCCGTGAGACTGGCGCCGTGCTCCAGCAACAGCCGCATCGCATCCACTTCATTGCGTGACGCCGCAACCAGGATCGCGCGGAGGCCACCGGGGCCGGCACGATCCACATCGGCGCCTGCCGCAAGCAAAAGCCCAACGCCGGCCCAATCGTCCGAAAGCGCTGCGGCAAGAATGGCCGGTCGCCCATCTGTCCCCGGCGCGTTCACATCCATGCCTCCGGAAAGGTACAAAGAGATGAACCCTTCGTGCCGCTGCAGGACCGCTCGCACGAAGTCGTCTGCGGTAAAATCGAGGCCGCTTTGCTCGATCCGCTCGACCGCCGCGCGCTTTGAGTCGCCGGGCGGCCCCTTAAAAAGATCGGTGAACCAAAACGAAAGTGGGGCGGGCCCCGGGGAGCCTGCTGGCGCCGTCGAAGCGCTCGCGAGTGCAACGATCAACACCGCGCCGCGTAACAGGCGTGCGATCCCTCGTGGTGACTTCAACCGGACCATTGCAGATTGCATGCGCAAAGAGTGAATTGGCTGAACGAACACGGACCGTTCCGCAACGGTTCGGCACGGAATGATAGAGGCAGGGGCCACATTTCGCAAACTCCCTTCAAGCGGACCGGATTGCCGAGCGGGCGCCGTCACCAACTCTTCTTCCTGGCCTTTAGCCACTTCTGCGAATCGACGTTGCCCGCCGCGGCCGCTTTTTGCGACCAAAGCACAGCTTGATTCATATCCGTGGCAACACCCTTTCCTTCCGAGTAACACATTGCGAGATGCGCGGCGGCGGTCTCATTCAATCCGCGAGCCGCCGCTTTTTGAAAAAGCTCAAAAGCCTGCGGGTAGTTCTTCGCGACTCCGAGTCCTTTGAAGTAACATAAGCCGAGTCCGTCGTCCCCCTTTGGCTCGCCCTGCGTGGAAGCTTGCTGGTAAAGCACAAACGCTTTTTCCGCATCTTTCTTGCCAGATTTTCCGTAGAAGTAGAAGTCGCCGAGATTGGCTTCGGCGACGGCGCAACCCTTCGTCGCCGACTTTTCATAATATTCGAAGGCTTTTGTCCGGTCGGCGGGTACGCCCTGGCCAGTTTCGTAAAAATATCCGAGTTCGTTCTCTGCCTGCGCGAATCCTGCTTCCGCGGAACGTTTGAACCAGTCGAGCGCCTTCGCCATATCCTGAGGGACGCCATTGCCCTTTTCATATCGGACTCCAAGTAGAAACTGGGAGCTCGCGAGGTCGTGTTCCGCCGCTTTGGTCAGCCAGGTGGCTGCTTTGGTTTCATCCTTCTCAACCCCTTTTCCGAACTGATAACATTGCGCGAGGTGCTCCTGCGCGGAGGTGTTTCCGGCGGCCGCTGCCTTCTCATACCATTGCACCGCCTCCGCAAGATTGACCTCGACGCCCCATCCGTTCTCATAACAAAGCCCGACGTTATATGCAGCTTCGGAGTTGCCCTGATCCGCGGCTTTGCGCGACCAGCGATAGCCCGCATCGTTGTCTTTGGGCAGATCCGCGCCCTTCAGGTAGGCCTTCCCGAGGATGCGTTGCGCCGCCACGTTTCCACCCTCGGCGGCTTTGGTGTACCAGTCGAGCGCTGCCTTCCAGTCCTTCGATTCAGATTGCTCGTTCGCGTAGAAGTCTCCCATCTCCTTTTGCGCGTTGATGTCACCCGATTCGGCTGCCTTTCGCAGAAGATCCGCCGCTGTTGCTGGATCGGTCGCGAGCGCCTCCTTCAACCGCTTCCGGAGTTCGTCGGCGGATTCGACCGTCTTCGGCGGTTCAAGCTCGCGAGTGTGGACAACCGGAGCGGGCGATGTCGCGCGATTGGGAGCATGATTGCTTGCAACCTTCACCGCCGGTGTCGGCTGGATTACGATCGGCTTCGGCCTCGAGGCCATCGAAAACGCAAGGACGAGGACGAGCGCCAAAACGCCCAGCGCTGCAAGCGGAGTCGCCGGGTGCCTCACGCGCTGAGGCAGCTTCTGGACGAGTGAACCGTAACCGGCCAGCCATTCCGGCCGAATCAGCTTTTTGGGCGGGGTCGCGTCCGCGACCTTCGCCGAAGTGACGACCGCTGAGGAATCCTGAACCCCCTTCGCTTTCACAAGGATCTTCAGGTTCCCCGCACCACTGTAGGGCACCTCGGTCGGCGCGAGATTCCCCAGCTTATTCAAGCATTCGCGAATCTCGTTCTTAAGCGCGAGCGCGGTTTGCGGCCGCTCCGCGCCGCTCTTGGCGAGCATGCGCTCCAGCAAGTGCGCCACGGATGGCGGCAGCCGGTCGAGATCGCCACGAGGGAGCGGATCGCGCAGGACGCGGGTAATGACGAGCGCCGGGCTTTCCCCGGGGAACGGCGGCTTCGCAAAAAGCATGAACCAGAGCGTCGCCCCGAGAGAATAGAAGTCGGAGCGGATATCCATGTCCAACTCTTGCAATTGCTCCGGGCTGGCAAAGCGAAAGCTCCCAGTGAAGCCACGCGCCTCCGTCACCGTTACATGCGCCGTTCCCCCGCTCGCCGCGAGCACCGATTTGGCCAGCCCAAAATCGATCAACTTTGCCAACTCCTCGCCGTCGGCCTGTTTCAGCACGATGATGTTCGACGGCTTCACATCGCGGTGAGTCAGCCCAAGCCGCTCCGCCTCGGCCAGAGCGCTGGCGATCTGCGCGCAAAAGGTGAGCGCCGATTGCACCGGGAGCGGTCCGAGACCGCTTTGCGTGCGATTGGCAATCAACTGCTCGACCGTCGGCCCGTCGCAGAATTCCATTGCGTAGAAGAGTTGGCCGCCCACATCGCCGAAGTGGTAGATCGGGACGATGCTGGGATGGTGGAGCTGCGCCGCCAGCTTCGCTTCGCGCGAAAAGCGCGCCTTTGCCACGTCCACATCGCCGATCCCGGCGCGGATCATCTTCAAAGCCACCGTCTTTCCGAGGCGTGTATCGCGAGCCTTGTAGGTGATGCCCATGCCGCCCTCCCCGAGCACCCGCGGCTTGCCGCTCTCATCGAGCAGCACACTAAAATGCTCGAACTGATAGGTGTTTGACATGGGTGGCTCGGGCGGGGACGGTAGCGAAGAGTTTGCGCCGAGACAATGCGAAATTCCTCTCAGTGCGATGTTGCGGCCGGTCCGTTAACGTTTGATTCGCTCTCTGAAACCGGCATCTCTCACCACTGTGAAATCGTTCCGAAAAGAACTCTGGTTCGACATCCCGCGTCGGCGGCAATTCTTGAATATCACGGCGGCGGTCGAGGCGTGCCTGAAGGAAAGTGGGATCACCGATGGCCTGCTGCTTTGCAATGCGATGCACATATCGGCAAGCGTCTTCATCAATGACGACGAGCACGGCCTCCACGCGGACCTCGACCGCTGGCTGGAAAAACTTGCGCCCGAGACGCCGCACAGTCAGTACGAGCACAACCGCACTGGCGAAGACAACGCGGATGCGCATCTCAAAAGGACGATCATGGGACGTGAGGTCGTCGTCGCAATCACCGGTGGGCGCCTCGACTTCGGCCCGTGGGAACAAATCTTCTACGGCGAGTTCGATGGCAGACGCAGAAAGCGCGTGCTCGTGAAGATTATCGGGGAGTGATGCCTCCCAGACGATGTCGGATTTGACCGCCAATCTTGGCAGAAGCTACTCCTTCAGCGGCGTTTCCTGGATGAGGCCGTGCTGCAGCAGCTTTTGCAGCTTGGGACGGATCACCACGGAGCAATACGGATTCCGATTCGCATTCTGATTAAAGTAGTCCTGGTGATACTTTTCCGCAGCGTAGAACGCCTTGAAAGGAACGATCTGCGTCACGATCGGATTCTTGAAGTCCTTCTGCGCATCGGCCTTCGCTTTCTCCATCGCCGTCTTCTGCTCGGGAGTCTCGTAAAACAAGACCGATCGGTATTGCGTGCCGGAATCGTTCCCCTGCCGGTTCAGCGTCGTGGGATCGTGCGCGGCAAAAAAGACCTCCAGCAGCTTCGGAAGCGGCAGCTTCGCGGGGTCGAACTCGATCTGAACCACCTCGGCGTGTCCCGTCTCTCCAGTGCATACCGCCTCGTAGGTCGGATTCGCCGCAGCGCCTCCCGAGAACCCAGACACTACGCTTTTCACGCCGATGAGCCGCTGAAATACCGCCTCCATGCACCAGAAACATCCCCCGCCCATCGTGATTCGCTCCAACTTTTCGTCGGAATGTTTCCCAGCGGGAGCGGGAGCGGCGGGTATGTCGGATTCTTTCACGGCTTTCTTTTCGGCTGCGATGGCAAGAGTGGCCGCGGCCAATGCCGCCAAACCAAGAAGTAAAAAGGGCGTCTTCACAGACGAAGATAACCCAAAGTACCCCCCTGTCGTCAAACATCTCGCGCGGAGCGCTTGGCCACGGTGACCTCGTGGAACGCGTCACAAACCAACTGCAGCACAAAGCCCGGGCGCATCCAACTCACAATCCTCCCGCAGCGCTGTGATCGAGCTTGGCCGATTCCTGGATCAGATCCCACGCGGCTGACGAGAATTCGCGGCTGCGGCTTCCGGTGCTCATTACCCTGCGGAGGATCGCTTCGGAGAAGCGGCCGAATCCGAAGTCGTGCAGATCCGCGGCGGTCGCGCGGCGTGCGGCCGGATCTTGAGTCGCGGTATATTTAGTGACAGCGGATTCCATTTTCGCCTCAGCCGCTGGCGTTATGATCTCCGCTCGTCCGATCATCACACGGACGAGATTCTTTGGCTCGGGATCGAGATGAATCGGCAGAACGCTGTCGGTAAACTTTCGCGTAAATGGGTAGAGCACGCGCACACCTTTTTCCGCGAACCAGGAGTCCTCCCAAGTTTTTAACATGACGTCTGCTTCACTTGGGAACAAGCCTTGGCGGACGAGAGAAGATTTCATCGCAGCGCCGACCGCCTGCTTCAGCGCAGGGGCGGATTGGACGTCCGTCAGATTCGACATCGGAGCAGGCCGCGCTTCACCCGGGCTTAAACGGTCAATCTTCTGCCATCCAAAGCGGGTCCCATCGTTAACGATCAGGTATAGATCGGTGAGCTCTTCACCCAGCAAATTTTCCAATTAAACATCCTCAGATTTATCGCCGATCAGTTTGACCTTGAGAGGCGCATCGAAATCGCCCGCGCCGCGATGGAATAAGAATTTCTCCATCTCGACATTCCCTTTCGCTCCCGCGAGTTCGACATAGTCGCTTTCCGTCTGTCTCGCGGCAAAGTAATGACTGCCGCCGCTATCGACGGGCATCGAAGCGGAAACCGGAGCGCCGGCGCCATTCTGCGGAAGCAGGCGCACATTTTCCCACACGATAGCCGGTTTTGTGGCGAGGCCGTGTTGAGAAGCATAGCTTTCGATCCGGGCGCCCGATGCTGCTTTGGGATACCACTCGGTCATCTGCCCGGCTGGGAAGTCAACGGCGGCATTTACATACATTGCCTTGGGAGAGTAAAAATAGATAACCGGCGTCTCCATGCGCTGGCTGCACACAAATCCCGTCTTGCCCGCGACCACTACGCGGGATGGCGCCGGCCGCCCTGCGGACGCCGTGCGTGGGTCGGTCGCGGGCCGGTGGATGGAATAGACGAACGCGGGAAGCTCGATTATTGCAAGCGGGTTCCACGCCATTTGGACGCCGTCCCTACCTTGGACGCAGGTGAAGGCGCCCCATTCGTGCGCCGTGTACTCTCCGGCTTCCGCAAATAGGCTGGAGCAGACGGAAATCAAAACCACAGAGGCAATGGATGCTTTCATAGACAAACGTTTCGGCGAATCCGACGCGGGGAGATGAATGTCGGCAAAAGCGCGCCGATCAACCGCGGGTCCAACACCAATCGGATTTGTGGGTCCGGCTGTTGCGCCGACCGTCCTCCGGCGCAATGATTCCACCCTTTTGGCTAGGAATCGCTCGGTGCGCTTAAAGCCTTGCCGATTCGATCCAACACATCACATTGCCAGATTGCGCATGAGAAAATTGGGACACCTCTTCGAGAACAACAAGGCTTGGGCCGATCGCATCCGCATGGACGACCCCAGCTTTTTCCTGAAGCTTTCGCAGCAGCAATCGCCTAATCACCTTTGGATCGGCTGCTCGGATAGCCGCGTGCCCGCGAACCAAATCGTCGGCCTCCTCCCCGGCGAACTCTTCGTCCATCGCAATATCGCGAACCTCGTCGTGCATACCGATTTGAATTGCCTCTCGGTCATCCAATTCGCCGTGGATATTCTCAAGGTGCAGCATATCATCGTGTGTGGCCATTACGGTTGCAGCGGAGTAAACGCCGCTCTCCGGCGCGAGCGGCTCGGCCTCAGCGACAACTGGCTGCGCCATTTGCAGGACATCCGTCAAAAACACGAAGAACGCGTCGGCTCAGCCGCTAACGATCCGCAAGCCTGCGACCGTCTTTGCGAACTCAACGTGGTCGAGCAAGTCGTGAATGTCTGCCAGACGACGATAGCCCGCGATGCGTGGTCGCGCGGACAGGACCTGGCGATCCATGGCTGGATTTACGGTTTGCAGGACGGACGGCTGCGCGATTTAAACGTCACGATCACCGACTACCAGGAGACGATCCCCTCTTATCAAGCGGCGATCGAAGCATTATCGAAGTCGGGAGCCGCTGCCCGTTGAGCGCTTGCATCGTTTAGGCCCTCGATGTTCACCGGACTCGTAGAAGAAGTCGGCGCGGTTCAGGCTCTCTCGAAAACGGCGGAAGGCGCGCGTCTCTGGATTCGAGCCGGCGCCGTCGTCGAGGGAATGCGCATCGGAGACAGCCTCGCCGTAAATGGATGCTGTCTCACGTTGGCGGCCCGCGCCGGGAGTCTGCTCTCATTTGATCTCCTGGAGGAAACCCTCCGGCTCACCAATCTCGGCGCCCTTGCTCCGGACGCGAAGGTAAATCTCGAGCGTGCGCTCCCTGCGGATGGCCGCATCGGCGGCCACTTTGTCCAAGGTCACATCGACTGCGCTGGAGAAGTGCGGGATTTCAGGGCGAAAGGCGCCGACTTTCGGCTCGAGGTCGCGTTTCCCATTCCATTCTCCAGCCTCATCGCCCCCAAAGGATCCATCTGCGTCGATGGTATCAGCCTCACGGTTGCCGAGGCTCGCGAGAGCAGCTTCGTGGTATGGATCATTCCACACACTCTGGCAGTCACAAATCTCGGAGCCGCCGCCGAAGGGGCCCGCGTGAATCTCGAGTTCGACATCGTGGCGCGATACATCGCGCGAATGGTCGCGAGCCGAGGCGTGTAGCGAAGCCACTCCGAGCGCATTTTCCCGGCTCGACATTCGCAGGGAGACATTCGTACCGTGGCCTCCTATGGCCATCATGACCGGACTTTCGGGAAACGAAATGTACTGCTTGAACCTGAAAGGGTTCCGTCCAGGCGAACTGGTGATCGGCAACAGCGTCCATTCCCTCGGAGTTCTTGGCGGGCTGGGCGCCGGACTCAGCGGAATGGTGGGCGGCGAAGTCACCCAGGTCACGGAGATTATCAACGACGGACGCCGCGAGTCGTTGAAGCGGATGCTGCAGGAGGCGCAGCACCACGGCGCCTCCGGGATCACCGGGGTGACGAGCGAACTCCGCCGATTCCAGGGTAATATCGAGTTTCTTTCTGTCGCTTCGGTCGTGCACAGCACGGCGACGCCGCCTCCCATCGGCATTTTCTCCAGCAGCAACGACGGCCAGGAGCTCTATTGCATGCTCGACTGCGGCTACACCCCGCAGCACTTCGTCTTCGGGAATGTCGCCTATTCTGTAGGCATCGCGGGCGGACTGTTCGGAGCGCTCAAGACGATGGTCCGCGGAGAGATCAAGGAATTCAGCGACATCTTCAATAAGACCCGCCACCTCGCGCTCCAGCGGGTCGTGAAAGAGGCCAAGGCGATCGGCGCCAATTCGGTGGTCGGTATCGAGACGCGCATCCAGCCGTTTCGCGGCGTGCATGAGATGCTGATGCTCGGCACAGCGGCCACCAATCCCGCCCTGCCGGCGAGCGCGACGCAAGAGCCGGTGACGAGCGATCTCACATGCGAGGAAATGTGGAACCTGGCCTCGCTCGGCTACGCCCCGCTAAAGCTCGTCCTCGGCACCGCCGTATATTCGATCGGGATCGTTGGCGGCATCAAGGCTATGTTCAAATCGCTCGGCCGGGGCGAAGTGAGCGACCTCACCTCGCTGGTGTACGAGGCGCGGGAGCACGCGATCGGCATGATCCGACGCGAAGCCGAGGCGATCGGCGCGGACGACGTGATCGGAATCAAGACGCACATCCATGAACTGGGAAGCCTCATCGAATTCATGGCGATCGGCACCGCCGTAAAGCGCGTGCCGGGGGCGGCTGTGCAAACACCGAATCTGCCGCCGCAGGCGATCATCAAGGACAAGGACACTTGGATCAACAGCGACGACAATCTCTTTGGACTCGCGCAGCGAGCAGCCGCCGCAGGCGGCGGAGGCGGCGGCGACTAAGCTAAGTCGCGCGGCGCCGGAAGCACGCGCCCTTGCTCTGCCGCAGGAGCGCCACAGGATGGCCGCGCGGCGCGTTTGCAATGCTGCCAAATACCGCACACTCCAGACCACGAATGCTCATACCCACTGAGGCGCGCCCGTCGCTTTGGCCCCGACCCTCACGATAGGGGACCAACGCGGAAATGGCGCCAGGCGTCCGTTTTTCGCAAATATTTCCGGTTTATTTCAGTTCTTCATCCGTGCATGCTTGACCGGGACCCCGCCTCACGGCAATGATTCGACAGGAGAAGGCGCACCCTGCGCTACGCCAACACCCAAAAAACACGGAAAACATGGAAACATCAAAAATGAGCGCTCACGTAGCCCGCTATGCGGCAGCGGGATCAAACCGGGCCGTTCTCGCTGCGGGCATCGCGATTCTGGCCGGCCTTTGCTCGGAAGGAAAGGTTCACGCGGCGGCCATGATGACCATCGCCGTTCCGAACAATTCGTTCGAGTCGCAGCTCGCGAGCCCCGTTACGGACGTGACCAACAATATCGACGATTGGCAGAAGACGGCGCAGCCGCAGAACTTCGTCTCCCCAAACGGACTCACGTGGGATCAGCAGACGGGCATCTTCGGCAACACGCCGACAGGCCAGCCCAACCACATCAATAATGCGGATGGAAATCAATCCGCGTACCTTTTCGACGTGCCCGGCGTCGGCCTGTTTCAGGACTACAATTCGACCGATTGGCAGAACCTGCCGCCATCCCATCTTTTCAATCAGGTATATCAGGCGCAACACACCTACACGCTGACGCTCGGCGTGATTGGCGGAGGCGGAAGCATGCAGCCCGGCGCGGTTCTGGATATGATCCTTTACTACCGAAACGGTCTCGGCCAGATCGTTCCCCTCGTGGATAAGCCGATCACCTACACGACCGCCGATTTCCCGACGAAAACAGATCTGATCGACTACAGCGTGAAGCTCCCGGAAGTGGGGGGGGCCGACCCGGAGGCCGCTCAAAACATAGGCATCGAATTCCTTTCTACCGCAGGCGAAGGAGCCGGGTACTGGGACGTGGATAATGTGCGCCTGACGACGCAGACTCCGGAACCCGGCTCGGTTGTGTTGCTGGTCGCTGGGCTCGGCGCGATGCTCTCCGCGCGCCCGTGGCGACGCGCTCTCAGCTAGAACGCCCGATGCCGCTCAGTTCGACGCGAGTCGGTCGGAATGGCCGGTGGCGATGGGTTGCGGCGGCGATGATTGCCACGGGATTTCGATTGCATGCGCAATCGATTCCGGTTCCTAATTTCTCATTCGAGTCCCCGAACGTCCCGTTTGCACAGCAGGGCATAAGCTCGTGGCAGGAGACGCCGAAGCCGGCCGGTTACATGGACAGCAGCGGCTTCACTTGGGCTGAGCTCGCCGGGACGTTTGCGAACACGGCTTCGGGCGCTTCCGATCACATCGATAACCTGGATGGGATTCAGGCCGCCTACGTGTTTGCCGTGCCGCAGGTAGGATTCTTCCAGGATTACAATTCGACCGATTACCAGGGGTTGCCGCCTACGCACGCGTTCGATGTCAGCTACGCCATCGGGGAGTCGTACACACTCACGGTTGCACTCAATGGAGGCGGCGGCAACATGGTTCCGGGCGCCAGTCTCTTGCTTTCGCTCTACTATCTGGATGACACCGGATCCCAAGTTACCGTAGCCGGAACGACCGTCGTCTATACTGCGGCACTCTTCCCGACACACACGACGATGACCGATTTCCAAGTCCACGTTCCCGTTGTGAAGCCCGGCGACTCTTGGGCTGGAAAGCACCTTGGCATCTCGCTCTACTCGACGGTCGATGCCTCGATGGAGGGCGGCTATTGGGATGTCGATAATATCCGGCTTTCGACGTCACCCGGTTCTCCCGTTCCGCTTTCCATAGTGAAAAGTACGTCCACCGCAATCGTCTCGTGGCCGACCGCAACGGGTTATCAATACCAGCTTCAAACATCGTTGGATCTGCACTCGTGGGCGCCATATGGCGGGCCTGCTCCTGGCACTGGCAATCCTGCGACGACGCAGTATCCTATCGGCGGCCCGGAAGTCTTTTTTAGGCTCCAGATCACGGCGATACCATGATTAAATCGACGCAACTCAGAGGGAGAACGAAGCGCGGATTCACCCTGGTTGAGGTTCTGGTCGTTATCGCAGTGATCGCGATTCTCGCCTCCTTGCTCCTCACGGGGGTTCATTCCGCGACGGAGACTGCCCGCCGGACGGCGTGCATCTCCAATCTGCGCCAGATCGGCGCCGGGATTGCGCTCTATGCCAGCGATAATTCCGGGTTGATCCCGTACGGACCAAAGGCGCCTCCCTTCACCAGTCCAGGCGACCTCTACCCATCGACCGGCGCGCCGACGAGCCTCATCTCTCTGCGATACGGGACGCCGGTCGGTTTGGGCCTCGTTCTCAAATATATGGGCGATCCGAAGGCGCTCTTCTGCCCTGGCAGCGAACCGCCCGCCGATTCCGCATTGGAACTCGCGAACGTCGGCAAGGAGCAGGCCCAATGCAGCTACTACTACAGGCATGCCGGAAACACCCAACTCTTCGACTCGCCCGGAGCCGCCGAACCCCTGAACTTGCATCTCGGCGACCTCGGCCTCAATCGGAATGGCGTTCCCGTGCGGGCGCTTGTCATGGACACCATCTTTACTTGCTCGAAGGAATTGTCGCAGTTCGACATCAAGCCGCATACGAACCACGGCGGGAAGTTTGCCAACGTCCTCTACTCCGATGGATCGGTGCTCACCGGCGATAACGCCAGCCAGGTTTATACGGTGGACCTGAGCGACCTTTCGCAGGTCCGAAGCGGGTTCGACAAAATCCTAAAGGCTTTCGAGCACGCCGACGGTCCGAAGTAAGCTCACGAGGCCCCTGTATCCATGCGATTTCTATTACTGCTGTTAGTCACCGCAGCCACATTGCGCGCTGAAGAGAAACACTACTTGTACCTGAGCTCGCCCGACGCGGCGCAATCGGAGGGGCATTCCGGAAACGGCATCCTCATATTCGACATCGACAATGGACACAAGTTTGTCCGGCGCATCGATGTGCCGGAATTCGGAGAGGGCATTCGCGGGATGACCGCAAATGCCGCGAACCACTGCATCTACTTCTCGACTAGCAATCACGGTCTTGGCTGCATCGATCTTGAGACGGACAAGCTTCATTGGATGAATCATTTCGAGGCGGGCTGCGATCGTTCATGCGTCACCCCCGACGGTAAAAAGCTCTACGCGCCCACCGGCTGGTGGTCGCGCGACGCCTCAGGCGGGCTGCTGGAGATCAATCCGGCCACCGGCGAGTTGATAAAGGCGCTCCCTGCCGGCGTCGCGGCGCACAATAGCATTGCAAGCCTCGACGGCCAATTTGTCTATCTCGGGACTGAGGCCGCGCTCACCATCTTTCGCACCACGGACCACTCAGTCGTCCATCGGATTAGTCCAGTCGGAGAATCGGGTGTCTTTCCATTCACCGTGGATAGTCATAACAAGTTTGCATACGTCTGTCTTGGGCAGCATGTCGGCGCCGATATCGTCGATCTCCAGGCGGGCAAAGTGGTGAACCGCATTCTGGCAGGCGAGGCTCCAATCAAGCATCGCACACATGGCGCCGCGCTCTCTCCAGATGAAACGGAACTTTGGCTGAGCGACCAGGAGGGCCGTAAATTATTTATATTTGATGCGACAAAGATGCCGCCGGAACCGAAGGGCGATGTTGCGTTGAGCGCAGGCGGGCACGGCTGGGTCTGTTTTTCGCTTGATGGAAAGTATGTCTGGTGTCATACACCCGATGTAATCGACGCGCATACAAGGCAGGTCGTCGCAACTTTCAAAGATGAGTCGGGCAAACCCGTCGCGAGTTCCAAGTTTATCGAGGTCGATCTTCTCGACAGCAAAGTCACCCGCGTCGGCAGCGAGTTTGGATTGGGGCGGGCGAAGTAACTTTCGGTCATCGCGCCTTCTTGACAGGCTTCGGTTTCGGCGTCGCTTCGGCCTCGGCGGGAGCAGATGCCGGTTGAGCGGCTTTGAGGGCTTCCTTCAGTGCGCTTGCGGTTTGCGCCTCGCGTTCGGCAGGCGAAAGCTCAATGCTCTTTCCAGGCTCCCCGAGGATATTGGCGTCGTCGAGATAAAGGATGCCATCGGTCTCCCCGGCTTGCGGCGGGGTGCTGACCAGCCAGGAGGTGCGAAGATAGGATGCATTCTCCGGCGCCGCGATTTCAGCGGAAAATTGAGCCCATTTGCCCACTAGGAAAAGCGGGTGCGTCCGACCGCCAGGGATTGGCTGGATTTTAAGGATCGATTCGCCCGCGCCATTCTTTTTGTCCTCCTGCAAGAAATCGACCTGCAGCCGCAGAAACGCAAGCCGCTGATCCAGCGTCAGCGGGCGCTTCTTGTCGATCATGCCCCAGACCACGCATCGATAGCGCCCACCTGGAACGATCGGGACATAAGCCGTGGCGAATTCCGCCGATACTTCCGGCGCCGTGACCTTTTGAAAATCGAAATAGAGCGACTGCTTCCCAGTGTGCGCCGCTTCATTCGTCAAGCCCGTGATCAGTTTTCCGCCCGATGGCGACTGGTGGATCTGGAGCGAGACCCATTCCCTTGGCCCAAGGCGCATCACCGGATTGCCCCCCTGCTCGATCGGCGTCGAAGCAGTCACCACCGGCGCCTCGAAGCTCCCAGTGAAGAGGAGCGGACGCTCCGGCCTGTGCGGCGGAGCCGGCGCCAGCCGGCGAGCGAGATCGGGTGGTAGATCGGACACGGGTCCGGATGGAGCCGGCGCGGGAGCCGTCTCGGCGCTCGCGCACCAAGCCGAAAGTACGCACAACCCAGCCAAATTCAGCAGTTTCATCGTGTAATTGGATGCCGAATCTTGCGCAGTGAAAGGAAAAGTTGGAAGCTGCGCATTCTCCCGTGCTTGCAATGAACGAACCCTTTAATTACTGTCGGCATCGGGTTACTCTTTGCGGCCCCGGAGAGCGGCTTCCATGAGAGTCTCACTCGCATACGGGCGCAGCCATATCGAAGCCGATCTGCCGGATGACCGGACGACGGTAATCCTCCCAGGCCCGCAAAAGGCTCTCGAAGACGAGCGCGCCGCCGTACTCGACGCTCTCAACTCTCCAATCGGCGCCGCGCCCCTGCGAGACGGCATCACCCCAGAGGCGCGGATCTGCATCGTCCACACCGACATCACACGGGCCACCCCGAATGAGCGGCTCATCCCATGGCTCATGTCCTATCTGGAGGCGGCTGGCGCGGCGGCGGGCAACATCGTGTTGCTCAATGGGCTTGGCACGCATCGCCCGAACACGAAGGACGAGCTGCGAGCGATGCTGACGCCGGAGATCGTCGCGCGCTATCGCTGCGTTAATCACCAACCCGAGAACGATTCGGCGCATCGGCAGTTGGGAGTCACCTCCACCGGTGAACCGGCCTTGATCAATCGGCTCTTCGTGGATGCCGATGTGCGGATCGTTACGGGTTTCATCGAGCCGCATTTCTTTGCAGGGTTCTCCGGCGGCCCGAAAGGAATTATGCCCGGAATCGCGGCGCTGCGAACCGTGCAAAGCAATCACGGGGCCAAAAATATCGGCGACTCGCGCGCCGGCTTCGGTATGCTCGACGGAAATCCGATCTGGGAGGAAATGCGCGACATCGCGCTGCGCGTCGGACCGAGTTTTTTGCTGAACGTCGCGCTGGATGAACGCTGGGCGATCACGGGAGTCTTCGCCGGCGACCTGCTCGCCGCCCACCGTCGGGGATGCGCGTTTGTGAAGGAGACCGCGATGCAGCCGCAGGAAGCTCCGTACGACGTCGTCATCACGACAAACTCCGGGTACCCGCTCGATATGAACCTTTACCAGGGGGTGAAGGGGATGCGCGCCGCGAGTTCGATCGTGCGCGATGGAGGGACGATCCTGCTGGTCGCCGAGTGTTCCGAGGGCGTTCCAGATGGCTCGCCGCACGATCGCCTGCTTCGGAGCGTGGGCAACCCCGAGGAGATTCTGCGGAAAGTGGAAGAACCGGGCTTTGCCTGGCCCGAGCAGTGGCAGAGCCAGATCCAGGCGCTCATACAACGGCGTGCGAAGGTGCATCTGCTATCGGCGCTTTCGGAAAGCGCGGCGCGCGCGGCCCATCTCACGCCGTGCGGGTCGATCGAGAGTTTCCTGCGCGAACAGTGCGCAGCGCCCGCGCGGATCGCCGTGCTCCCGCAAGGACCGCTCACGATTCCCTACCTTTCCTGCCACTGAATCGAATCGCGCTACGCTACTCGACCCAGACGCCGCGATAGACTTGGCGGCGCACGGGCTCCCCAGGCAGGGAGAATGGCTTAAGCAAAGGGTTGGCCCCGGTAGTTCTTTCGGGCAGAAGCCGCAATGCGGAGAGCGTGAGCGCATCGAGACGCCCGGTAAGCCGCAGCCGCTGCGAACGCTGATAGGTAAGCAAGGCCTCTTCCAGAGCGGGCCCGGGCTGGCCCGTGATCTCGTCACGATAGATCCCCTTCCCGGCCAGCGCTTCCTCCGCGCGGCGCACGGTGCTCTGCTGCACGGATGCGGATGAATCCGCGTACGGTGTCCCCGCCAGGATCTTCGCGTATGGCCCCGCCGGGCTCGCGATGGCGCTGGATGGATCAAGCGGCGCCGGGGGCGGCACGACTGCCGGGCCGCGATAGCGCGGCGCCGGCGAAGGCTCGTCCACAGAGGTGCGCGCGGTAGGTGGAGCGGCGCTTTCGTCCGCGCGCCGCAGATTGACTGGCGGCGGGCGCGGCGCAGCGGGATGCGGAGCCGATGGAGCGGCTTCGTTGGCAACCGCGGGAGGCGGGGCCTTGGGCTTGGGCGCGGAACCCGCGATGTGCAGCGCGCCGAGCGTCTCCTTATCGAGGTCGCCGGTCACGCCGAGTCCGTACCTAATCTGGTAGCGGCGGAGCGCGGCCGTGAGTTCAGGGCCGGCCCGTCCATCCAGGTCGCCGTAGTAGAAACCCTGATTTTTCAGCTCATTCTGGACGCTGCGCGTGAGATCGTCGCCAAACGCTGAAGGCGCGGCCAGGAGCAGGAGGCATGAGAGGGATAGAAGGCGCTTCACGGGGGAGACGTTGTCTTCGACGCGCACAGGCGCCGCGGCATTCAGTGCAATGGCTCAGTCGCGCTTTCGGAAGGCAAATCCCGCGGCGGCAGCGGCAGTGGCGCAGGATGAGCCGAGCGCGCTTTCACAAAGCTCATCACTCCTTGGGAAATGCCGATGGCAAGATTCTCGCGGTACACTTCGTTTCGCAGCAACTGCGCCTCGAAGGTGTTGCTCACAAAGCCGCCCTCGATGAGCACGGCCGGGCAGCGGGTGTGATGCACGACGTAGAAATCGTTCGCGAAAATGCCCCGGCTCTTGGCTTCGGTCCGGGTCACTATCGCGGCTTGAATGTCTCCCGCCAAGGCCTCGCTCTCATCGGGAGAGGGCGGCTCCGGCTTTGCGAAGAGTCCCACCCATGTCCACGCGGGATCGGCGACATCCTTATGCTTCGGGTAGTGCGTCTGAACGCCGGAACTCGACGTGTCGTGATCGCTATTGAAATGGATGCTGACGAATACGGCGTCCTCGTACTGATTCGCCACCCGCACCCGGTCCGGCAGCGTAACGAACGTATCGTCGCTTCGCGTGAGAACCGTCGAAAACCCGGCGGTCTTCAGCATGCGATCGACCCGCTGCCCGACATCGAGCGTGAGCGTCTTTTCCGCCAATCCATGCCATTCCGTCCCCTCATCCTTCCCGCCGTGACCCGGATCGATCACCACCGTCGGGAGGCCCGGCTGGCCACCATCGGTCCGCTTCAGCGCAGTCGGCGCTTCGTCCGGCGCGACGAGCAACGTGAGGCAGCCCGCAATCACGACCAGTCCCACGCACGGCAGGGCATTCCGAAAGCTCAGCCATCCGGACAACCTGGCAAAAATGCCGGTGTCGCAGGAGTTCATACAAACCATTACAACATACTATCGGCCTTCCAGCAACTCGCGGACCTCCTTTTCCGGGAGGGAGCGGTAGGCGATGCGGGCGCCTATTTTGCGATCGAGCACCGCGGCCTCCAGCGCGGCCGCCGAGAATTGCTCGCGGCGGCATTCCGCGATCTGTTCGGCCGTCGGCGCCGCTCGCTCGGCGTCCACCGAGACCAGGCGCCCGATCGCCCACGCCTCCGCCGCGGTCCGCAGCGCCGCCTCCAGCGAGGCGGATGTGTCTTGATGCTCCTTGAGATACTCCTCCATCCGCGCCGTCGCATGTGCCGTCGGCGCAAGCACTCCGAAATCCTCGAAGGTGCGCCCAATGGAGCCGCCGTTCGTATGCAGCGATCCATCGTAATCGAGCCGCGCAAATAGATTCGGAGCTGTGCCGCGACCGAGTTCCGCAAGCAACAGGCGCGTTAGAAACGGCGCGCCGTAGATCTGCTCGAAGGCCGCTTTCAACGCCGGGCTCAGAGAATAGGTCGCCAGCCGCCGCAGCGACACATCGTCGGCCGAGCGCGTAAAGCCCTCCGTGCCCGCAAGTTCGATCGCCGCCATGCGCAGCCGCTCGATGTCGCCCGGATGCCCGATCGCCGCCATCGCGATGCGATCGTAGATCTCAAAGATCTTTTGCCGCTCCCTTCCCACCGTGAAGAGCACGATCCCATCCGCATACGAGAGCGCCGCGATCGGACTCCCGCCCGCGAGCTGGTGCTCGATATATTCCCGGCGGTTGGCGATCGCCTCCATCCAGCGGTACGGCTCTTCGATCATACGTGTGGCATCCGCCTTTAGGCCACCTGCTCCTTGAAGACCCGCGCCAGTTGCTTCTCCGGAAGGGTGGAAATGCCGTCGCGCGATATCAGCTTCACAATGGGAAAAATCTTTCCCCGCCGATCCACCCCGCCCGTGGCCGTGTCAGCCTCCGCGGCCGTGTCGAGCGCGCGCAGCGCCACCTGGATCGCCTGCTGTTCGGACCGTTTGCGGAGTGGCTTCGATCCGAAAGTATTCTCGTAGTACAGAATGCTGCGCACCGCATGGCTGCCCGAGCCACTCGATGCGTAATCCGCCGCCTCAAATTGCGCTCCCATGGCATCGTAGAAATAGAGCCGCGGAATATCCGCTTCCAGATCGTACGTGGCAAAAAGCGGCACGACGATGCCCACTCCCTGCATCACGAGCCCGAGATTATCCCGAAGGAGCTTCGAGAGGGCGCGCACCTTCCCTTCGAGACTCATCTCCTGAAGCTGGCTTCGGCGATAGAATTGGAACGAGTGCTCGAGGACGCGCGCCATTTCCCACGCGGTGGCCGGCACTCCGGCGATTGCCATGAGCGAATATTTGTCTATATCCATCACCTTATCCGCACGATCGTACACGACCACGTTTCCCGCAGTGGCCCGGCGATCTCCGGCGACGAGCACACCGCCGGAAAACTTGAAGGCAAGGATGGTGGTGGCGTCGGTCTGCCGTGGAGCGTGAGGCGCGAGCACGGCCTCCGCCATCGCGGGATACAGCCCTTTCCGGCGGAGAATGGCGGCGAAATCCACCTCCGACCGATTCCCAAGCGGTGACAGGCTGTCCGCAAAGTCCATCGGCTTCTACTGGCCGGTGCGTTGACGGTACCGCTGCGATTGATTCGGATCCACCCGGCGCATCCGCTCCAGCAGATCCTTCGTGTCGGGCTTCTGGACATCCGGCGCCTTCGGGCCGCCGTCGTCCCCCTGCTGCGGACCCCGCGGAGCCGAGGGCGCTGGCTTTTGTATCCGGTCGGGCATGATCAAGAGTCTAGCCTGCGAATCGCGCCGCGCAAGCGAACCGGACGCGTTTGGGAAAGGATGAAGTGGGCGAAGATAACGGAGCCCGGCGAGTTCATCGACTTTCCTATGCCCTAACTAAAACGCCACCCGCGCGAAATCCCATAGCCCAGGGCAACGCCCGCCCGGGCAACGCTCTGGGTGTGCATAAACGCAGCCATCCGCCCTGAAGGGGCGGGACAGCAAAGGATGGGAAGAGTGAGAGCGTACCCTCAGGCGCCCGCGGTTTATCGGCTTTCCGGTGTGTTCCGATTCAGGGCTTTCCCGGTCCCTCGCGGACCACACACGATTCCGCCTCGGCGCCGCGCGGCTGCGCGAAGGATAGATAACGCACGCCTCGCGCCTCGCGCTCCCGTTGCCGCTGGCGGATGCGTTCGCCGATCCGTTTCGGATCGAAGCCGCACTCCGTGAGGCGACCGCGAGGATGCATGCAACTGATATGATCTACTAAAGGACGCGAGCGCCGTAGAAGATGCGTCTGTTTTTCTTGACGTTGCTAGAAATCGAATAAAATATTCGGCATGATCAGCTCGCTTCTTCAGCCCCGCGAAGACGTTTTGGCCGGCCGCCTGCAGGGTGTCATCGACATCGAACGCGTCAGCGACCCGAAGCGTCGATCACTTGAATCGCGGGCTCGGGAGTTTTTTGATTCCACCTTCGTCACCGGGGAATTGCGGCGACTGATCAGCACGCTGCACACGCGGCTAAATTCAGATGGGTCCGAGCCGGGTCTCTTTCTGCTCGAAGGTCCAAAGGGCGTTGGCAAATCGCACGACGCTCTCGTGCCGCTCCATTTGGTGACCGCCGGCGATCAGCTCCGAGAATGGCTCAGCCAAAACGGGATCAGCTTCCAAGCTCCGGCTGAAACGCGGCTCGTCTGGCGCAAGTTTACCGATTTTCCCCTCGAATCGCTTTGGGGCGTCGTCGGGCATGAACTCGGAGCCAAGTTTCGTGTCGATCAGCCGCCGAGCATCGACGAGTTTCGGCACGCGGTCGGTGAAAAAAAGCTGGTGCTGATTTTCGACGAATTGGAAAGTGGTGTGCGTTCCATCAGCGATCCGGCGCTGCGCCAGCGAAACCTGAACTTCTTACAAATGGTGTCCGAGGAAGCCAATCGCGCCGGGTCGAACGTGGCGCTCGTCGCTTCCGTGTATGACGGAAACCAAGAGCCCGGCCAGACGCTCAAGCGCGTCGCGCGGGTTGAGCTTCGCTTCCAGGATACCGCTGACCGCC
Organism: Chthoniobacterales bacterium; assembly: GCA_038238905.1. GTDB lineage: Bacteria > Verrucomicrobiota > Verrucomicrobiia > Chthoniobacterales > Chthoniobacteraceae > JBBSFI01. The sequence continues at coordinate 6,188 of JBBSFI010000034.1, read as the reverse complement.
GGAAGATTCTTTTCCACCGACTCTTCGCCGTCTCGCCGATCGAACCTTCGTCCGAGATCGATGGCGTCATCCAGAGTTACCTCAATAGCTGGCGGCGTTTCGGTATTTCGTTTCCTGCGGGCTACGCCGAGCAGCTTCGGGAATCCTACCCGTTCACGCCGGAGTTGCTCGACCTCGCCCTCGTTCGGGTGCGGGCAAAAGGTGGATTTCAAGGAACGCGCGGCGCGCTGGGGTTTCTCGCGGCACTCGTCCGCGCCCGCTGCCAAGCCACCCATCTGATCACGCTTGCCGACGCCAGCATCGCTGATGCCGAGTTGCGCACATGGCTTGCCGATCTCGATCCGTCGCAAAATCTTATAACATGCGCCGAGTCCAATTTCCGTGAGCTGAAAGCCAATCCGTTTGCCGATCGCATCGCGTCCGCCGTCCTGCTGGCGAGTCTCGCGCCATCTGCACGCGAGCCAGGCCTGACTTCCGACGAGCTTGCGCGCCAAGTCCTCGGGCCGGATGCAGACTTCAACTCCTTCCAGCTCTCCCTCACGAATTTCAAGAAGTTCGGCTCCTACTTCCATGAGCGCGGCGGCTCGTTGTTCTTCGACACGCGAGAGAACGCACACTCTAAGGTGAACCTGCGCTCGTTGAGCATCGTCGAAGATGAGGCGCGCGACCGCATCGCCTCGTGGTGGTGCAACGACATTCTGCGCGATCAGGACGCCGTCATCTTCACCGATCCCACGACGGTTCAACAAATTCTCGATGCCCGCCTTGGCAGCGACACCCGCCTCGTCATCTCGCCGCGCCGCCTGTCGCCGGTGATGATTCACCAGCTCTACTTTGGTCTGCGCCGACGCAATACCGTCATGCTTATCGAGCCGCGCGACGAGCGCGTGGATCTGCACAAGAATCCCGACCTCATCAAATACGCGCAGAACTCCATCGCTGCCGAGCGGCTCGCACAAACCGCCGACGATGCCACGCGCCGCGACGAGTTCACGAAGATCGGCAACGACGACAAAAAGAACGCGCTCGACTACCTGCGGAAGACAAACTTCGCGTTCATCCAGGTCGCACGTTATGGCGCGTCTGCTGCCGAGTCCGAGTATCAGCGGGAAAATCTGCCGTCCGCCGCGGCGCGCGAACAGATCATCCAGCATGTGCTTCGCCAGCTCTACCCGCCGGCGTTCGTGCAGGAGCATCTTGCCGGTCGCGCTGCCGAGTTGATCGGGCGCAAAGTCAGCCAGGTGGAGGAGGAGTATCGCAACACGCCCGGCTTCCCGATGCTGCTTAAGCAGACCGTCTTTCACGAGGCAATCCAGAGTCTTGTCGACTTCGGAAATGTCATCGGGCTTGAACACTCCGCCGAGGATCAAGGCCGCGTTTGCGGGCGTCGGACACGCCTGTCGGGTGACCAACTCGCCGAGGCATTTATCTGTGCACCGTTCCATGTCCCGACGCCTGCGCCCGGCTCGCGGCCCGGCCTGGTGCCACCGCGGCCTACGCCGGGGCCGCTGCCGCCCGGTCCAATTCCCGGCCCTGGCCCGTCGCCGTCGCCGGGCTTGGAGACCGTCTCCACGAGTTTCATCAGAACGCGCCAGCAAGTCCGCCAGGAAGTCGCACGGCTGCTGGAATCGCGCACCGATCCGCGCGTCGAGAAGGTGCGCATCGCCCTCACTTACGACGTACGCGAGACCGAGATGTCGTCTCTTCCTTCGTTCGTCCGCGGCACGTTGAGCGGCATCGGACGCTTTGCCGGCGAGGCATCGTTGGAATTCAACGGCGCGTTCACCAAAGCCGAGACTGAGGATATGCTCGAACGGCTTCCCGATTTCACGCCCGGCGCATGCCGCGTCACGCTCACGATCACCGCACAATGAGCGCCACATCCGACCTCGACTTCGACCCGCAGCGACTCGCTGACGAAGGTTCACGGCTCCAGTCCATCACCGACTGGCTCACTCGCACCGTGTGGAGCCCCGAGCGTTACGCCGCGTCGTCGTCGAGCGAAGACTACCTTCGCAAAGGCGAGGCCGCCGTCTGCGGGCTGGAGGAACTGATCGCCGCCGGTGCGCCGCGCGTGTGGGATGAACTTGCCGCCGCATCCGAAGCCGCGCCAGCGCTTGCCGACTGGCTCGGCATTTCGGCCCCACTGCCGCTGCCGTCGCCACACGCTGCCGTGGTATTCGACGGCCTCTCGCTGCGCGAAATGCCGATGCTCCTGGCGCACGCCGCAGCATCCGGCTTCCGCGTGAAAAGTGCGCGCGTCATCGCCACATGCCTGCCCACTGAGACGCAGAGCTTCATCGAGCAGCGCGTCCTCGGCAAGCCGCTCAGCCCTTCCGCGCTCCCCGGCCGCCGTGAATTCGCCGAGAAAAACGCGCAGGCGTTTTACTTCGGTCAGCCAAACTCCCGCGACAACTTCCCCGCCAGGCGCAGCCTCCTCGTCTGGTCGCACTATCCCGACGGCCTTCTCTTCGACGACGACGCGCGCAGCGAAAAACTTTTTGATACCTTCGCCAGCTACATCGAGACGATTTGGAAATGCACCGTGCAGGCCATCCCCGCCGGTGCGCCCATCGTTGTCACCAGCGATCACGGCTACGTCTTCTTCGGGGCGGGGGGAGAGGCGGGTGCTCTCCAGTCCGATGCCGGCTCGCTCGTCGAGAATTCGCGATGGCGTGAGTTTCCGCCCGGCGTGCCATTCCCCGCATGGCATCCCGATTTGCAGCTCGTCCCGTCGCGCCGCCTCGCGCTGCTCCGCGGTCGCATCCGCACCCGCAAGCCTGGCCCGTCCTCCAACCGTCTTTATCAGCACGGCGGCTTCTCGCTCATGGAAGTCCTCGTGCCTTGGATCGAACTCGAACGCAACTAACACGATGAAAATCAAAATCGGCACCCAACTCGAAGACGAGGTCTATCAAGACCTCAAAGTCGCTGCCGCTCGCGAAAAGCGCGCGATCGGTGAAGTCATTCAGGAGGCCATCGCGGCCTACCTTCGGCAGCAGGAGCGGCCACACGGCAGGAAGTCCGGCCTCGCGCGCCTGCTCGAATCGCCGCCCATGAACATCAGCGACGAACAATTCCGCGAGACGATGGAGGCAGACTTTTGGGATCAATGAACCTCGACGACATTCTCAACGGCACCCGCGTTTTCGTGGATGCCAATATCATCATCTACATGCTTGGCCGAAGGTCTGCGCAGTGTCGCAGCTTCCTCACGCGTTGCGACACCAGTGCGCTCGAGGGATGGATCAACACGGCTATCGTCGCCGAGGTGGCTCACCGGCGCATGATGCAGGAGGCGCAGTTTCGCCAGCTTGTCGCGTCCAATCCCGCCCGGATGCTGGCGCACAGGCAGGACTTCGTCCGGCAACTCACCACGTATGCCGACGAAGTGCGCAACCTTCTCGGCGGCGGTCTCACGGTCGAGACCATTCGCCCCGAGGATTTCTTCGTCGGGCTGGAACTGCAAAAGCAGCACGGCCTGCTCACCAATGACGCCCTCAACCTCGCCGTCGCCCGTCGTCTCGGCATCAACGAGATCGCCACCGCCGACACCAACTTCGACCATATCCAGGGGCTCATCGTCTATAAGCCCGACGACCTCGTCGGTTTCGCATGATCTCCGGCATCCACATTTTTCAGTTGACGTGCAACGCACAAACGGGCTTTTCTCGTTCGTGCGCTTCGCATACGTGCTTCCACTTGCAATCTGCCACGTTCCGCGGCAGCCTTCCTGCGCCCTCCAAGACCGGATCGTTGCGCGCACTTGTGCTAGCCGGCGCGATTCGCAATAAATCACCTCATGCCCGTGTCGATCATCGAAGACAACGAAACTCAGATCGCGCCCGCGATTTCGAGCGAGGAACTTCTGCAACTGGTCGAGAAAATCGACTGGGACGCGCACTGGCGCGAAGTGATCGAAATCATGGCGCAAGAAGCCGCGGCCTACGAGCAGGCGCGCGCGCGTTCGATGGAGGGATCTGCACGGCGCGTATTCTTGTAGCTGCTTTCCGGCAGTCAGACCAAACGTTTAGAACAGCCGCCATTCGCTTGGCGGCTGTTCGCATTTTATGAACAAAACGTTTCACATCGAGAAGTTCGGCACGCCCGAATTCGACCGGCGGCTCCGGGACGAAGCCTGGCCTTACAGCGGCAATCCGACGCCCGTGAATGTCATTCTCAGGGCGCTATGTCAGCCCCCGCTGAATTGTGTCACGGTTGTCTTCGAGAAGGGTTACGTCGATCAGGATTACCAGGACGAACTCGCAGCCTTTTATAGCAAAGCGTTCAAGGACTATCCGCATCGCTGCACTCGACTGCATTTTTTCGCCGTCGAAATTCCACCCACCACCACGACGCAATTTGGGCAATATCGTGACCATTATCTCGGATTCATAGTGCTTCGCCCCACTGATCTCCAGCGCGTAGGACGGACCTGCATAAAGCCCATCTTCACCAACGGCGACACCGAGTTCATCACCTGCACGGCTGATTTCACAGCGCACATCCTGGGGGAAAAGTTCACCGTTCCAGCCATGCCATTCGTGCAGCAGGACACGCAGGTCGGCGCTTGCGCGAAGGCGTGCCTCTGGATGCTCGCGCGCTACATGAGTCGGCGCTTCGGTCACCCGCGAATTTCTGCCGGCGGAGATCAACCAGCTCGCCAAGTCGCACAGCGCCCTTGGTCGCCATTACCCGGCCGAAACGGGACTGACCTTCGTGCAGATGCTCGACGCTCTCCAAGGCATGGCCCTTTCGGCGATCAGCTACCAGCGCGACATGCTCGACGACAGCCATGCTCACGTCGAAGCCGCGTTTCCGATCACCGCCGATCCAAACGCTGACATAACGGCGCACGAAGCCCAGCTTGAGCGGCAGCGCACAGCGAAACTCGCGGACATTGCATATCGCTATATTGAAAGCGGCCTGCCGGTCATTTTCTGCACCTCGAATCACGCTCTCGTCGGTATCGGCCACAAATACGATCCGACCGCCCAGGCAACCATCGCGCTCCAGCGCATCCCCGGCTTTTATGTCAACAACGACAACACCGGCCCCTATGTCGAGATGCCGTTGTTCGGACCGCATCCCGGCGTTCTGACGTTTGATCAGATTCAGCTCATCCTAGTGGTCATCCCTCCCGAGGCGACGCTCTCAGGCGAAGAGGCCGAAAGGATGGCGGTGACTGACGTGAGCCTGATGCTCGCGCGCAAGCCTGATCCCGCCAAACCCGAGACGATCGGCGATTTCCTCGCCCTTTTACGTCCTGATCTCGCGCCCTTGCTCTCAAACCTCGAACACCGCACGTTCCTGCGCCGCTCCGTCGAGTTCCAGCGGGACGTGCGGGAAGACGTTGCCGCGAACGGATTCAATGCTGATGTCGGCGAGAAGCTGTTGCAACTCGACTACCCGAAGTACATTTGGGTCACTGAATTCAGTTCCAGCACTCTCCTGAACCAGCCGCAAAAAACCGCGCGCAAATGCATCGGTCGGGTCATCGTCGACAGCACGGCGCCGGCGCCGACGCGCGGCGTCATCGCGAGCCACTTTGCGGACATCCTCATCCTTAACGACCGGCAGGGGAAGGAGCAGACCCGGTTCTCCATTCATCCCGGCTCCGCGCCGTTTCAGCATAAGTTCATGACCCAATGAAACGCGCCATCGAAGAAGACTTTCCCATCGTCGAAATCAATCGGCTCGCGGTGCCGGAGCGCAATGCGTTCAAGCCGATTTACCAGATGCACAAATGGTTCGCGCGTAGGGCATCGTGTGTCTTCCGCGCCATCCTGCTCGGCGCGCTCAAGCCGGCGGGCACGGACATCATGGCGGAGTTTTACCGCGACCACACGAATGACCCGGACACCAGCGGCAAGGTCGTGCTCGACCCGTTCATGGGCGGCGGCACCACCGTAGTCGAGGCGCTGCGGCTCGGGTGCAAGGTAGTCGGCGTGGACTTGAATCCCGTGGCGTGGTTCATCGTAAAAACCGAGGTCGAGCCGGTGGACCTCGCTGCTCTCGAAGCCGCGTTTGACCGGCTGGCAAACCGCGTCGTGCCGTGGTCGGGCCAGCCGTTGCGCGACACGCTGCTCGGCCTCTACAAGACCGCCGCGCCGTGGGTGCTTCGCACCGGGATGGATGGATGTGTGGATGAGTGGATGGATGAGGAGAAAGAGACGCGCGCCGATTCT